>JBARIW010000077.1:0-163009 GCA_049799955.1 Pyrinomonadaceae bacterium
GGACGGAGCCGCTATTTATGCGTCGTCCTGCGTCAGGTGTCACGGCACAGACGGCAAAGCGCAGACGCCGAAAGGCAAACAAACCGGCGCGACCAATTTTACCGGCGCGAAATGGAAGCCGAACGAAGCCAGAGACGTTCGCCTGATTACAAACGGAAAAGGAAAAATGCCCGGCTTTAAGGCAACTCTCAGCGCGGAAGAGATTCAGGCTGTCTGGTCTTATGTTCGCGGCAGATTTAAATAAGTATTATTATTTAAATCGAGAGGAAAAAAGTTCCTCGGCGAACCCCGGAGAAATTATGATTAAAAAAATTAAGATATTGTGTTTGCTGCTGTTTACAGGGCTGGCGTTTTTATGTTTGATGAGTAACAGGCATTTCGTCCACACGACCGGCGCGTACAGCTCTGGACCGCCCGGAGGAGTTACGGGCGCGCCGGGCGAGACAACTTGCGTAGCCTGTCATTTTTCAGACGAAGGTTCGGGTCAGTTTACAATCACCGCGCCGCCGAATTATACGCCCGGACAGACGTATCAAATCGTGGTGCGACATATCAGCTCTGACCCGTCGCGCAAACGTTGGGGCTTTGAGATAACGTCTTTAGCCGGAACGGCGATGGCTGGAACGTTGTCCAGCACAACGGGCACCACTCAAACTTTTGACGGCGGCAACGGGCGATTTTATACGGAACACAGCGGCGACGGCACTTTCCCCGGACAGCTCGGCGGCGCGGTCTGGACTTTTAACTGGACTGCTCCGTCAACCAACGTCGGAGCGGTTACGTTTTATTCGGCGGGCAATCAAGCCAACAGCGACGGAAATACCAGCGGCGACCGCATTATCACGACGACGACAACTGTTCAGCCCGCTCCGCCGGTTGTTTCGCGCCCGCCCGTTTTCGATTTTGACGGCGACGATAAAACCGACATTTCAATCTTTCGTCCCGGTCCGGGAGAATGGTGGTATCTGAAATCGTCGGACGGCGGAAATTATGCCGCGCAGTTCGGTAATTCAACCGACAAATTAGTTCCCGGAGATTATACCGGCGACGACAAAACCGACATTGCCGTCTTTCGACCTTCGACGGGCGAATGGTTTATTCTTCGCTCCGAGGACGGAAGTTATTACTCATACCCGTTCGGCACAACCGGCGATTTGCCTGCGGTCGGAGATTTCGACGGAGACGGTAAATCAGACTCGGCGGTCTTTCGCCCGTCGGATACGAATTGGTATATTCGTCGGTCTTCCGATAATGGCTTTACGATTCAGCAATTCGGCGCTTCGGGCGATGTTCCGGCGGTTGCCGATTACGACGGCGACGGTAAATCCGATATTGCCATCTGGCGCGCATCAGCCGGGCAATGGTGGATTCAGAAAAGCTCGAACTCAAGCGTCGTCGCATTCCAATTCGGTTCGTCAACCGATAAACCGATTCAGGGCGATTATACCGGCGACGGTAAGGCGGATGTCGCTATCTGGCGACCAAAAACAGGCGAATGGTTTATTCTTCGCTCGGAAGATTTCAGCTATTACTCGTTCCCGTTCGGAACTTCGGGCGACGTTCCCGCGCCGGGAGATTTTGACGGCGACGGCAAGTTTGACGCGACGGTTTTCCGTCCTTCGGAATCGACTTGGTATGTTCAGCGCTCGACGGCTGGAACGCTGATTCAAGGCTTCGGCATCAGCGGCGACAAACCTGTTCCGAATGCTTTCGTGCCGTAATTATTGAACGCGCGTTTTACAGAAGTTGTTTAGAGTTCGAACTTTAGCTTGTCTTCGCGAAGAACAGATTAAAGCTTGAACTCTAAATACCTGTTCGAAAATTCACTCTGGAAACCGGAGATAATCAATTATGACCAAAAAAATTTTGGCAATTTTTGCGGCAATATTAATAATCGGCGGCGGCGTTGGTGTTTGGAGTCAAACCACGACGCCGAAAGAATCCGATGACAAAACTAAGGAGTCCGTTCAGGCGCAAAGCAAAATCAAAGTGGTTTTCGACAAAGACGCGCCCGGCATTTTGATAATCGAATCGAACGGTGAAAAAGTTCGCGTCGATACGACTAAACAAACCGTCGAACCATTTGTCGCCGCATCTTCGCAGGAAAAAGCGGTCGAAACCACGCAGCCGAAGGAAACGGCAAAAGTTGCGCAGCAGACGGACGAAAAGGAAGAAAGCAAATACGATTTTGACGAGGGCGAAGAGCCTTTTGATTATCGTCTGGTAAACGTTCCGACGCCGAAAAAAGTGCCGAAAGGAACATGGAATCTCTGGTTCGCGCACCGTTTCTCGCAGCCGATTCACCCGATAGATGAAAGCGCCAGAAATTTGTTCGGCTTCGATAGTTATTCGGTTTCCTCGTTCGGCGTAACCTATGGAATTACCGATAAATTATATGTTACGGCGCATCGCTCGCCGCTGTGCGTGCAGGGTTTGTGCCGGACAATCGAGGTCGGTTTCGGCTATAACTGGGTCGCGATGGATAAAGACACGCCCGTTGGTTTAACGACTTATGCAAGCGTCGAAGGCAACGGCAATTTTACAGAGGAATACACATACAACCTGCAAACAATGGTTTCGGCAAGGCTCGGCAAGCGCGTTTACCTGTTCTTTTCGCCAGCCGTTTCTTTCAATACAAACGGTTCGGGACGTTTTGACCCGCGCCCGAACAATTTTTTCCCGCCCGCAACCGCCGCCGCCGCCGCTTTCGATTTGCCGAATTACACCGCTTCATTCGGCTTCGGCGCGAGCGTGATGATTATGCCCGACCTCGTTGCTTTATTCGACTACACGCCGCGCATCGGCTTCAAGCTCGGTCGCATCAATCCGATTTTAGCCCCGAACTTCAGCGTCCTGCGCTTTGAAAACGAATCGGAGGCTTCAATCGGTTTCGGAATCCAGAAAAACATCGGCAAACACTCGTTCGCGCTGACATTTTCAAACACGCAGACGACGACGACCAGTCGTTACAATTCGAGCAATCTGGTTCTCAAGCCGCAGAGATTGATAATCGGATTTAATCTTTCGAGAAGATTTTAGTTAGGTGAGAAGTGAGAAATGAGATGTGAGAATAAATCTTACATCTCATTTCTCACTTCTCATTTCTCACTTGTTTTCGAATCTTCACGCTTCGTTCGATAACATCGACGTTTTCGAGAATTTTTAATCTTAAATCTTTATCCAGATTCGGATTGTCGGCAAGAAATTTGTTGATTATCGCCAGAGCCTTTTCGTCTTTCTGACCGCCGATAAAGGCGGCGAGCCAGCCGTTGACGAAGAAGATTTTTCGGTTGCGTTTTAAGTTAGGCAATTCGACTAAGGCTTTTTCAAGATACGGCAAAGTCAGTTCTGAATGACGCGCCGGGTTAAACGGCACGAGCGCCGATTCAATCCAGCTTTCGGAGATTTCCTTGTTATTGAGGAAATCGTTGAAATATTTTTCCTTTGCTTCTTTGCCCGGAAACGCCGCGCCGACAGCGTATGCGTAGCGTTTCGCATCGTCGCCGGTTTCGGTTTTCTGCAAATCGGCGAGAAGGCGCGGCGCGTCCGCGTCGCCGAGAATTGCAAGCTTCGTTACGATGTCGAATTTATCTTTGGTTTTCAGAAGATAGAGGCTCGCGCCCTGATTATTAGACATCACGGGCGAATCCTGATTTTCTTTAACCTGCGCGTTTCCCGTAATATTCTGCTGCGGGCGGCGACCGCAGTTTTCGTCGGAGCAGTTGAATCTTTTAATAACAAATTCGCCGCTCAAAATTTGTTTCAGCGTATTTCGCGCCTTATCGGTTGAAGCAATATTCAAAAACGCGCGGTAAAAAGTAATTCTCTGTCCCAAAATCGGCGCGTTCTGCATTTTGTCGATTAAAAGATTTTCCAGCGGCGGCGCGAGTTCGGCTTTCTGCGCGTCGCTCAAATAATAATTCATCGCCGTCGAAACGCGTGAGAGAATCGTTTGAATCGTCAGCTCGTCCGTTTCGACATTGATGTTCTTAATCGCCAGCTCGACGTAATCTTTCGGGTTTAATTCGCCTTCCCGCACCGAATCCCAGAGCGCGCCCCACATCATCGAGCGCAGAAACGCGTTTTTTTCGTTTTGGATATTCTTCAAAACGTAATCGCGGCTTTTCTCGTCAATCAGAAAGATGCCGTAGCCGTAATCCTGATAGTTTGGGAGAATGAATTGCGGTGAAGTTTTAATAATTTTAGTTTCGTGCTTAACATTAATCGAATCAAAATCAGGAATAAGAACGTGAAAAGTTTCTCGTGTTCCATCTTTATTAATAACTAAAAATTTAACGAGCATTTCCCATCTGCTGTTTTCGCCTAATGAATCTTCCTGTTTCGCTTCTATTAGAAAACCGCTTTCCACATTAAAAAGCCTTTTCCAACCTACTTTTGGCAATCCGCGCTTTTTAACCCAAGTCTGCGACCAGCTTTTCAAGTTATATTTACTTGCCGTTTCAAACTCATCGACCAAATCCGTCCATTCCGCGTTTTTGTATTGATATTTCTTCAAAAACGCGCGGACAGCCGTTTGAAATTTGTCTTCGCCAAGATAAAACTCCGCCTGCCTGAGAAACGAAGGCGCTTTGCGATAGACGATGTTGCCGTAAGCCGATTTTGCCGCCGAAAGATTCGGGATTTCCTGATAAATCGGCGTCGTCCCGCGCGTCGAATCGGTTGCGTACGCGAGCGGTTTGTTGCGCTCGTAGAAGGTTTTCCACGCGTCGTATTCGGGCATACAGCTTTCCAGAGTTTTATACGCCATAAACTCCGCGAAGCCTTCCTTGAGCCACAAATCGTCAAACCATTTCATCGTTACCGTGTCGCCGAACCACTGATGCGCGGCTTCGTGAAAAATGACGTTGGCGCGCGAGATTTTGTCGTTCGCCGTCGGCTCGGACGGGAAAATCACGCTCGATTCGCGCAAAAATGTCGCGCCCGCGTGCTCCATTCCGCCGAACGGAAATTCGGGAATCAACACCAAATCGTATTTCGGAAACGGGAATTTGAAATCGAAATAGCTTTCCAGATATTTCACGCCTTCGCGGTTGAGGCGAAAGACTTCGGCAGAATGTTGTTTAAATTTTTCCGCCTGCGATTTGCGGACGTAGATTTTGGGGACAAGAAATTGTTTGGGCGGTTCTTTGCTGTTTGGCTCAATTACTGGGTCATAATCAAGACTTTCTTTTCTGGCTGTTTCATCTGCAAACTCTGCAAAATCGCCCGCCGCAAACGCGAAAACGTATGTGCTGATTGGCTTGGTTTCTTCAAAATTAACAAGATTAAGAGTTCTGATGTTTCGTCCGCCGAATTGAGTAATGCGCGGATTTCCTGCCGGATTCGTATTAGAAATCGCTTTCCATTTTTCCGGCATTACCAGTGTCAGAGTAAATTTCGCCTTCAAATCCGGCTGGTCAAACACGGGAAACGCCGTGCTTGCGTCCGACGGGACGAACAAAGAATAAACGTATTCCGCGCCGTCTTCTTTATCGACGTAGCGCGTAATCGCCGCGCCCGACGTTTTTACCGGCGAGGCAAATTTAATCTTGATATAATTTTCGCCCGCTTTCAAAAGCCTCTTTGCGATGAAGATATGTTCTTTATCAATCGCATATGCGAAGTCGCCGCTGTCCGGCAATTTTTTTATCAACGAGTCATTGACTTGCGCGACATCCGCGAAAGGTTTGTCCTTATCATTCTCAAACTGCGTCGTCCGCCAATCCAGAATCAAATCGCTTTTCGCGCCTTCCTCGCTGATATTCACGCGGATTTCAATCTCGCCCTTCATCAGCGACGCGCCTTTTTCGAGCGTGATGTTCAATTTATAACGCACGTCCGAATAATTCACCGCCCGCCATTGCGCGAGCTTCTGCGAAACGCCCGGTTCAACCGGCGGAACTTGTGTATAAACAGTCATTGTCAGTAAAAAAACTATGAATAGAATACGAAGAAGCATAAATTTTTCAATCACGCCCGCGCCAAATAAATTTGCACGACCGGCTTATTGTTTTGCACGATGCATTTACTCGTTTGCATCATCGCTTCAGGCTTATAGATTTAGTTGCGCAAAATTTGCAACCGGTTGTGAAACGACAAAAATAAAGGACAGCCGCTTTTCACTGAAGCCGCTGTCCGATACTTTGTCTGATTATTGCTTTTCAACACTCTACAAATTGAAATTAAAGCTGACAAATCCGGTCGCTTTGACGGGTTGACCGTCGCGCAGGAAGGGTTTGAACTTCCATTTTTTCGCCGCGTCTTCCGCCGCGCCTTTGAGCAGCGAAGGACCGCTTAGCTTCTGCACGGAGGAAACCTGTCCTTTCTCGTCAATCATCAGCTCGACCTTGACCACGCCGGTCTGCCGGATGGTTTTTGCCTGCTGCGGGTAAACCGGATTGACTTTCTGCGTCGCGTATTCAATCAGCGAGCCGACTTCCAGAGGCGTCGCGCTGTTTATATTTGCGTCCGATTTGTTTTCATTATTCTGAACAAGACGCGTTCTTGTGTTTGCTTCCGTCTTTTCAGCATTGGTTTTCTGAGTGTCGTCGGTCTTTTTCGGTTCTTCCTTCGGCGTTTCCGTAACAGTTTGTTTCTCGATTTTAACCGTTTCATTCGCCTTTGCAACCGTCTCATTTACAGGAATTGAAGTGTTTGTCTGAGGAGTTGTTTTATCAGTCGTCGGAACGGGAAACGGCAGTGTGTTTGTCGGCGTCGGATTCGTGTTGGCGGCAACGTTGTTTGAATTGGTCGTTTCCGTCGGCGTATCGTTGACCGCGTTGACGACCACGCTTCTCGAATTTGCCAGCGATTCACGCGCGTCGGCGGCTTCGTTTTTCCAGCGCGTCGCGTCGAAATCGTCCTTTGCCAGAGAGCCGCGCGCGGCGGTCGCTTCTTCAAGCAACGCCATCGCGTTGGCGGTCTGCGCCTTTTCCTTGCCCATTGTCTTTGATTGTTCAACGACGACTTCAAGCGTCTGGCGCATCTTGTCAATATCCGCGACGGCTTCGACCGGCAGATTGCGGTCGGAAACGTTTAAACCCAACGCGCGATAGCGTTCGAGCTGATTCTTCGCGCCTTTAACGACCTGTCCGGCAGCGGTTAAATAATTTGCCGCCGCGTTCGGCTTTTTGCTTTTGGAAAGCTCGGTGAGAAAATCCTGCGCGCGTTTGTAATCGCCCTGCTCAAGATAGCTGTTCATCAAAAGAACATTTATTACGCCGTTAACGGTCGGGTCTGCCGTTTCCCGACGAATATTTTCCAATTCATAAATCGCGGCGCTGTAATTTTTAACGGCGATATACGCTTTGGCTTTCGCCACGCGCTCGCGCATCACATCGGCTGAAGTCTGGGCGCTTACGACCACCAAACTAACTAAAACTATAAAAAAAGAAGCGAAAAACCTTCTCACATTTCGCGGCATCTTCAGTCCTCCTAAATCCTGATTGAATGAAAGAAACGATGAATTATGAATGATGAATGATGAAGTAAGAAATTCTTTAATTCATCGTTCATCATTCATAATTCATAATTTTTCTATGCTTGCGTTAGGCTCTCTTTACGACCTGCTTGTAACCTTTTAATTATGCTTTCTAAAAACTAAAAAGCCAAGTTCTCTAAAACTCTCGTTTAATTACCAGCTAAACTCTTGATGATTTTTTGACGGTAAAGGTTTGCGTTTTTCTTTATAACATTTTCGCTCAGCGTGAGCAAACGCCGGTCGCGCATAATGATTTTGCCGTTAATTATAACCGTCTGCACGTCTTCGGCTTTGGTCGCGTAAACGAGCGAAGAATAAATGTTGTAAAAAGGCGTCTGGTTAAGCTCGTCCGCATCGACAAGCACGATGTCGGCGCGTTTTCCGAACTCAATCGAGCCGATTAAGTTTTCTAAATGCAAAGCTCTTGCGCCGCGAATCGTCGCCATTTCAAACGCCTGCTCGGCGTTGACGACTTTCGGGTCGCCGGAAAAAACTTTGTGCAGCTTTGCCGCCGAATCCATTTCTTCCCACATGCTCAAATCGTTGTTCGAAGCCGCGCCGTCCGTTCCGAGTCCGACCGCGACATCTTTCGAAAGCATCATCGGAATCGGCGCGACGCCCGACGCCAGCTTCATATTCGACTGCGGGCAATGCGCCGAGCCGACGCCGAATTTGTTGAGCAAATCGATTTCCCGCTCGTTGATGTGAACCGTGTGCGCGGCAATCACGCGATTGTTCAGAAAATTGATTTTGGCAAGATATTCCATCGGACGAAGCTTTTTGTTCTTGTCGGCAAGACTGTCATTTACTTCTTTTTGAGTTTCGGAAACGTGAATGACAATCGGCGCGCTCGTTTTATCGGAAAGCTTTCGGACGTTTTGCAGATGCTCGGTCGAAACCGTGTAAGGCGCGTGCGGCGCGAGCGCGGGAACGATTAAAGGATTATTTTTCCATTTATTGATAAATTTTTCCGTGTAAGCCATCGCTTCTTCGTGCGTCTTGTTGTCGGCGACGGGAAAATCTATAATCGTCTCGCCCAGAACGCCGCGCATTCCGGCTTTGAAAGTCTCGTCGGCAACGGCGTCTTCAAAATAATACATATCGCAGTAAGTCGTCGTGCCGCCGCGAATCATTTCGGCGATTCCTAGCTGCGTTCCGGCGCGTACGAAATCTTCCGTTACATTCTTCGCTTCAGCCGGAAAAATGTATTTCGTCAGCCATTCCTGCAAATCGAGGTCGTCGGCGATGCCCCGAAAAAGCGACATCGGAACGTGCGTGTGCGTGTTTATCAAACCCGGAATGATGATTTTGCCTTTCGCATCGATTGTCTGTTTCGCTTTAAGATTTTTTGTTACGACGGCGCGCGTTCCGACCAGAACGATTTTGCCGCCGGTAACGGCAACCGCGCCGTCTTCGATAACGTTCCGGTTTGCGTTCATCGTTACGACCGTGCCGCCGACGATTAATAAATCGCAAGTCCACGGCGGAACGATTTTTTGCGGAAGCGGTTTGTTTTTTGTCTGATTAAATGCGGAAAGCGGAAAGATAAAAAGAAATAAGCTGATTAAGATAAATAAAATTTTGAACTTTTCCATATCCGATTGTAGCATAACTGACAAAAACCGCGAAAATCTGCGAGCGTGATATAAGATAATTTTAATTTTCGATGTTTTGTTTATTCATCCTGAAGTTTTGAGAGTTAATCCTAATATTCTGCGAATCAATCCTGATGTTCTGCGAGTTAATCCTGCGTTTCCGATGGTCAATCCTGTTATTCAAATTATTAATCCTGAAGTTTCGAGGGTTAATCCTGAGTTTTTTTTAATCAATCCTGATGTTTCGTTTATCAATCCTAAAGTTTTTATTATCAATCCTGTTGTTTTAATCGCTCATCCTGAAGTTCTTTCTATCGATACAAGTGAGCGGCGGTAAAGTAAAAAGTGAAGGGACGCGAAATAGATTATCTATTTCGCGTCCCTTCGTGTTATTGCTCGATTTTCCGGTTAAATCGTTAAAAACTCTTGCGGAAAAGATACGATGCCTTGATAAAAAAGGTGCGCCCGTTTCCGTTAAAGCCCGGAACGTATGACCGCGTATACGGGTTAAAGCCGTTATAGTTCATATCGTCGTTATAGCCCGCGTAAAACGCCGTTCCGGGACTCGGCGTCCAGCCGAAAATAAGCTGCGGGCGGAAACGCGTCGAAATATTCGAATAATCGAGCCGCATTCTTGCAAAAACGCTGCGCGTAAATTGATAAGTCGAGCGAACACTGACGATATTGTCGTCAAAAGCGACTCTTTCGGTGTCGTTGCGCGTCAGCCGCGTGCGCGTCCAGTTTACCTGCATCTGCAAAGCGGAGGTCGGCTGGTAGCGAATCGTAGATTCGATGAAAAGCTGGTCGCCCGCGCCCGGGTCGAGACCGGGCGAAGGTCCGCAATTCGGATTCACCAGACAGCTCTGTTTCCAGGCTAAGTAAGGCGCGCTGACACGCGGGAATTTCGGTCCCGCGCCGAAATCGTAATCCATATTGCCGAAGCTCCAGCTTAAAACCGTGTAGAAATAGAGCTGTTTCACCGGAGTAGTCTCAAGAAAACCGTAAATTTCCTTGCGATGCGCCGAGCGTTCCGAATCGTTTCCGAAAAACGCGCCTTCCTGATTTGCCTTGCGGATTGCGCCGAACTCGTGTTCAAACACGCGCTCGTAGCCGTATTCCATTCCCAAACCGACGAAAGTTTGTCGCTGAAGCGCGAGCATTCCCTGCGTGTTCGAGCGAACGTACTGCATCCGTCCTTTCCAGTCGTAACTGATGTTCGACTCGTTAAAAATGCGTTTGAAGATGATGCTTTTTTTCGCGTCGCGGTCGGTTTGATACTGGATGTACGAGCCTAGATAATTCGTATCGGTGCGATTTGTAAAACCGACATCGGCGCGGTAATCGATGGTTCTGCCCTGAACCAGAAAGTTCATATACAAATTTCTGTCCGAGCGTTCGAGCCACGCGCGATAACCGAAGCCGTTGCCCGTACGATAAATGTTTTTATCCTGATTCGGGTCGTAGAAAAAGCTGCGCGAGTTTGTTCCGACGACTTGAAATTCGGCGGCGATTTTATCGGTCAGGCGAAATCTGCCGTCAAAACCGGCGGTGTGATTGTGGCGCTCGGGAAAATTATACGTCGTGGCGAAAAATCCGAGATTGTGCTGTCTGCCAATGTCGCGCTTGAATCTGAAAACGGCGATGTCCGCGTTTTTATCAAGAAAAGAACCGATGCCGCAGCCCGAAGCGAAAGTTGAAAGGTTTTGCGCTTCGCAAACGCGGAATCTTTCGCGCTCGTCTTTCGAATAATTTCCGGGCGCGTTGTCGGACGCGTAAAGCAAGCCGAAAGTATTTTTCCCGCGTCTGCCCGTCAGTTTCGCCGCGATGTCCGGGTCAACGATGGCGCGCGTGTTGACGATGTTCATGCCGCTTTGAAAAATGTCGATTCTCTCCAGGAAGAACGGTCGTTTTTCCTGAAAGAAAATTGGGAAACGCTGGTTGGCGGTCGAAACGGGCGCGTCGGCTTCGACCTGCGCGAAATCGGGATTGTATGCCAAATCGATTGTAGTCGTCGGCGTCAGGCTGAACTTCGCCGTCATTCCGAACTCGCCTTTGATGCCGTCATTTACATATCGACCTGCCGGATTATTGTCAAAAGTAAAACGCGTGCGCCTGCCGGATTCGCTCAAAGTAAAGCTCGGATTGATTTCAAGCTGGCGCGTCGTTTCGACGCCTTCCATTCCGGTGATGTGTCCGGCTTGCGCCAGAGAACTGTTGCTGCTTCGATTGTTCCGCATCCACGAATCGAGCTCGTTGTTGGCGTGCTTGACGCGGCGGAAAATATGAATTCCCCACTGCTTTGTTTTTCCGACCTCGTAACGCAGAGACTTAAACGGAATCGCCACTTCGATGATGTATCCGTCTTCGGTTAGCGTTCCTTTCGATTCCATGACGATGTCAACGCTGTAATCCTCGCCGCGTCCTTCGGTAAAAGTTCCGTCAGCCTGTATGCCGAGCGGATTCCAGAAAAACGTGTAAGCCTGCCGCTGGTCGTTGAAGGTGTCGATATACATGCCGATATAATCGTCGTTGAAAATATTATCGCGTTTGGAGATTGTGGCGCGAACCTTTCCTTTTTCTTCTTTGGCGTGAAAAGCGATATAGAAGTTTTTTGAGTCATAGCCCATAAAAACTTCGGTCGGATTGTTCGGCGCGATGTTGTCGCCCGGATTGGTTTGCAGAAAATCGCCGAAAACGGCGGCGTTTTGCCAGACCGCGTCGTTCATTTGACCGTCGATGACCGGCGGAACTTCAAAACGCGGAATTTGCGCGGGCGCGTCTTTGCGCACGTAGCGCGATGAAGGTTCTTCCGTGCTTTGTTTTGTTGACGTGGTAAGCGTGGCGGGCGAGGTCTGCGGTTTCGCCAAATTATCCGCTACGGCGGGAGTCTGCGCCGAAAGATTCAGCGTCGATAAAAGAAAAATAGAGAAAAGTATCAGGACGTTTTTCATAAAGGCTCCATATAAATTGCTTGAATTTAAGTTGTATTTTGGATTCTCTGAAAAAAGCCGTCTTGCCTGATTAAAACATCCGTATCAAAACAAAATAATCGCGTAGATAATTGCTGAAAATATAAAAAATGTAATTATGAATCAATCGTGCAATGAACTTTTTTAGAGTTTTTTCACTTATAAAACACCGTCCGCCGATGTTTTGTGACAACTTATTGTCGATTTACGGTTAAATTTTTTGCTATTTTGACCGGAATCGTAATTAAGTCAATTCTTATACGCAGCTTTTTATTGAAAGTTTGTCGAAAGTTAGAAGATTGTTTGACGGGACTATTCGAATTTATTTAAGCCTTTCCATTTCGTCATAAATTTGCGATAAAGCCGGAAAGGAGTTTTGTTGACGAAGCGCCGGTACTGGTCATTGTATTGCAGAGAATATAGATAGCTCGCGTGATTATTGGTCAGGCGTTCGAGAATCTTTTCGCTTTTGTGAACCGGAAAATCGCCGATTTCGACGGCAAAAACGATGTCCGGCAATCCGTAAGCGCGAAATTTTACGCCTGTTTTTTTGAGATGCTCGATGCAGTCGGCAAGCCCGTTATAAGTTATCGGCGCATCGTGAAAAACAATCGCGCCATTATCGTCGAGAGCTTCCAGACAAAACTTAAAATCCGACAAAACCGCTTCGTCCGTATGCTCGCCGTCGATAAAACATAGCTGAATTTTTTCTTCAATCTGTGCGGGAGAAATCTCGCGCGTGTCGCCGTCAATCGTCCTGATTTTATCGACGGGCGCAACTTCGGCGAGCAAATCGAGCATTCTCTGCGTCGAATTATTCAGATAAGTATAATCGACGCCGCGATTGTCGGGCTGGTGCAGCGGGCGCTTATCAATCGAATAAATTTTCAGGCATTTCTCATCCAAAAGATGTGGCTGGATGCTTCCGCCGAGGTATGAGCCGATTTCCAGATAATTATAATTCGGCAAAATCTCGCGCGTCGCCAGATGACACGCAAGGAGAGATTGCTTGTCACTATCGGACAACTGGCTTTTTATCTTCTCGAAAATTTTCGTATCGAGATTTGAGATTGCCTGCTCAAAATCGTTCATAAAAACTTTAAATAGCCGAAGAAAGTTTAGCCGCAGAGGACACGGAGAACACGGAGACAGGACTTCTGTTTTTCTCAGTGAACTCTGTGTTCTCTGTGGCTATTTCTTATTTCAAAAACTTCGTATCGAAAGCGCGCGGCAGAAGCTCGCTCATTCGGACGGTTTCCGTTTTGCCCTTGAGATTTGAAAACGTAACCGGAATATCGCCGCAGAATTCCCAGATGATTTGACGGCAAACTCCGCACGGCGGCGTCAGTTCTTCGGTGTCGGCGACGACCGCGACCTGTTCAAATCCTCTTTCGCCTTCCGAGACGGCTTTCCAGACGGCGACTCTTTCGGCGCAGACCGTCAAACCGTAGCTTGCCGATTCGATGTTGCAGCCGATATAGATTTTCCCGCTTTTTGTTCGGACAGCCGCGCCCACGCAAAAGTGAGAATAAGGGCAGTAAGCCATTTCAAAAGCCTTTTTGGCTGCTTCGATTAATTCTTCGGTTTTATCTTTTTCCAGTTTTTCAGCGTTCAAGTTTGAAGTATTTCCTTTTGTTCTTTATAAAGTTTTTCGCGGACGAGCGAGCATAAAAATTCGCTCGTGATGTCCGAGTTTCCGCCTTCGGGAATGATGATGTCGGCGTGGCGCTTCGACGATTCGACAAATTCGAAATGCATCGGGCGAATAGTGTGCTCGTATTGCCACAAAGTCTGTTCAAAGCTTCTGCCGCGCTCGGTTATATCGCGCCGAAGTCGTCGAATCAGACGAACATCGTCCGGCGTATCGACATAAATTCTAAAGTCGAGCAAATCCAGAACTCTCGGCTCGGCAAAAATCAAAATTCCCTCGACAATGACGACTGGCTTCGGGTCGATATGCTCGGTTTCGTCTTTGCGCGTGTGCGTTACGAAATCGTAAATCGGCTGTTCGATTGACTGTTCGGCTTTTAAGCGTTTGAGATGATTGACGAGCATATCGCTGTCAATCGAATCGGGATGGTCGAAATTTGCCTGATGGCGCTCGTCAAGCGGCATATCCGACAAGTTTCGATAATACGAATCCTGTTCGACGAGAACAACGTTGCCCTTGCCGACCGTCTGCACGATTTTCCGCGCTATCGTCGTTTTCCCCGAACCTGTTCCGCCGCAAATGCCTATAATCATTCTGATTAGTCCTTTGTTCTTTGTTCTTTGTCCTTTGAAGCGTTTCCTTTGCCAACCGAAGTTAGATACGCATTGAGTGTCGGCGCAAGTTTATTAACTAACGGTTTCAACTCTGTAATTTGTTCTTCTGTTAATAAATTACGTTTGAAAGCGCGTCGAAGCCAATGCTGCGTTTCCTGCAAAGAGCCTCTCGCAATTTTAATAAAACGTCGATTGTCTTGAAAACTTCCGCGTCCTTCGCCTTCGGCAATATTTGCCCCAATCGAATCAGCAGAACGAACCATTTGTTTGCCGACAGTATCTTTTGCAAAATTATCCCAATTTAGAGCGATACTCCAAATCCTGTCGGCTAAATCTTCTGATAATTGATAGGCTCTTAAATTTTCAAAATTTGTTCTCGCCATAATTCCTCTAAAAGTTTAGCTTACGACGCGAAGGACAAATGACCAAGGACTAAGGACTAAGTTTCGAAATAACTCTCCGCAATAATTCCTTAAAAATTTCGGCAACTTTCGCTCCCGTTTCCATCACTTCTTCGTGATTTATCGGCTCGTCGGAAATTCCCGCCGCCATATTTGTGATGCACGAAATTCCGATGACATTCATCTTCTGATGCCGCGCCGCAATCGCTTCGGGAACGGTGCTCATTCCGACCGCGTCCGCGCCGAGAAGTCTGAGCATATGAATTTCGGAGGGCGTTTCATACGTCGGACCGGAAAGTCCGCAGTAAATGCCTCGATTCATAAACGGTTTGATGTTTTTTTCCTGCGACATTTGATTCGCTTCTTCGCTGACAATCGCCTGAAGCTCAGCCGAATAAACATTCGTCATGTCGGGAAATCTCGCGCCGAAGCGCTCTTCGTTCGCGCCGCGCAGAGGATTTACGCCCATAAAATTGATGTGGTCGCGGATTAACATCAAAGAGCCTTGCTTAAAACTCGTCCGCAAGCTTCCCGCCGCGTTCGTCAAAATTAAATTTTCAACGCCCAGAACGCCGAACGTGCGAACCGGAAAAATCACCTGGTTCATCTCGTAGCCTTCGTAGAAATGAAAACGCCCTTGCTGAACCGCAACCGGAACATTTTCGATTTCGCCGAGAACGAGCTGTCCGGCGTGTCCTTCGACCGTCGAACGCGAAAAATGCGGAATTTCCTCATACGGAATCTTCACCGCGTTCTCCAATTCTCCCGCAAACGCGCCAAGCCCGCTGCCTAAAACAAGCGCAATTTTTATCTCTTTATCGTATTTCGAGCGGATAAACTCCGCCGCTTCCTTTGCTTTTTCGTAGCTCATAAAGAACTTCCTTTTTACCACAAAGACGAAGTTTGAGTAAATTTACATTTGTTTTATTTGAAATATGATACTTGATGTAGTATCATATTGATTGGATTAGAACTAAGGAGCCATAACTTTAGGTATGCATATAAAAATGACAACTAGTCAACTAGGAAACAATTATGGCTAATATCAATCTGCTTGAAAAAGCAATTGTGGAACTAAATGCTGAGAAACAATTTCGTTTTTCACAACTTTTGAAAATTTGCGAACAATTTTTTGGAAACTATCGCGTAAGCGGAAGTCATCATATTTTCAAAACTCCCTGGCAAGGAGACCCGCGAATCAACTTGCAGAAAGGGAAAGATAAAAAGGCTAAACCTTATCAAGTGCGACAGGTTCTTAACGCTTTGCGTAAATTAGAAGAGCTTGAAGAAGATAAGAAAAATGAACAGAACGACTAAAAAACAAGTCAAAAAAACTAAATCGGAAAGCTTGCCAAAGGTCGAGCAATATCTTTACAGCGTCGGCTGGTCTGAAGAAGACGAGGCGTTTGTCGCTCGCGTTGCCGAATTCCCTTCGTTAGCCGCGCACGGCGAAACGCAGGAAGAGGCGATGCGTGAAATCAGAGATGTTGTCGGTTTTGTGATTCAGGATTTAACCGAATCGAACGAGCCGATTCCAGAACCTTTCGGCAAGCGTTCTTTTAGCGGAAAATTGGTTTTGCGAATGCCTGAATATATGCACCGCCAGCTTGCGATTGAAGCGATGCGGCAAGGAATTTCGCTTAATCAATTATTGAATTTGAAACTGGAAGCAAGCAGATAAACTTGCTTCCTTTTATTTTTCCTTACTATACGGAATTCCGAGAGCCTTCGGCGCGCGCGATAAGCCGATGAAGCCCGCGAGAACGATTATCGTTAAAACATACGGAATAATCTGAACAAACTGAACGGGAATGTTTTCGCCGGAAGCCATTTTGATGTTGCCGAGCGGAATCGTTAGAGCCTCAGTAAATCCGAAGAAAAGACACGCTAAAAGCACCGGAACGGGTCGCCATTTTGCCAGAATCAGCGCCGCCAGAGCGATAAATCCGCGTCCGGCGGTCATTCCGCGCGTAAACAGAGAGCTTTGACCGATTGAAAGATACGCGCCGCCTGCCGCCGCCAGAATCCCGCTTAAAATCACCGCCGTGTAGCGCAATTTAGTAACGTTTATGCCCGCCGCGTCAGCCGCCGCCGGATTTTCGCCCGTCGCGCGAAGACGCAGCCCGAAAGGCGTTTTGTAAAAAATATACCAGCAAATTGGAACGAGCAGAAAAGCCAGATAAGAAGCGATGTTGATGCTGAAAAAGTCGGGCAGAAGATTGTTTTTGGCAATTTGTTCGGTCGAGCCTGCCGAATCGTAAAGCGCGCTCGACAAAAGCGCCGGAAGTCCGAGCATCAGAATATTGATGCCGAAACCTGCAACAACCTGGTCGGCTTCGAATTTGATACAGGCAATCGCGTAAAAGAAAGCCAGAATCGCGCCGGCAATCATTCCGCAGGCGAAACCGAGAAACGGATTTCCCGTCTCGTAAGTTACGACCGCCGCCGTAAACGCGCCGGCGAGCATCAAGCCTTCGAGCGCGATATTGATAACGCCGGAACGCTCGGAAAACATTCCGCCGAGAGCCGCGAAAATCAGCGGCGTGGAAAAACGAATCGTCGAAAAAATCAATGCGATAGAAAATATTTCGATCATAAAATAGTAGTCGGTAGTCAGTAGTCGGTAGTCAGTAGATTTTTCTACTTGCTACTTGCTGCTATCTACTTTTTCGAAAACCTCTGTAAGGAAGCTACAAACAAAATCACGACCGCTTGCAGAACTTCGACTAAATCTTTGGAAACGTGCTCGGTAAACGCATCGACGAAAATTCCGCCGCGCCGCAGAATCGCAAAAAATATCGCCGCGAGAAAAACGCCGAACGGGTGATTTCTCCCCAAAAGCGCGACGGCGATTCCCAAAAATCCGACTTCGCCCGAAAAATCGTGATAATAACGATAGCGGTCGCCCATCACTTCGCCGATGGCAACCATTCCGGCGAGCGCGCCCGAAATCGTCATGGCAATAATAATCTGTTTTTGCGGCGAGATTCCGCCATATTCCGCCGCGCTCGGATTTTCGCCGACGGCGCGCAGCTCATAGCCCCATTTTGTTTTCCAGAGGAAAATATAAACCAAAACGCACATCAAAATCGCAATCAAAAAAGCGACGCTTAAGGGAACGAAATCGGGCATCCCGGGAATTAGCTGGCTGATGCGCGGAATGTGAGCGGCTTCGCCGATTGGCACGGTCTGCATAATCGGGTCGCCCGCCTGCTTGTAGTAATACTGCGTAAAATAGCTGACCAAAGCGATGGCGATGAAGTTCAGCATAATCGTGTTGATAACTTCGTGCGAGCCGAATTTCGCTTTCAAAATTCCCGGAATCGCGCCCCAGATTCCGCCCGCGACCATCGCCGTCAGGATACAAAACGGAATGAGTATGTATGACGGAAGGCTCATCCACGAATAATTTACGTTTTCGCCGAAAACATTGACGATTGTTCCGCCGAATTTGATGCCGACCCACGCGGTCGCAAAAGCGGCGACGTAGAGCTGACCTTCCGCGCCGATGTTGAGCAGACCGCATCTAAACGCGACGGCGACCGCCAAGCCCGTAAAAATCAGAGGCGTCGCGTAAAAAAGCATATAGCCGATGTCTTTGAGCGAACCGAACGAATTGCCGACAAGAAGTCCGTATGTTTGCAGCGGATTGTCGCCAATCAGTAAAACGATTATGCCGCCGACCACAAACGCGGCAATAACGGCAATCAGCGGCGAAAGAATTTCACGAAAAATTTTCATTTTTATAATTTAGCTGCGAATTAACAATAATCGCGCAAAATCTGGCTTTATTTTGAAGAGTTGCGACACTAAATATAACCGACAAGAGCGTGTAGTGTCATCTAAAAAAGCGCAAAAGTTAAATTTTCGTGAACTAATTGTAATCAGGCGGCGTACTTGACAAAGACACACTCAGATTTTATTATTACTAAAGACTTATAATTTATTTTACAAAGCTATGAGATTCGACAGATTTACAATTCGCGGGCAGGAAGCCATACAGGAAGCCATCGGCGCTGCCGAAAAAAACCAGAACCAACAGGTCGAGCCGGAACATCTGCTGGCGGCAATGCTTGAGCAGAAGGAAGGAACTTTGCGTCCTATCTTGGGAAAAATCGGCGCGAATACACAGGCGATTTTGACCGATGTGCAGGCGGCAATCGCCAAATTTCCTAAGGTTTCCGGCGGTCAGCAGTATTTTTCTTCGCGGACGAACACGATTTTTCAGGAAGCGCAGAAGGAAGCCGAAAAGATGCAGGACGAATATATGTCAACCGAGCATCTTCTGCTGGCGATTGCGGCGGAAAAAGACGGCGACGCCGGACGAATTCTGCGCTCGCACGGCATTACGAAGGAAGACATCGAAAAAGTCATCATCGATATGCGCGGCGGCGCGCGGATTACAGACCAGAACGCCGAAGAAAATTTTCAGTCGCTGGAAAAATACGCGGTCGATTTGACCGAGCTTGCCCGCAAAGGAAAGCTCGACCCGGTAATCGGGCGCGACGATGAAATCCGGCGTACGATTCAGGTTTTATCGCGCCGAACGAAAAACAACCCGGTTCTAATCGGCGAGCCGGGCGTCGGTAAAACGGCGATTGTCGAAGGCTTGGCGCAACGAATCGTTTCGGGCGACGTGCCGGAAACTTTGAAAAACAAGCGGCTTGTCAGCTTAGATTTGGGTTCGATGCTCGCCGGGGCAAAATATCGCGGCGAGTTTGAAGACCGTTTGAAGGCGGTTTTGAAGGAAATCGAAAAAGCTGACGGGCAGATTATTTTGTTTATCGACGAGCTTCACACGCTCATCGGCGCGGGCGCGTCCGAGGGCGCGATTGACGCTTCGAATATGTTAAAACCGGCGCTTGCGCGCGGGCGTCTGCGCTGTGTCGGCGCGACGACTCTGGCGGAATATCAAAAATATATCGAGAAAGATAAAGCTCTTGAGCGTCGCTTCCAGCAGGTTTATGTCGGCGAGCCGACCGTCGAAGATACGATTGCTATTCTGCGCGGTTTGAAGGAAAAATACGAAGTTCATCACGGCGTGCGCATCACGGACGGAGCGATTGTCGCCGCCTCGACCTTATCTAACCGGTATATTACAGAAAGATTTTTGCCCGATAAAGCGATTGATTTGATTGACGAAGCGGCTTCAAAGCTTCGAATCGAAATTGATAGTCTGCCGCAGGAAATCGACGTTCTCGAACGCGAAATTATGCAGCTCGAAATCGAGAAACAGGCGCTTTCACGCGAAACCGACGAAAAATCTAAGGAACGTCTTGCCGACATCGAAAAACGCATTGCCGATTTAAAGGAAAAATCGGGCGCGATGAAGGCGAAATGGCAGTCGGAAAAAGAAGAAATCGAGAAGATGCGCACTCTCAAAGAACAGCTCGAACAAGCCAGACTTGAACTCGAACAGGCGCGTCAGGCAGGCGATTTGAATAAAGCCGCCGAATTGCAGTACGGTCGTATTCCCGAGCTCGAAAAGCTTTTAACGGATGAGCAGGCGCGGCTTGCCGAATTGCAGAGCGAAGGCGTTTTCCTCAAAGAAGAAGTTGACGAGGAAGACGTGGCGGAAGTCGTCGCCAAATGGACGGGCGTTCCGGTTTCAAAAATGCTCGAAGGCGAGATGCAGAAGCTCGTTAAAATGGAGGAAGGTCTCAGAAAACGCGTTATCGGGCAGGACGAAGCGCTCGTCGCGGTTGCAAACGCGGTTCGCCGCGCGCGCGCCGGACTTCAAGACCCGCATCGACCGATTGGCTCGTTTATTTTTCTCGGTCCGACCGGCGTTGGCAAAACTGAAACCGCTAAAGCGCTGGCTGAATTTATGTTCGACGACGAACGCGCGATTGTCAGGCTTGATATGTCGGAATATATGGAAAAACACGCGGTCGCGCGAATGATTGGCGCGCCGCCGGGATATGTCGGCTACGATGAAGGCGGGCAATTAACCGAAGCCGTTCGGCGGCGTCCTTATTCGGTCGTTTTGTTTGACGAAATCGAGAAAGCGCACCCGGACGTTTTTAACATTTTGCTGCAAATTCTCGATGACGGGCGACTGACGGATTCGAAAGGTCGCGTGGTCGATTTCAAAAACACGGTTTTGATTATGACCTCGAATCTGGGCTCGCGCGAAATTTCGGAAGCAGGCGATGACCAGAATAATGTTCGCGCGGCAGTAATGCAGGTTTTGCGTGATTATTTCAAACCGGAATTTTTAAATCGCATCGACGATATTGTCGTGTTTACGCAGCTTTCACGAGAACAAATCGCGCAGATTATCGACGTTCAGCTTGAACGTCTGCGCAAGAATCTCGCCGAACGCGGAATCGAAATCGTTCTGGACGAATCGGCGAAAGATTTGCTCGTTCAGGAAGGTTACGACCCGACTTACGGCGCAAGACCTTTGAAACGCGCGATTCAAACGCTGATTCAAAATCCTCTGGCGATAAAGCTTCTAAACGGCGAACTTGCAAGCGGACAGAGAATTCGCGTTTCGGCGGAAAACGGCGAACTGAAATTCACGCCCGAAACGGCGACCGCTTCGGCGTAAGATTTTAGCCACGAACAGACACGAACAGACACAAAATTTTATTTCTGTTTCGTGTTCCTTCGTGTTTGTTCGTGGCTCAATTTTCCTTGCGATAGATGGTTTGTTAGACTAAATTTCAGCAGATTATTTATCAAAATTTTATGAGTTGGTTTAATAAAAAAATGAGTGAACAAGATTTTAACGAAGACGAAGAAATTTTAGAAGAAACCGAAGGAAATGTGGAAGATATTCCGTATCTGAACAAGCCGCGCTATAACCCGGAAATTGTTGTGAAGGAACTCGAAGACAAGCTCAAAGCGGAAACGGAACGCCGCGAAGCCGCCGAAGGCAAGCTCGTCGGCGTGCAGGCGAAATTTGAAGAAATCAAAACGCAGATGGAGCGCGAAACTCAGGAAATGCGCTCGCGGATGCAGAAAACGCTGGAAGACCGTGCAAAACAGGGACAATTCAGCTTTCTGACGGCGCTGCTTCCGGTTCTGGACAATCTCAACCGCGCGATTGCCGCAAGCGAAACCGATGCTTCGTTTGAGCATCTGCTTGACGGCGTGAAAGGAACGGCGCGAAGTTTTGAGCAGGCTTTAACCAGCGTCGGCGTCGAGCCGATTCCGTCAATCGGCGGAGATTTTAATCCCGAACTGCACGAAGCGGTCGATATGATTCCGGTCGAACCTGAAAACGACGGCAAAATCACCGCCGAATATTCGCGCGGCTATAAGTTCGGCGAACGCCTGCTTCGTCCGGCGCGTGTTCAGGTCGGCAAAGCGATGGCGCAAACGGCTGGCGAATAAATTATGACGCGAGAAATTCCGATTGCCTGCGCTTTGACCGGCAGCGAGCTTCAGATTCGGAGAAAAGAGTATCTGAACAAAATCGCCGGTTCTTTGATTGATTTTGAAGAATTGGAAAACGGTTTCAGCTATCGCTTCCCGTCCGAAAAATCGGTTTTGCTCGACTTGGTTAATATCATCGATTTAGAACGAAAATGTTGTCCGTTTCTGGATTTCAAACTTAGTTTAGAAGCGGGCAGCGATTTTGTTTCATTGGAGCTAACAGGCTCGGAAGGCACGAAAGAAATGATTAAAGCGCTTTTTAATTGGAATTAATTTATTTTTATGATTCGCAAGGAGAAAGATGGACAAATTAGAAATCATTGAACAGTTGAAAGAACGTAGTAAATGTTTTGAGCTGTATGAAGTAACTACTTACAAAGGTTATAGAACAGGCAAAGACGGAAATGTTCAAGATGTAAATATAGAAATTTTTGATGCTGGAGAAGGAAAATCTCACCGTTATCACGTTGAAGCAACTACAAACGATGGGAAAATGGCGACTGGAAATCCTCAAGATTCTCTGAACGATGCGATAACTCTTGTTCATTGGCAAGATTTGGATACATAGTCCATAAAACAGCGAAGATTTAGGTGAAGAATTGTAATCAACTTTATTAATCTTTACCGAAAAATCTTTTCTCAGCACTTTTCAAAATGCTATGATATTAGAGGCAGAGATTCTCTGCCTTTTGGCATCATAAGGTATTAGGTTTTATTGACAGAAAAAAGCAATTTTATGGCAGATATAGACGCATATAAAGATAAATTCAGCGAGAGCGGACGGAAGGTTTTGGAAACCGCGCTCGATGAATCGAAACGGCGCGACCAAAACTATGTTTCAATCGAACATATCCTGCACGCCATTACAACTGAAGAAGCCGAACTTTTTAATTCGACGATGCGCGATTTGGCGGTTGACCCGCGCTCGGTAAAGCTTCTGATTGAAAAGCGTCTGGAAGCCGGCAGACAGCATATCGGGAAGGGTTTTCGGATTGCGCCGGAAACGACCGAGCTTTTTAAAAAAGCGATGGACAGAGCGCGCTCGCAAAGTCGCCGCGTAATTGAAGCGAGCGATATTTTTTACGTTCTGTCGAACGACGAGCGAAGTTTGCTGAACGACGTTCTGCAAAATCTCGGCGTTCCGGCGGAAGAAGTCGCCCAAACGGCGCGCACCAGAATTCGCAAAATCGAAAAAGAAGAAGAAAGAGCGCGTAAAAAATACGAGCTGCCTTCATACTTAAAACATTTCGGAGTTTCGCTTAATAAATTGGCGCGACAGGATAAAATTCCGCCGACAATCGGGCGCGAGCAGGAAATTCGTCAAATGATTGAAATTCTCTCGCACCGTGAACGCTCGAATTCGCCGATGCTTGTCGGCGAGCCCGGAGTTGGAAAAACTGCGGTCGTCGAAGGCTTGGCGCGGATGATTGAGCTCGAACCGGAAAAACTTCCCGAACGCCTGAGAGATTCGCATATCGTCCAGCTTCAAATGGGCGGACTCGTCGCCGGAACGATGCTTCGCGGAATGTTTGAAGAACGCATCAAAGGCATTATCGACGAAGTAAAAGAAAAGAGCGACATCATCCTTTTCATCGACGAGGCGCACACCATCATCGGCGCAGGCGCGGCGATGGGAACGAGTTCGGACGCCGGAAATATGTTCAAATCGGCGCTCGCTCGCGGCGAGCTGAGAATTATCGGCGCGACGACTTTGACCGAATACAAGGAATATATCGGCGAAGACGAAGCGCTCGCGCGTCGTTTCCGTCTGGTTAAAGTCGATGAACCGACAATTTCCGAGACGAAAGAAATTCTTTACGGATTGCGCCCGCGTCTGGAGAAAAATTATTCGGTTACGATTTCAGACGAAGCCATCAACACGGCGCTGGAAATGTCGCCGAAATACATTCGCAATCTGCATCTGCCGGACAAGGCAATCGGATGGCTCGACACGGCTTCGGTCAAAGTTGAAATCAACGAACCGAATTCCTTGGTCGTTCGTCCCGAACACATTATCGAAGTTATTTCTCAGGAATCACGCATTCCGAAAGATATGATTTATCGCGATACCAACGACCGTTTTTCGGCGATGGAGCTCGACCTCGGAAAACGCGTCATCGGGCAGAAAGAAGCGGTTCGCGCGGTTGCCGAACGTCTGCGTTTGAACAAAGGACCGCTCAAGGAAAATCATTACGCGCCCGACGGCGTTCTGCTTTTCTTAGGACCGACCGGCGTTGGCAAAACCGAGCTTGCAAAGGCGGTTGCCGAGTTTATGTTCGGCGACGAGCAGAAAATGGTTCGAATCGATATGTCCGAATACGGCGAAGGCACGGTCGGCATCGAGAAACTTATCGGAATGCCGCGCGGAATCGTCGGCTCGGAACGCGGCGGAATTTTGACCGAGCAGCTTCGGGAAAATCCATACACGGTTTTGCTTCTCGATGAAGTCGAAAAAGCTAATCCATATCTGATGAATATCTTTTTGCAGGCGTTTGACGAAGGCTGGCTGACGGACGGGCGCGGCAAGAAGGTTTATCTTTCGGACGCAATCGTTATTATGACTTCGAACCTCGGCTCGGACAATTTCAAGAAATACGAAAAACCGCTCGGTTTCGGACAAAAAACGCTCGGCGATATGAAGCAAATCAAGGGCGACGTGATGAAGGCGGCGGAGACGAGATTTTCGCCGGAATTCAGAAATCGTATTGACGAAATCGTTATCTTTTCACCTCTGATGATGGACGAAGTTAAGGAAATCGCCAAGATTTATCTCGGCAAGCTGACACGCAATATGGAACGTCATGGCAAACGCGTGGAAATTTCCGAAGCGGCGATTGACGCTCTGACTGAAAAAGGCTTCAGCCCGACTTACGGCGCGCGTTTTCTGAAACGACACATCGACCAGAACGTCAAGCTTCCGATTACAAACGCATGGAAAACGGCGATGAAGTTTTTAGTCGATGCGGAAGACGGCGAAGTTGTCGTCAAACCCGTAACCGAAGCGTTTAACTTGAATTAAACGCTTTTGAAAAAACTCCGGTCAAAAAGGCTTCGACGAATAATACGCGTCGAAGCCTTTTTATTTTAGCTGCATCATGCGTTTACCGATTACGGCTGCATATGACTTCAAACCGTAAAAATTAAGAAATCTTAAGATTTACTCGAAGGCTTTGGTGATAAAATTTTACTAAAGCCTTTTTGTTTTGCGGGCAGCTTTGTTCAAACGAAAGACTTTTAAATATCAAGGAGGAACAAGTATGAAGTTACGCGTTGTTTTATTTGTGATGCTCGCGCTCGGTGCGGGGTTTTTATTTGCCGCAGGTCGATTTGCAACAAAAGCTCTGGTAAATTTGCCGCTGGCGCATTATAAAATTGATTCCTCTCAATCGAAATTTATGGTTCACGCCTCGCGCGGCGGGCTGGCGTGGTTTAAGGGGCACAGCCACGAAATTGCCGTGCGAGATTTCAGCGGCGATGCGGAATTGGCAATGGATTTGAGCAATCCGGCAACGCTCGAAATGTCGATTCGCGCCGACTCTCTGGAAGAAACGAGCGACGTTTTTACCGCCGAACAGAAACAAATTATTAACAAAGAACTGGACGAAATCGTTCTGGAGGCGGCGAAATATCCCGAAATTAAATTCAAAAGCACGGACGTAAAAGGCACGATAAACGGCAGCCGGTTTGACGTAGAAATCGGCGGCGATATGACTTTGCACGGCGTAACAAAACGCGTCGTCATTCCGGCTCGTGTCAGTATAAACGGCGACACGCTCCGGGCGCAGGGCGAATTTTCAATCAACCGCAAGGATTTTAAGGTAGAAGCGACAAACGCTTTTCACGGGCTTGTGAGAATCAAGCACAAACTGAAATTTACGTTCGATATTGTCGGTCATCGCGTTTCGTAAATTTTTTGAATTAAAATTAAAACTTTTCGCATCAAAGGCTTTGGTGATAAAATCTCATCGAAGCCTTTTTTAATTAAAGTTTATGCTGACCGTTCCGACAAAATTTGCGTTTTATCTTTTGTTCGTGTGTATTTTTTCGATTGCCGCGTTTTCTCAGGAAAATGCAGGGAAAACAAACGAGCAGAAAAAGGATAAATTACAGGCGACAAAATCAAAAGACGAATTTACGATAAATAAACCGGAAGGCATCGTCCGTTTGCGCGTAACCTTTCTTGCTTCCGGCGAAATCGGTGAAATAGTGGTTATCAACGGGCTTCCGAATGGACTGACGGAGCAAGCCGTCGAAGCAGCGCGGAAAATAAAATTTGAGCCGCCGAAAAAAAACGGCGTTCCTTATTCGGTTACAAAAACCGTCGAGTATCGTTTCACACTTTTCTATGAGGAAGACGACGCGGAGCTGCAAAAAAAGGCGGAAATAACAAAAATGCCCGCTCCGAATCATCCGACGGACGAAAATCTAAAAAGTCTCGGCGGAAAGGTCAATTTAACAATCGAGTTGTACCCGGACGGAGACATTATAATAAGGGACGTTAAAAGCGATTTACCGCAGGAATTTCAGGACGAAGCGCGCAAAGCGGCATCGAAAATAAAATTCGAGCCCGCAATCCACAAAAACGGAAAAGCAGTTATCCAAATCAAAAAAATCGAATATGAGTTTAAGTCACAAGACGAATAAATTTTTACAAATTGTTGCAGTGTTTTTCCTGATATCTTTATTGGGAGTTTTCTCATTTGCTCAAAAAAACAAAACGGACGAAAAAGCCGAGGCGGTTATCAAAAAAGCCGTCGAGAATCTCGGCGGCGAGAAATATCTACAGGTAAAATCGCAAATCGGGCGCGGGAAATTTCACACTTTGCGCGACGGCGCGCTGCTTTCTTACCAGACTTTTGTTGACGTAATCGTTTATCCCGACAAGGAGCGCACCGAATTTAAGTTAGGCGGCGTGAAAACCGTACAAACCAATTCGGGCGACGCAGGCTGGATTTTTGACGGCGCGGCGCAAACCGTGAACGAGCAGACAAAAGAAGATGTCGAAAGATTTAAGCTCGGACTCCGTACGAGTCTCGATTATCTTTTGCGCGGATACTGGCGCGGCAAAGCGAATTTAGTTTATACAGGCAAGCGCGAAGCCGGAATCGGAAAGCGCAACGAAGTCGTCAAGCTTGTTTTCGACGAAGATTTTTCGGTCGAATTCGAGTTTGCGGCGAGCGACGCAGTGCCTATAAAAGCGATGTATAAACGCGTGAACGCCGATGGCAAAGACGTAAAAGAAGAAGACCGCTACGCGCAGTTTGTCGATATTCAGGGCATCAAAACGCCGTTTATCATCGACCATTTCTCCGGCGGCGTGCAGACAACGCGCATCAATTACGAGTCGATGGAATTTAACAAGACGGTTTCCGATTCTATTTTCGTAAAGCCTTCGAATGCAAAGGAATTGAAAAAAGACTTAAAGTTGTAGAATTCTAAAAAGTAATAGAACGCGGATGACGCGGATTTAATCGGATTAGCACGGATAAGAAAAAATTTATTTAATTTTATCCGTGATAATCTGCCGAATCCGCGTCATCCGCGTTCTATTTTCCTTCATTAGACGAACGCGAAATCGAACTGATTCTGATGAATCGTCGGGTCGCTCGTCAAATCGACGTTGCCGAGATAGGCTTCGATTTCTTCGAGAACAGCTCTTTCCGAATTTCTCAGAGCGAGCGAAACTTCCGGGTGAATTCTCAAAGTCGTCTGTTTCACGTCGTCCAGATTTCTCGAAAGCCGTCTCGATTCTTCCAGAATTTCGTAGCAGACGGTTTGCGGCGATTTTACCCAACCCGCGCCGTCGCAATATTCGCACGGAGTGCAGAGCGTTCTTTCAAGCGACTGTTTGACGCGCTTTCTGGTCATAATAATCAACCCGAAATCGTTGTAAGACAAAACCTTCGTCGGCGATTTGTCGGAAGCGAGAGCGTCCTGAAGCAAGCCCATCACCTTATGACGATTGCGGCGGTCTTCCATATCGATTAAATCGAGAACGAGAATTCCGCCAAGGTCGCGCAGGCGAATTTGTCTGGCAATTTCTTCGACCGCTTCCATATTCGTCTTCGTAATCGTATCTTCGAGACGCGCGTTGCCTTTGCCGACAAATTTGCCGGTGTTTACGTCAATCGCGACGAGCGCTTCGGTTTGATTGATGACGAGATAGCCGCCGGATTTGAGCCACACGCGCGGTTTCAGAGCTTTGTCGATTTCTTCCTGCACATTATAGGCTTCGAGAATCGGCTCGTCGCGCGTGTAAAGCTTGACGCGCCTGACCATTCGCGGCTGAATGCGGTTGATAAATTCGACAATTCTTAAATATTCTTCTTCCGAATCGACACGAATCGCCGTGTATTCGTCCGAAAGATGGTCGCGCAAAAGACGCTGAATAATATCCAAATCCTGGTGCGCGAGCGCGGGCGATTTCTTTTTCTCGGAATTTTTCTTAACGTCGAGCCAGGTGCGAACGAGATAACGCGCGTCCTGCCGCAAATCTTCTTCGCTGATTCCGACTCCGGCTGTCCGCACGATAAATCCGCCCGACGGAACTTCTTCTTCGGCGCGAATTTTTTGAATCAGAACGCGAAGCCGTCCGCGCTCGCTCGCCGATTCGATTTTGCGCGAAACGCCGAGATGTTCAATCGTCGGCATATAAACGAGAAATCTTCCGGGCAGAGCGATGTGCGACGTAATGCGCGCGCCTTTGCGGGCAATCGGTTCTTTGGCGATTTGGACGAGAATTTCCTGTCCTTCGCGCAGAAGGTCTGTAATCGTCGGCTGCGGCGGACGCTCGCGGCGTTCGTCGCGACGGTTGTTATATCTTCCGCCGCTTCTGCCTTCACTTTCATTGCCGCTTCCCTGAAATTTCGGAACCGGACGCTGTTCTGCCGGACGTTCAGCCGGGCGTTCGGTTTCAATCGAAGGCTTTTCGTCAGGTTTTGCGTCCGCGTCCGATGCGCGACCGCGACCGGCGCGACGACCGCGACCGCCGCGCCGCGCCGCCATCTCCGCCGTGTCGCCGGAATCTTTCAGGCTTGCTTCCGCGTCTTTCAGATTTTTCCCGCCGGATTTTCTGCCGCCGCGCGATTTTCCTTTGCCGGATTTTCCTTTAGCGCTTCTATCATCCGCTTCCGCTTTGTTTTCCGCAGATTCCGAGCTTTCCGAAACCGCGTTTATCGAGTCTTGAGTTTCGCCCGCGTCAGCAGATTTTTTCGATTTAGTCGAGCGCGTTTTTTTCGATTTGTTTGATGTTTCCGGCTGAGTTTCGACCGTTTCAGTCGGCGCAATCCATTCGGAAACGTCTTCGGCAGGCGCAGATTTTTTCTTTCCCTTGCCGCCGCGATTTCCGCGTTTGGATTTTCTTGCTTCGGCTTGCGGCTGTTGTTCGTCTTCGTCGGCGATACGCTCGAAACCGTTCGGCTCGTCCGAAACCGTATTGATAAGCGAGCCGACTTCAGCCGTCGCCGCGCTTTCCATATCGAATTCGATGGCGCGGACTTTATCAAAAATCGCTTCCTGACGATATGCGTCCTTGAACATCTCGCCTGTATCTTCATCATCGACGATGCGCTCAAAACCAGAGTCTGCCGCTTCCGAATCCGGCACGCTTGCAGGCGTTTCGTCGGAAACTTTTTCGGCGAAAGCTTCCGTCTGCGCGGGCTGCTCCTGTTTTCCTTTTTTGCCGCGACGCGATTTTCCGCGCTTGCCTTTCGGCATTTCTTCGACGGTTTCAGTTGATTCTGCCGCTGTTTCTTCGAACGGCTCGTCCTCGATTTTTTCAAACGCAGGTTCGGTCGCCTCATCGCCGAATAATTCTTCTTCGACGCCGGCTTCGAGCTCGGCAAAATCTTCCGCGCCTGATTCAATCAGCGGCTCGGCGATTTCCTGCACGGCTTCCATCTGCTTTTCGCGTTCGAGGCGCGCGCGGTCGATTTGCTCGTTGGCTTCGCGCTTGGCTTCTTCGGGCGTTACTTTTTTGGATTTTTCCATTACGATGCGCTCGATTTCCTCTTCTTCATCGAAAAAGTCGGAAACATAAAGAAACGCGTCGCGCTCTAAGCCGATGTCAACAAACGCCGACTGCATTCCGGGCAAAACGCGCATCACGCGACCTTTATAAATGTTGCCGACGACGCCCGAATTTTCTTCGCCGCGCTCGATGTAAAATTCCGTAACTTTTCCATTATCGAGCACGGCAATTTTCTTTTCGCGCCCGTTGACGCTGATAATCATTTCTTTTGACATATTTTTTAATATGATGAGCCAGAGGTTATAAATTAGAAGCCGCGCGAATCAGGAATAAATTCAACTGACGACCGGCAACTGACAACTGACTGCTTTTAGCGGCTTAAAGATTTATTTTCGGCGGGACGAACAGGGAAGAAAAGGAAATTTTATAGACTACGACACTGACTTTAAGCCGCGTCGCAGCGGATTTAGCGTTTTTTTCTGGTTTATCGTGTTTCGGGAATTGACTTCCAAAACAACGGGAAATTTGAGTTTTATCACGCAGGAATCTCTTTTTCAGAAGCGTTTTTCTAACCGCTTCAATTAGCCGGAAACGAGGAGCGCAAAAATTAATACAACCGCTCGCGCTCAAAACCCGTTCCGAAACATCTCTTTCGGCAATATTGAATCGCCGGTAAAATCCTTTTAATCTCAGTCGTTTGCCGTGTTTCTTTCAAACAATAAATCTAAATCTTTAAGCAAACTTCCGATAGTATAAATGTTTTTTCGCAAATCGTAAATAGTAAATAGTAAATAGTGAATAGTGAATAGTTTAAGAATATTTTCTTCACTTTTCACTATTCACTTTTCACTTTTCACTTTTCCTGATTTACCATTTATAAATATGGAAATTTATTTTCAGCTAATCACCGACGCCGAAGGCGTACGCAGGGTCTGCGAAAAACTCAAAACGGAAGAACTTCTCGGCTTCGACACGGAAACGACCGAGCTTGACCCTTACGAAGGCAATTTGCGTCTCGTCCAGCTAAGCGACGGAAAAGAAACGCAGGTTATCGACCTCAAACCTTTCGCCGCGAAAGGCGATTTGCGCGCTTTGCCCGAGCTTGCGCCTCTGCGCGAGCTGCTCGCCGCCGACCGACCGATAAAAATCGCGCACAACGCCAAATTCGACGCGAAATGGACAAAACATCATCTCGGCGTGGACATCGGCGGCGTGTTCGACACGCTTCTGGCGAGCCAGCTAATTGCCGCAGGCGACCAGGACAGGCGACACAATCTTGCCGAAGTCGCTTCTTACTTTCTCGGAACGGAACTCGACAAAAGCGAACAGGTCAGCGATTGGGGCGCGGAAGAACTCACGCAGTCGCAGGTTGAATACGCCGCAAAGGACGCCGCGATAATGATTCCGCTGCGCGAAAAAATCGTCGAACGTCTGAAACAGGACGAGCTTGTGCGCGTTGCAAAGCTGGAATTCGACTGCGTGATGCCGATTGCCGCGATGGAGCTGAACGGCTTTTATCTGGACGAAGCGCGCTGGCGCGAACAGCTCGAAAAAGTAAAAAAAGCGCAGGAAATTGTCGCTTATGATTTGCAGAAGCTGCTTTCGGCGGGCGTCGCGCAGGCGTCGCTTTTCGGCGTTGCGGAGATAAATCTGGATTCTCAAACGCAGGTTACGGACGCGCTGAAGAATCTCGGCGTTCCCGTTCCCGAAACGACTCGCGGCTGGCAGCTACAGCCCTTAGCGGCGGAATATCCGGTCGTCGCAAAGCTTCTGGAATATCGCGGCGTCGCCAAATCGATTTCGAGCTTCGGCGAAACGATTCTGGAATTTATCAAACCGCAGACGGGCAGAATTCATTCGGACTTTCGCCAAATCGGCGCGCCGACCGGACGCTTTGCCTGCTCGAAACCGAACATTCAGCAAATCCCGCACGAACAGGAATATCGACGCTGTTTCCGCGCGCCCGAAGGAAAAAAGCTCGTCATCGCCGATTATTCGCAAATCGAGTTGCGGATTTTAGCCGAATTCTCAAACGACGAAAACTTTATCAAAGGCTTTAACTCGGGCGCGGATTTTCATACCATCACGGCAGCGCAGGTTTTCAACGTCAAGCCGGAAGAAGTTTCAGCCGACCAGCGCTCGTTTGCCAAACGATTGAATTTCGGCGTCGTTTACGGCATCGGCTCGCAGCGTTTCGCGCTGATGACCGGACTTTCGCAAACCGAAGCCGAAAACATTATGCGCCGCTATTTCGCCACTTATCGAGGTCTTGACGAATGGCTCAGAAATGCCGCGAGAAAGGTCGTCGCCGACCGGACTTCGCGCACCGCTTCCGGCAGATTGTATAAATTCCGCTTCGACGAAAACGACCGTCAGGCAGTTTCGGGCGCGCAGCGCAACGGCAAAAACTTCCCGATTCAAGGCACCAGCGCCGACATCTTAAAACGCGCCCTGCATCTTCTGCACAAAGAGCTTCGCGGCACATCTGCAAAACTCGTCAACATCGTCCACGACGAAATAATCCTCGAATGCGACGCAGCCGACGCGACCGCGACCGCCGACAAATTAGAAAAAGCAATGTGCGCGGCAGGCGAAGAATACGTGAAAAAAGTTCCCGTCAAAGTCGATGTAAAAATTTCGGATGAATGGAGCAAATAATAGTGAATAACGAAAAGTGAATAGTGAATATTTCCCTTCACTATTCACTGTTCACTTTTCACTATTCACTTAATTCGTCGTCGCTTCGGTCTGCGGTTTTGCGGGGACGTATAAAATCCGCGTGCAGTTTTCGCAGGTGAGAATTGCGTTTCCCTTTCTCACTTCTGCCTGCATTTGCGGGCGGAGTGCCATAAAGCAGGCGCTGCACGCACCGTTTTTTACTTCGGCGACGGCGATTCCGTCGCGGCTTCTTTGCGTCAGGCGGTTATAGACGGCGGCTAGGTTTGCGGGCAGAGTTACGAAAACTTCCTGCCGTTTGGCGGATTCCTTTTCAAAATCCTTGCGATAGGCGGAGATTTCCTTGTCGAACTCCTTCAGAGCGGCTTCGCGTTTTGACTCCAACGAGTTTATCTCCTCGGCGCGTTCTTCGAGAACTTTTTCGACTTCCTCGATTTCGGTCATTTTTTCGACCGTCTGCGTTTCAAACGTGGTAATCATCTTCTGGAAAGAATCGGCTTCGCGCATCGACGTTTCGTATTCCTTTTGATTTTGCGCGTGTTTCAGATTGCGGTTGGCGCGTTCGAGATGAACCTTATTGTCGGCAATCTTGTTTTCCAGGTCGGTGTGTTCGGCTCTGGCTTTGTCGCGCCTGCCCTGAATTTCACGAATAGAAGAGGCGTGCGTTTCGAACTCCTGTTCAATAGCGGCACGCCTCTCATCTGCTGTATCGATTGCGATTTTCAATCGACGAATGTTGGTATCGGTAATCTGTAAATCTATCAGCTTCTCAAGTTCTGCTTTCACTTTTATGAAATGCTCCTGTTAAAACAACTAAATCTATAAAGTTTATTCTAACCCACAGATAAGCCCCAAGTCCAAAGTCCCAAAAGTCCCAAGCCGGTTATTTTCCGACTTGGGACTTGAAACTTGGGACTTTGGACTTCTAACTACTGCATATCAATCGTCGCTTCAATCGTGTTTTCGACGGAATCCGTAACGTTTGAGTAGAAATTATATCCGGTCATCGATTCGACGTAATCGACGCTGACGCGATATTGTTTCCAGTCCGATACGACCGAGTTCGAGTTCGGGACGAAGACGGCAATCATTCTCGTCGAGGTCGTTACGCGCGAAACATCGTTTGTTCCCGAAGGCAAAACCATGACGACTTTCCACGTGTAAGCCGGGATGGCGACGTGCCCGTTGGCAATCCAGCCGATATTGCCCTGTCCGCCGGAGATGATGTAAAGCTCGCTGCCCGATGTCGCCAGCGTGCGCAGATAGTTTTCCATATTCGCCCACGTTTGCTGGTTATTCGTCGGCGCTTGCGGAATCATATTCGTCATAAGGAACGTCGCGTCGTTGTCGGCGACGGTTTTTGTGCGGTCAGCCGAAGGACACATATGACCTCTATCATAGCCCGAACCGGAATAATCGGTTTCCTGAACCTGATACCAGCCGGCAGGCAAAGATGTATCGTTGCTGAAGCTATCCTGTCTGGGCGTCGAGCCGAGCCAGGTCGCATCGAGATGCCACGAAACCCAGTTCGGCGTGCCGTTGACGTTGTGATACGAAAGCGCGTATTGCGGTTTTTCCATCAGGTAATTTGTCGGGTAGCTGATGCTTGCGACCGCGCCCGAAGGATTGCCCATCGTCAGGTGAACGCCTGTTCCGCCTCCGCCACCTCCGCCGTAGCTTGTCGCGGCGATGTTGTCGAAGTTGATGCGGTTTGCGCCGCCGGAGATTTTGCGGATTTCAAAGCGAATCGCTGACGACGAATTGACGGTAAAGCTTGCGGTCGTCAGGCTGGTCGAGCTTGTCGTCTGCGTTGCGCCAACTTTTGTCCAGCTCGAACCGCTGTCGGTCGATTGCCAGAGTTCCCACGTGCTTGTGCCGTCCGAGCCGTATTTGGCGTGCTCGACGGTTACAGTTCCGGCGCTCGCGGCGTTAAAATTCATACGAACTTTGCCGAGGTCGCGGACGCGCGCCGAATACGAGCCGGTTTTGCGGTCGCTCGTCGTGTTGCCCGTCAGCGCTTCGTCCAGATACCAACTGCCTGACGAAAGCGTTACGTTTGCGGCGGCGTAGGCAGTTTTTCCGCCCGCTTCAAAGCCTTCCGAAAGCGTATTCTGCGCGCTGGCAGAAACGCCGAAAAGGCACACGACAACCAGAACCGACATTGCGGCTAACATTTTAATTTTCATAGTTTTTGTTTTTTCCTTTAGTTTGGGATTGATTCGCCTGCGCGAACCGGAGAGTAAAAGATACCTGCGAGCGTAAAAAGCACACTCACCCGTGCCGAAAATCAGACGTAGATTTATCACTAAACTTCGATAGAAGCCTGCTTTAACAAATTATTTATTGCAAAAAAATTTCGGATTCTTTGGTCGGAAATCCGAGTTTGGAAAGATAAAAACTATTCAAACTATGCAGTATTTCGCGCGAGAAGGCAAGAGTTTTTTTTTCAGCGCAGAGACGCGGCAGCGAAGAAGAAAATTAACAGGGATGAAGGAGATTAAAGGGATATTTAAATAATTCTTTTATCCCTCTCTATCCCTTCCATCCCTGTTAATTTTCTTCCAAAATCTCTGCGTCGCCGCGTCTCTGTGGTGAAAAATTTTAATCGCCGGTGAAAATACGAAAATGCTTTTGCAGGTTGTTCGAATCGAAAATCGTTTTTCGCTCTTGCCTGTCAATCGAAAACCACTGCGGAAAATCATCCTGTCGAAGCAGTATGAGTTCCTCGTTCTCCTTCACGATTCCGAAATGCGTTATGCGCGCCGCCGCGAGCGCGCCGCCGCGCATAAAACCGTCGGCAGGCGTGCGCGTCCAACCCGCTTCTATCGAGAGGCATCTCACGCCTTGACGAAGACCGAGACGCGAGCCGACCATATTTGCTTTATTAAAAGCAAAGCGGTGCGGATTTTCATTTTCGATTTTGATGTTTACGAGTCCGCTCTGCCGGAGAATCTCGTTCATCGAATCGAAAAGCCATTTGATGCTCATCGCGCGTATAAAATCGTTTGTCGCCTTGAGCGTGAGATATTCGGCAACGTCGTGCCTACCGGAATCGCGCGCGTCCGAGATGGCTTTGTTCATCATTTGCGTCCAAACTTCTTCGAGTTCGTTCATAACTACAGAGCATAAAACCGGGATTCGATATTTGCAATTTCGTGATATTATTCTGAAAACAAGTAATTTTTGATTTATGAAATATTCAGCCGTTTTATTTTTATTGATTTTATTCTCGCTTCCCGCTTTTGCCCAGAAGACCAATTCGACAAAAAAGCCCGTTAATCCAGCTAAAACTACCGTCGTAAATCCGGCGGGCGAAACCGAGGAATTTGAAAAAGCCGCCGCGCTCACGGCTCCGGCGGAAAAAATCGCCGCGCTGCAAAAATTTCTTAAAAACTTTCCCAAATCGACGCGGAAAAATCGCGCGCTCGAATTAATCGTCAGCGCGCGCGGTCAGCTCGGCGACGAAAAACTGCGCTCGAACGAGGCGGCGAGCGGCATCGAATTTTTCAAACAGGCTGTTAAAGATGCGCCGACTCCGATTTCCAACGAGCTTTTCGCTAACATTCTCCTGCAATTTCCGGCGAATGTTTTTGCCGCCGGTCAATATCCGGCGGCGGCGGAAATCGCTAAGGCGATTGAAGAAAAAGTCGGCGAAAACCCCAAACAATTATTGGGACTGGCGACATTTTATCTCGGAACGGAAAACGGCGCGGAAGCAAAACGTCTTGCCGAAAAAGCTATTTTAGCCGAATTGGCTTTGACCGAAAAACCGAATCTCGCCGCCGCATATCAAACGCTCGGTCTGGCAAATCGTTTGAATTTCGAGTTTGAAGAATCGGCAAACGCTTACACAAAAGCGCTTGAAACAGATAGCGCGTCAATCGTCTCGCGGCGCGGTCTGGCGGAGATGAAGCGCGCGCTCGGAAAATCGGACGAAGCCGCTGCGCTTTATCAGGAAATTCTGGCGAAAGACGCTTCGGACGCTTCGGCGCAGACGGGCTTGATTCTCGCGCTTTTCGACGGCGGCAAACAAAAGGAAGCCGAAGCGGAAATGGCAAAATCGCTCGAAACCGCGCCGAATAATCTGTTCCTGCTGGTCGGCGCGGCTTACTGGTATGCGGCGCACGGCGACGGCGCGAAATCGGTCGAGCTGGCGCAAAAAGCCGTCGCGCTTGAGCCGCGCTACAGTTGGGCTTATATTGCGCTGGCGCGCGGATTTATGGCGCAGAAGCAGCCGCTCGAAGCCGAAAAAACGCTTCTGACGGCGCGGCTTTACGGCGATTTCCCGACGCTCGATTACGAGCTTGCCGCCGCGCGAATGCAAGCCGGTTTTTACCGTGAAGCCGCCGAAATCTTAAAGAGAAATTTTTCGGTCAAAAACGATTACGTTAAAGCCTGGATTGGAAATCGTGTCGCGCTCGAAGCAAAAAACTTTCTCGAACTGCTCGCCGTCGAGCGCCGCGCAAGCATTTTCCAGCCGCTCGCGGCGGACAGTCCCGACAATGCCGATAAATTAAAAATTTTGCTCGAACTCGCGCAAAAGCTCGAAGCGACGGACGCGAACGACACCGAAATCAGCGAGCTTGCCGATAAATTCGTCACAGGCGACGACAATATGAAGCTGCATCGACAGATTTTTGTCGCCAAACAGCTTTTGCAGCAGAAAAAAGCAATCGCCAAAGCTCTGGAGCTCGCGCAGGCGGCAACCGGAAAAACCGAAACGGCGCTCGATGTGCCGTCTCCGGCGGCGGCGGTTCTGGCTGAAGAGCTTTACGACAGCCGCCGATATGCCATCTCGCGCCGCGAAATTATCGTCATTCCGAACGTCGACCGCCAGACGCTTTCCAAAATTCTGCGCGGCGAAATCGAAGAAATCACGGGCTGGGCGCTTTTCCAGCAAAATAAATCCTCGGAAGCGACGATTCGCTTGAAACGCGCGCTCAGCATTCTGCCCGAAAAAAGCGTGTGGTGGCGTTCGAGCCTGTGGAAGCTCGGCGCGTCGCTCGACGCCGAAGGCAAACAAGCGGAAGCGCTCGACAATTACATCAAAAGCTACACAAACGGCGAGCCCGACGCGGCAAAATACATGATAATCGAAGCGCTTTATCAGAAAATAAACGGCGGCGTCGAAGGCTTGGAACAAAAAATCGGCGCGAAACCCGCCCTTTTCAGCCCACAAACTCAAACGGTCGCGCAGACGACGACAACTTCAACGCCGCAGACGGAAACGAAAACTGAAACAAGTCCGCTTCCTTCGCCAACGCCGACGACGGGAGAAACTCCGCAGCCTGTCGCGGAAACAAAACCGAATCCGTCGCCTGTTCCGACGCCGCAAACAGAAGCAAAAACAGAAACAAAAACAGAAGAAACAACCGTTAAGGAAACGCCGAACCCGAACCCGCAAACATCTCCCGCGACGGAAACAAAAACCGAGCCGACGCCGGCAGCCGAAGTAAAAACGGAAAACACATCTGACGCGACAACGAAACCTGCGGATGATAAAAAATCGGAAACCGAGAATAAACCGGCTGAAAATCCGGCGACGAAAAAACCGCTTTTCGAGTCGATTATTATAACTATTCCGAAAACCGAGCCGGTGAAAAAGCCGCAGACCGAAACTAAACAGGCGGAAGAAAAGCCGTCCGAAAGCTCTCAGGCGGAAGAATCGAAACCGGCGGAAACCGTCGCTCAAAATACAAATTCCGGCGAGACGAGAGTGCGAAAAGTAAACGGGAACAAGACGGAAGAAACCGCGCCCTGCACGATTATCGCCAGCCAGGAAAGCGTTGCGATTGTGAACGGCGGCGGAAGCCTCGGCATTCTGGTCGGATTCGAAAAAGACGGCGATTTGAAAGAAATCAAAGCAACGTCGAGCAGCCCTCAGGATGTCGAAGCAATTTACGACCCCGAAATCGGCGGCAATTCGGGACGCGCGTTTTTTCTCATCAAATCAATCAGCGCAAACAAAGGCGCATTCACCATTACCTTCGACGCGCCGTGCGGGAAAAAGGAAATTTTAGTCAAAGTCCGCTGAGCATTTATCATTTATCATTTATCATTTAACAAATGGATGTGATAAATGTTAAATGATGAATGATAAATGTTACAGAAGCGGCTACGTCGCGCTCATCGGTCGCCCGAACGCCGGAAAATCGACGCTCTTAAATCACCTTGTCGGCGAAAAAATCGCCGCCGTTTCCAACAAGCCGCAAACTACACGACACAAAATTCAGGGAATCGTAACGCTCGAAGGCGGGCAAATCGTTTTTGTCGATACGCCCGGCGTTCATAAGCCCGGTTATTTGCTCAATCGGCGGATGATGTCGGCGGTTCACGACGCGATTCTCTCGGTTGATTTGCTCGTCCTGATGCGCGACGCTTCGGTTTCAACCGGAAACGGCGACAGGTTTGTGCTGGATTTAGTCAAGCAATCGGGCAAAAAAGCCGTTCTCGTTCTCAACAAAATCGACAAAGTAAAAGATAAAACCGCGCTTTTCCCGCTGATGGAATTTTATTCAAAAGAATATGATTTTGCCGAAATCGTCCCGATTTCCGCGCTCAAAGGTCAGGCGATTGACAATCTTTTGGAACAAATCGCCAAGCATCTGCCCGAAGGCGAGCCGATTTTCGGCGAAGACGAGATGACCGACCAGTCCGTGCGCGTTCTGGTTTCGGAAATGGTGCGCGAAAAAATTCTGGAAACGACGGGCGAAGAAATTCCATACGTTACAGCGGTCGTAACGGAAAAATTTGACGAAACGAATCCGAACGTTCCGAAGATTTTCTGCGCGATTTATGTCGAAAGAGATTCGCAAAAGAAAATCATCATCGGCAAAGGCGGCGCGCGCATTAAAGACATCGGCACAAAGGCGCGGCACGACATCGAACATCTTCTCGGCAAACGCGTTTACTTGCAGCTTTTTGTCAAAGTCGTCGCCGACTGGCGCAATCAGGAACGCAGCCTGAACGAAATCGGGATTAACGAATAAAACCTCTCAAAAATAAAAATCGTGATGTTTCGATTCCATACACCAGTTGAGTAAATCGTTGCCGGTAAAAGGTCGAGCTCGTTCCGCAATAATTAAAATAATTTGAAATAAAAAGCTGTCTTGAAACAGTTAAGCCTCTCTTTCTCTTGAGTTTACGTCTTGTAAACCCGTTTTACGGCATATAAATTGCACATAAACCTTTTTCGAATAGACGATAAGGAATGGGCAAATATATGAAATTTTTCAAATTATCTTTAATAACTTTTGCGGCGGCGGCATTTTTGACGGGCTGCGGTTCCAGCCGCACTTCCAGTCAGGCTGATGAAACGGGGTATGTAAACCCTAATCCTTCAACCGTCGTGGAAAACGAATATATTGCCGACGAAAATAAAGATTGGGCGAGAGAAAATCTGGACTTGCAGGCAGTCGGACATCTGCTTGAAAAATCCAAAAATGCGGAAGAATTCGAATCGTTGTTAAATTCGAGCGACGGCGTAAACAATCTCGATTTGAACGGCGACGGCTACGCCGATTATATCAGCGTCGCGGAATACGACAATAATGACGATAATCAGCGCGGATTTACGCTTTTTGACAGATTCGGCGCTGACGAAATACAGGAAATTGCCAGAATTATCTTTGACCGCGACCGGCTTGACGCGCCCGGCGCGCGAGTTCTGCTGACCGGAAACGAACAGCTTTACGGCGACAATTATTATTACGAAACAAACTGGCAGGATAAAACTCTGGCAATCGTCGGCTCTTTATTCGGAAATCGAGACCGCAATTATCAATCGCCTTATTATTACGATAATTACCCGGACAATTACGAGACTTATCGCGTCGTCGAAACACCCGTCTATCGCACCCGAATTACGCAGTATTATTCTGCGCCGGTGTTTATAAAAACGGTCAAACCGGCGATTACGCAAATCAAAATAAAATCGCCTTATAACGGCAGATGGTCTGAAAAGATTTTCGCAAAATTAGCCAAACCGACCAAAGAACAGGTTGATTTCAGGAAAAATAATCCGAATAAACCCGAATTCGCTCAGGTGAAAAACAACAAATCGGAAGATTTTTCGTCGCGCAATAAAAAGGAAAAGAATTTCGACGATTTCGAAAAATCGAGAAATAATAATGACGATAAATTTGAGAATCGAAACAAATCTGATAGGTCAGATAAATTTGAACGCGAAAACAGAAAAGAGGACAAACCGAACAAAATCGAGCGCGAAAATGAAAAGCCAAATAAATCGGACAAAGCGGACAAACAAAACAACGACAAACAAAATCGCGACGGCGGTAACGGAAAAGGAAATGGCGGCGGGAAAGGTAATGGCAAAGGCAAGAAAAATTAAGTAAGTTTCCAGAAATTATTTAAAAAAGCGATTGTCCTGATATGGCAATCGCTTTTTTATAAATGCTAAAAGAGGCTGAATGCTTTTGACTCCTTGCCGCGTTCGTTTTTGTGTCGAAATCATTTGTCGCCGATTTAATAAATTGCTAAGCTTGAGCGCGAAACAGCACCTTTTTATTAAAAATGAAAAGCTTCTAAAACCATGGAAAATCAAAATTGGTTCGCGCTTGAAATCACCGTCGAAACAGCCGCCGCGGAAGCCGTCGAGTTTGCCTTAAACGAGCTTGAAGCGCTCGGCACGGAAATCAACAATCTCGGCAAAAAACCGACCGAAACCGTAACGGTTATCGGTTATTTCAACGAAAAACCCGGCGACGAGCTTGTCCAGAATCATTTGACCGAAGCCTTGCGAATCTACAATTTTTCGCCCGAAGCGGTAAAAAAAACTGATTGGCGAAGATTCGGAAACGTCGATTGGCTTTACGAATGGAAAAAACACTGGAAGCCGACAAAAATCGGAAAATTTATCGTCGCGCCGACGTGGTTTGAAGTCGAAGCCGAAGCCGGCGAATCGATTATTTGGATTGACCCGGCGATGGCTTTCGGGACGGGAACACACGAAACGACGCGGTTATGCATCAGAGCAATCGAAGAAAATTATGCGTCTGAGATGAGCTTTCTCGATGTCGGAACGGGAACCGGAATTCTGGCGATTGCCGCCACGAAATTAAAAATTCAGGATTCAAAATTCAAAATCGTCGGCTGCGACACGGACGAAGGCTCGGTAAAAATCGCCAAAGAAAATGCTGAAATGAACGGTGTCGCCGATTTAATCGAATTTTATTCCGGCTCGGTTTCCGCCGACACGCCCGAATTCGATTTTGTCTGCGCGAACCTGACTATCGACGTAATTACGCCGCTTTTGCCGCTTTTGACTCAAAAATCAAAGCGGGTTTTAATTCTTTCGGGAATTTTGAAAGAGCAGGAAGACGAAATTATTTCGGAATTGAAAAAATTTAAGATTGAAAATCCAAAAATCGAATATGAAGGCGAATGGATTTCCGTGAAGGTGATAAGTGAGAAATAAGAACTGAGAGGTAGATTCGTTTTCAGTTTTCAGTTCTCACTTCTCAGTTCTCATCTTTTTTCGTCGGCGGCGTCGCGAGCGGAATATCGCCGTCGTCGGTGATTGTCAGCAAAGGCTGGCGGATTTTCGGTTTGACTTTGGAATTGCTGCCCGTTCGCAGAACCGGCGCGAGCTTTGAAGATGAGATTTTGAGAGTCGAAAGCGGCTCGGAACGTTTCAGAATCGAGCCGCCGCGACCAGCAATCCATAAATCAGAGCCGCCGCGAAAGACAATCGCCTGCATCGAATTGCTCGTTACATTCGGCTGAATTTCCCACGTTTTTCCGCCGTCGATTGTCTGCAAAACCGAGCCGAGCTCGCCGACCGCGAGCGCCGCGTCTTTTTTGTAAGCCGTTACAGCATAAAGATTCATTCGCGCCGCCGATTCCTGGTCAATCCACGTTTCGCCGCCGTCCGTCGTGCGTAAGATAGTGCCGTTCGCGCCGACGGCAAAGCCTGTTTTTTCGTCGAAAAGACTCAGCGCGTAGAGATTTTCCTTCAGATTCGTCTTAATTCTTTCCCAGGTCGAACCGCCGTCGGTCGTCAGTAAAATCGTGCCTTTGTCGCCGATGATGACGCCGCGTTTCGCGTCAAAAAACTTTACGTCTTCGAGCCAGCCGCGCGTTCCCGATTCGATTTGTTCCCAGTAAGCGCCGCCCGTATCCGAGCGCAGAATCGTACCGTTTGCGCCGACGGCAAAACCTGTTTTCTCGTCGATAAAATAAATGCCGAGAAGGTCTTCCGTCGCGTTTGAAACGCCTTTGCCCCAGCTCGCGCCGCCGTTTATCGTCCGCAAAATCGCGCCTTTATCGCCCGCAATCCAGCCGCGCTGGTCGTCGATAAATGAAAGCGCGTTCAAATTTTCCTGCGAGCCGGAAAAAACCGGAAGCCAAACTTTTCCGCTGTCGTTCGTCAGCCAGATTCTGCCCCGCGAGCCGATTGAAACGCCGATGTCTTCGCTGAAAAACGTTAAATCGTTGACATCTTCGCGCCCGCCTTCCGAAAGCCGCTGCCAGCTATAGCCGCCGTCGTCCGTGCGGACAATCAAGCCACTTTCGCCAACTGCCCAGCCCGTAAACTGGTCGGCGAAAAATAGCGAAACAAGCTTCGGATTTGTCCGCACGTTAAACGGAAGCCACGTATTTCCGCCGTCGCCGGTGAGCCAGACCATCCCGTTCGAATCGGTCATCGAGCCGTTGTTTGCGTCGGAAAACGAGAGCGAAAGAAAATCGGCGCGGCTGAAAACGTTGATGCGCGTCCACGTTTCGCCCGCATCCGCGCTTTCGGCGACACATCCGCCGTAACCTGCGGCGACGATTTTTTCCGGCGAAAGATATGTCGCGCTCGAAAGCAAAAGGTTTTCGCACGGCGTGTCGGATTTCCAACTTTCGCCGCCGTTTTTGGTTGTCAAAACTACGCCGTTCTGCCCGACGATAACGGCTTTTTCCGCGTCAAAAGCCGAAATTTTCAAAAGATGTTCGCTCGTTTCCGCCTTTTGCGTTTTCCAGGTCAAACCGCCGTCGGAAGTTTTCAAAATCCGCCCGTAAGTTCCGACCGTCCAGCCCGTCAGCAAATTTTCACCCGTTAAAGAAACACCGTAAAGATGGTCTTTTTCCGCGATTGAGATTTTTGACCAGTCTTTGCCGCCGTTATTGGTCGAAAGAATAATCCCGCGCGCGCCGACAATCAGCGCCGATTTTTTATTTTTGACAAAAAAGCCCGAAAGCACTCCGTCAACCGGCGCAAGCTGCTTTTTCCAGTTAAAACCGCCGTCGGTCGTCGCCAGAATCGTGCCGTCAGCGCCGACGGCAAAACCTGTTTCCTTGTCCTTTTTAAAATGAATCGAATAAAGAGGATTTCCCTGCGGCAGAGGATTTTGCCAAACCCAGCCGAGCGCGTTTCGCTTTTGTGCCGGAACTACTGCGGAAAATATCACCACAGAGACGCAGAGACACAGAGACAAGCGAAGAAATTTAAACAGGGATGAAGAGGATAATTTTATTCTTTTATCCCTGTTCATCTCTTTCATCCCTGTTAATTCCTGTCTCTGTGTCTCTATGTCTCTGTGGTTCAAATTTCTTTAACTCCAATTTCCGCGACGAGTTCATCAAATATCGCTTCATCAACGCGCCCGAGTTCGGCGGTTTTTCGCGCCAGCGTGTCAACGACTTCCTGAATTTCGTGCCCGTTGTGTCCCTTCACCCATTCCCACGTTATTTGATGCTTTTTCGCGGCTTTTTCCAATTTTTCCCACCAATCGAGGTTAGCTTTTTTACGAAAATTTCCCGACATTGTTTGCACAACGTAGCGCGAATCGCTCAAAACCCTGACTTTGCAAGGTTCGCTCAAATTTCGCAAACCGATTTCCGCCGCCGCGATTTCCGCCTGCTGGTTCGTCGCGTTGCCGAGATATTCGCCGAACGCGCGCCAGTATCCGCGATAGCCGAGCACCGCAACCGCCGCCGCGCGCGGATTGCCGCGCCCGTTTCCCAAACTCGAACCGTCGCAGACGATTGTTACTTCTTTCATAAAAATTTATTCGAACGCGCGATTTATCTTTTCCGAGATTGTCTGCCAGATGATTTCGCTCCCGTCGCCGATGTATGCGGTTTTCGTCAAAATCTGTTCTTTTGTAACACCGTTTTCCGTCCAGCTTTGTTTGTTGTTGTAAAGATTTTGCAGAACCGGCATCACGCGGTCGATGGCGCGGGCAAATTTGGCTTCTTTCGAGTCGCCGTTTTCAAATTCGTCCCAAAGCCCGAACAATTCCTTTCCTTTTTCATCGGGCAAAATCCCGAAAATTCTCTTCATCGCCAGCAATTCTTTTTCTTTCGCTTCGATTCTTCCCGTTTCATCAAAAAAGAAAACATCATCCGCGTCGATTTCGCCGATGTCGTGAACAAGAAGCATTTTCATGACTTTTTCGATATTGACCGACTCATCGGCAAACTTTGACAAAACCAGCGCCAGAAGCGAAATCTGCCAACTGTGTTCGGCAGAATTTTCGTATCTATCAAGCCCGAGCGGCTTCGTCCGGCGTTGAATCGCTTTTAATTTCTCAACTTCAAGAATAAACTCGAAGCATTTTTCCAGTTCATCTTTCATCACTTGCTCCAATCGAAACCACATTATCCGCGTAGCCTTCAAACGTGTCGTCGTGCGAAATTACAAAAAGCTGGTCGAAGGTCTGCTTTTCGGTAATATGGCTGATTTGTTCCGCCAATCTTTCGCGCCGCGCCGCGTCCATATTCGTCGTCGGCTCGTCAAAAAATGCGAGGCGAATGTCGGAAAGCTGTTTCAGCAAAGCTAATCTGACCGACAAAGCCGCCGCCATCTGCTCGCCGCCGGAAAGATTTACAAAAGGTCGGTCGTAGCCGCTTTCTTCCAGAACGATTCCGTAATCTTCCGTCCATTTCAAAGTTCTTTCGGCGTTTCCCGAAATTTCGCGGAACATCTGATTTGCTTCGAGCGAGACGTGATAAACGTAATTTCTCGCCACCAGCGGCGCGGCTTCCTTTAAAGTGTCGCGAATAAAGCTCGTCGCTTCCGAGATTTTTTCGAGCCGTTCTTTTTCCAGAAATTCCGCCTGCATTGCCCGGCGAATTTCCGTCAGACGCTTTAATTCGGCGGCTGATTCTTCAGCGCGGCGGCGCAAATTTGCCAGATTCGCGCGCGTTTCCGCCAGACGGCGTTCGGCTTCGAGAAGCGAAATCTTCTCCGTCTGATGCCGCTCGCGGTCGTAATCTTTGCTTGCCGTCTGAAAATCTTTTTCGGCTTTTTCCGCTTCCGCTTTCAAACGCGCCGCTTCCCTTTGAGCATTTTCAAATTCCTTTTCCTTTTCCGGCAGCGACTTTGCCAGATTTTCATTCGTCAAAAATTCACGATGCGCGCTCGCGGTCTGGTCGCGCTGGTCTGAATAAAATTTCCAGTTCGCGTCCAAATCCTTATAGCTTTCCAACTGCTCGACCAAAATTCTTTTGTCGCTTTCGAGCCGCTCGATGTTTTTCTCGATTTCCGTCAGCTTTTCCCGAATCGATATTTCCTGCTTGATTTCCGTTTCGAGCATTCGAACACGCGCTTTCGGATTTTCCAACGCCTTTAATTTCGCTTCCGTTTCTGACAAATCGTTTTGAATTTTCGCAAAATCGCCGATGTCTTTTAAAAGATTTTCCTTCTCGGCCTTGTAGCTTTTGCCTTCGTCGGCAATTTCCGTTTCGCGTGACTTAAGCGTTTCGAGCATCGCCGAAAATTTCTCCGCTTCACGCGCAAGCTTAAGAGAATTTGCCAGCGATTTTTGTTCGATTTCAAGCGTTTCGATTTGAGTTTTCACTTCGACAAACTGGCTCGAAAGAAAAGTTTCGAGCGTTTCGCCCGGCTTCAAATTCAAACATTTTTGCGACAGAATCGGGCACAAACCGTTCCTGACTTCCGACTGAAACTGCTCGTCGTGTTCGAGTTTCGCGCGAAAACGCGTGATGTCGCGCGTTATTTCCGAATCGCGTTTTTGCAGAATTTCGTATTCTTTCGCAGTTTCGGCTTTCGCTTCGGCGTCGTTGATTTGCTCTTTATTTTTAATATATTTTCCGCGCAAATCGTTCATCTTTTCGTCGAGATTGCGGATTTGGGTTTCTTTGGCGCGGATTTGCGCGATTTGCTCGATGATGTCGTCGCGCCGTTTTTCGAGCAGCTCCTGTTCGGCAATCAGCGGCTTTAATTTTTCGATTTCACGATGCGCCTGCTGCGCTTTTTCGAGATTTTCCAGCAGGCGTTTCTGCTCGGCGCGGACATTGACCTGCGCCGTTTCGATTTTATGAAGCTCGACGTTCAATTTTTCGCGCTCGCCGCGTTCTCTTTCAAATTCTTTCAATTTGCCGAGCGCATCGATGTGTTTTTGATAATCGATTTGGACGAGCTTGATTTTCTCCGACGCATTTCGAGCTTGATTCAACTCGTTTTCCTTTTGCTGAAGAAGAATTTCGGCTCTTGTCTTTTCGTTTTGAAGACGGTCGAGAGCGATTTTTAATTCATTAACCTTCGCTTCGACTTCGTCAAATTTCTTAACCGTTTCGCCTTTTTCGGCAACTTCTTTTTCAAGATTTTCGAGCGTTTTCGCCGATTCTTCCGCCTGCGCGGTAAAATTTTTATGTTCTTCCTCGATTTGCTCAAAACGCGCAAGCTCGCCTTCGGCGCGGGCGATTTTCTCACGAACCGAAGTTATTTTCGTCTCGATAAAACGAACCGTTTCACGCAGTTTTTCCGCGCCTTGTCGATATTCTTCAACCTTTAAAAGCTTATCGAAAGCCTTTTTGCGCTCGGTCGGCGTTTCGAGAAAAATCGCCGTAAATGTTCCTTGCGGAACGCCGATGGCGCGGCGAAAAAGCGCTTCCAAATCGGTTCCGGCTTCGACGCCGAGATGCTGCCACAAAAAGCGCGAAACTTCTTCTTTTTTCTCGGCGATTCGCATCTTCAACTGCGGGTCGTAAATATAATAACCGTTCAAAGTGTCGCGATAAACGCGATACTCGCGACCGTCCAGACCGCTTTCGAAAGTTACGTTGGCGACGCCTTTTTTTGCGCCTCGGCGAACGAAATCGTCCTTTTTATAATCAAGCAAATCGAACAAAGTCCACGCGATAGCTTCGATAATCGTCGTTTTGCCCGCGCCGTTTTCGCCTGTGATGGCGGTCGTTCCGCGCTGGAATTCTCGTTCAAAGTGCGCGTGAGATTTGATGTCTTCAAGCTCGATTCGGGTGATGTGCATAACTACGATTTTAAGGTAATTTCGGGTAAACAAAAAATGTAGCAAATATTCCCGATTAAAGCTATTTCAATTTTTTGGGGATTTGTGCCAGAATTCAAATGACTGAAAATTTATGAAAATCGAAACAGGCGAAAGCGTCATCATCATCCTGCACAGCCCGCGCGAAAAATTGTTCGGCGTTCTGCACGAAATCAACGCGTCGGGCGTTTTTATGCGCGGAATCGACCTGAATTATTTTGACGAATGGATACGCGCCATCGCCGGCGGCGAGCAATATCTGCCGATGCAGGATTATTTTCTGCCGATGTGGCGCGTCGAAAGAATGACGCGCGACGAAAGCACGGCGGGCTTGCTTTCTCTGGCTGAACAGTTTGAGCAAAGAACGAATTTGAGTATTTCGCACTTTTAATCGAAAATAACTTTGTATAAATTTTTGCGAAAAAACTTGCACTTCTGTGATTTTTCCACTAATTTAGATAAACATTTTTCAAAAAAAAGAAGAAATTTATGTTTCACACGTGAAACATCATTTCACAAACGCTCTCTTTTGTGCTAAACTTCCTATTGTCTTTTAATAAAAAGTTATCACAAAAGGAGAAAGAAAATGGCTGGAGAAGCAGTAAAAATGAGTATTGAAACAAAGGGCAAGGCGATTGAAGCGGCGCTTGCGAATATTGAAAAGAAATTCGGAAAAGGCTCGATTATGCGTATGGGCGAGCGCCCGCACGAGGAAGTCAGCTCGATTTCGACTAATTGTCTGAGTCTCGACGCGGCAATCGGTGTCGGCGGCTTTCCGCGCGGAAGAATTGTCGAAATTTACGGACCGGAAAGTTCGGGTAAAACGACGCTTGCATTGCAGGTTGTCGCATCGGCGCAAAGAATCGGCGGAGTCGCCGCGTATATCGACGCGGAACACGCGATGGACCCGGAATACGCCGAAAAGCTCGGCTGCAACATCGACGAGCTTTTGATTTCGCAGCCGGATTCGGGCGAGCAGGCGCTGGAAATTGCCGAAACGCTTGTGCGCTCAAACAGTGTCGATGTAATAGTCGTCGACTCGGTCGCGGCGCTCGTTCCGCGCGCGGAACTCGACGGCGAAATGGGCGATTCGCACATGGGACTTCAGGCTCGCCTGATGTCGCAGGCGCTTCGCAAAATGACTTCGATTATTTCGAATTCAAACACCTGTTTTATTTTTATCAACCAGCTCCGCGATAAAATCGGCGTGATGTTCGGTTCGCCCGAAACGACGACCGGCGGCAAGGCTTTGAAGTTTTATGCTTCCGTCAGACTCGACATTCGCCGCATCGGCGCAATCAAGGAAGCAGACCGCGTTGTCGGCAACCGCACGAAAGTAAAAGTTGTCAAAAATAAAGTCGCGCCGCCTTTCCGCGAAGTCGAATTCGACATTATGTACGGCGAAGGCATCTCGCGCGAAGGCGACCTTCTCGATTTGGCGGCAAACAATAACGTCGTCGATAAAAGCGGCGCGTGGTTTTCTTATAAAGGTGAGCGGCTCGGGCAGGGACGCGAAAACGTCAAAACAATGCTCAAGGAAAACAAGGAAATGTATGAGCGCATCGAGCACGATGTCAAAGTCAAGCTCGGTTTGATTGAATCGACTGAAGCGCCGGCAGCAGCCGAATAATAAAACTAATTTTCAAAACTAAAAAAGCATCGATTCGAAAATTCATTTCGAATCGATGCTTTTTTAATGTTTCTATTCATCCGAAAAACTCTACGGTTTACGAACGGGCTGTTTCACGTTTGAATTTGTAACCGCCGGATTATCGCTGCTCATCGGCAGAGTTTTTGATTGCTTTTTCAGCGTAGCCGCATCGGGAATGCCGGGCGTCGGCGTCGCGCCTTTCGGAACGGGCGTCATTTTTGTCGGGTCGGGTATTCCCGGCGTCGGTGTCGTGCCTTTCGGAATATTGTTCGCATTAGCCGGGTCAGGAATTCCCGGCGTCATATTTCCTGAGGGAGGAACCGGCTCAGTCCTGAATTCAGGCGGCAGATTTGTCTGATTTGCAACCGCCGTGTTTGTATTTGCGCTCGCATTCGTATTCGGCGCCGGCGTCGCGCTACAGGCGAAATTTATCGCAATCAGAGCAAGTATCAAAATAAAAAAAGCGTTTTTTGACATAAAAAAATAAAACCTCAAAATCTGTATTTTTGTATTTAAAACATAGCTGTGCCGGTTTGAAGGTTGCGCCTCTGGAGGACAGCGACGGCGTTCAAACCGGCACGGGCAGGTATCAAACGGAATTCGGAAGGTAATAGCAGCTGACATAGGCAGAACAGCTACTAAAAAGTGATTATATGCTTATGTGAGCGATTGTCAATACTTTATTTAAATTTTTGCCCGCATTTTTCGCCAAAAACAGAATTTTTGCCTCTTCATTTGACATCAAGAAAAGGCTTATTTACACTAACAAATTCGTGCTGTTGTAGAAATAGCAAGAAAACGGCTTGGTAGCTCAGTTGGTAGAGCAGCGGACTGAAAATCCGCGTGTCGGCAGTTCAATTCTGTCCCAAGCCACCATTAGAATCAATAGTTTAGGGCTACTCATTGAGTAGCCCTTTTCCAATTTGTGCAACATTTGTGCAACATTTTTTCTATTTTGATTTTTTTCGCTGGAAAAGCATTTGTTCAAGTTCATCCGTTGCATCTTTCTGCATTGAAGGTAAAACGTGAGAATAGGTATCTAAGGTTAAGACAATTGTTGAGTGTCCAAGACGCTCTGCAATTACCTTTGGGCTTTTATCAGCAGATAGAAGAAGTGTTGCACAAGTATGGCGTAAATCATATAGGCGGATGTTTTCAGATAGTTCAGCTTTTTTTAAAATAGGTTTGTAATGTCTCCGATAGGGAGAGTTTGGAAAGTCACGACGCCAGATAATGCTTTCGCTGAAGCAACTTACGGATTGGCGGTATCGGGCAGTCAAATCGGCACGACGGTTACAGTTATAAACCAAGCCGGAAAGCAGCGAATCAGCAAAACGAGGCGTGTTTCTTGTCAACGTGCGTTTTTAAGACGAATAGCAAAACTCATTACAGAATGGTCATTTTGTGAAGAGTTTTATTTTTGCCTTCAATAAATATCAGAACTTTAAGAAACTAAAATCTTCTCACCAATTCCCGTAATGTAAAGAGTCGTATTTCTCAGCAGAAAATTTGTCTAAAAAATGCTCCATGTTGATAACAAAATAAAATGTCCAAAAACTTCCTTCGTACGCCCTGTATTATGAAAAGCATGCTCAAGAGTGTTTGACACTTGCAGGATTTCTTCATAACTTTTAAGAAATGAGCGTTCCCCTGTCAAAATTAACAGTTTTCAGTCTCAAATTTGAATCGGGCACATTAGTTTTGGGAAATATCGTGCAGGACGAAGCCATTCCTTCAAAAGCCTTCGTCTGGGATGAGAGAACACGGCAGTTCCGCGCGCCCGCTTTTAAGTATCGTGAAATCATTAAAGAATTTATCCGCTCGAAAATCAATTATGAAGACGAAGCGAAGAAATATGAAATTTTCGATTTTAAGCAGAAGTTCCGTATTGAGCCCAGACCGTTTCAAACTGAGTCAATCGAAAAATGGAAGCAAAATGAGCGTTGCGGCGTGATTGTTCTGCCAACTGGAGCGGGCAAAACACACGTCGCGACAATGGCAATCGAGACGTGCAACCGTCAAACACTGGTTGTCGTGCCGACGCTCAATTTAATGAACCAGTGGTATGATCTTTTGCTTTCAACCTTTAATGCGGAAATCGGGCTTATCGGCGGCGGTTTTTACGAAATCGGCGCGATAACCGTAACGACCTACGCGTCGGCTTTTCGACATCAGGAACATATCGGCAACCAATTCGGTTTGGTGATTTTTGATGAATGTCATCATCTTCCGGGCGAAGGATATAAATACGCGGCGGAATTTGCGATTGCACCGTTTCGACTCGGTTTGACTGCTACGCCCGAGCGTTCGGACGCGGGCGAAACGATGCTTGAAGAATTAATCGGAAAATTCGTTTACAGGCTCGAAGCGCAGCAGCTCGCGGGCGAATATTTGGCGGATTACGTCATCGAGCGCATCGAAGTTGATTTAAGCGCGGAGGAAAGAGACGAGTATAGCCGTGCGCGAGCAGTTTTCCGCGATTTCGTTCGGGCAAAAAACATTCCGTTCAGCTCGATTGACGGCTGGAAAACTTTCGTCATGCAGAGTGCCCGAAGCGAGGACGGAAGACGCGCGATGAAAGCCTACCGCGCCTCAAAGAAAGTCGCGCTCGGAACGGAAGCGAAATTCCGTGTTTTACAGGATTTGCTCGTTCGCCACAAACGCGACAAAGTTTTGATTTTCACGCACGAAAACGATATGGTTTATCGAATCTCAAACGGATTTTTGATTCCCGCCATCACGCACGAAACCAACGTCAAAGAGCGAAAATTCTGGCTCGACGCATTTAACAAAGGCGATGTTCTGGCGCTGGCGACATCGAAAGTTTTGAATGAAGGCGTGAATATTCCCGACGCGAGCGTTGCGATAATTCTTTCCGGTTCGGGTTCTTCGCGCGAGCACATCCAGAGACTCGGACGAATTCTGCGCAAGCACGATCACAAACAAGCCGTTTTATATGAAGTTGTCACGCGCGGAACTACCGAAGAGAACATCAGCCAGCGCCGAACTGACGTGAGACAATTTCAGGACGCAAAAATGAGAAATAAAGGCAGCTTATTCGATTAAATTTAATACGAATAGAGCTAAAAGATTTATTTAAGTTTTTCCGCCGTTTCAACTAATACGGACGGTTCGATTTTCGTTTTATAAAAAACGACGTTTTCACTTGTCCATAGCGGTTCTTCCCGACTTCCGCGCAGTTCCTGAGAAGGGGCGAAAATAAATTGCCCAAAATTTGCCGCGCGAAATTCTTCCAGACGCTTTTGCAGAGATTTCGGCGTCCAAAAACCCAAAACATCGAGATAAACTTTCTTGCCTTCAGGCGAGATTAGAACCAAATCAGGGATAAAGGCTGTTTTGCCCAAATCGACGACTTCCGTGTTTTCTTCCAGAAGCCATCCGAATTCTGATTTTTCCCAGTTCTTTTTCAGCTTTTGAATATTAGGATTTTCGTATTCCGGCTCATCAAAATAAAAGGAATTCAGTTCCGTCTGCTCGCTTGAGATTTCATAAAACACATTGCACTCTTTATGAACAATTTCAGCGGACATTTTCCATTCAGAACAGAGCAGCAGCGCGGGCAGAAAAACTGCCATCCTGATGCCGTATTTTTGTGAGCGATGAAACAGCGATGCCGCTCCGGTCAAAGTAATTTCATAACCGTTGGCGGCGTTTCCCAGAACAGAATGAATCAAACCGAAATGCTTTATCCAGCCGAAAATCGCGCGGTAATTTACCGAATCGCTCGGCGCGACGCGAATGTTCATCTGAACGCATTTATAAAGCAAAGCCTGTGCCTGCGCGAGATTATAGCGGTCGAGCAAATCTTCGGGTGAGATGGCATCAAAAGAAAATAATTTTTGATTGTTTGATAAATCTGCGTAAAGATTTGAGAAAATCGTGTTGGTGTCGGTTTGAAATTCTTCGGCAGCAAGCTGCAAAATTTCAGCTTTCCTTTCGGAGTCCGGCAAAACAGGCTGAAACTTTCGCGCTTCGAGAAAGACTTTTCGGCGAATTTCTTCAGGCTCGGCAATGCTCGACGTTTTAAATTCGCACCTGTCGGTCAGCAATTTAATAAACCCTCGTAGAATGCGGTAATCGGTTCCCGTTCCGACATATTCTTCGAGTTCAAATTCCAACTCGCCTCGCGTTCTACCTTCAAAATCTTCAAAAATTGAGATTAGATTTTCGGCGTCGCGCAAGTATCCGTCATCGTTCGTGCGAATTAGCTTCGGGAAAACCTTGTCTCCACGTCTCCAGTTGATTGCTAAATCGGAAGTTAACATTATTTTTTCAGAGCTTATGTTCAGGCGTAATACGTGCGTAAATTAAGTTACACCGCATCGATGGATTTTTAGTTAGCGAATCTAACTTAATTCAATTGTAATTCTAAATGTCTTTAAAAGCAGGAAATATCTGTGAGTAATGATTAAGTGCACTTCGTTTCAATTCCATATTGATTCAAAATGAGTCTCCTCGCGGCAGAGCCGCGAGGTATCAGAACAGCCGAAGTTGAATACTTTGATTCGACTTGCCTTGATTTTTGACATATTGCTTGAGCATTTCTTCCGTCCCGTGCGAACCAACCGTGCTGATAAAATATCCGTCCGACCAGAATTCGCCGCCCCACATTTGCTTTTTCACTTCCGGCATCTGCCTGAAGATTTCTTTGGCGGTGATTGACTTAATTGTTCGCACTATTTTCGTCGGACTATACTTGGGAACTGACTGCACTAAAAAATGAACGTGGTCATTGTCAGTTCCGATTTCCAGAAATTCAATCTCGTAGCGCAAAGCTATCTCGGCGCATATTTCTTTGAGTTTCTCATCTACTTCCGCTGTAAATACGGCTTTCCGATATTTCGCCGGACAGACGATATGATAAAGCAATATTGACACGTTGTGCTGTTTCCGAATGAGTTCGCTCATTCCTATAGTATATTCCGTAGCAGATCTTCGGGGAATTACACCTATTACGAACGATTAAAAAAGACAAAATTCGTCGTAAGACTGTTTGAAATAGAGTTTCAATTCCATCTTGGTTCAATTAAAAAGCGTATTCCGACTTAACGGGAAAACCGACTTTATTTAGGTTTCAATTCCATCTTGGTTCAATTAAAAAATAAGTGAATCACAAGCCTTACAATAAATCGATACAGTTTCAATTCCATCTTGGTTCAATTAAAAAATAAATTGCCCCTGCCCGACATAGAAAGGCTGTTCTTGTTTCAATTCCATCTTGGTTCAATTAAAAAAAAAGAAATATTTTGATGACCAGTATGCTCTGAACGTGTTTCAATTCCATCTTGGTTCAATTAAAAACGGATGCGCGTAAGCATATTCGTCGCACGAATACTTGGTTTCAATTCCATCTTGGTTCAATTAAAAATGTCTGACTTATGATTTTCAGGTAAGCCCGTTTCTATGTTTCAATTCCATCTTGGTTCAATTAAAAATGTCGACGGAAACGGCGCAATCATTGTCGGCAAAAAAGTTTCAATTCCATCCTGGTTCAATTAAAAACGGCGGTCAAACGCTGGTACAGTTTGTCAGAAGTTCGTTTCAATTCCATCTTGGTTCAATTAAAAACACCAAAGCCATCTGTGAACAAACCGGCGCAAACTCGTTTCAATTCCATCTTGGTTCAATTAAAAAGCAGTCGCAGTCGCCGATGGTCTGCCGGTTCTTGCATGTTTCAATTCCATCTTGGTTCAATTAAAAATTTTGCTCGACATCGAGCCTAATGAATACCCGCTATGTTTCAATTCCATCTTGGTTCAATTAAAAACCGTTACAGACTGCAAACAGCAGATAAGGACAAACGCGTTTCAATTCCATCTTGGTTCAATTAAAAATGGCTTATGTTACGACCGACAAAGCAAAAGAATGCGCAGTTTCAATTCCATCTTGGTTCAATTAAAAAACAACAAGGGTTTGACGACTGACCGCCAATGGCTTGTTTCAATTCCATCTTGGTTCAATTAAAAATCAACGTATTCTGCGAAGTATGCGACAACGCAAGCGGGTTTCAATTCCATCTTGGTTCAATTAAAAAAGCAAGACATTAACTTCGATATAAGCGATAACTTAGGGTTTCAATTCCATCTTGGTTCAATTAAAAAAAAGGACGCGGAAAAGGTAAGAACGCGCGGCTAGGTGTTTCAATTCCATCTTGGTTCAATTAAAAATCTTTTCAAAACATTCGAAAAGGAGGCGGCGTGATGAGTTTCAATTCCATCTTGGTTCAATTAAAAATACCAGCGTTCAGCGAATCCGGTCTTGGGGACACGTGTTTCAATTCCATCTTGGTTCAATTAAAAACTTTTTCAATCGAGCTTCTGCCGTCAACCGAAACTTGTTTCAATTCCATCTTGGTTCAATTAAAAAAAATAATATTGAGACGCCGCTTGAAAACGCGGCTAAGGTTTCAATTCCATCTTGGTTCAATTAAAAATTTTAGAAGAATTTGCAAGTTTAGGCGCGACGCTGCGGTTTCAATTCCATCTTGGTTCAATTAAAAACATAAACAACGCGCTCGGCTCGGTGTCTTCAGCAGTTGTTTCAATTCCATCTTGGTTCAATTAAAAACCGCCTTCCGCTGCCGACAATAAGACCATCAAAGCTCGTTTCAATTCCATCTTGGTTCAATTAAAAACTAAAACTGAGTAAGTAAAGGTGTGCATTTATCGTGGTTTCAATTCCATCTTGGTTCAATTAAAAACTTGTCGCCAATCAAAGTCTAAAGCCGAAGTTTGCTTGTTTCAATTCCATCTTGGTTCAATTAAAAACATCGCTCTATTCCCACGCTGGCGGCACGAAGCACGTTTCAATTCCATCTTGGTTCAATTAAAAATCTGTTAGAAGAACTTCTATGTCGGTCGCGTTTTTGTTTCAATTCCATCTTGGTTCAATTAAAAAATGCCGAAAAACGCTTATTCCGCGTCGGACAAATACGTTTCAATTCCATCTTGGTTCAATTAAAAAGTCGCAAAACCCTCAGAAGCCCGCGAACTCGGAGAAGTTTCAATTCCATCTTGGTTCAATTAAAAAACCGGATATGGCGGAAGTGGAAACGGCGGTTTTGATGGTTTCAATTCCATCTTGGTTCAATTAAAAAGCTGCGCGCCCTGCCCTGCAAAATCGACGTTTGCGCCGTTTCAATTCCATCTTGGTTCAATTAAAAAAAATTATCGCAAGGGATTCTGAATTTTAAATTGTGATGTTTCAATTCCATCTTGGTTCAATTAAAAAATGGCGACGCTAGCTGAAAAATGCGTCGAGATTTACGTTTCAATTCCATCTTGGTTCAATTAAAAATCGCGCCAAACGGCAGCGAGTTAGCCGTAATGTAAACCGTTTCAATTCCATCTTGGTTCAATTAAAAAGACCGCACGATGCAGATGACGGCAATCGACGCGAGCGAGTTTCAATTCCATCTTGGTTCAATTAAAAAATCTTCCGCAGGGAGTCAGCAAAGCAAACACGCCAAAGTTTCAATTCCATCTTGGTTCAATTAAAAAGTCATTTTTATATTGATTTTATTATTCGCTTTGCTTTGTTTCAATTCCATCTTGGTTCAATTAAAAATTCATCATCTTTTAGTTTTGCCTCGCACCTTTTGCACGTTTCAATTCCATCTTGGTTCAATTAAAAATACGATTAATAAACCCGGCAGAGTTTATGCTCAGAAGTTTCAATTCCATCTTGGTTCAATTAAAAAAATACGTCAAAATTGCACCTGAAGATGAAACGTTTCGGTTTCAATTCCATCTTGGTTCAATTAAAAACGGACAATATCCGTGAGGCAATCGAATCGGCAACGTTTCAATTCCATCTTGGTTCAATTAAAAATAGCAGTTGCCGATACGGATAACGCTTCGGCAATCGGGTTTCAATTCCATCTTGGTTCAATTAAAAATTCGTACCACCACTCTTTTCTTCGTTAGAAGAAAGAGGTTTCAATTCCATCTTGGTTCAATTAAAAAGCCAGTTGTCGGAAGAACACCAGCTCGAACGTGAATAGTTTCAATTCCATCTTGGTTCAATTAAAAAAAAACAGACCGTTGCCGAAGACGGCAAGATTTATCTTGTTTCAATTCCATCTTGGTTCAATTAAAAAATCGTGTAGCTTCTCGTTATCCAGAGAAGTATCGCGCGTTTCAATTCCATCTTGGTTCAATTAAAAAAATTATCCTTTGCGTTTGATGCTGACGCTTCAAAACAGTTTCAATTCCATCTTGGTTCAATTAAAAAGCCCTATATTTTCGATAGAACTGCATTGATTTTACGCAACTTAGCTTGATTTTACAATGATTTTTTGAGCCGTTGTGTCGTCAGGTGGCAATAGTGTAATAATAGCGGCAGGTTGACGATGGAGATTAAACTCTTTAATTTCAACATTTATTTATTTTAATCATCTCGGAATATATAAATTTCTCTTACGATTTACTTAGTTTTAGATAGGTTGACGACCGGATTTATTTACCACCAAGCACGAAACCCTTTGTATTCTTCAACTTCCGTGAGGTGTTTGACCAATTTATAACATTCCAATCTGATAAGTCTTTCGTAGCTGACTTTTCGCTTTAGCCTACGATGCTCAATTGTTGTGTTTAGTCTTGCGTCCCATTCTTTCAAGACTATCTTACGTCCTGATTCTTTCAGATAACAGCAGTTTAAATCCTGTGCGAAATGTTTCTCGGAAAGCTGCCCGTTGTTAAAAAGTCTGAAAATCAGTCGGTCAGCCAGAACGGGTTTGAAAACTTCTGCTAAATCAAGTGCAAGTGAGAATCTTCTAAATCCGGGTTCGTGCAGAAATGAAATTGTCGGGTCGAGCTGGCTACGATAAATCTGTGTCAAAACAGATGAGTAAACTAACCCGTTGGTAAAAGAGATTAAAGCATTGACCATATTATCGGGTGGACGACGCACACGTTTTTTGAATTCAACATCCCGCTTGATGATTTTTTCGAATGCTTGGTAATATGCTGCTCTCGCTCTTCCTTCACATGCCATCAGTTCATTAATTTGTTTGACGCCATCCAGTCGCAGGACTTCCGCCTGCACACCTTCAGTTTCCGTCAGTAAATCAATGCCGCGCGAATCTCGATAACGCAGATTCCGAAGAATATTGTGCAGCGATGCGCTGATCAACTCTTTGGCAATTCGCAGACGCTTTATATTTGAGCTGTAATGCTTGACTTGTCTGACGAGCAGAAATCCGGCTTGCAAGTATTCGCGCGGATAAAATGAGCCGGTATAAAACCCATAATAATTAAAAAAATGAACCGGAATCTTCTTCTGGGCAAGAAAATTTATAACTTTTGAATTTAAATTCAGTTCCCGAAAAGACCAAATCGCATCAACGTCTTCAACCGGAATTACACGCTTTTCTTTAACTCGCACGGGCGCGCCCGTTTCCTTTTCAATTTCATTTTCAGCGTTAAGGATTTCGGATAAATCAGGCACTTCTTCTTCAAGTAAAATGTTGCCCAGATTGTCCTCTCCTAAGTTCTGCCCGATATTTGACAGCATTTCCTCAGCCAATTCCGACGCTTCAGAATTGTTTGATAGTTTGTTTTCTTCAGCGTCCTCCGAAAGCTCAAACAAAAGTGTATTGTCCTTGCGTCTGAGCCTGCCTGAACGTGTTAAATAATAATGACGTGCCATACATTTCAATTACGAATTACGAATTTCAAATCATGAATTACGAGATTAAATATTTTATTAATTCGTAATTTGAAATCCGTAATTGTTTCTTATCCCCAACAGAGTTCGGCATAGCTGCAATTTTTGCAAATCTTCATAAATTCTACTTCCGGCGGAGCCTCCATCGAAACAATTTTCTCCATTTCCTGTAAGGCGTTTTCAAGTTCCACTTCCTTTTCGGCAGTCAATTCAATTTCTTTGGTTTGGCGCAGCTTTGGATAATCAATCTGCCCGGTCAATCCTTCAACGCCTTTTTGCTTGAGATAATAAATGTAATAAAGCAGTTGGAATTCATGCGCTTCTTCCATACTGTCGGTAAGTTTAACTTCGTGAATCACGCCGTCTGCCTGCCAATCAAGCACAATTTTCCCATCAATCGAGATTTCCTTTTTCTTTCGCTCATACGATGTTTCGTGAATCAACTTTCCTAATTTCACGCGGTCGGATTCTGTTTCCATCTGAATGCCGTGATGAAACCACCACAGTTTCTTTTGGCAGATAAAATAATATCCGACTTCCGTTCCAGTAAATTTTATTAAAGGATTGCCCATATTTACTATTTTATGCGATACCAGGTTGCGCGCGCCTGTCCGTTTTGTTCTATCAAATTATCGCGCACGAGCTCGCGCAGCCTGACTTTCAAAGTGTTGCGATTCGCCTTCGTTAATGATTCAATCTCGGTGATCGTTAACTGTGCGTGTTCTTTCAGCAAAGCCAAAATTTCAATCGATAATTTCGGCAAAACGGGCGCAATGATCTTTTCGCGTTCCAATTTCGCCGAGAGTTTATCCTTTTGTTTCTTCAAACATTTTAGAAAAAACAAACTCCAAGTTTCCCAATCGGTCGGCGCTTCCCGCAAGGTTTTCTGCGTTCGGCGAAGCGCTTGGTAATAAGAATCCTTGTTGTCTTCGATAATGCTTTCGAGCGAAATGAACGGCACGTATTCATACCCGAAACGAAGCAGAAGCAAAGTCGTCAAAATCCTCGAAAGTCTGCCGTTGCCATCCTGAAACGGGTGGATCGCCAGAAAACAAACAACGAAAACCGCAATTATCAAGAGCGGATGAATCTCTCTTTTTTCGATCCCTTCGCCGAGCCATCTAACGAGTTTTCCCATTTCTAAAGGAGTTTCAAATGGTGAAGCCGTTTCAAAAACGATGCCGATCTCACGACCGTCAGCATCAAAAGCGACGACATTGTTCGACGATTTTTTATAACTCCCGCAATGCGCCGTATCTTTACCCGAAAACTTCAGCAAAACCGAATGAATTTGCCTGAGATGATTTTCCGTCAAACCAATTTCGCGCCACGATTCAAAAACGAGTTCCATTGCCTTGGCATATCCGGCAACTTCCTCTTCATCACGCGATTTGAACGAATATTGTTTAAGCCCGGAAAGCAGAGTTTCAATTTCCCGATCCGACAACCTCACGCCTTCAATTCGCGTCGAAGACCCGACACTCTCGATTGTCGCCACCCGCCGCAAAGCCTGCAATCTCTCCGGCGAAAGATTTTTCAGCGCCGTCCATTTCCCCTTAAACTCATCAATCTCCGAAATAAGATTAAGAATCTCAAGCGTCGGCTTAAAATCAGTTTCAAATTGCCCAATCGAATCAATCATACCCGATATCATACCCGATTATACCTGATTCAGGAATTCTAAATTATAAAACCTGCATTTGCTCTGAGTTCTATACCTGTTTCAAATGTGTATTTGCTCAAATCTCCGAGTTTGCGTATTTTACACACTTCTTCGCCTTCAGGAACCGGTGCAAGATTTTCATTTTTAACGCGAAAGGTAACAATTCTTGCAGACATTTCTTTCAATTTGGTTTCGATAGCAATTCGTTTCTTCATCGCTTCTTCATAATTTCGTGTGTTTTTAATTTGGGTTAACGTTTGTAATTCTTCAAATGCTTCGTCTTGTTCATTTTGGGGAATGTAATAACGAAATTCAAATCCAAAATAATCTTCATCAATCAAGCGAAATTTGCCAAGTTGTTCAAAAGCGGCTTTGTTGATTGAAGTTACAAGATTCAAAATGCCGGTAGTTTCCCCATCTTTGCAATTTGATTGTTTGTGAATACCAAACTTTAGAAATTCGCCGACTTCGTTTTTGAAAAAGTCTTTTTGAATTTCAAAAAGTTCAGATTCAGTAATGATTTCCGGCAATTTGTCGCGGCAATATTTCAAGAAGTTTTTTGCTTCATCGCGGTAAATTAATTCGGATGAAAGTTTTCCGTTTTCTTTCTGCAACGCAAAAAAGAAAACTTCACCTAATCGTAAATTATCGTCTTTATCTTTTAGTTTTCCGTTTCGATTACAACGACCAGCAGATTGGATCAAACTCGGAAGTGGACAAAAATCTCGATAAACCGTCGGAAAATCAATATCAACTCCAGCTTCGATAAGTTGGGTGGAAATTAAAATGATTTTTTTCTTATATTTTAGTCGTCTTTTAGCTAACCATATCTTTGTTCTGCGATCTTTAAGTGAAAAATGAGTATTCAATAAGATACATTCTGCTTTACTGTAAGTTTTTGACAATAAATCATATAAATCTTTTGTGTCATCAATTGTGTTAAGAATGACAAGGCAAGATTCATCGCGTTCTTCGATGTGATTTGCCAAATCTGAAACTTTAAAATCATTTTGCAAAAGTCGTGTAATTCGATAACGATTAAAAACTTTTTCGCTGAAATATTTTGGCGCATTTAACAATTCATCGGGCATTTTATAATTTGTGAAAAGTTTTCTTCCAGCAATGTGCGTTGCAGTTTGCTGTCTGGAAAAATCAAGATGCGGCATTGTCGCAGTTGAAATTATCGCGTAAGAATCGAATTGCCGACAAAACTCTTCTAAAAATGCCGTAAAAAATGAATAAAGACGATACGGCAGAGCCTGAATTTCATCAATTAGAAAAACGGTTTTCGAAAAATTCGGCAGTCGTAAAAGCGTCGCGTTTCGATTGCTCAAAAGTGCTTCAAAGACTTGCACGAAAGTTGTAATGATAAATGGATGATCGAATGTTGTTTCGGTAAAACTTTCCTGTAAAAGTCTTTTGACGTTTTCATCGGTTTGCTCATCATCAAGCTTTTTCTGCAATTCTTGAATTGTCTGGTTTTCAGCGCGTGAATCAATCCGCAAAACGTTATTATCGAATATCTCGCGGCAAATACCTTCAACTTGTTCGGTAATCGAAAGAAATGGCAAAGCATAAATCACACTTAAACTTTTATCTTTCGCCAATGTCTCTTTTGCCAAAGCAAGAAGCATCATCGTTTTTCCCGCACCGGTCGGAGCGGAAAGTGTGAAAACCCGTTTATTTTCCGTCAATTTTTCGCGCAGATTTGTAATTGATTCCAGACGCATTACGGTTCGCAAATCGTTCAAAGCATTCTTTTCGTTGAATGACTCCAATTTTGCGTCAATCTTTTTGCCGAAATTGGCTTCAAAATACTTTTCACGTAAATTGCGCCGATTGTAATCTTCATTGTTTCCCGCATCGCGTTTATCGGCTTCGAGCAAACACGCAAAGCAAAATTGAGTTTCAAGAAAAAAAATGAGCGGTTGTTTGTTAAACTTTTCGACAAGCTTGGCTTTAAACAATTTATCTTGAAAATCTATCGAGCAATCTAACGCAAATTGCTCGTGCGTTTCAATAAATTCAGCAAAATTGTCGTAATCTTTGAATTTCTGCATAAAGTCAGAAATCGGTAAATATGGATTTGTTGACAGAAAGTTTGCCAGATTAGTTGTTTCTTTCTGGTTAAGAATTCCATTTTCAAAATCCGGCAAATTGCCGTGATGCCTCGCAATCATCGCCAAAAGACTTTGAATTTGTTCGTTCCGACTTATCCAAGTTGCAAGTTTCGCATTATTTGTCGAACAAAAATTCCCAAAAGCATATGCCGAAAGATAAGCATGTGAGGAATAATCTTTAACTTTTTCACCCTTTAATTTATGTTGAAAATTTGGATTTATCTTGCCTAAATCGTGAAATAGCGCAGCGATTTCGGCTAGTTTCAGATTAAGCGTAGTCGGCAGATTTTCGGTGCGATATTTAACTTTTGCCATTACGCCTCGCAAATGGTCTTGTAAATATTTCTCCGAATGTGATTTGAAAGCAGTTGTTAAATCAATGTCCATTGTGAACCGTTCGTAAATTCGTAATACTCGCCATTTGCAAAAACTTCCTGATTTTCCGATGGATAAATTACTTTTTCGTATCTGTCGGGCAAATTCCAAAAGTCGTTATTTTGAAATGTCGGAATTTTTTCCAAGCCAACCCGAAATCTATTTGAAGCAAGTGTTTTGTTGACATCAAACTGATTTTCTTTGACAAAACCTTTCGTCAAAAAACTTCCGTCTTTTATTTGAAACTGACCAATCGAACTCAATTCGATTTCAGCCGGACAATTATGCAATCCCAAAACAGGCGTAAATTTCGCTTCGGTTTTTTGAATCGCGGAAACAAATTCATCAAAAATCGCCGATGAGTTTTCGTTTTTCAAAGCCAAAGCAATTATGTTTTCGGGATTTTTCAAAAACTCCATTTGTTTCGGTGCTTTTTGCATCATATCCACAACATAGCGCAACGTGAACGCCCAAGACTCCTTCTTAACAGCTTTTTTCACACAAACGCCGTAAAGCAAATCTTCGGAAAGCTGCGGAAAAAGTTCTGTCATTTCCCTCCGTTCAATGCCCAAAACTGCCCCGATCAAACCGATCAACGCCGTCTTGGTAATAAAATCATGCGTTAGCGGATTATTGTTTGTTTCGGGCTTGCGAAAATGCCCCCAATTTCCTTTTAGATTAAATAAAATGCCTTTCATATTTTCATCTCAGTAAATTTGGGGAACGCGGCAAGTTGATCTCGCCAATCGTTTTTTTCCGTGTAAAAATTTACGGCAGAAACTTTGTCGCTGTTGGCAATTTCAGTCAACGCCGAAAAATCAAGAGAATAATCATCGGAATTGCGGATTTGCTCATCGCGTTTCTCCGAATCAAGCTTGATAAATCTGTCCACACCGTATAGTTTTTTATTCGGCTCTGAATAAACGATTTGAATTAATAAAAGCGAATTTTGATTGGATTTTGTGCGTGTATTGGCATTATTCACGCTTTCCCAAAGGGCTTTGAACATTGCGGAAATATCGTCTTCCGTCAAACCCGTATGTTTTGCTGAAAACGGGTTTATCCAACCGTGAATCTGATTGATCGAATAAGGAACGACTGTTGTTGTACCGATTGAACCTTGTTTATTTCCTTCATCGGAAATTAGTGTTGAAGTGTTTTGGTGAATTCTTAAATCTACTTTATTTAATGATGGGTTAAGCAATGAGAATTGAATTGCGCCTGTTAAATTGAACGCTGAAACATTTTCGTCATCTTCAGTTTTCTTTTTACCTTTCTCTTTTTGAATAGGTATTACTGCCCCAAACATACGAACGTCAATCAAAGTTAATGCAAAATCCCTTGCAGACAGATTTTTATCCGATCTTTTCTCAAAAAGCATTTTGAATCTTTGTCCACCAGTCAATTTATTTTCCGGGTCTGGATTTGCAACATAAATGTCTTGACCAATTTGGTGAAAATAGTCGCGGATGAATCGTTTTATACGAACATCGCTAATTAAAATTTTTTTTGTTTCGTCATCGTAGCGTTGTTCGCTTGTAAACGGATCGCCATTTGGCATTGAAAAAGAACTTTCGTAAAGAAATAGAATTTCGGATTTGTTAATCATTATTTTCTCCTTTATTTTCTGGTGTTTCAAAGTTTTTAAAGAATCCTTCAAAAAATCCGACAACAAAATATCTGCGGTCGTAATTATGCGGTTCTACTGTAATTTTGCTCATAAATTTTCCAAAATCTTCTTTCAGATTTGGAAATGCTTTATCGTGCATCTCAAGTTTTTCACATATAAAACCTGCAAAGTCCATTAAGTTATCAACATCTGTTACCCGACGTGAAAGTTGACCTACATAAGTTTTTTTGAAGGAATTTATTTTCCGCGAAACAGGTTGAGCCATTTGTCCGAGGAGCATTCCAGCCTCGTAACTTGGCGATTCAAACATATTTTTCATTTCTTCGTCTCCATATTCATTTCGTAATTTAACTAAAAATTCATAATCGAATTTGAGGAAATTAAAAGGACTACCTTTATCATTTCTGATATTAAATTCTGTCTTTTCAATAAAAGCAGAAAGTAAAACATCATCTCTGTAATAATTTCCCGAATAAATCTGCGGTAAAACTCTGAGCAAATGACTTTGATATTTTTTCTTGTCTTTTGTTACATCACCCAAAATATTCAGAAAGGACTTTTTAATACTTAAAGGTTTGATTTTGTCGTTTTTGCCGAAAATCTTTTCTCTTTCTGCCTCAATATTAAGTCTTATATCTAAAATTCGTTCGCTTAACTCAACCAGTAAATCTCTTTCAAGATTTGCTAATTCGATAACATCAACGTCAGGGCTAGAGCCACCGCTTGCTTTACTAAAAATTACATCAAACTGAATAAAATTTTTAGAAACGTCAGACGTAAATGGTAAAAAAAAATCGTCTGGTTGATTATTATCAGAAATTATTCCAACTGCCGCTGTATGTCTTGCAAGTCCTTTACTATCGAAATATTCTTCTATGTTTTTAGCAGATAAATTTTCACCTTTTGGTAGGACATTTATTTTAATTTTATCTATACGAATAATGTCTTGTAATGAATAATCAATAGAATAGAACAAATCCAAAACTTCCTCGATTGAATTGAATACGCGGGTCTTGTAAATATTCTCCTTATGAAAATTAGGGAATTTTAGGTCTTTCTTTGGCGAGGCAAGAGTTTTGTATAAATATTTTCGCAATACGATTTGACCATTCTGTTTCTCAAGAAATTCTTCAAGCATCTTCTCGTTAAGAATTTTGAATTCCTCTTTAAACTGATACCAGTGTCTTTCTTTTCTTCCAATGAAATCGAAATGCAAGTAACACTGTTTCCCTTTAGCATTTTCAGATAAAATTTGTTCAATCAAATCTTTGTTATTTGTAAAACTTTGCCGAAACTTATTGATGGCTGTTCCTACAAAAAATTCTTCATCTTTAGCTGTTCTTAAAAAAGCGTTCTTTGTCGCATCAATTCGATAAGAGCCTTGTTCTTTACCATCTTTATCAATTGAATAAAAAATATCTCCCCAAAGATATTTAACTGAACTGTCTGCATCAGAGGTCTTATATTTCAAATAATAAAACTCGTCTATGATATTTTCGTTGTGAAAATTCATTTCCAAATTGTCAAAATCAAAGCTGAAATCTTCGCGCACAGGTAAATTAAGATAAACCACATCCATTTTGATTATTCCCGTTTTGGTTCTTTCAATTTGAGGCGCAGATTTAATATAGCGATGGTGTTGAAGCCGTTCTTCTTTTCGTAATATTTTGCCAATTTGTAAAAGTGTATCAAGCATTTTCTAATTCCTCCTTCAAACTTCCAAAACAGCTTCCCGTGCTGTTGCCGATGCCGACGTTCCAGGCAAAGCGCACAGCTTGAGATGTGCCTTCGACAATTACGGGGCAGATGCTCGCCTTGTGGTTGATTTCTTTAATGCGAACGAGCTTTATTTTCGGATTTGCAAATTCACGGTCAAAGCAAACTTTTACTTGTTTATCTTCGTCCGAGAATCGGGTTTCGTTTGAATCTTGATTTGCCGCATCCATTTTGTGAACGAGTGTTTTAGTTAAAATTTCATCGGCTTCGGGTTCGCAGTAAAGATAATGATGCGGCGGTTTGCCGTTTGATGGAGATTTGCCTTTGGCAAAGACCGGGCTGGCGACTTTGAATTTGTATTTTGTGCCGAAATCCGGCGTGATTTGCTGCCGGATTTGCGAAACGCGCATTCCGCAAAACATTTCCGGCTGCCCAAGCGCGCCGTTTACTAATTTTTCAACATATTGGTCTTCATAAAAACTAACAAACCAGCTCGCTCCGTTCGGAAACTCCAAACGATTGGCGACTCTTCGGCTGCCGTCCAGCCACGCGAGCGAATAGAGGCTGATTTTATCGTGCAAATCATTATCTTTGAGCCATTTGTGAAATACGCCCGTCAGCCAATGCTGATACGCAAAAGGCACGGGTTCGGTGTTTGGCGAAATTGTAAAGTGAAGCCTCATTTGGTTTTTCTTTGTTGTTAGATAAAAATCATATCAATCAAATAGGTCAAGTATTCTCCTCGATTTGAAGATTTTTCTAAAAATGTTCTAAACCCTTCAGTAAAATCTCTCTGACTTCCTCACGTATTTCTTTCGGCGAAACGATTTCGACATCAGGCAGCCAACTCAAAATAAATCTCGTCAATCCGCGACCGCGAGCCACATTCATTTCAATTGTGATTGTTTCCGGCGAGTTGCCGCGATGTTGTTTTCTTTCAATCGTTTTCTGCGAAGGATGAAATTTCCTCTCCGCAAATATTCGCGCCGTAATGCCTTTCGCTTTTAATCTAACCACTACAGGCTTACCGTGAATACCGTTAAAACAATTATCTTCAAGATATTCTTTCAAATTAAATTCTTTCGGACGATTGAAACTTTCACTCAACTCTTTTACATTGGCGATTCGCTCAATCGAAAATACGCGGAGTTCCTTATAATTCGGCTCATAGGCGACAAGTTTCAAAGTTGCTCCGTCCGGGTCAAAATAAACAGCATAAGGCTCTAAAACGCGCGTTTTTTCTTCATTACTAGTCAATGAATGGTAATGAGCTAAAACTTTCTTCCTGCGCACCGCGCACGAAGCTAAACGGTCTATTGTTTCTGTATGCTGACCGAAATTCTTTGCCGGAATTGCCGACGAACCATATACGTTCGATAACGCGTCCATTCTTTCCCTGACCGAAGTAGGCAAAGACTTTCTGATTTTTTCAAGCAGCGTCTCGGCGTATCCAGCATAGGGTGAACCTTTGGCGGTAATACCGATGCCGGCAATTGATTCCTGAGCAAGCAGAAGCGTAGCGAGTTCTTCAATCGATACTTGGGGAAATTCAAAATTAAAGCCGTCGGCAAATTGATAAAAAACCTCTCTTCCTTCACGCTTTGTTACAATCGGATATTCATTTCCGAGTGCGTCAATATCACGGCTGATTGTCTTGGCATTGACACCGTATTCACGCGCTAGTTCCTGCCGTGAATGAGGTCGGCGAACCAATCTGAAAAGTATCTGGATAAGCCTCTCCGTGAGAGCTATTCGATAACTCATTCTTGCTATCCGACAAAACTACTTGGAAATCTGTTTGAAGTTTTATACCATACAAAGGTTAAAAAGTCATCATTTTTTTTATTATAGAAAGTTTATGTATGTATTGATTGTTTACGACGTAGCGGTCGAGCGGGTTACAAAAGTGCATAAATGCCTGAAACGCTTTCTACACTGGCGGCAGAATTCCGTTTTTGAAGGCGAGTTGACTGATGCCCAAATTGAAAATGTCAGAAATGATTTGCGCAAAATCATTGATGATGAAATCGACTCGATTTTGCTCTATATTGCCCGCGATGCGAGATGGCTCAAACGCGAATCTCTTGGACAAGATAAAAACTCAACTGATAATTTATTATAGAACTTCGAATTCAGAATTTTTACGAAAATTTCAGTCTGGGAGAATTGTCTTTTCGGTAAAATCATAAATTATTGTCTTTAGTAGTAAAGAAATTATTGTGAAGATTAATGTTAATAACTAATCTTATATTTAATAATCAGATGCTTACAGATTTTACACAATAGAGGCTGACGATATTTTGGTTAAGATTATCTTTATAAAATTGAGCTACGTTAAGTAAAAACATTATATCTTTACAGCTATTATGTTCACTTTCAATTGAACCAATATGGTATTGAAAGCCGAAAGGCTCGACATAATGCTGGTGCGCGGGAAAAGTTTTATTTGAATCAATATGGTATTGAAACGTGAAGAAAAAGGACAAACCGCAATTTCAGCAGATCCTTTTAATCGAATCAATATGGTAATGAAACCATCTTGATGTTATCAATGATAAATCTTGATGCTATCAGTGATAAAAAGGAAGAACTGCTTTTAATTGAACCAATTTGGAATTGAAATTCCTTTTATCCAAATAATCGCGCTCTGAATCTGCCAGATTTTTAATCGAACCAATATGGTATTGAAATCAAGATTATTTGACAAAATATGTAAAAGGTAAGGCGATTATTAATGGAACCAATATGGTATTGAAACGTGTGAATCATCGTCATTACGCCGGTTTTGCAAATCTCTTTAATTAAATCAACGTGGTATTGAAACTAATATTTTAGGACGGGATGTTTTACTATCATTTGTATAGTTAACCCCGTGTGCAAATTAATTTGATAAAAGCTGAGCCATTTGTAATGGTTCACAACCTTGTTTCTGACATAAACCGACGAATATCGTATGCGCCAGAACTTTTCTCAAAAGTCGGGAACAGAAATGCCAGCAATCACGCGCCCAAACGCGTTTGATTGTAAAGCGTCCGGCGAGCTGCCCGATAACTGTTTCAATGCGTCGCCGCAAATTCGTCAACGAGCGCGGAAACTTTCTCTTCTCATATTTTGCTTTGCGAAACGGCGCAATAATCTGCAAGCCTTTTTCACGGGCGCGAGCTAAGAAATCCGGCGACCAGTAATTTCTATCGCCAAGCGCGAAACCTTTAACGTTTTCAAACAGTTCTTCAGCGACTTTGATTTCGTGAACATTGGCGGGCGCAAACTCAAAAGCCGTAATTATGCCCGGCAACGCGACGCGCAAGTGAAATCTGACTCCGAAGAAAGTCTGCCGCGCCACCTCGTCATAGCCGAAAGCGGAAATCTCACGCAAGGTTCGGCACCGGTTAGCTCTGGCAAAACGACAAACTTCGACGGGAAAACTGTCAATCAGCGAAATTTGGCGGTCAAATTTCAAATCTCTCAAAACAGCTTGCCAAAGCTGCTCTTTAACACGCCACAAATTCGCGGCTTGGCGCACGAAGCTCGTTCGATGAACGCGTCTCAGATTTGGAAACAATGTTTGGTGATGACGGCGGAAATATTCATAAATCTGCTTGTCCTGACTGAATCCGAGAAATTCGCCGACCGTTTCAATCGTCAACACTTCGGCGTCCGAAAGCAGCGGCGCGCGTCCGCGTTGACGAAGGCGTTTTCCACTGAAAATAGTTTGCAAGTGGTCGTCAATCTGACAAAAAACCGATATAATCAAAGTGTCCAAGTCCATCGAAAACCTCCTGAAAAAAAGCGTCGAATACTTTTTATTAGAAGGCTTCCCGGCTTGGACTTTCAACTTTTCAAATATCAATTATTATTTGCACACGGGGTTAGTTAATTCAACTGTATAGTTAATTCAACCAATATGGTATTGAAACTTTTTTATTTTGCTCTAAGCCCATCTGATTTTCAATCTTTTAATTGAACCAATATGGAATTGAAACCTATGTCCCGTTTAGTAATCATTATGAATATTTACACTTTTTAATTGAACCAGTATGGAATTGAAACATTACTGCTATTTCGGGAAGCTCGCGCACGAATTATTTTATTAATTGAACCAGCAAGGTATTGAAAAGCCACACATGAGAACTTTTCAAAAACCTATTTTTTAATCTGGAATTACAGAAGCAAAACTAAGTCTAGTTAAAATTAGCTGCTTATAAATTATTCAAACTAAATAAAACCCGAAAACAGATTTGAAAATCTTCCTGTGAATAATTTGAATGAACTTAAATCAAATAAGGGTGTCAAAAGGGTGCCAACTAATCGAAAATCAACGATTCCAAACAAATTTATCTAAACTCATTTAAAACATAAACGATTATTATTCAAACATTTACAAACTTAAACAAATTCAGTCAAACAGCCTTTTTATGAATGGCATTCATGCGGTCAGTGCAACATTTGTGCAACAAATTATCCAAAATAAATAAAACTCATCTGTTTGAGCCAAACTAAATTAATATTAAAAACTAATAAAATCAAACACTTACAAAGCTAAGCAAACTCAGAAAATAAAAATCCGAAGACTGAAAATCCGCGTGTCGGCAGTTCAATTCTGTCTCAAGCCACCATTTTTCAATAACTTAGAGTCATCATAACTGATGGCTCTTTGCATTTAGGACACTTTCAAGGACACTTTCAACTTCAATACTTCCAAAATGGGGATTTTCCAATTGTGTTTTTATTACTCCCTTACATCATATACCTTTCATATATTCTGTAAATGGCAGTTATCCACAGCTAAAAAAGAATAAAAATATTTTTGGAACAACTATTTGAGATATTCGCAACATCTTATTATCGAGTAGAGTATTCTGCGGTATTTGATATTTTGACAACTGAATACAACGCAGAAAATATTTCTGTTTTAGGAATGATTTATGAACGGACGAAGATACCGTATTATCATGCTAATCATCGGTTTAGCGTGTTTGGCTTCTAATCTTTTCGGAAATTACATTAACTATTCAAACAGACAACAAACAATTACTACTTCTTGCTCCTACAACAAAAACAATACTGAAGAAGTAGAAAAGACGAACGCGGACAATAATAACGCGACAAAATAGATTCCTAATAATTAAATAAAGACATCTCTCCTATGTTTTTTTCCGGGGTTCCCCCGCTGATGAGTGCCGTGTGATTCGGACGAAAAAAAGACAAAAAATAGCACATTTGGTTGTGCTTTTTTCATTTTAAATTGAGATTTCTTTGCTAATCTTTGAATTATTAACATAAATCTATGCCACACTCACGACAAGTGCAGCAGTTGTTAGACCAATAGAATGAACAAATGAACATTGAAGATTATGGGTAACTGAGGAACTACCGCTTTCGAGCGGTTTTCTTATTTAAAAGCCAAATTTATATTGCAAAAATAATTTATCAGACCTGCAAATTTTACTTGAAATATATACTGACTTGTGATAAGAAATATTATTGGAATCCATAAAGATTCTTAATACTGATTTTTGAGGTGAAATTTATGCCAGATGATAAACGTGGTGATGAGTTAACTGATTATCACAATGACGGACAGAGCGACTACAACGACGGTAAATATGAACCGCCGCATACTATCGGTATACTAGATACACTTGTTTACTCAAGCAATGACATTGAGACATGGTCTGAAGATAATAAAGCCTACGACTCAGGTTATAGCAATGCTAGAGATAACAAGTAAACATTAGTTATTAAACAAATCCACGGCATACTTCGGTGTGCCGTTTTTATTTTGGTCGTATCTTAAGAATCTGCTAAAATCGTCAGCGAAGTTATCCACATATCAAATTGGGATTCTTACAACGAGTAAAAAAGAAAATAAGCAAACTATAAAGGAAGAGGGAAATGTTTCAGCCCCTTTTACGGGCTTATTAAAATCCTCGCTTTCCGTTTCTTCGACAATTTCATCAAAGATAGACTTAGCTACTCAGTTTGGCTTTCAAAATAACCAGTAAATAAAGCTGATTTCTGAATCAGGATTTTCCTGACAAAAATTAATATCAACATTTATTCAATTAATTTCAGAAAAAGGTTGACAAATGAAAAAGGATATCTGTATGCTAGTTTTTACAACTATGTAGAGGAAGATGCTCCTGCTTTCAAGCTCCCGAAGTTGTTAAAATTCCCAAAGGATTTGCAACACATTGCTTCCAAGCTCCTGCGCACTATCTCTTGCATAATTGCACGCGTATTTGGCTGTGCAGTTAATCGTAATTGCACCACCCTATACAATCCAAGCGAAATTCTTTTCGCACAAAAAAAAAAATAACTAGGAGATAAGTGAAAATGAAAAATGAAAGAAACGAATTGTTGGACATCGATTTAAGTGATCTGGCAATTGAAGATGTTGCATTGTTTTTAGAAGAAGGCAGCCGTGGTTTATCCGATTTCGGTGCGTCTTGCGGAACAACAACTTGTGGTACCGGCTGTGGAACAAATTCTTGTACTACACCTGCCCCGGGACCAATCATCATTATCCGTGAAGTCATAGCTGAATAATTTATTCAGCTATAACTTTTTTCCAGGCGGATATCTTTTTTGTTTGGTGATACCATGGTTGCACAAACTAAAAAAATATCCGCCTGCGTTTTTTAAAAGCAGCTTGTCTTTATGACAAATCTTATTCGCTGTTATAAATATTCGATTTGTAGAAATTTGAAAAGGTTCTCCAAAGCGCCGCATTTAACATTTGTATTTCATATCGTCAGTGGTTTTCATCAATTATTTGACCGTTGTATAATTATCAACATTAGCTGAAACAAATTACGCATAGCTTTAGATTACGCATTAATAGAAACAAGTTAATCCAAAAATATGAGCTGGGTAAAAAACAACGATTGGCTAAAGTCCGACCAACAAAAAATAGATTGGAAACAGATTAAATTGTTTCTAAAATATTATAGACCTTATATCGGCTGGCTGGCGTTGATTCTGACTCTGGGCATGTTGAGTGCTCTGGTAATGGTTTTCATTCCGAAAATCTTCCTTTCAATGCAGTCGGCTTTTAACGTTAAGGATACGTCGGCATTTGTATGGGCTTTGGCGGCTTACGGCGGTTTAATCGTTTTTCAATCGTTAGCAATGTTTGCCGGAAGAGTGGTGCGGGTTTATCTCTCCACCGACTTAAACAGGAAATTAATCATTAACTATTATTCCAAGCTTTTGAGCGTCGGAATCGAAGATTTTCTGCTTTTTCAACAAAACACGAATCTCTTTCAGCGTGTGATAGATGCAACGAATATCACCGGGCAGTTTTCCGACATCTGGCTTGGCGGAGTTCAGCAAATTATAATCACGGTTATTACCGCCGTCATTATCTTTCAGGTTTCACCGACTGTTTTTCTGGTTCTTCTTGCAAGTACAGCTATTCTTTCGATTACGGTTTTTTACACGGCAGATTTGGTTCGCCGTCGAAGAGCCGCAGTTTTGGCGGCAAATTATCCGCTCGTCGGAAAACTTCTTGAAGTTTTGGGAGCTATCTCAATCATTAAAGTTCTTTCCGGCTCGTTACAGATAACCAATGATGTCAGGCTTCTTATCGAAGGAAGGCAAAATGCGGAAAGAAAAGAGGCGACGGTCGATTCTTTGAGTCAATCTCTGATTTCATTCCTGACGACAATTTCTTCACTAACCTGTGTTTCAGTCGCCTTTTCCTTAGTGTTGACAGGCAATTTGAGTATCGCCGAAGCCTTTGCCTTATATATTCTGTCGGGATGGTATCTCAATTCGATGAGCGACGTGGCGCGTTCCTACCATTCGCTTGCTTCCATTTCAATTAATATCAGAAATTATCATGAGGTTTTGGAAATTCCGAACGAAAAGCTGAAACAGGAATTATTAACTCCTGAAATTGATGTCCGGCGCGATACCGTCCGGGAAATCGCACCGGCGGTTTCCGCAAAGCAGGTAAAAGCGGCGAAAACACAAAAAGTTTTTGAGCCGGTCGGAGTAGGCGAAAGCGTTAGTTCTTTACCCGTTTTGAAAAATGGCAACGGAAACCTTTCCAAAAAAGATTCGCCGGTAATTATTTTCGATAACGTAACTTTTGCATATCGAGGCGGACCGCCCGTCGTTCAAGACCTGAGCTTCGAAATTCATAAAAACGAGCAAACCTGTCTAATCGGAAAAAGCGGAGCCGGAAAATCAACCATAATAAACCTGATGCTCGGTTTATTGACTCCTCAGAAAGGAAAAATAATTGTCGATTCAGAAGATTTATTCGATTGCGAAGATTTAAATGCTCACCGCAAAAAATTCGGAGTCGTTTCGCAGGTCGATGTCCTTTTCGAAATGTCCATCAGGGAAAATCTTTTATTCGGATTAAACAAACATTCAATTTCCGACGAAGAAATGCTGGAAACTTTAGAGATGGTTAATCTAAAGGAAAAAGTGGTTTCGCTTGAGAAAGGATTGGATTCGATTTATTACGAAAGTCTCTTTTCAGGCGGACAGAAACAGCGTTTTACCATCGCGCGCGCGCTTATTCGCAAGCCGAAATTCGTGTTGATGGACGAACCCACATCGGCGCTGGATTTTGAAAACGAGAAAAAAATACTCAGTGCTTTGTCAAATTTAACCGACGAGAGAACTACCGTTACGGTCGCGCATCGTTTAAGCACGATTAAATCGGCGGATAAAGTTCTGGTGCTGCAAAAAGGAGCTATCAGCTCAGCAGGACGGCACGAAGAACTTTTTGAAACGAATGAATATTATCGTTCATTGTGTGATTACAATAGTTTTATCGTTTAGAGATTTTACGCGGAAAAGCAAAGATTTGACGCTCTGAGATGGAAAACTCCAAACTGCTACAACTGTCTAATTATGTAATTTTAAGAAATAGCGAGGATTGCATGATGCTTGAGCAGCCGGTTAGCGGATTTAGCGTTCCGATTAGAAAACCGGCAATTCTGCAACTGCTTTTTAATTTTATTAAACCGGCAAATCCTGCCGAATATTTAAATAAACAAAATCCGTCAATACAATTCGAGCTTAATAAACTAATAACTTTTTTACGGGAAAAAAGCGTTTTGGTCGAACCGCAAAATAATGATTCGGCGAACCTTAAACCATTAGATTTTTGGCAATTTCACGATTTATATTTTCACACGCAGAGCCGCCGGGGCTCGAATCTTAATAAACTCGGCGCGACTTATCGCTTTGGCGAGGACGGAAATACGGAAGGTCATCTGCGGCGGAAAACGTGGAAGGGGAAGAAAATCGATTTACCGGAAAATCCGCTAAACGTCGAAAATACAGAGCCGGTTACTCTGTCGGAAGCTCTGGAAAAAAGAACGACTTCCTATCGGACTTCCGCATTGAATTTAGATGTTTTAAGCGCCTTTTTAGGCAAATCGTTACGCGTTAAGAAAACCGAAAAGGATAATTTCAATCATTCTTACGTTAAAAAATTTTATCCGAGCGGCGGCTCTCTCCATTCAATCGAAACGTATCTGGCAATTTATAATTGCAGCGGTTTAGCAAACGGTTTTTATTATTACGATGCTTCCGAACATTCGCTCGTTGAGATTCCGAATAAGGAAAAGCTTCTCGATTCAGTTCTCGAAAATGCTCAATCGGCAATGGGAAGAAACGATTTGCCGGCGGCGGTTGTCGTCTTCAGTTCGAGATTTGAAAGAGTTTTCTGGAAATACGAATCTCTCGGATACCGTTTGATTTTGCTGGAGCTCGGCACGATTTTTCAAACCTTATACCTTTTAGCCGCCGGATTGAATTTATCGGTTTGCGCATTAGGCAGCGGAAATTCGACTGAATTTTCGGAAAATTTAAATCTCGATTACTTTGAGGAAACCAGTATCGGAGAATTTGTGATAAACGGCATTTTGTAAGAATTTGAAGGGAGAGTCAATTGAACGTAAAAGCACTTATTGAACTACATCAGCAGTATCTGGATGTCCCGCAAAGTCTTCCTGAAAATTTGGGGGATGGTTACTTGTGTCAAAACAACCTCTTATACCGAAATGTCAGAAAGCAGGGAATTTCCTGCGGAACGACTTTCTGTATCGGGGGAAATCTACGCTGGCACGATTATATGGTTTTCCCTCTGGTAAGTTTTCAGGAATTGCTTGAAAATAAGGAAATTCCATACATCGACAACTACAATGTTCTTTTGCGTTTATCCCAAAAACATCCGAAATTGACGCTGCCTGAAAAATTTATTCGAGATGCTTTTAAGAGAAATTACCTGATTCACGAAACGTGCCATTTAATTGCCGACGATTTTTTGCCGAAACAGACAAAAAATAAAACTTCAAAATCCGCAAAACTTTTGAATAGCCTGCTCGGAGAAGCCCTCGCCAATTCGGTCGAATTAATTTCCTCCGCGATAGCTGATACGAATGCACACATTCTCTTATATGCGCTTAATTCATACGTTGCGTATTCTCCGCTTGGAAAGAATTTACTGCAAAAAGCAATGGATGAAGTCGGAATGCCCGATTTTTTGAAGCTCGCTTTTGCAAGTTACTTTTTCAATAATCTTCTCGGATATGAACATTCAAAGGCTAACGTCGAAAAAATTCTGGCTGAATTCAGTCCGTACCTTAACCTTGAAATTAAAAATGGAAATCAAGGAGTTGTTTTCGATGCGGTGTTTAGATGCTGTGTGCTGAATACGCGTTTTCGGGATGAAACATCGGTTGTTTATTTTTCTTCATTCGGGTTGGGAGATAAATATAAAAACCTGTCCTCGGAGAAAGTTTTCAGCGACCGGAAGGCTGTCGAGAATATTGCCCGCGCGTCGATTCAGTTGTGCGACCTTGTTTTGGAGGAAAGTTAGTTTTTTGCGAAAAATTGAGGCGGATTAGGTGAGAAATAAGAGGTGAGAACTGAGAACTAAAACAACATTCTCACTTCTCATTTCTCACCACTCACTTTTGCGCCGCAGATTTCCGCCTTTTATATTTTTTTATCCAATTTTTTTTCCTCAATTAAAAAATAATATGAGACTTTTTTATGTTGACACCGTAAATTGGACGGAAAATCCGGGAATAGGAGCTTCCCCCAAGGAAGCCATCGGATTGGCGTTGGGACGAAAAATAGAGCCTCAAAAACTTTATATTGCTACAGATTTTGAAGTTGAGTTTATTATAAAAGCATCGAAAAAGTTTGGTAATGTTTCCGATATTAAAGTTTTAACCGGTCAGGTAGTCCAAAATCTGCTCGGAAAAAGCGGATTTCCGATTGCTTTAGGAAACCCGCTTTTAGAGAAAGGTCGTGTTAGTTTTGAAAATTTACTCGAAGACAAGTCCATAAAAGACCCGATTAAATTGGGGGTAATTTCTCCTTTCGGACGCAATCTTGGAGACAGTGTGATGTTTTTTACGATTGTCGCTCAATATCAAAAGCTTGCCGCCGAACAAGGCAGGACAATCGAGATTCATTTAATGAATGCCGTCCTGCCCGAGCATATCGCTCCGACTTACAAAAATTCTCCTTTGTTTACTTCAATACGGGAATTTCCGTGCGATGTTAATTTTCTTTCCAAAGTAGATGCTTACATTAATTTTACTCGCCCTCATCTGCATTATGATATTCCGTGGGTCGATTCTTTGCTCGAATTAAGCGGCATCCCGCCTGAAAAAATTCCTGACGAATCAAAAAGAAATACCTTTGAATTGGACAAAACTGTAAGCGCAAAAGTGGACGACTTCTGGGAAAAGCTTAAAGCCGGGAAAAACTCGCCGGTCGTTATTTTTCACCGCGAATCTTCAACTCCAATCAGAACGATGCCCGAAGACATTTACATAAAATTGATGAAAGAATTTTTGGATTTAACCGATTATCATTTCATCAGCCTGACGCCGGTAAATTTTACACATCCACGGTTTACCGATATTTCTCAAATATCGTCAGCAGGTTTTGATTATTATGTGAAATTAACGTCGCTTGCCGATGGTTTTATCACCGTTGACACGTCGCTGTATCATTTTGCAGACGCTTTTAACGTGCCCGGAGTGGTTATTTATACCTGTCAGCCGCCGGAGAGATTCAGCAAATATTACCCGTTAGTAAAAGGTTTCCAAATCGAAGGAGGAGAAAATCTCGGGTTGAAAAGTTGGAGTAACGACCCTGTTGACATCGAACTTGCAGACGGTCTCTGGTCGCTGCTTGACTCGAAAATGATAATCAATCTTTATAAAGAAGCGCAGGCGAAAAAATCGGCGTTAGATTTATAATTAGCCGAAAGGATGTATTTCCAGATTAAGCTCGGATAAATCGGAGATTTTTTCCTGTTTTTCTTCCAGCGATATTTTTTTCAGGCGTTCCGTCAAACCTGCTCTTATATTGTAGTAGCCGTACCACATCGGAAAGAGACCTTTTCCGATAATTTTTACGCATTGAAAACCTTTTTCACTTAAAGATTGATGCGTAATATTTTTATAAAAAAGCGAAACGCCGACCTGCCGACAGGCTGTATTCAATTTTTCAATCAGACTCTTTATATCGTAAGCCTCTTCCCTTTCATTGGTAAGTTCATATAAAGCAAGTGTTTCGGAGGGACAAATTTCGCCGGAGTCAAAAAACGACACCTTTTCAAACATTTCATCCAAAGTATATATTCCCTGATGCTCTTCCGGTTGGAGAATTTGCGTTTGGTTTTTTTGCAATCGTTGAAAAAGAGAGTTTTCTTCGGGCGTCGGAGGAAAAGACAACAAATTTTGAATATCTTTTAAGGCGGAATAAGCGGCGCTCGCATAATTTAAGCCCGAAGCGACCGCGAGAAAAAACCTGGGTCCGGTTCCGTATTTTCTGACGGACATCGCCAGAACCACAGGTATATTCAAATCATTCTGCAAATCCAGAAAAATTATCTCGTATTGCGGCTTTAAATACTCTATTTTCGATAACAACAAATGCAGTTGTTCATTTTTCAGATTTTCAGCTTCTATCCTTTTGCAAGGTTTTTTTAAGTACCAGCAAGTCAGAAACGAATCTCTTTCAATCGCCTCTAAAATGGCAAACAAAACGGCTTCTTCGAAGCTGCCGCCGACCGCGCAGCCATTGGTAGTGTTGGTAATCCATAACTTTTCACCGTCTAAATTCGCCGTGTCGAACCAGATTTCCTGTGCCGGAACGAGCGTCGAATTTCCCGTTAAAACTTCATAAGCCTCCGTCCAGTAGATAGGCGTCTCAGGGTCGAATGTTTGGTTTCGCGAAGAGTAAAACAACTCGTCGGGATTTATACTTTTTTCATTCAATTCCGCGTATGAAGCCCGTATGAGTCTAGAACCGGAAGAGCGATACATTACCTGAAATCTTTCTAAAGACTCAAAAAGGCTGATTAATTCCGCTCTATTCGGGATGGTATGCTTTCCGCCGCAGATAAATTTGTCTTCACCTTGCCGCCATGCAACCATACTTCGTCCGACCGGAATTGAGAGCACGTTGCTTCTTACATCGGAGAAACGAATAATATTTGCCTCCGGCGAAACACTTTCCTCAAGTTTCGGAAATTCGAGTCCGCGCCCGTCGCTTCCGACCGCGCGCGATTCTATTTTCAGATTTTCTTCGATTAATTTTTTCTCGTTTAACGGATGTTTCGATGCGCGGGCGGAAATTATTTCGCCGGTTATAGTGTTAAAAGTTGCCGACCAGCCGGGACGCTCTGCTTGCAGGAAAAAAGGCAGAATCGCTAAAACCCGCTCAAAATTTGCCGGACAAACCGGAGATTTTGATTCGTACAATTTCAGCAGCTTTAAATGTTTTTCGGTTGTAATATCATTAAGAAAATACGCAATATCTTCGATGCGGGCGTGTTTGTCGGAAAAATCATCGTCATAAATCAGGAAACGATGCAAATCCAGCAGCAAAAACCAGGCTCTGTCTGAAGAAACTCCGGCTGCGGCTTTATAATTACCTTCTAAAAATGTAGTTAACGAGCCGATAATCAAAGGTCTCGTCAAAAAATTACCAATCTCGTCCGCCAGTCGTTTTTTATAACTTTCGGATTCATCCAACTGCCAATCTTTGCCCGTAAAATACAACATTTTTTCGAAAGGATTGTTAATATTATTAACTTAACTCTTCCATCATGGGTTCCGATTCAAACAATTGATTTTCCGACAGGTAACTTTTCATTTGTTCATCCAATTTATCCAATATATCTATATTTAAAACTTCTTCGACCGAACGATGCAAAAAATAACAGTATGCCATCCGCTGGTAAGCCGAAATGCCGAGATTTGAAATTACATGATAGACCAGATTTACCATAATTCTGGTCTCTTGCAGGTCTCTGCTAAAAGACAGACTTCCCAGATAATCCGGTTCGCTGTAAAGGCGGCGGAGGAATTGTTCCGCGCGGCTTTGAGTGTCCTGTTCATTCAAATAATTATTTGTATCGATAACGCCCTGAGGCGTAGTCGCATTAGGCATAAAAACAACGCCTTCGTTTTGTTTAGCAACAATTAGCACGCGGTATTTTTGTATAATCTCAACCCATTCGGCATATATCGGATTATAGAGAAGCTCGCCTGTTTTGCCCTGCTCCATTATTTCTTTTACTATCTTGTGAAACTCCGTTTTGTTCGATTCATAATGCTGTTTTATTCTTTCGGGAAGAACACTCGGCTTAAACCAATTTTCGTAGTTATCCCAATGTGCCCGAAAAGTTATACAGCCCGCCTCAAGACTTCCGAACTGCTCGATAGCAAATATTCCCGTAAACCAAAGACCTGTCAAATTCCGGTCGATTCCTGATAAAATAACGTCGGTGCAAAGTTTTCGCGTATCATTTAAAAAGCCGTGCAGTATGTCGAGTAACTCTTCCGAAGCGTCTTCGTCGGCTTTGCGTTCGTAGGGCGTTTCAATTACACAATCGGTTTTTTGTTCGATTTCTTCTTCCGAAACGTTTCGTTTTTCAGTTTCTATAAGCCTTTTAGCGGCTGAAGAATTATAAACAACGGAATTTTTACTCGGATTTTTTAATTGAAATTCGGAAACAGCTTCCAATAGTTTCTTTTTAACCGTTGAATTTTCACCGGATTTCTCGCGCCACCGAACCTTTAAATGTTTCCCGCCGATACAACTGCGTTCCCAAAACCAGAGATTTATATCAGAGGATAAAGAATCCATCGCCGGAGTAACGCATTCCGTAATCAATTTATTTAGATTATCGTAATATATGCTTATGGAATTGAGTTGCTTATTCATTCTTGTAATTTACTTAAAAACTTATTTTCAAGCTTAAAAATTGAGCCGCATGCCAAACTCAACTCTTCGATTAAATCCAGCCGGAGTTCCAGCGCCGAATGATGAAACTATTCTGACGCTCTGTCCGAATAACGGCGAACCGAGATTTCCGTTCGGCACATCCAGATTCGTCCGGTTGAAAAGATTTTGAATCTGCATCGACAAAGTTAATTTATAAGCTCTGTCCCAAAGTTGATTGACGCTGCTTTTTGAATCCGCCGGGTTTTGATTTGCTTGCGGGTTTTGATTCGCTTTTAGCTTTTTCGTTTTCCATGGATTCAAATCGAATGTTCTGCTCAGATTAAGATTAACCGAAAAAAATGCCGGACCTCTGCCGTAATTGCGGGGAATCAGTTCTTGTCCCGGCAGCGGGCGCAAATCGAAACTGCCGAATTCGGTATTTCGTAAATTTTCGGGTAAAGTCGTATTCGTGGCAAATGCGGGTCTGTCCGTATATATTCTATCGCCATTATTATCTATTCCCGTCGTGATATTAAAAGGTCTTCCGCTCGAAGCTATAATAAAAGGACTTAACACAACTTTTATTTTCGGAACAGTAAAGTTGCCGCCGAAAATAAAGCGATGTCTTACATCAAAAGAAGCGGCGGCGGATTCCGCTCTCAAATTGTATGAATCGGCGGGAAAACCTTCGCTATCGCTTTTCACATGTCCCAAAATATAACTCGAAAACAAAAAATTCCCGTTCTTAAAAAATTTTCTGATACCGAAGGTTGCCTGGTTCAGACTAAAATTTCCGCTCGATTCATAAAAAAATATTTCTCCTAAATTAGGATTGGGGCGGATGCCCGGATTGCCCGGACTGGTTGTCGTCGGCGCGACAAAAGTTCCGGGAAGAGGAGCATTGATATTTCTTTGCCTGATTACGTTATATGTTCTGTAAGCATAAGCGTAAATGTAGCCTTGAATCTTGAACGGCAGTGTTTTTTCTATATTCAGAATGGCGGTGGCGGAATACGGAGCCCGCAGATTTTCATCAATTCTTGTCTGAGATTGATTGCCGGTAAAGCTTCCCAGCGTTGAAAGCGACGGAAGATTTGGAAACGAATCAAGAATTGACGGCTCGGTAATAAAATAACGAATCTGAGTAATCCCGTCGAATCTTCTTGACAAAAGAGTCGGCGCTTCGGTCAAACGGTCGTAAAAGATACCGAAACCGCCGCGAATAATAAGGTCGGTCGGCTGCTTATTGCCCGGTGCCCAGGCAAAAAATAATCTCGGCGCAAAATTGAGATTGCTGCTGATGTTTTGCTGATTTTCGTATCTCAAACCAACCCCAATGCTGAGGTTAGGACGTATTCTCCACTCGTCCTGAAAAAAAACTCCTATATCAATTTGATTCAGTTTTGCTTCGGGGTTTCCGACACTAATGCTGAACAAGCTCGCGCCGCCGCCGCGTCTCCTTATTTCCTGCGGCGACAGTCCCGCGTTTTGAAATAACAAAGTCCGGCGATAACTCTCCAAACTGCTTATTTGCGTTAATATCGGATTACCTTGCTGGTCGAGTATTATCTCATTGTTTGAATTTAACTGCGGAGCTATTCTCCCCGTAAAACTAAAAAGCCCGTTGTATCCCGTAATTGCCGAATCCTTTAGCGAAACGCCGCGCAGACGGACACCAAAACGAAAAGTGTGTCCTTTGAATATCGCATTCGTATAATTTTGAATCTCCCATCTTCGCGTGGAAGAGAAAGCCAAGCCGACGCCCGAGCCGCCGGAAACAAACGCATCCTGAACGGAGATTCCCGGATTACTGTTTTCGTCAAATTGTTTGACGGAGTCGTTTATAAATTGGAAGCGAAACTCATTTGAAACCCTGGAATTTAAGATGGAAGATTCGGTTATTTGAAAAACGTTCTGGTCATTGACGATGGGATAGCCTCTTTCGGGAAGAAAAAAATCACCGACGCCTCTGTTTAAAATTTTAGTTCTCGTAAAACTATAGCGGGCTATCAAATAATTATTTTTGTTAAGTTTTATGTCGAAGCGCGGATTAATTATCGTCAGACGCACAGGCGTCGGAACTGCTGTCGAAAAAATAACAGGCTCAAAAAACTGGTTGAGTATTCGACTATTGACGACCGTGTTGGTGTCTTCGTCGCGTTTTTGAACGTCCAGAGTAAAAGCTAATTTGTTAGGTTTTAAGGCTTTGCTTATATTAAACCCGTAAAGTCTGGTCTGGTAAGGCTCACGCACCGGAACAAAAGGATTTCTTGCTACTAAAGCATCGTCGCTGACGTTAAAATATGCGCTTCCTGTCAATTTTTGCGTACCTGGCTTGGTGATAATATCTATTCTTCCGAATCCCGCCCTGTCAAATTCGGCATTAAGCTGGTTTTGATTAATTCTTACTTCGAGAATAGAAGATTTCGGAGGCACTGTTCCAACAAATCCATCAACATAAATCTGCGCCCCGCCGTCAAGAGAGGTTTGACCTCCGCCCGTTAATGCCTGCAAAGATGCGAGTAAGGCTTCCGGGTCATCAGGAAGCACATCCAAAGCCTTATCTTTAAGAATAACCTGATTAGCATTGTCAATGCTGGGGTCTTTATCATCAACATTAACCTGAATGTCATCGTCGAGCGCGACTTCCAGTTTTAAATCCAAAGACAGCGACGCGCCTTGATTTATTTCTATTGAGTTTTCGTATGTTTTGAATCCGGCGGCTTTAATCGTCAAAGTATATTTCCCCGGACTGACATCATTAAAGAAAAAATTTCCCGTCTGGTTTGTAAGTGTTTTTCTTGCCGGACTCGTTTCACCGGCAAGGTTTACTTCAACTCCCACAACAACAGCATCGAGCTGATCCGTAACAGAGCCCTTAATTTTCCCAAATTGCTGAGCAGATACATTAGAAAATCCAATCACGCATATCAAAATTAAGATAAATGATTGTACTGGTATTTTAAGGCGTCTCATTTTATTTCAGAGGCAAACGGTTTTAGATTAAGAAATCAAAGGCATAAATATTCTTGGCTAAATCAAGTGTATTTATGCCGAATCAAAGATTGAGTCCTCCTAAATTAGGAAGCGGTTTCCCTCTTTGCTGCAATTTTTCCAGATACGAAAAAATCGGCTTTACATCTTTTAAAATATAAAACGCAGTCATCGATGTCTCATTATTGACCGTAGCGGAAATTATTACGCTGTCGCCGGCAGTTATTTGTTCAAACGGAATCAACGGCAGTGTTTCAACAAAAGAGCGCAAATCTTTTCTTTCCTTTGACGACTCGCTTTTCTTAAAATATGTATCAATCAGTTCCTCAGCCTTTTTTGAATCTAATATTCTCGACAAACTTTCCTGACTGACTGCTACGCTTATTAGTTTCTTGCTCTGGAAATCCTCGATTGAGATTTCTCTGGTTTGAGCATTTATTGAAACAATTTTTCCTCCGACCGTTCGGAAAGTGCCGGAAACAAGCGTTTGAGGAAGAAACATAAGCCCATCCGCGCTCATCTTTCCGACAGCTTTTAATTGGTCTCCAACCTTAATTTTATCAATCGAGCTTACAACTGAATTGTTAAATTTCAAAGATTTGTCGGAGTACCGGTAAAAGCCGACCTGCGAAGCGGAAACATCTAAATTTAATTCCTTAACTCCTGTTTGAGAATTGATATTTGCTTTGATTTGTTTTTTTACCGGGTCAACTGCCGTAACTATTCCCTGAACACTTTCGTTTTGGCTGTTTTCACCGGCAACGGTTTCCGCATTCGAAACAACTATTATCATTTGAGCCGTGAAAACGCCGTCATTCGAGTAAAGCCCGCGCGCCAAAATCTTCGAACCTTTGTTTATTTCCGAAAGCGAAATTTTCGCAGCGTTTTCCAGATTTTTTTCGTTGGGTTTGACACGTAAAAAAACGGCTTTTTTATCTATCTCAAATTTGATTTCTTTTTTATCGGCGGTAGTTATTGCCGCTTTTCCGGCTGTTTGGTCTATATATAAAACTTCACCGATTATGCTCTGCCACTGATTTTTATTATCGGTTGAGGTGGTCTGACTGCCGGCGATTGATGCAAATAAAAAACAGCACAACAGCAAAATCAGCAATTCATTCAACTTTTTCATGGTTCAAGAAATGTAAGTAAATCGCGCGGGAGCTTTCTACTAATTTTCTTAGTAGAAAGCTCCCGCCTGATTAAAAATTCTATTTTTGAAAATAGACTAATATGTTTCCATTTTTACTACTGGCAGTAACCGGTTTTCCGCCTTCATTCAAAGTCTTTTTGAAGACATTAAATGAATATGCTTTATCCTCAATAAAGATTTTTCCGCCTTCCGTTTCAGTGTTGAGCTGAGCGGAAAATTTCTTTGAAAAGGAAAACGCGACATCGCCGTTTTCAGTCCCGACATTAAGATATTCGCCGTCCCAGGCTGACGCCTCAATGTTGGTTTCGACTCTTCCATTTACTGATTTTCCATTTACTTTGCCACCAACCTGATTTAGATAAACCGCTCCGTTGACGGCGTCGGCAGTTATATTTCCTTTCAGATTATCAACGTAAATCGCTCCATTTTCAGTGCTTAAATTTACGTCATAAACATCGGGAACCATAACTTCAAAACTGACTCCCCATGGAAGCTGGTAGCTTGTACTTTTTGGAAATACGGCAGTTAATTTGTTTCTCTCAAATTTATAGGTTATCGATTCAAGCGTCTTCTTAGCCTCTTCCGTTGATTTCGCCCATGATTCAGACAGGATTCTGACCTTGAATTCTTTTCGATTCCAGCCCTTAACGGCGATTGCGCCTTGTCCGCCCGCTACAATTTCAATTTTTGTGCTGCCGGATGGAATGGTTACTTCCTTTTCAGCGCATGAATATGAAAGCGAGTTCCATGGGTCGGGATTTGAAAGACATGTAAGTCTAACGCCGGACGTGTTTTTAGGTTGCTGTGCGTAAGTCATAGAAATTCCCAGTAAAATAGAAATGGAAACAATTAGAAAAAAGCCTTTTCCTTTTTTTGTAGTATTTATTGCAGACTGTACTATGTTCATTTTTACCTCTCTAATTGTCTTTGTTTAGGCGAAAATAATTTCGCTCGGATTGCATTGGGCGTGCAATTACAATTAACTGCACGACAAAATACGTGTGCAATTATGCAAGAGATAATGCGCAGGGGCTTGGAAGCAAGGTGTTACAAATCCTTTGGGAATTTCAACAACTTCAGGAGCTTGAAAGCAGGAGCATCTTCCATTACATAGTTGTAATTAATAGCATATATTTATCCCCTTTTAATTGTCAACCTTTTTTCCCCGGCGCATCCTTTTTAAGGTTATTAAATAGAATTGTTAATTTTGGCAAAAAAATCTTCATGAAAACAGACTTTCGAAAAAGTTGACGATGACTTAATCTTTATTCTAATTTATTTAGGTAAGCCTAAAAAATTCGATTGCCCGGATTTACATAAATTTTCTGATTCTCCTTATGAACAAAACAGACACATCGGAAAAAGAAACTTATTCTACAACTTCGGATTTTATAAAAATAAGACCGGAAGTGAGATTTATAAACGATGACGACGGAATCGTCATAATCACTGCAAGCGGGTATAAGCGGCTTAATTCCAAATGGATTAAAAAACTGCATGAAAAAATTTACCCTGTATTATTAAACGGATGCTCTAAAGACGCGCTTCTAAAACGATTCGAAAATGAGACGAGAACCGCCCTGAGTCTTTACCTTCAGGCGCTCGAAAAATCCGATTCTTTTATAAAGGGAAATATCCGGATGGAAGCCTACCGGGATTCTTCCGGGCTTTCGTCTCAGGAACTTACAAAAAATTTAACAAAAGACCACGATGCCGCAACTACAATTAATCTGGCGAAAAAAAATCAAATTTTGATAATTTGCACGCCGCTGAATTTGTTTCAGATATTAGATAAGTTAAAGGAATTTGGAAAAAACAAACAGATTATTATTTTTCTCCTCGACGAAAATTTCACGCCGGACGTTTTCTTTACAAGGCTTGTGAAATGGCACATGCAGGCGGAGCCGTTTCTTTCAAAAAAACTCTTCAGCATATCCTTTTTTCGTTGGGACGATAATAATTTAAGCTGCGCGTTAAAATTCCGAAAAACTCCGTCCGGGCTTTTAAGTTTTAGCGATTTGATAAAAGAGATTGACTTAATTTCACCCGTTAAAACCGTTTCACAACTGCCGCTTTCGATTGTTTCTCTAAATCATAAAAAAATGATAAGCCTGAATTACAAGTCCGCCGCCGAAAGCCTTTTAATCGGCGAAATAATCAAACAAACGGCTTTCACACAAAATGCGAATGATTTTAATTTCGTTTCCTCCGCTTCAAGATTAGAAATCAGGGCGAAGATTTTAGACGAATCCGCAGCCGCGCTTTTTGAGTCAACGTCCGCCGACAAGCGAATCGATGCATTAAACTTATCGAGCGGTGTTCCGGCAATAGATTATCTGCAAAAGGTTTTAAGAGTAAAAATTTCAACTTTGCCTGTAAAAAAAGATGTATCAGACAACTGTTTTTATCGTTTTTCCGGCGAATCGTGTTCTTTCGTTTCGTTAAGTGAAAAAAAAGCCCTGCACGATTTTCTGCTTTTCGCCGTTTATTCGATTTTTTATTCCTCCGCAGATTTCAAGACGGAAAAAGCGGCTTTTCACTCTAATATATTGATGTTCGAGTCTAAAAAAGAGCTCAAAAAAATGATTAAATCGGCGGAAAAGCTTTTGAAAAAAAATTACAGGAATTACACCTTGAAAATAAATAAAGTTTCTACTTTCTGGGGAAATTTTTACTGGGGAAAAGCGAACGATTAAAGGATGGAAACGCAAGAAAAATCGTCGGCAGGTAATAATTTTCAGCCTGTTTTAACAGCGGTCAGGGAAGCGAGATACTCATTTCAATCACCGTTTTTTATGCAGTCAAAGGAGTTTGAAAATTTAGCGGCGCGCAAAGCCGAGCTTTCCGTACGGCGGCAAAGGCTCAGCGATGAAATTGTCGAACAACTATTTGATTCGATTCATTCGAGCAATGATGAAAAGCCGCGTCAAAAGCTAATCGAATTAAAAAGAAGAGTTTACAATCTTCGCAATATTTCCGTTGCCGATACTGCCGGCTTAAAGCTTTCAAGCGGTCTGAATATCCAACTCGACGAATATGCCGCCGCCGTAAGTGAAATTAATAATATATTCGAAATCTACACTGAAAAAATCCGTGCGGAAATCGAAAATTCCTGCGCGTCGGTTTTAGAAGATGAAATTTTTCTGGCATCGCTTGAATATTCCTGCCCGAATCTTTCGGTTTCAAAATCAATTCAAAAAATAAAGTTTTCGAAATGGCTCAAAAAAGTTTCGACCATTTATGCTTATGCTCTGAAACACATTACTAAAACTCCGCCGCTTTTTACTTTCAGCCGGATTTATCTTCCCGCTTCAAAGGGCGTCGTCGAAGAAGATACTTTTGAAACAGTTCTGAACGCCGAAATTTTTTCGGAGCTTGAAGATTCTTTGCTCAATTCTATCGAGGACAAATCATTTCAGAGATTGGAAATGGTTACAAAATGGAGAAGCGGCGACAGGTATTATTTTTTAGTTTTTCGTGATAACGCCGTCAAAATTCTGCATTATCCGGCAACGCCTTTGTTGGAAAAAACGGTTAATTATTTTCTTGAGTCCGAATCGAAGAATGATTACGTAAGTTATCAAAATTTTTCGGACTTTATTTCCGGCGAAGATTCACCGAAGCTTTTGGAATTGATTGAAAACCTAAAACAGGACTCCATTATATTTTCATACCTGATTGAAAACGCGCAGACGCCGTTTGACAGTCTCGTTGAAATCGATGCCGACCGCCGTACAATTTATGAGAATTTACGTCAAACTGACGGGCAGATTATCGCTTCCGCTCAAATCGGAAGCGAACACCGGAAAATCGCGCACGACATCTCGACGCTCGGAATAAAAACAAATCCTTTTTATATCGGCTACAACTACGCGGGACAAATTAATTCCGAGCAGGAAAAAACGGCAAATATTTTTTCAAAAGACTTATTTGAAATTGCGGACGTTTTTCAAGCGGACGATAACAACAGCTATAATCGGGCGATAATACTCGATTTAATCGAAAAATGCTTCGAAACATCGGGCAAAAACAGGCTTCCATTTTTGGAATTATTGACCAGAGCATTGTGGCTTAAGGTTGATGAAAAAGCCGGACAAAAGGATTATTCCGAAAAGATTTTGAGCAAAGTTTTCGATTTTCGGGAAGAAACACTAAAAATAACGGGGAAACTTTCTGCGGAAAATATTATTGCGTTAGAAAATCTACTGCCTGAAAATAAGAAAAAAACGCTCGGCGCGCAGAGAGATTTTCGGATGTGTTTTGTCGGCGCGGTGGACTTTCAAACGCCGTCTTTTTACGTTCATAACGTCTTTTCAGGCGACGAAAGATTTATCAACAAATATTTGACCAAACGAAATTTTGTCCGGTTTAATCCGCACAATTCGTCTGAAGAAATCGTCAATGTGGAAGTGTTGCCTGCGTGGAATATACCGCAGCACCGCGTCGACCGGAGTTTTCCGGCGGGCTTTAGTTTCGACCGGCGTTCCCGTCAATTTTTTGACGAAACGATTAATCCCGAAGACATCGAAGTCGTATTTGAAGAAACGCCGGTATTTTTTCACCGTTTGACGAAGAAAAAACTGAAATTTCATTATCGCGGACTGGCTTTATTTCAGAGATTGCCTATTCCGTATAAGCTTTTGTTGTTTGACCAGACGGATTTTTTTGTAAATTCCTTTGCTCAAATTCCTCCGCCTTGCGAAAAAAATGAAACGGTCTTTCTCGATGGGCTTTGTTATAAAAGTATAAATTTGCGCCGCCCGGTTTTTTGTATCGGGATTGAATTGCTGAATTCATACATTTTAGAGAAAGATTGGATTCGCGGAGCTTATTTTTTTAGAGATTATATTAAAAAAACTCTTAATATATGTTCGGATTATTTGTATTTCAGGCTCGTTAAAGAAGGACACTTTACGGACACTCCGCGTTTTTTAAATTTGCTTCACCCGCTGAGCTGGGATATTTTCAGGCGAAGTGTCTTAAAATCTCCGGACAGCGACGCCGTTCATTTTGCCGAGTGTCTGCCCGCGCCCGCGCAGATGTTTCACAAAGCGGACGGAAATCATTTCACGGAGTTTATGATAGAAATTTAAAATGAACAGCGAATTGCCGAAATGGCTTAGTTTTTATATATATCTTCCCTGGACCGGAAATGAATTTTTAGCGAATTTTCTCCCTCAGATGATTTCCGCTCTAAAAGCTGAAAATCAAATTAAAAGATTCTTTTTCATCAGGTATATCGAAGGCGGCTATCATCTCCGGCTGAGACTGCAAATGACTGCTGATTCGGACTATCAAATAATCGAAAAGCAGATTAAAAATACTTTAGAAAATTTCCGAAAGCACGGCAAAATCTCAAGCTCCCAAATCCGGCTCGCGCGCGCCGAATATTCCCGTGAAGAGCAATATTTCGGTGAAACCCGCGAATCGGTTTACGCCGAGCTGGTAAATGAGCAGACGAGTTATTTGAGTATGCAGATGTTAGCCGGAGCCGGCGAACGAAACTATGCCTTACTGTTAAAAAATGCTGCTTCATTATATTGGATATTCGCTCTTTCATCGTTTGATGAAAAAGATTTTAATCAAAGCTTAGCGGAAAGCCACGCCTTTGCCGAAAGAAATAAAGCCGAAAATAGAAAAGATTATTCTTTTGATTCTCTTCTGCGAAACGTTTCAATTACAGTCGAGAGAACGTCCGAAGCAATCGTCAAATTGCCGCATCTGGTGCGGGCGGCATCGTTACTTAAAAGACTTAAACTATGCAAACGCGGACGTTTTGCGGCGACTCACGGAATTCATTTATATTGCAATAAACTGGGATTTTCAATGTCCCAGGAATCTGAAATTTATACTTTATTAAGCGAAATCCCGAAGCTTTCCTCAAAGATTGAAAAATGACTAAGCCTTCGGCAATCTGCCGTCGTAGAGTCTTACAATCGAAACTTCCGCGTTTGGGCTGGCAGTAAATACAAGACTATCAAAATCGTATGTTAAAATATAAATATTTTTGTAATTCTTTTTGTAAATTGCGTATCAAATGTCTAAAATCACGCGGCGCGAATGGTTATATCTTGCCGGTGCAGCGACTATCGGAAATGGTTTGAGCGGTTGTAGAAATACGCCGAGAAAGCAAGCGATTCTCATAAATTCAAGCGAGCCGCCGCTAACGCGGCAAGGACGAATTTTGCCGCTTGATGCTGCGCCTTTGGAGAAACAGATTTTATATGAAGCGGCTTCAGAGCCGCGGCATCTCGATATTGCGCGCGATATTTACGGCGCGGGCGTGGCGATAAATTGGGGCGGCGAGCCGCTTCTCAGGCGCGACCAGAATCAAAATCTCGTTCCGGCGATGGCTGAAAGCTGGACGGCGGGCGCGGGCGCGGAATATTGGGATTTTACGATTCGCGCGGGCGCGCGCTGGAGCGACGGCGTGCCGATTACGGCGCACGACTGGGTTTTTACCTTTCGCCATCTCGCTTCGCCCAAATTAGATAACGCCTGGACCTGGTTTTTCTACGACATCAAAGGCGTTCAGGCTCTCAAGGAAGGCAAAGGACAGCCGGAAGATGTCGGTGTCGAAGCGATTGACGAACGGACGGTGAGAATCCACGGCGAGAGCGGCGCGATTCCGCATCTTCCGTCGCTAATGGCTTATATGGCGGCAGTTCCCGCGCCGCGCCATAAAGCGGAAAATAACCCGGAACATTGGGCTGACACGGCGGAAGGCTTTGTCTCTTCGGGTCCGATGCGGCTTTTGAGCTGGGAACACAACCAGCGACTGGAATGGGACGCGAACCCGTATTATAACGGACCGCATAAGGTTGGAATTCAAAAACTCATACAGCTTGTCGGCGCGCCCGCCATCGGCTGGTTTAATTCGTGGCTCAACAAGGAAATCGATTACATCGCCATCTTGCAGCCGCAGGAGCTCGCGCAGGTGCGAAACGATGCCGAGCTTGAACAATATCTTCATTCGTTCAATAATTTTCAGACCGAGTATTTGTCTTTTGATTGCGCGCGCGCGCCGTTTGATAATTTGAAGCTCCGGCAGGCGCTCTCGCACGCCGTTTACCGCGAGCCGTTTTGCAATAAAGTGATGCTCGGAACGCGGATTCCGGCGTTTTCGATGCTGCCGCCGGATTTTCCGGCTTACAACGCGGAATTAAAATCCGTGCAGGATTTTAACGTCGAAAAAGCAAAGACGCTTTTAGCCGAAGCGGGCTATCCGAACGGCAAAGACGCGAGCGGAAATCAGCTTGTTTTGGAAATGTTTTCCAACGGGCGTGATGTCGTTCTGGAATACGTCAAAGACCAATGGGAAAGATATTTGGATATTGCCGTAAACCTGCAAATAGTCGAAGCCGGAGTTTGGAGCGCGCGGCGCGCGGCGCACGAAATGCCGCTTTATCGAGGGCAGTACGAATACGATTTTCTCGACCCGGCGAATATGCTGACGCGGCTCTGGCGAAGCACGGACGAAAAAGGCTCGCCGCGCCATTCGTGGAAAAATCAAAATTTCGATGAAATGGTAACGCAAGCCGGACGAGAAATCGACGAGCAAAAACGAATAAATCTTTACAAGGAAGCCGAAAGAATTCTGGTCGAAGATGTCGGCGGTCTTTTCCTGACGCATATGGTTACGCATCAAGTCTGGCATCCCTATCTAACCGGATTCGAGCCTGATAAAAACGGCAGCGTCGTTTTTCGTTATCTGGATATTTCGCGCTTTCAGATGTATATCAGAAACGATGTCGACGAGTGGCGCGGATAGTTTGAAGAATTTTTTGCCCGCGAAATGCGCGAAAGGGCGCGAAATGAAGAAAGAAAAATAAATAATTTCGCGATTTTTCGCGCATTTCGCGGGCAAAGCTTCTTAATTTTTATGCAAAGAACCTTACTTGAAGTCGAAAATCTACAGACGCAGTTTGATTCGGCAAAAGCCGTCAAAGGCGTGTCTTTTTCGGTTGCGGAAGGCGAAGTTTTAGGTATTGTCGGCGAATCAGGCTGCGGCAAGAGCGTTACCGCGCTTTCGATTATGCGGCTTATCGAGCCGCCCGGCGAGATTTCCGCAGGCTGTGTGATTTTCCGCTACGAAGATAAAGAAACGGATTTGTTAAAACTCTCCGATAAACAACTGGAAAAAATCCTTGGAACGCGCATCTCGATGATTTTTCAAGACCCGATGACTTCGCTAAATCCGGTTTTGTCGGTCGGTTATCAAATTATGGAAACTCTGCGCGTTCATCGCGGGCTTTCAAACAAACAAGCGCGCGCGCAGGCGATTTATCTTCTTCAGCGCGTCGGGATTGCGAACGCCAAACAAAGAATCGACGACTATCCGCACGAATTTTCCGGCGGGATGCGCCAGCGCGTGATGATTGCGATGGCGGTCGCCTGCCAGCCGAAACTCCTTATCGCCGACGAGCCGACAACCGCGCTCGACGTTACGATTCAGGCGCAAATCCTGAATCTTTTGCGCGAGTTCAAAAATGAACTGGGAATGTCGATTATTATCATCACGCACGATTTGGGCGTCGTCGCGCAAATTGCCGACCAGGTTGCCGTGATGTATGCGGGAAGAATCGTTGAAAACGCGCCCGTTCAAGCGATTTTCAGCTCGCCGCAGCATCCGTACACGCAGGCGCTCGTCGCTTCGATTCCGCGTCTGGGCGAGCAGCCCGAAAGACTGCAAACCATTGAAGGCGCGCCGCCGCGTCTTCGGCGTGAAGATTATATCGGCTGTTCCTTTTACCCGCGCTGCCCGTTTCACATCGCAATCTGCGCCGAAAAGCGTCCTGAATTGTCGGAAGTGCGCGGCGGACACGTTGCCGCCTGTTACGTCGCGCAGGAAAAGAATTTGCCCGCGAAAAGTGCGAAAGAACGCGAAAAAAAAGAGGATTTAAGAGCGAAATTTGATTAAAAATAAAATTAGAATTTTCGCGCTTTTTCGCGCTTTTCGCGGGCAAAATAAAAAATAAAATGTCGGAAATATTGCTTCAAACAATCGATTTGACCAAAAGTTTTTCGTCGAGAAACGGAATTTTTGGCAAAAGCGTCGAAAATATCGCCGTTGACCGCGTGAGTTTATCTTTGCAAACAGGTGAAACGCTCGGGTTAGTCGGCGAATCCGGCTGCGGCAAATCGACTTTCGCTTTGACGATTATGCGGCTTTACGCGCCTGACGACGGACAAATCATTTTTGACGGGAAAGACATCTCGCACGCGGGCGAGCGAGAATTGAAATTAATCCGCAAACAAATGCAGATGATTTTTCAAGACCCGCTCGCGTCGCTCGACCCGCGCCTTTCAATCGAGCAAATCATCGGCGAGCCGCTCGAAATTCACAACATCGGCACAAAATCCGAAAGGCGAAAAATCGCCGCCGAGCTGCTTGAGCGTGTCGGTTTAGCGGCGGAAGATTTGCATCGTTTTCCGTCCGAATTTTCCGGCGGTCAGCAGCAGCGCATCGGCATCGCCCGCGCTCTCGCATTGCGTCCGAAGCTCGTTATCTGCGACGAAGCGGTTTCGGCTCTGGACGTTTCCGTTCAGGCGCAAATTTTGAATCTCCTGCGAGATTTGCAGGACGAATTCGGCTTGGCTTATCTTTTCATCTCGCACAATATCGCCGTTACGGCTTTTATGAGCCGTCGCATCGGCGTGATGTATCTGGGAAGATTAGTGGAAATCGGCGAAAGTCGTCAGATTACAAACGCGCCGCGTCATCCGTACACGCAGACTTTGATTTCCGCAATTCCCGAACCCGACCCGTCGAAACACAAAATCGAAGTAGATGTAAAAGGCGAGATTGACGTGATTACGCAGCGCCCGGCGGGTTGTGTTTTCCGCCTGCGCTGCCCGCTCGCGCAGGAAATTTGCGCGGCGGAAGAACCGCAGCTGCGCGTGATTGAAGAAGACAGTCAAGTTGCCTGTCATTTTGCCGTTTAAAACCTGGAGTGTGTTATAAACTATTGAAAAATCAAGCTTTGAGGCGCTAAAAATTAAATTATGGCTCGTTATATTTTATTGAGAATCGCAGGACTTTTCGGTGTTTTAATCATCGTCTCAATCCTGACGTTTGCTTTGATGCACGCCGTTCCGGGCGGACCTTTCGACGCGCTCGCGCTCGAAAAACAGCAGATGGTTCCCGAAAATATCAAACGCCAGCTAAACGAAAAATTCGGTTTGGACAAACCTCTCTGGCAGCAATACGCGCTTTTCGTGAAAAACGCCGCTTCGCTCGATTTCGGTTATTCGATAATGTATCCGAACCGCACGGTCGTCGGGATTTTCAAAGAGCAATGGTCTTATTCGCTCGAACTCGGACTTTTGACGTTTGTTTTTTCGATTGTCGTCGGCGTCGGTTTGGGCATCGCGGCGGCGGTTAAGCCGAATTCGATTCTCGATTATCTCGGCACGGGCGTTTCGATTTTTTGTCTCGTCATTCCGGGCTTCGTTTTCGCCATACTTTTGCAGGTGATTTTCAGCGTCTGGCTCGGCTGGCTGCCGACCGGCGGCTGGAGCAGCCCGCGTCATTGGATTATGCCCGTCCTTGCAAATTCGCTCGCGCCGATTCTGGTTTTGCAGCGATACACGCGGGCGAGCATGACGGACGCGATGCGCGCCGGTTATGTTCGAACGGCTCGCGCCAAAGGTCTGAGCCGCGCGCGGATTATGTTCGTACACGTTTTCAAAAACGCGCTCACGCCGCTTCTGACGGTCGGCGGACCGCTCGCGGCAGGCTTAATCGTCGGCTCGTTTTTTGTCGAGAGCATCTTTCGCATTCCGGGCATCGGCTTTTATTTCGTTACGGCAATCGGCAGCCGCGACTACCCGATGATTATGGCGACGACTTTAATTTGGACTTTGATAATCAGTCTGGCATATTTCATCACCGATTTGCTCTACGCGCTGGCTGACCCGCGCGTTAGTTTGGTGAAAGAGGAATAAGAATTTTTGCCCGCGAAATACGCGAAAGGGCGCGAAAAACAGGAAAGAGAAAAATGGAAGATATTGTTTATAAAGAGGAAAGCTATAAGATAATCGGAGCTTGTTTTGAAGTTTATAAACAGAAAGGCTGCGGATTTTCCGAGGCGGTCTATCAGGAATGCTTGGCGATTGAATTTGAATTACAAAAGATTCCGTGTATCGCGCAGCCCAAAATTCAGCTTGAATATAAAGGAAGAATATTAAAACAATATTTTCAACCTGATTTTGTTTGTTATGAGAAGATTATTGTGGAAATAAAAGCCTTACCCGCGATAATCGAGATAAACAAATCGCAGACCTTAAACTATTTGAATGCGACAAACTTCGATTTAGCGCTGCTCGTAAATTTCGGACACTTTCCAAAACTTGAATACAAAAGAATTGCTAACAATTTAAAGAAAACCAATGTCGGTTTAAAGGACGAGATAAAAAGCTGGTCTCAATAATTTTTAAAATTTTTTCGCGTCCTTTCGCGTATTTCGCGGGCAAAAAACAAAATGACAAACGAGATGACAATAGAAAATATCACGGCAAAACCGGAAACGCGCAAACCTTTGCGTTTCTGGCGGCGCTTTGCCCGAAATAAGATTGCCGTTATTGCGCTCGTATTTATCGTTTTTCAAATTATTCTCGCCGCCGCCGCTCCATTTATTGCGCCGTATAATCCGTATAAAGGCGATTTTCTGGCGACCTGGGAAACGCCGAGCCGCTTGCATTGGCTCGGCACGGACGACCTCGGACGCGACGTTTTATCTCGCCTGCTCTACGGCGCGCGAGTTTCAATCGGCGTCGGCGTTCTCAGCCAACTGACAATTGCCTTAATCAGCGTTCCAATCGGCGCAATCGCGGGCTTAAAAAGCGGTTGGCTCGATTACGTCTTGATGCGCGTAATCGACGTGCTTTCGTCTCTTCCGACAATTCTTTTTTATATTCTTCTGATGGTTGCGCTCGGCGCGGGCTTTTGGAATTTGATTCTCGCAATGACTCTGACGGGTTGGATTGGAATTGCGCGTCTGGTGCGCGGGCAGGTTCTCTCGCTCAAAAAAACCGATTACGTTCGCGCCTCGCGCGCAATGGGCGCTGGAACTTTTTATATTCTCCGCAAGCATATTTTGCGAAACGTGATGACTCCGATTATTGTCTCGATTGCCTTGGGCATCCCGGGCGCGATGTTTGCCGAAGCGGGCTTGAGCTTTTTAGGCTTGGGAATTCCCGCGCCGCAAGCCTCCTGGGGACAAATGATTGGAATGTATCAGGCATATATCCGTACCGCGTGGCATCTGACGGTTTTTCCTTCAATCGTTCTCGCGCTGACAATGCTCGCGTGGTTTCTCTTTGCCGACGGAATCCGCGACGCGCTTGACGTAAACTACGAAACAAATCACGAATAACGAAACTCAATGCGTTACGCAGCGAGGCGCGACGAAAAATCAAAAAAGTCGTTTTATTTCAATATCTTTATCTTCATAGTAAATTCTGCCGCCGTCACGTATTTCGGATACGGGCAATACCGAAAAATATAGACTTGGTGACTAATTCTGTTAAACTTAAACTCAAAATTATGGCAAAGCAGGTTTGGTTCAATATCTTTATTTGGTTTTGTCTTTTGCTTGCATTAAACACCGGAGCGTATTCACAAGAACCGGCAAAGCTGACAACTACTCAAACAATCGAACGGGAGATAAAAGGCGGCGAAACGCATTTTTATACGGTAACCTTAGGCGCAAATCAGACGGCGCGGATTGAAATCGAGCAAAAGGGCGTTGACGTATCGCTCGCGGCTTATAAACCGGCGGGCGAAAGTTTTATCGAATCCCAATCGCCGAGCGGCGTTCTCGGAAACGATTCGATTTTGGTAACGGCAGCGGAGGCGGGCAAGTATAAAATCGAGGTTTCGCCCGCCGACCCGCGCGCCGGTACGGGAAAATACACGATTAAATTAATTGAAATTCGCCCGACGGTCGCGCAGGATTTTGAGATAAACGCGGCGGCGAAAAAGCTGCTTGAGCTTGGCAACGAAACAAGCGAGCTGCGACAAAAAGGAACGCGCGAAGGGCGGCGACAGGCGCTGGAGAAATTTCAGGAAATAATCGCCGTATCGAAAATAAAACAGGACAAAACCTGGGAAGTCGTCGCGCTGATTTCGAGCGGTCTGGTTTACGAACAGCTCGGCGAGCTGCAAAATTCGCTCGATTTTTACCTGCGCGGGCTGGATTTGACGCGCGCCATAGGTAATCGCCAATACGAAGCGTCGGCGGTCAACAACATCGGCTATTCTCTGAATATTGCGGGCGATTACGAAAAAGCGATTTTTTATTACAATCAATCGATTGAAATGGAGCGCGAAGTCGGCAATCTGCGCGGCGAAGCCATCAGTTTAAATAACGTCGGTTCGGCGTATATGTTTTTGGGCGATTTGGCAAAAGCGCAGGAATTTTATCAAAAATCGCTCGTTTTGCGGCGCGAGCTAAAAGACGAGCGCGGCGAAGCCAACACGCTCAACAATCTCGGTCTGGCTTTTGCAAAGGCGGGCGACACGGCGAAAGCGCTGGAATTTCACACGCAGTCATACGAATTAAGAAGGCGCGCCGGCGACCGTCGCGGCGAGGCGACTTCGCTCGGAAATCTCGGCAAAACCGCATGGACGACGGGCGATAAAACAAAGGCTTTCGAATATTTTACCGGGGCTAACGCGCTGGCGATTACGCTCGGCGAGCGCCGTATTATCGCCGACACTTTTTACTGGCTGGCAATTTGCGAGCGGGAAAAAGGAAATCTGCCGAAAGCGTTTGAAAACATCGAAAACGGCTTGCAGATAGTCGAACAAATTCGCGGCGAGCTAATCAGTCCCGAACTTCGTCTCGGATATTTTTCGACCGTTCAGCAATTTTACGAGTTTTATACCGATTTGCTCGTCGCGCGTTACGAAAAATCGAAAGACGCCGGCGACATTGCGCTCGCGCTCGAAGCCAGCGAACGCGCCCGAACGCGCAGTCTCGTCGAGCTTCTACAGGAAGCGAGAATCAATATCAAACAGGGCGTCGATACAAAATCGCTCGAACGCGCGCAGGATTTGCAGGACGCGCTAAACGCGAAATATCGCCAGCGAACTCAGCTTTTAAGCGGAAAATCGACGGCGGAACAAATCACGAAAATCACGAATGAAATAACCGCGCTTTCGACCGAGACGGAAAATCTACAAATCAAAATCCGCCGCGAAAATCCGCGCTACGCCGGTTTAACTTTCGGCGCGAATCTTTCAGGCAAAGAGATTCAAAATCTTCTGGACGACGAAACTGTTTTGCTTGAATACAAGCTCGGCTCGGCGCGTTCGTTTTTGTGGCTCGTGACGAAAAATTCGACTGAGATTTTCACGCTTCCTTCGCGAAGTGAAATCGAAACGACGGCAAGAAATTTTTATACTTCGATAACTTCTCGCGACAAGACAAAGGAAGCGCAGACGGCTGAGTTTTCAAAGCGATTGAGCGAAATTTTGCTCGCGCCGGTCGCCGGAAAAATTGAAAACAAACGCCTCGCAATCGTCGCCGACGGCGTTTTGCAGTTTATTCCGTTCGCTTCGCTTCAAATTCAAAATTCCAAATCTCAGGTTCCGGCTTTTTTGACTGAAACAAACGAGATTGTCGCGCTGCCTTCGGCGAGCGTTTTAGCCGAATTAAGGCAAAACGCGAGCGGGCGCAAAACGCCCGGAAAAGCGATTGCGATTTTTGCCGACGCGGTTTTTGAGGCAAATGACACGCGCCTTTCGATTGTGCCGCGAATCGTATCGGAAAAACCGGCTGAACTCGGAAAAGTTCTGCGCGATTTTAATCTCGGCGAAAATCTTCCGCGCCTGCTTTCTTCGCGCGTCGAGGCTAAAAATATTTCCGCTTTCGTGCCGAAAAACCAGTCGGTTTTGAACGTCGATTTTGAAGCGAATCGCGAAAACGCGATGAGCGAAACTTTAGCCGAATACAAAATTCTGCATTTTGCGACACACGGACTTCTGGACACTTCGCGTCCGGAGCTTTCCGGCTTGGTTCTCTCGCTTTTCGACGAAAACGGAAAGCCGCAGGACGGTTTTCTGCGGCTGAATCAAATTTATAATTTGAATCTGAACAGCGATTTGGTCGTGCTTTCGGCTTGCCAGACGGCTCTCGGAAAAGACGTTCGCGGCGAAGGCTTAATCGGTCTGACGCGCGGCTTTATGTATGCCGGAGCGAAACGCGTCGTGGCGAGTCTCTGGAAAGTTGACGACGCGGCGACCGCCGAATTTATGAAGCGTTTTTATCAAAATCTTTTACAGAAAAAACTTTCCGCCGCCGCTGCCTTAAGACAGGCGCAAAACGAAATGCGGCAGATTCCGCGTTTTAAATCGCCGTATTTCTGGGCGGGATTTACGCTTCAGGGCGAATGGAAAGAACGTGAAAAGTGAAAAGTGAAAAGTGAAAAGCGCGGGAAACTAATCTGCCTTTTACCTTTCGCTTTTTACTTTTAGTTTTTCATTTTTTCATCTACACTTAGCTTGTTTTATCAAACTCTCGCCGCCGCGAAAAATGCAGGTGGAAAACGTTATAACGCAAACAGGATTCGATACGCTTCTCGGCTTGCTCGACGCCGACCGCGAGCTTGCGGGCGCGAGGTATGAATCTCTGCGCGTGCGGCTCGTCAAATTTTTCGAGTGGCGCGGCTGCGAAAGCGCCGAAGAATTGACCGATGTTGTTTTCGACCGCGTTATCAAAAAAATCGCGGAAGGCGAGCAAATCCAAAACATTAACGCTTATGCCGCGACCGTTGCGCAGTTTGTTTTCAAAGAAGACTGCCGACGCCGCGAGCGCCTGTTTCAATCAATCGAAGATAATCCGGCAATCGAAAACATAACTGCGGCGGGCGATTTAGCCGAAGCATCTGAAACCGGCGACGCGCGGCTCGATTGTCTGGAAAAATGTCTGGCGGCGTTTCCCGACGAAAACCGTCGTCTCGTCATCGCTTATTACGATACCGACGAGCGAACGATGATTGCGACGCGCAAACGGCTGGCAGATTCGCTCGATATGTCGCTCAATACTTTGCGGATTCGCGTTTGTCGCCTGAAAGCGAAATTGGAAGACTGCACGATTGATTGCTGTCGGGAGGTTTAAGATTTAAGATTCAAGATTTAAGATTCAAAATAAAGAAAGGACCAATCTTGAATCTTGAATCTTAAATCTTGAATTTTGAATTTTGACTCTTGAATTTTGACTCTTGAAGTGAAATGTTTTTGCGATTTTTCGCACTATAGTTGGGAAAAGAAAAAAAGTGGTTCAAGACCAGATAAAAACGGAAGCGGATGTTCGACGGTTTCTGCTCGGCGAAATGTCCGAAGACGAAAGAAGCGCGTTTGAGGCAAAATTCGTCGAAAATGAGGATTTGTTCGAGCAGATTCGCGTCGTCGAAGACGAATTGATTGAATCTTACGTTCGCGGCACGCTCGAATTATCCGGGCGCGAGCGATTTGAAAAAATCTTTTTGACTACAAAATCCCGCCGCCTGCGCGTCGCTTTCACACGCGAAATGCTCGGAAAATTATCAGAATACAAAGAAACTGACGCCGTAAAAAAAATTGAAACGGCAGCGGCGAATCCGTCTGCATGGAATTCGATAGCAAATTTTTTCAAAACTCCGAAGCTCGCTTTCGGCGCGGCGTTTGCCCTTTTGGTTTTGATTTTCGGCGGCTGGCTTTTAACGCGAAATCCGAACCGGAATGAAATTGTCCGCCAAATCACGCCGTCGCCGACGAATCAGAATTCGCCTGCAAATCAAAGCGATTTAGAGAACTCAAACACTAATATCGCCGAAAAAATCCCCGAAAACAAAAACGTTTCACCGAATGCGAATAAGGAATCGCAGAACAAAAATCAAAATACGAACGCGCCTAAGCCTGAATCAAACGGCGCAGCGCCGATTCTCGCCTTGTTTGCGGGCGGCGTCCGCGCGGGCGGCAAAACGGCGGAGCTGAATTTGCCGGAAAACGCGCGCGGCGCAAATTTGCAGGTGAATCTCGAAAGTCAGGATTACAAAATCTACATGGTTGAAATCGTCGATGCGGACGGCAATCCGATTTTGAAAAGCAACAATCTCAAAGCCAAAAATTCAAAACTCTTTCTTTTCATTCCCGCCGCCAAGCTTCGCAGAGGCGATTATATGGTCAAGCTTTCCGCGCTCAACGCGCAAAACGAAACGGAATCGGTCGCCGATTATACATTCCGCGTCAACCGGAAATAGCTAAAAAAGTTCAAAGTTCAAGATTCAAGGTTCAAGGTCGAAAAATGCTTTGAACCTTGAACTTTGAACTTTGAACTTTTTTTCTGAAATGTTTCTGCGCTCTTTGACACTCTTATCGAAAGCAATTTTTGTCAAAGGGAAAACCCGGGAAAGTAAGGCAAATACAATTCGCTTATATTTGGACTCAAAAAATGGAAAGCTCGACTTTTCAAAATAACAAAAGGAGATAAGAAAACAAATGAGTAAAGTTACATGGACAATCACGGGCAGAATCACGGTCAATGAAAATGCAATCAGCGGCATCATGACCAATAGAGCAGTAGCAGGCGCCGAGGTCGAAATCTCTGCCTCAAATTTAGGAGTGTTTGCCTCCTGGGGAAAGGTGCGCACCGACGCGGCGGGCAACTTCAGCTTGAAGATAGAAAAAGACAAGAGCAAGCGCAAGTTTAAGGTCAAAGTGCGCTTCGAGGACAATGACCTTGCGATTAACAGCGGCGCAATGGCGGACATGGCGAATTTCTTAAGCCCGGCAATCACAATCTTCGAGCACGACCACGAGGTGGAAGGTCCGACTATCAACATCGGAACCAAAACCTTTGAATCGGGCGCGAACGGCGAACTCGGCACACTCGACAACCGGCGACGCGCCATCACCTGGTTCGCCGTCAAGACGCTGATAAATACGCTGCGAAACAGGGATAGTTACTTCGCTTTCAAAAGCAAAATCAGGGTAATTTATCCAGCCAACAACGTCAGCGGCGCATGTTACGCGAACGGCGTTACCCGCTCCGCATACATCCACTCGACGGACAAAAGTGACCAATGGAGCGTCGAAACCGTGTTCCACGAAGTCATGCACTTATGGAACTACGACCATAATCACGGAACCGCAAACTGGCTCGCGGCGGTATTCTGTCCGCCGGATATGGACACTCACGGTCAATCGGAACGACTCAACATCGCCTTTCACGAGGGATTTGCCGAGTTTGCGGCGAACGAACTGCTATGGCAAATATTCGGCAACGAGGATAAGAGCGCGGAAAGGAAAATCCGAAAGCAGCTTCCCTATAACCGGTACGCGCTCGTCCACGAGCTTAAACTTGATACCGTTGACGAGGTCGAACAAAGCGACAAAGGCGTTTTTCGTGCCTTGTGCCTGCTGGTCATGTCTCAAATCTACGATTATCAGTTTGGCAATAAGGACACCGCGTTGAGCACCGCGCCGTTTCCCAAACAAATTCATACTGACGGTCTCGCCTGTCCTCACCCGATGTCGTTTGCGACGATATTCGACGTTTTGAAGGTCTTTCAGGCTAATCCTGCTAAAGGTTATTCAAATGAATGGGAGGTCGGCGGGAGAGATTACGGCGTGCGGCGATTCATCGAACGAGCCGGAGACATTCTGGATAATCTTGACAATACCACCAAGAATCTTATGCTCGGTCTTATTGACCCGAACAGCCGTGAAGAACCCGTACACTAAAAAGCGGCGCTCGCAGAAACCCTTGAGTTAATCCAAATTCTACAAATCCGCAAAACGCGCTTGATTTTCACGCAAATCAGGCGCGTTTTTCTTTGTCTGAAAATAATTTTTAAAGCTCTGAAACGTTTTTCCCGACCTGTTCATGAGTTTTAAGCAGAAGCTCATTAATTATTTTCATCAAACGGTTAAAATCGACCGGTTTGGCGACGTGAATATCGAAACCCGATGACTGAACTCGTTTTTGCTCTTCAGCGCCGACGTATCCGGTCAGGGCAATCGCCGGGGTTTGTCCGCCGCTTTCAACCGGCAAAGCGCGAATTCGCTTGATTAAATCGTATCCGTCCATTTCCGGCATTCCTAAATCGCTGATTAAAATATCCGGCTCAAACGCGGAAAAATGAGCCAGAGCTTCGCCGGCGCTGCCTGCCGTCATAATTTGAGCTTTCGTATCTTCGAGAACGTATCTGAGCATTTCGCGCGAATCGGCGTCGTCGTCAACGACCAGAATGCGGAATCCGCCAAAATCATTTTTCGCCGGTTTGATAAAAGAACCGGTTGAACGGTCGAAATCTTCCTCGCTTTTCTGCGGCATCAAAAGCGGCAGAGACATCGTAAAAGTCGCGCCCGCGCCTTCGCCCGCGCTTTCCGCAGTAATTGTGCCGCCGTGCATTTCAGCCAGATTTTTGACAATCGAAAGACCCAAGCCCAGACCGCCGTACTTGCGTTTCGAGCTTCCGTCAGCCTGCCGGAAACGCTCGAAAACAAAAGGCAGAAAATCATCATCAATGCCTTGCCCGGAATCCCGGATGACGACTTCCGCAAAAGCATCGATTTCGCGCAGAATTATTTCGATTTGCCCGTTTAAGGGCGTAAATTTTACCGCGTTCGAAAGCAAATTCCAGAATATCTGTTGCAGGCGGCTGGCGTCGCCCATCACAAAAGTCTCGCCGGATTCGATAGTTTTGATTAGTTTTATTTCTCTCGCGCTTGCTGACGGACTTATGTTTTCGAGCGCGGTTTCGATGCTTTCGGCTAAATCAACCGGATGCAAGTCGAGCCGCATCTGCCCGGTAACGATGCGCGATACGTCGAGCAAATCGTCGATGATTTGCGTCTGCGAGCCGACGTTTCTTTGAATCGTATAGAGCGCGTGGCGCGATTTTTCCGCGCTCGAATCTCCGCTCAAAAGAATCTGCGTCCAGCCGTTAATGGCGTTGAGCGGCGTGCGGATTTCGTGCGAAACGCTGGCTAAAAATTCGTCTTTCAGGCGGCTGTTTTCTTCGGCAAGCTGCCGCGCGGATTGCTCGCTTGCCAGAAGCCGACCGCGTTCTTCAATCTGGACGTTTAATTCCATCTCGCGCGCGACGCGCTCCGTAACGTCTTCGATAATGGTGATTGTGCCGATAACTTTGTCGCCGTCAAAAAGCGGCGAAATTCGCGCGCTCTGCTGCATCTGCGCGAAAGCGGCGACGCCCGCGCTCGGTATCATCGGCAAAAGATATTTATGAAGACGATGCGACAGAATCCGGCTCTGCCCGTTTAGCGCATCGCTGTAAAACCGGTCGAAACCGCGCGTTTTTAGTTCGGGAAATATTTCGAGCAGATTGTCGTCGATTAAGTCTTTTTCGATTTTTCCGCTTTGTTTTTCAAACCATTTGTTGCAGAAGCGAATATTCAGCTTTTCGTCCGTAACGAGCAAGCCCTGCGCGGCAAACTCCGACATCCAGCGAAGCATCGCCGTGTCGAGTGATGAATTGTTTCCGTTATAGCTCACAAATTCTGTTTTTAATAAAACTAAACGCTCAAATCGCTTTTCGCCGGATTCTGGCTTGAATGAATTTCTTCCTCTTGTCTCGTTTCCCAGCGCTCGATTTCCTCAATCAAACGGTTGAGCGAAATAACGCTCAAAACCAAAACCAGATAACCCGTAACGGCGCTTTCGCGAATGCGAAACGACGTGTAAACGATAATCGCAAAGCTCAAGCCTTCGCGCTCGTTCCTGACCGAATTTATTAAATCGTCGAGCGATTCGAGATGCAGATTCGGCACGGAAAAATTGACTCTGACGCGCAGAACATTGCCGAACATTCCGAGACACGCGTTGAGCAGAATATTGCCGACCTCGGTTAAAACTTCGCGCGCCGATTCGTCGAGCTGCGTCTGCGGCGCGTTCCCGTCGGTCAGCAAATCGGTTAATCTGACCGCGCCCTCGTAATTCAAAATCAAAAACGCGTCGCCCGCAATCGCGCCGTCGAACGGCTGATGAATCGAAGCCACGTCGCCCGGCAGAAAACGCGCGAGTTTTGTCCCGACTTCTTCAATCGGGTAAATATCGACCTGCGGAACGTCGAGCAAAACACGATGTCCGGTGATTTCCGAGAGTGACGACGCGGTGCGCGAAAAAGCGATGTTGATAAATTCTCCGAGCGCGTCGGTTTGTCGTTCAGTTAAAATCACGAAGCTTTCTCCTCATTCATTACTGATTCCAAAACCTGCAACACTTTTTCCGGCGACAAAGGTTTATTGATAAACGCGTTTGCGCCCGCCGCCGCGACCATTTCTCTGGTCGAATCCTGTATGTCGGCGCTGGCGATAATCACGCGCGCTTCCGGGTCGAGCTCGCGCAGCTTCGCCAGAACGTCCAGCCCGTACATATCTTTCATCGTCAAATCGAGAAAAACCAAATCCGGTTTTTCAAGAAAATACTGCTCGATTCCAGCCGCGCCTTCATCGGCTTCAACGACTTCGTATCCGGTGCTTTCCACGATTCGACGCAGCATTCTGCGCGACATTGCGGAGTCATCGACAACCAAGATTTTCTTTTTCACGCGACCTCCAGTAAGGCTTGTCCCATCCGGTCAAGCCTGATGATTTTATCACTTAAACCCGCTTCGACAACAGCGCCCGGCATTCCGTAAACTACGCAGGTTTCTTCGGCTTCGACAAAAATCGTCCCGTTGCGAGCCTTTATCCAAGCCGCGCCCGTTCTGCCGTCAGCGCCCATTCCGGTCATCACGACGCCGAGCGCGCGTTCGCCGAAAATTTCCGCCGCCGATTGAAATAATACATCAACCGCCGGGCGATGCTGCGTGTCGAGCGGTCGAAGACTCAAATGCGCGAACACTCTCCCATTCATTCGGCGCTTAAAACTGAGATGTTTTCCGGCAGGCGCGAGCAAGGCTAATCCGGCGCGCATCTCGTCGCCTTCTCTGGCTTCGCGGACTTCAATCGCGGAAATCTCGTTTAATTTTTCGGCATACATCGCCGTATAACCGACCGGCATATGCAGAACAATCGCAATCGGCACGGGGAAATCCGCCGGAATCTGCGGAATCAAAAATCGCAAAGCCTGCGGTCCGCCCGTCGAGATTCCGATAACAATCGCGTCAAACTGATTTTTGCGCGACTCGTTTGAAACAGTAATCGTTTCGGCTCGCTGCCCGGATTCCGGCTCCAAATGCAGATTTCCCGCGTGCACACTTGCCGCCGTTTTAATTTTTTCGATAAGCTCGCTGCGCACTTCAAAAATCTTTTCCGTGGCAAGCGCCGTCGGTTTCTGTACAAAATCAATCGCGCCGGCATCGAGCGCGGCAAGCGTTTCGGCGCTGTTTTCGTCCGCCGAGCTCATCATCACAATCGGCAGCGCGCGTCGCCGCATCTGTTCGCGGACAAATCCGATTCCGTCGAGTTCGGGCATCATCAAATCCGAAGTAACGACATCGGGACGCAGTTTTTCGACCAATTCGAGCGCCTCGCGTCCGTCTCGCGCCGCGCCGACGACTTCCAGATGCGGGCTGTATGAAAGCATTTCGCGCACGACTTTCCGCACATACGCGGAATCATCGACAATCAAAACCCGAATTATTCTGTTCAAATCAACCCCCTTGAATCTGCCAATACAACTTTGAATATACGAAATAGATTTTTATAACGCCAATTTATTTTCGTTTTACATAAACAAAAGCGCTGCCGACTTCTTCAAGCTCAAAATCGTCCGTAACTTTTAAAAGCGATTCAGCCGCGCCGACAAATAGAAACGCCGGAACATACATTTTTTCCGCGAAAGACGCGACAACGCGCCGCACCATTTCGGGCGAAAAGTAAATAAAAACATTGCGGCAAAAAATGAGCGAAACGCTTGCGAGGCTTTCCGTTTCGCTCGTTTCAAGAAGATTCGCCTGCGTCCAACTGATTTTTTTGCTCAAACCGGGCGCGACGCGCCATTCTTTTCCGTCGGGCGTAAAATATTTTTCCTTCAAATTTGCCGGAAGCGCGCGAAACGACCTTTCCCGGTAACTGCCCTTCTGCGCGCGTTCGAGCGCCGCGCTGCTCGCGTCCGACGCATAAATTTTGATGTCGGCGCGTTCAAACCAGCCGTCTTCATTCAGCCGCATCGCAATCGTCAAAGGTTCTTCGCCGGTCGCGCAAGCCGCGCTCCAGATACGAATCGGCGCGTTCGGGTTCTTTTCCAATAAACCCGGTATAACTTCTTCCGCCAACCCGTGAATCTGGTCCATTTCGCGCCAGAAATAAGTTTCCTGCACGCTTAGCGCGTTGACGACGTTTCGCCATTCTCCGGCGGAATCGGCGTCGTATTTGAGCAAATAAAAATAATCGAGAAACGAATCGAAACCGCGCTCGATGATAAGCGGAGTCAGTTTATCGGCAAGCAGATTAATTTTTGAATCGTCAAAAAAAAGCCCGACGCGCTCGTGAATCAAATCGCGCAGAAGTGTTTCCGCGCCGCGGCGCACACCTGAAATATCCGAATTAAACCCCATGCTCGATTATGCCTTTAGCTCGCTCAAAACTTCCCTTGCCGCCGCGCGAACCTGTTCCGCCGCATCCTTTTCTGCCATTTCAATCAAAATTTCGCGGCTCGCTTCATCCCGCGAAATGCCCAGAGCGCGAACCGCAAAATATCGCGTCCAGTCATCCGCATCCAGTAACGCGTCGCGCAAAGCGGCAACGGATTCATCGTTTTTAACCTGCGCCAGAGCCTTCGCCGCCGCTTCTCTTTCGCGCGAAGAACCTTCTTTTAAAAAATGAATCAGCGTCGAAACGGCGCGTTCGTCGTCAATATTCGGCAGCTGTTCGATTGCCGCACGCCGCACGCGCTCGTTCGTGTCCTCACAAGACTCAAAAATCGCCTGTTCAAATCCTTTCGCGCCGAAATAACCGACCACCCGAATTGCCGCTTCCCGAACGTTCGCGTCCGAATCAGCCGGCAAATTACACAAAACCGGAACCGTTTCGGGATGCGCAAGCGATTTCAGCGCGCCGGCAGCGGATTGTCGGGAAGCCGCATCGCCGTTTTTCAGCAGTTCGACGAGCGGCTCAAAAGCCCTTGCATCACCGATTTGCCCTAAAACCCGCGCGGCTGTCCGGCTCACTTCCGCATCGCCCGTTTCGAGCAATTCAATCAATAAACCGACGGCGGCTTTGCCATGTCGCGCCAGCGCCCGGGCGACTTCTTCGCGCACGTTTTCATTTTCAAGCAGCGTCGCAAATGTTTCTCTGATTCGTTCATCGTCAAACCAGCCGCCGAGACGCGCGAGCGCGGTTAAATCCGTTTCATTAGAATTATTCAATGCTTCGAGCAGATTCGATTTTCCGTCTTCACCGATTGCCTTTCGCGCCTGTTCAACAATGCTTTCGCTTTTCGCAAAATCGTTTTCGAAACGCTCAAACAGCGAGGCGAGTGAGCGAGCGACGGCAATCGCCGAAACTTTATCTTCATTTAATAAATTAACGAGCGGCGAAACGATTTCCTCGTTTCCGATTGAGCCGAGCGTTTCGACGGCGGCTTGGCGCAAAAAATCGTCGCTCAAAAGCGGCAGAATACGCGTCGCGGCTCGCTCGTCGGCGATTTCCCGCAGCGCGTCGAGCGCGACGAACGACAAAAAGAAATCGCGCGTTTCGGCAATTTTAAGAAGCGGCTCGACGGCGTCGCTCGCTTTTAACTTTCCGAGCGCTTCGATGACGTGATAGCGGACGTTTGTGTTTTCATCTTCGAGCGCCGCGAGCAAAGCGGGAATCGCCTGCGCGTCGTTTTGCTCTCCGAGCGTCAGCGCCGCCTGCATTCGCAAATCGGCGTCGTCTCCGTGCAAAAACTCGACGAGCGTTTCGGTCGTTTTTACCGAAGTCGCCTGCAAAACCTGCAAGGCGCTGTTTAAGACGCCGAAATCGAAATGCTGTTCACGCATCGCACGCAAAAGCGCGGCTATCGCTTCGGGCGCGGCGCGGCGCGATAAGCTTTCGACCAGCTTGCGGCGCACGCGCCAGTTTTTATCTCCGAGCGCGTCGATAATCGGCGCGGCGTTTTCTTCAACGAGATTTTCCGGTTCGCGCGAAATCGCCTTTGCCGCCTGCAAGCGAACGGCTTCATCCGCATCATTGAGCTGTTCGGCTAATTCGATTTCGCGCTCGATTCTTTCCGTAACGTCTTCGACCGTAACGATTAAACCGCGAATCGTTTCGTTTTCCTTGAGCGGCGCAATCGTTACGCGCTGGCGCATTTCCGCAAAGCGTTTCGACGCAGACAGCGGCGGGCAACAAATTAAAAACCGGTGAAAAGCGGGCGCGAGAATTTCAACCGTGCCTTCTTCCAAAACGCGCTGAAAACGCGGCAATAAACCGCGCTCTTCGAGATTCGAAATCGTCTCGACGAAGGATTTGCCGCGCGCGCTTTCGGCTGAAATTCCGGTCATCTGTTCGAGCGCGGCGTCCCAGACCTGCACGACGAATTTCGTGTCGGTCGTAAAAATCCCGATAAAATTTTGCTTGTCGGAGTCAGAGTCCATTTGATTTATTCGTTCTGAGATGAGCCGTTGTTTTTATCGCCTGACTCGTTTATCTTTTTTCTTTTCCCGCGCGGTTTTTCGCCGTTTTGAGCGGCGGCGGCAGGCGCGGCATTATTTGCGGCGTCATCAAAACCATTCATAATCGCTGAAAGCTCCTGCGCCTGTTCGAGCAAGCCGGTCGTTTCAACTAAAGTCGCCTGCACGCCGAGAGCGTTGCGCTCCGTGATATGGCGCACGCCCGAGAGCCGCTGCAAAATATTGTCCGCACCTGTCGAATGTTCGAGATTGGCGTGTGTGATTAATTTGATTTGCCCGGCGACATTGCCTGAAACGGAAGTCATTTCGCGCATCGCGCGGGTTTGCTCGCTCAAGGCTTTCGTCAACTGTTCGGACTGCTGGCGCATACTGACCGCGGCGGTCGAGATTTGCTTTGAAGCCGTCGCCTGCTCGCTCATCGCACGCATAACGCCCGCAATCATCGTCGTCAAACGTTCCGCTTCTTTGGAAACCTGCTCGCCGGCGGTTGACTGTTCGGCAAGAGCGCGCGTCGTCGTCGCCGCGCCGCGCCGCATCGATTCGACCGCCTGAACGATTTGACTGGCGGCGACGGCTTGTTCGGACGCGGCTTTGCGAACCTGCCCGGCAACATTCGTCGTGCTTTGCGCGGCTTTGATGATTTCCCTTGCGGCGCGCGCCTGTTCGTTCATCGCCTGCACGACCTCTTTCGTCGTTTTACGCATCTGCGACGCTGACTGGACGATTAATTGAACGGTTTTGGCTTGCTCATTCGTCGCGGCGGAAACTTCTTTCGACAATTTCGCCGTCGATTCGACCGACGACACGACCGCCTGACCGGCAGTGATTTGTTCTTCCGTCGCGCGCGAAATTTGCCCGACAATACCGGTCGTCTCGCGCACGCCCGACAATATTTTCTCCAAGCCTTTCAAGCCTTCTTCCGCCAGCCGGTTGCCTTCGTCGGCAACTTTAACTCCTTCGTTTGAAGCATTAACGGCGTCGAGAACCGATTCCTGCAAAGCGCGGATGATTAATGCAATATCGGCGGTCGCTTTTGCCGAGCGTTCAGCCAGATTGCGAATCTCTTCGGCGACGACGGCGAAACCGCGCCCGGCGTCTCCGGCGCGCGCGGCTTCAATCGAAGCGTTGAGCGAGAGCATATTCGTCCGCTCGGCGATAATGTTAATCGTATCGACGATGCTGCCGATTTCGTTCGAGCGTTTGCCCATTTCCTTGATGACCGTCGCCGATTGCTGCATCGAATCGCGAACGCGCGTCATGCCCTGAATCGATTTTTGCGCCATCGAGCCGCCTTCTTCGGTTTCGCGCGCCAGCCGCGTCGTGATGTCGTTGGCGTCTTTCGCCATCGTCGCCACCGAACGAATCGAGCGGTCCATTTGATTCGCCGTAGTCGCGGCGTTTGTCGCCGATTCGGTAATTCGCTCGGAGTTTTGCGCCACGCTCTGCACCGAGCGCGCCAGTTCCTCGATTGCCGTCGCCACTTCCTCGACCGTTGCCGCCAGATTTTCGCTCATTGCGGTAACTTCTTCGATGGAAGCCGCCATTTCATTAATCGCGGCGGAAGTTTCTTCCGTCGCAACGTTCAAATCATCGGCGCTGTTCGCCAGACCGGAGGTTGAGCGCGACATTTCCTCAATCGTCGCCGCCGTTTCATTGATAGAAGACGTAAGCGCTTCGGTGTCTTCGCTGACGTTTCGGATTGAAGCCGCGATTTCAATCATCGCGCTCGTCGTCTCTTCGGCGGAAGTCGTCATTTCCTGCGCCGAGCCGATTACGTTTTGAATCGAAGTCGCCATTTCTTCAATCGCGGTCGAGGTTTCGGCGATTGAAGAAGCGAGACTCGCAGTGTTTGCCGAAACCTGTTCAATCGAAGCGGCGGTTTCGTTGATTGATGAAACCATCTGCTCGGTCGAATTGGCGACGGACGACGCCTGCGTCGCCGTTTCCTTGAGCGAAGCCGCCATTTCATTGACATTGCTGACGACATCGTCCAGCGAACCAAGCTGCTCGCCCGCGCCTTCGCTAACTTCGTCGGCAATACGTTTGATTTCATTGGCGCGAACGATTACGTCGGCTGACTGCCGCCTTAGGCGAGTAATATCGTCGTCAGAATTTTTCGCTTTTTTGTTTTTTGTACTCGTAGCCATAATATTTTAATTTTCCACCTCGGTTTCGATTTCTTCCGCCGTTTTAACCACTTCCGCTAAATTTAAAAGCAAAATCAGCCTGTCGTCCACGGTCGCAATCGCTTCAAGATATTTGCCGCTCGTCCCGCTTAAAGTCTCCGACGGCGGATTTATCGCCCCGGGCGGAATGCGTTTGAATTCGCGCGCCGCATCGACTATTAAACCGATATTTCGTCCTCCGACATTGACGACGACAAGGCGCGCGCGCAAGTCGTATTCGATTTTCGGAAAGCCGAAACGCGTTCGCAGATTGATTGCCGGAATAACCTGACCGCGCGAAAAAACGACGCCTTCGACCGCTTCGGCGGCATTCGGAACGGGCGTAATATGTTCAATCATTTCAAGCTGCTGAACGTCTTTACCCGGAATGGCGTAAGTCGTTCCGGCAAGCTCAAACAGGACAAACGAATTTTCATTAATCTGGTCGTAATTCATACTTTTTGCTTCAGCCTGCGCGTTATCGCCGCCACGTCCAGAATCAGCACGACGCGCCCGTCGCCGAGCTCGGTCGCGCCGCTGATTCCCGCAACTTGCGCGAGCGGGTCGTTGATAGCTCTGATAACGATTTCGCTTTGCCCGATTATTTTATCAACCGCGATGCCGACCGCCTGTTTGCCTTCGCCGACGACAAAAGCGTGAAACGCGCCGCACGCCTTTTCTTCGAGCGCAAACAGACGCGCGAGCCGGACAATCGGCAGAGCCGCGCCGCGATATTCGATAACTTCGTTATTTTCAAACTTACGAACCGCGCCCGGTTCGATTTCGATGACTTCACGAACATTCGACTGCGGAACGGCAAATCGCTCGCGGTCGACAACGACTATAAACGCGTCGGCAATCGCCAGCGTAAGTGGTAATTGTATCCGAAATTTCGTTCCTTTGTCCGTTTCGGTTTCGAGTTTGATGACGCCGCCAAGCTCTTCGACCGTTCGCCCGACGACATCCATCCCGACGCCGCGCCCGCTGGTTTTGTCGGCTTCTTCTCTGGTCGAAAAACCCGGCGCGCAGAGAATTTCGAGCAAAGTCGCTTCGTCCAAATCTTCATTTGTGTTTAATAATCCGCGTTTTCGCGCTCGTTTGGCGACTTCTTTCCGGTCGATTCCGCGCCCGTCGTCGCTTATTTCAATCTCAATCATTTCGCCGACGGTCGCCGCGTGAAGCCGGATTTTTCCTTCGGGCGGTTTGCCTTTGGCTTCGCGCGCTTCGGTTTCTTCGATGCCGTGCGAAACGGCGTTTCTGACGAGATGCAGCAAGGGATTGAGCATTCTTTCGACAAGCAGTTTGTCGATTTCGGTGTTTTCGCCCGTTATTTCAAGCTGAATTTTTTTGCCCGTTTCTCTGGCTGAATCGCGCACGGCAAACTGCATCCGCTCGAAAATCTCTCCAATCGGAATCATCCGCACGCGCATTACGCCGTCGCGCAAGCTTCGAAGCTGTCGCTCGATGGCGTGATTAATTTCCTGCAAACTGCGCCATTCGCCGCTCGGCAGTTTATTTTCGATGTGCTTGATTTGTTCGGCGAGCCGGGCGCGGCTGATGACGAGCTCGCCGACCATCAGCATCAATTCGTCGAGCCGCGACAAATCGACGCGCACGACGTTTGACTGACCGAACAAACCGGATTTTTGAGATTCGGAAGCCTGCGTTTCTATTTTGAATTCCGTTTCCTGCGCCGCGCTTTCGATTTTCCCGAAACTTATACCGTCGGCTTTCCAATCCTGAAAAACGCTTTCGTCCGCACCGGTTTCGACGACGAATTCAAAGGCGATTTTGCCGCCTTCACGAACTGCGGGCGTCGACTTTTGAATCGCGCCGATTGACTGAAGGCGCTCGCGCACGCTGTTGACGTTGATGCCGCGCTCGGCAAACTCGGGCGCAGACGCGAATGTAAAAAGATACTTTGAAGTTTGGGTTGAAGCTTTTTGATTTTGAACCGGTTTGCTTTCCGGCGGCTGACTGCCTTCGCTCGTTTCCGCATCGGGCGTAAAAGATTCGAGCAAATTTATTTCAGCGCCGATTGGCGGAATTTCGCCGTTTGCGCGACGCGCGTTGACGATTTCTTCGAGTTTTTTTGTGCTCTCGATTAAAGCGTTCACGCCTTCTTCGGTGCAATCGGCTTGCCCGTCGCGCAACAGGCGCAGATAGCTTTCCATATAATGCGCGAGCGTTTCGGCTGCCGCCACATTTGCCATCGCCGAAATGCCTTTAATCGTATGAAAGCTGCGGAAAAGCTCGTTGAGAATGTTTTTTTCGATTGTCCGACCTGCCGCCAGCGCGTCTTCGAGCGCGAGTAAGTTTCGCCTGATGCTGCGCAGATGCTCATCCGATTCGGCGTAGTAATCGTCGAGAAACTGCTCAAAAAACTGCGCGTTAAATTCACTTTCGGGCATAAAGTTGATGGTCGCTTTCGAGTTAACCGTTTGCCAGCAATTTGCCGGCTTGTTCGACCAAATCCTGCGGCGTAAAAGGTTTGGTCAGATAAACGTTCGCGCCCGCGTTCAGAGCCTGCGCGCGGCTCGCTTCATCGCCTCTGGTCGTAACGACACAAATCGGAATCCGGCTGTAAACCTGATGCCCGCGCACAAATTCAATGACCTCGATGCCGTGTATGTCCGGCATATTTAAGTCTAAAAACATCAGGCTCACAGGCGCGAGCGCGAGCCGTTCAATGGCTTCAAGTCCATTGTTCGCCTCCTCAAACTCGACATCGCGCAAGCCTCTCAGCGACGAAATCATCATTCGCCTAATCGTCGGTGAATCGTCGACCACCAGAATTCTTTTCATGAGCTTGTATACTTATCCAAAACGAAACTTCGGCGGCTCTTTACCTGTAAAAATGAAGATAAAAAACTTTTTTAAGTAAAGAATTTTAACATTAGGGCTTTATTTTAACAACTCTTATATTTTGACGAAATACGCCTCTGAAGCTTTGTCTTAGACCGAACGTATTTCTCGCAAAACCGTTTACACAGCCGCAGGCGTGCCCGTCATACGCCGGCGCAAAATGAGAAATGGTCGGCGAGTTTGGATGTTCTGAATTGTTGTCGGATAATATCAATTATCCGGAGAGAACGGTTTCAGCCGTTCAGATTTTTGTTATTTGCCCGGGGTAAATTCATGAACACAAACGTCAATGCTCAGATTATTAGCTGCCCGAAATGCGGCGCAAAAAATCGGATTGTTCCCGGCGGGCGCGGCGAGCCGGTTTGCGGGCGGTGCAAAACATCTTTAACTGCTGAAGCTCATCCGGTTATTATTACCGACCAAAACTTTGCCGGAGAAGTCGAGCGATCACCGCTGCCTGTTTTGATAGATTTTTGGGCGGCGTGGTGCGGACCGTGCCGGATAATTGCGCCCACTATCGAACAACTGGCAAAAGAATTGAGCGGAAAGGTGCGCGTCGGTAAACTCGACGTTGACGCAAATCAAATGACGGCAGGACGATTTCATGTCCGGAGCATTCCGACCTTGCTTATTCTGAAAAGTGGAAAAGAAGTTGAACGCATCGTCGGCGTCCAGTCAAGGGAATACATTTTGCAGCGTTTGAAGGCGTATCTCTAAATTTTAATCAATGAAACGTTCGAAGTTAAAAGGTCTTAATTCAGCTAGAATTAAGACCTTTTATATTTAATTCGTCCTTGTTGCATTTAAGGAACAAAAGCATTCGGAACAGGCACATCGCCACTTTGACCGAAGGTCTGAATCAGAGTTCCAGCCGTTGTTCTCTGGACATACCAAGTCGATTGCGATGGACGAAAAACCGTCGCATCAAACCGCCCGTCGCCGTCGTAATCTCCCGGCGCAGGCACATCTCCGTTTGTTCCAAAGGGAAATGAATAATAGCTGAAATCATTGCTTCGAAGGATAAGCCATTCTCCCGAAGATGGTCTGTAGATTGCTACATCCGCCTTACCATCACCTGTGTAATCGCCCTGAACGGGTTTGTCCAAACTGTTTCCGAATTGGAAAGCAACAACGCTATTGTTTGAGCTTTGCTGAATCCACCATTCGCCGACCGATGCTCTCCAAATCGCAATATCAGCCTTTCCGTCTCCGTCGTAATCGGCTACTGCCGGAACATCTCCGTTTGCTCCAAACTGCTGAATCGTAAACCCGCCGTCAGAAGAACGACGAATATACCATGTCGTATCGGACGGGCGAAACACTACCGAATCGGCTTTCCCGTCGCCGTCGAAATCTCCTATGGCAGGAATATCACCGTTTGTTCCGAACGGATACGAGTAATAGCTTCCGTCTTCACTTCGCAGAATAAACCACTCGCCTGAGACAGGACGAAAGACGGCAATATCGGCGCGTCCGTCGCCGGTGTAATCCCCCGGAACGAGTTTATCAGCAGAATTACCAAACTGAGCGGCATAGTTTCCGCTGTCGGAGCTTCTCGAATACCACCATTCTCCGGCACTCGGGCGAAAGATTGAAATGTCCGTTTTGCCGTCGCCGTCAAAATCGAAAGGCGCGCGGAGATGAGGAACCAGCGTTATTCTGGCAAGGCTTGGACGCGCTGCGTTTCCGATAACGGAGAAATCACCGCCGACAAGGATTTTCCCGTCCGCCTGACTGGCGATGTCATAGACTGTGGAATCTGCGCCCGTCGGGAAGAAAAGCAAATCGAGCGTGCCGTTAGATGTAAACCGCACGAAATTTTTTCCGGCTGTGCCGTTGACGGCGGAAAATGTTCCGCCGACGATAATATTTTCATCAGGCGACTGAAACATAGTCGCGGCGCTTCCGGTAAAAGTTGCCGATTGAAAACTGCCGTCCGCGCTTCCGTCGATGTTGCGTCTTGTAAGCGTAGTTGCAGTCAGAGCTAAATATTTTCCGTCCGTTTGGCGAATTATCCGTCTGACGCTCGAAATAGTTCCGGCATTAAAAGTCGTGTCCAGAGTGCCGTCGGAATTTAAGCGGGCAAAATTTTGTCGATTAAAGCCGTTTACTCCGTTAAAAGTTCCGCCGACTACAATTTTTCCGTCGGGTTGAACCAAAACAGGGTTTACCGTACCGGAGCCGAAAATCGGGCTAAAAGAAGTATCGAGCCCTCCGTCCGCATTTAATTTTGCCAAAGCGGATTGGTTAATGCCGTTGACCGAAGAAAAGCTTCCGCCGATGAGAAATTTTCCGTCTGCTAAAAGTATGATTGAAAGAACCGCCGAGCTAACGTCGGGATTGAATGTGTTATCCAAACTTCCGTCGGAATTCAGACGCGCGATATGATTTCTGGCTACACCGTTATAAGTCGTAAAACCGCCGCCGACTAAAATTTTTCCGTCCGACTGTAAAGCAAATACATTCGGCGTTCCGTTCAATCCGCTACCCGGGTCAAATGTCGTATCAAGATTTCCGTCGGGATTCAAAACCGCGATTTTATTTCTAAATACTCCATTAATCCGGTTAAAATCACCGCCGACGAGTAATTTTCCGCTAGGCTGAATCGCTATATCCGTAACAATTCCCTTGACGCCCGGCGCCGGATTAAACGATGTATCCAGACTTCCATCCGAATTCAGCCGCCTGTATCTCAACTCATTCGACAATTCGCCGAAAGACAAAACGCGGTTTGAGCCGTCTATAGTCCAGTTTTCGATATTCTCTAAATAGGCAGGCGAATTATATGTATTATCCAAACTTCCGTTCGAATTCAGACGATAAAACCGGGTTTCGATAGTATTAGTAAAACTTAAGATAAATTGCCCGTTCGACAAAATTTTAACTCTGTCGCCGCTGACTGCCGGGGAAAAATCAGAATCGACATTTCCGGCTGGCAGCAACCTGACTACGCCCGGACTGTTTACGCCGTTTACAGTTGAAAATCTACCGGCGGCGATAATGCTTCCATCCGGCTGAACGTCAAAATCACTAATCGACGTTCCGCTAAACTTAGGATAGGTAAAAGTCGGAGCTTCAAAAGTATTATCACGAGTTCCGTCCGAATTATAACGATAAAGATAAGCGTTGCTTATAGTAAAGGCAACGCCGCCGCCGATAAGAATTTTTCCGTCCGGGAGCAGGTAAACTCTGCTCATATATGTCCGGGACGAAGTAACAATTTCCGTAAAAGAGATGTCAAAGCTTCCATCGGAATTCAGGCGGTGAAGAAAGTCATTTGCGCGACCGCCTGAAGATACAGTCCGTTTGACCAGAATTTTCCCGTCCGGCTGAATCGCCTCGACGACTGCGGAGGAAGAACTGTCTCCGCCGGTCGGAGCAAAAGGCGATGTAAAAGATGCGTCGGTGCTTCCGTCGGCATTTACTCTGATAATATCGGCTACATAATTTTGAGTCGGGCTGGGCAGATAACCGGCAATGACGATTTTTCCGTCAGGCTGAACCGATGCGTTTTTCAGGAGAAATGAATCGCACGCGGAGCAGTTAAATGAAGGGTCGATAGTTCCGTCAGCATTTACGCGTTTGATGTAGCTGTTTGTCGGATAATTGCTGACGCCGCCAAAAAAATTCCCTAATATAATTATTTTCCCGTCCGGCTGCAACGCGATGTTTCCCGTAATGCCGGACACAATATCTCTTGTTAACGAGGCGTTAAAGCTTAAATCTACGCTCTGGCTTTGCGCGTGAACATTTATACCGGGCAAACCTGTTAAAAAAATTATAAAGGCTGCGGTAAGGGTTAAGGTTCTAAAAATTGGTAAAGTGAAATTCATTTGTATAATCATCCGAAAAATCTGAAAACGATATCTACTGCGGTTTTGTTTGCGTTTGATGTTTAAAAGCGCCCATAAAATACGATTAATTTTCAAGCCCGACAAATATTCCAGATTACAGAAAAAGTATTCCCGTAACAAATAATTTTTCCTCAAAAACAGTATAAACTTCCTAAATCTCATAAGTCATAAATTTATGTTTAAAAACCTTAAATTATTCTAAAATGTTCGGTACATGAAGATATTCCCTTGCTGTGAGGAAAAATGCCCCGCATACGGCGGACAGGTGCGGCAAATTTACCCATTAAATGTCTGTGATTAGCCGGATTTCCTTATTTCAAGCCTTTTTATAATGGTATGACAGTTGCTTTCCGTAATTTAGTTCAGAGCCCCGCAATCTGAATTAATACTAGTTAAATTTAGCAGTTCAGGATTGTCTCCGTCTTAAAAACCGGCGGGGTTTTTACCTCACATCCTCAATTTTCATTCCGATACAGATGATTATCAGCGCAGAACAAAAGCCGGAGATTACCGGTTCGATAAAGATTAATTTGTTATTTTGCCGTGTTTCCGCCGCTTTACTTTCAGGCGCGATTGTCTCGGTAATAGGCAGTCTCGTCCTCATCGGCTGGCTGTTTGAAGTCGATTTTCTTAAACGCCTGATTCCCGGTTATGTTTTTATGAATCCGACAGTAGCTGTCGCGTTAATTTTATCGAGCATTTCTCTGTGGCTGATGCAAAGCCGGAAGACAGCGACGATTCGCCTTGCCAAAGCGCTTGCTGTCATAATCGCCTTAATCGGCGTGCTTAAATTGTGCGCGATTGCCGGTTTTTTCGATACCGGCATCGACCGGATACTTTTCCGCAGCCAGCAGTTCGATACGGTTACGGGACGATTAAATCAGATGTCGCCGAATACGGGGCTGAATCTTTTGCTTTTCGGCGCGGCTCTTCTGCTGCTCAACTCGAAACGGCGAAATTTATTTCCCTCGCAATATCTGGTGATTGTCGTGATTTTGACTACATTTCTGTCGATAATCGGATATTTCTACGGCGCGAAAGCTTTTTTTGCAGTCGTTTCCTTCAACCTGATGGCGCTTCACACCGCCGTTTTATTTTTTACGCTTGCGGTCGGGCTGCTTTTATCGAGACCCGAACAGGGATTAATAAAGGATTTGCTCAGCCGTGAAGCGGGCGGAGAAATGGCGCGGCGTTTATTTCCTCTGGTTATTGTCATTCCGGCAATTTTAGGCTTTTTGGAATTACAAGGCGAGAAGCGGAATCTCTATCAAATCGAAATGGGAAACGCGATGCTTGTCGTCGCCATCATCTTCATTCTCGGTAAGATTATCTTAAACAACGCCGGTTCGATGAATCTGGCGGCTTCCAGACGCAGGCAAACGGAAGAATTAATGCGGCAGTCAGAAGAGAAATATCGAAATATTCTGGGAAACATCGAAGAAGGATATTTTGAAATCGATTTGAACGGAAATCTCACTTTTTTTAACGATGCTTTGTGCCCGATTCTCGGCTATAGCGCAAATCAAGCGCAGGGAATAAATTACCGGCAATACGTTGACGGCGCGAACGGGAGAAAACTGCTTTTCAATCTGTTAAAAATTTTCAAAACAGGTCTGCCAATCAGCCATCTCGATTGGGAAATTATCCGCAGCGATAATACGCGGGGATTTGTCGAATCATCGATTTCGCTGATACGCGATATTTCCGGAGAGCCGACCGGATTTCGCGGGCTTGTCCGTGATGTTACGGGGCGCAAACGGGCGGAAATCGAATCAAAGGTTATCTCCGAGATAATTCAGGGCGTAACGACGACTTCGAATCTAGACGAGCTTTTCATAATTATTTATCAATCGCTTAAAAAAGTGCTTTACGCGGAGAATTGCTTTGTCGCGCTTTACGACAAAAAAACCGAGCTGCTCAATATGCGCTTTTTCGTCGATAAATACGACACGCCGCCGCCGCCGTTTAAGCTTGGCAGACAAAAAACCGCGTATGTTTTCCGGCACGGCTGCCCGATACTTATGAACCACGAGATGGTTCGTGAGCTTACCGAACAGGGCGAGATTGAACCTGTCGGAACTGCGCCCGCAATGTGGCTCGGCGTGCCGCTCAGAACTCCGAAAGAGATTACCGGCGTTCTGGTCGTTCAGCATTACGAAGATGAAAACGCTTATTCTCAGCGCGACCTCGACTTTCTCACTTCGGTCGGAAACCAGATTGCGCTGGCTATCGAGCGCAAACGCGACGAAGAAAAATTGAGAAGCAGTGAAATGCGTCTTGCCGAAGCGCAGCGGATTGCCCGAATCGGCAGCTTTCAGGTCGAACTCGCCACCGGCTATGTCGAATGGTCTGACGAAATGTGGCGCATCTTCGGGCTTGAGCCGGGTGAAAACGGTTTGAGTTTGGAAGATTATATCAGCCACGTTCATCCCGACGACCGCGCATTTGTCAGGAGCAGTATCGAAAAATCAAACCGGGATAAAAAGGTGTATGATTTTCACCACCGCATTATTCGACCTGACGGAGAGATGCGAGTTATTAACAACAGCGGAAAATTCATCTTTAATGAAGAAGGAACGCCGGTCAAGATAACCGGCATCCATCAGGACATTACCGAACAGGACGAAATGGAGAAAGAGCTGCGTATCGCCCGCGACGCGGCGCTCGAATCCGTCAGGCTGAAATCGGAGTTTCTCGCCAATATGAGCCACGAAATCCGTACGCCTATGAACGGCGTTATCGGCATGACCGGGCTTCTGCTGGACACGGATTTGTCCGAACGCCAGCAGGAATACACCAAAGCCATCGAGACGAGCGCCGACGCGCTTTTGACAATCATCGACGACATTCTGGATTTTTCGAAAATCGAAGCCGGACAGCTTCGTTTTGAAACAATCGATTTTGATTTGCGCGAAACCGTCGAAATGCCCGTCGAAATGCTTGCCGAGCGCGCGCAGGCTAAAAACATCGAGATTGCTTCGCTCGTCTACCGGGAAGTGCCGACGGATTTGCGCGGCGACCCGGGCAGGCTTCGGCAGATTCTGACGAATCTCATCGGCAACGCCGTCAAATTTACGCAGAAAGGCGAGGTCGTCGTTCGCGTGAGAAAAGAATCGGAAACGAAAAAACACGTCGTCGTGCGTTTTGAAATTAAAGATACGGGCATCGGCATTGCCGAAGACGCGCAGCGAAAATTATTTAGCGCTTTCGTTCAGGCTGACGGCTCGACGACGCGTAAATACGGCGGAACGGGTTTGGGACTGGCAATCTCGAAACAGCTCGTCGAGCTGATGGGCGGCGAAATCGGCGTCGAAAGCGCGGCGGGCGAAGGCTCGACTTTCTGGTTTACGGCGCGGTTTGAAAAACAGCTTGCGCCGGTGGTAAAAGAACTGCCCGCGAGCGCGGCGAATCTTGACGGAATGCGCGTGCTGATTGTCGATGACAACGAAACCAACCGCAAAATTCTTCTTCATCAAACCGCTTCGTGGGGAATGAACGGCGTTGAAGCCGAATCGGGCGCGCAGGCGCTGGAATTATTAAGCGCTTCGGAAAAGCCCTTCGATATTGCGATTCTCGATTTGATGATGCCGGAAATGGACGGCTTCGAGCTGGCTCGCGCCATAAAAAACGATTCAAAAATTTCGCGGACGCGGCTTCTTCTTCTGCCTTCTTTCGGAAAAATCGGTTATGACGAGCTTGCCCGCGAAATCGGGATTGCCGCTTACCTGCAAAAACCCGTGCGCCAGTCTCAGCTTTACAACTGCCTCGTCAAACTTATAACCGGAAAGCCCGTCAACGCCGGCAATAACGGCTCGCCGCGCCGAATCGCGCCGAATTCTTCGCGCCGCGCCGAAAATAATGCCGCGACTTCGAAAATTCGTATTCTGATAGCCGAAGACAATGCGATTAACCGCGAAGTGGCGCTCAGCCAATTACAGAGTCTGGGTTATTTGCCCGACACGGCAATGAACGGATTGGAAGCGGTCGAGGCGCTTAAAAATCAAAAATACGACGTTGTTTTGATGGACTGCCAGATGCCGGAAATGGACGGATTCGAAGCGACCGCCGAGATTCGCCGTCTTGAAAACAACTCGAACAACACGCCGATTATTGCGATGACCGCAAACGCTCTGGAAGGCGACCGCGAAAAATGTCTCGCCGCCGGAATGAACGATTATCTGAGCAAGCCCGTCAAAATAGAAACGCTCCGCAAAATGCTCGAACGCTGGACTTCTCCCGCGAACGAACCGGCAAAAGAAACGCCGGAAAAAGCGGAGACGAAGAAAGATTTGCTTGAAGCCATCGACGTTTCGGTTCTTAACGGTTACAGAGCTTTGCAGCAGCCGGGCAAGCCTGATTTGGTCGAAAAATTAATTAATTTGTTTATCGAAGGCGCGGACAAAAATTTATCGTCTCTCAGAGCATCGGTTACAAACGGAAACACCGAGGCGATTAAAAGAGGAGCGCACAGCATCAAAGGAAGTGCCGGAAATATCGGCGCGCGGCAGATGGCTGCGCTTTGCCTTGAGCTTGAGCAAAAGGCGCATCTCGGCGACGAAGCCGAAAGTTTGGTTTCACAGTTGGAAGTTGGATTTAAGCATGTTTCCGAAGTTTTAAACGGGATGCGGCAGAAATAAAGGAAAAGATTTTTATGATTGATTTTGTAAAACAAAATGAGCAGGTAAATGTTTCACTCGATGTCGTCTGGCAGGGCGCGGCGGGAAAATACGACGCGCGAATGGGCGAAATCAGTATGGAAGGCTGTTTCATCGACAGTATGGGACAGGAAGCTCTCGGCGAGACGATTTATTTTAAGGTGCATCTGCCGTCGGGAATCTGGGTTACATTGCAGGGCGAAGTCATTTACCAGGAATATCCGATAGGTTTTGAAGTGCGTTTTACCAACCTGACGCAGGAAAATCGAAGGCTGCTCGCCGAGGTCGTCGCCGCGCACGGAGGAAAACAAGCGCAGCAAATCTTACTGGAAGAAGAGGAAAAAACGGCTGTCGCGCAAAGCTCCGAGGATTCGCGCCGCGTGCTCGTAGCCGACGACGACGCGATGACGCTCGAAGTCGTGAAAGCGATTATTGAAGCTGAAGACTACGATGTCGTAACCGCTTCGGACGGGCGCGAAGCGTTTAGAATTTTGCAGCAGGACGCGAATTTCAGCGCTGCTATCTTCGATATGACAATGCCGCATCTCGACGGTTTGGATTTGATTCATTACACGAAAACGGACGACCGCCTGCGCCACATTCCAATCGGGATGATTACCGCCGAACAAGACCCGAAAATCTGGGACGACAGCGTCGCCGCCGGCGCAAACGTCTTTCTGCCGAAACCTTTCAGCCCGCCGCAAATTCAAATGATGCTGCGAATACTCGTCAAAAAAAGCGCGTAAGTACGGAATGATGAAGTATGAACGATGAACGGAAGAAATTGTCTTTCATTCATCGTTCATCGTTCATACTTCATCATTTTCTTAAAAGATTCAGCAGCCTGTCGGGATAATCCGTCATAATTCCGTCAACGCCCAATCCGAGCAGGCGCTGCATATCCGCCGTTTCGTTGATTGTCCAGACGTGAACTTTTAAGTTGCGCCGGTGCGCGGCGTCGACAAATTCTTTTGAGACGATTTGCAGGCTGCCGATATATTCGGGAACCTGCAAAGCCTGCATCGGCGGGCTGTATGACTGGCTGAGTCCGGTTTTCGAAAGCGTCAGAAATTTGCTGACTTCCGAAGGACTCGCTGAAGTTGCGACCTCACTGCATTCGCCGCGAAACTCGCTGAGTATCGCTTGCCTGAACGAGCCGATGATTGTCTTATCAGCCATTTTCCGCTCGTGTATCAGGCTGCATAAAGGCTTGATAATCGAAGGCGTTTCCTGTTTCGGCTCGATATTAAACGTCGTTTCGGGAAAAGCCGCGAAGATTTCTTCAAGTGTCGGGACGGTGATGCCTTTGCCGCGAAAAGGAAAAGTCCGCCCGCCGTCGGTCGAAAAACTGTAACCGGCATCGAGTTTTTTTATCTCGCCGAGCGTCATCTCGGCAATTCGCCCGCGCCCGTCGGTCGTCCGGTCAACCGTCGCGTCGTGCATCACGACGAGCGCTCCGTCCGAAGTTCCGTGAACGTCGAGTTCGAGAACGTCAACGCCCATTTTTGCCGAATATTCGAAAGCGCCGAGAGTATTTTCGGGAAATAAACCGCCGCCGCCGCGATGCGCAAAAACCATTGGGCGCGCATTTTCGCGTTTGAAAACCGTTCTTTCAATCGCCGCATCGCCCGTTACCGATGCAAGATAAATGTAAAGCGCGCCGAGACACACAAAAACGCCGAGCATAAAATATAAGAGCCATTTGAAAAGTTTTCTAATCACGATTTTTCACTTCACAACCGACTCTTATTTTGATGCAGCTTTTCGCTTTCGCTTTTCTTTAATTTATCGCAAAGCCGTTCTGAATTTCTCCAACGCGCCTTCGAGAACCGTGTCTTCGCGCGCGATGCAAATTCTCATATACGCGTCCCAATCGTCCGAATCGGCAAACGCGCTGCCGGGCGTTCCGGCGACGCCGTTTTTCATGAGCATTTCGTTGAAAGAAAGCGCGTCGTTAAATTCTTCGGGAATCCGCGTCCAGAGATAAAATGCCGAGCCGGAATTGTAGATTTTAAATCCGAGTTCGGTTAAAGCTTCGGAGGCAAAGCGGCGTTTCGCGTCGAATTTATCGCGCAGCGCGTCGTAATAATTCTCGTTCGCCATCAAAACTCTCGACAAAGCCGCCTGAAGCGGCGTCGCCGGACAAACATAAACGACGTTTGCCGCGTTATTTACCGGCGCGATAAGCTCGCCTTTGCCGTAGCAGTAACCGAGCCGCCAGCCGGAAATATTCCATGATTTTGAAAACGAATTGACCGTTATCGTGCGTTCCCACATTCCCGGCAAAGTCGCAATCGGAATGTGCGGATTTTCGCCCGTAACGTAATGCTCGTAAACTTCGTCGGAAATAACCAGCAAATCAAATTCCTGCGCGACCGATGCGACGGCTTCAAGCTCTTCCTGCGTCATCACTTTTCCCGAAGGATTGGCGGGCGTGCAGACGATAATCGCCTTCAAAGGAAATTCGTTTCGGCTGACGAGATTTTTGCAGCGCTCGCGCAAAGCTTCTTTTTCAAAGCCGAGCTGCGCGTCGAGTTCGAAAGTTTCCGTTTGCGCGCCGTATTCTTCCAGAATTCGCCGGTGATACGGATAATAAGGCTCGAAAACCAGAGCGGATTTATTTCGCAGGTAGCTTTGCGCGATGCCGATGAGCGCGCCCGTTCCGCCGGTCGTAATCATCAGTTCGAGCGGTTTCGCGTCCGTCTCAATCTCGATTCCGTTATATTTTTTAATCTTTTCGGCGACGGCTTTTCGAAGATTGGCATCGCCTTCGCTTCCGCCGTAATGATTTTGGCTGGCGGCGATAATCTCAGCCGCTTCTCTGGCTAATTGCGGGTCAATCGGAAGCTCCGACTGACCTTGAACGAGATTTCCGCTCGGCGGGACGAGCCGCGTGATTGCACGAATATCGGGTTTTACTTTTTTGGCTGTTTGTTCTTTCATACGTTTATAAAAATAACAGTTTCAAAAGAAAATTTCACCACAGAGACACGGAGACGCAGAGATTTTTTTATTATTTCTTGTCTCTGTGTCTCCGTGTCTCTGTGGTAAATTTGAACTATGAAAGCAATGCCGCAAAGCAATCTGCCGCCGTCCGTGAAGCCTTTCTGGATTGGCGGGCATTTTCGAATGTTTCGCAAAAATCCGCCCGATTTTTTGGAAAATCTGGCAAAGCTCGGCGAAGTTTCGTATTTTCGAATGGGACCGCAAGCCGCGTTTTTTATCAATAACGCGGAAATGGTGCGCGATTTACTGATTGTCAATGCTCACAAATTCGTCAAAGGTCGCGCTCTCCAGCGGGCGAAAAGCTTGCTCGGCGAAGGTTTGCTGACGAGCGAAAATGAGTTTCACCTGCGTCAGAGACGAATGATTCAGCCCGCGTTTCATCGTCAAAGAATCGCCGAATATGCGAAAGCGATGGTCGAGTACGGCGAGAAAATGTCGGAGGAATGGACGGACGGCATCGAGCGCGACATCGACCGCGAAATGATGCGCCTGACGCTGAATATCGTCGGCAAAACTTTGTTCAGCGCAAACGTCGAAGACGACGCCACGGAAGTCGGCGAGGCGATGACGACGATTGTTTCGATGTTTAATCTTCTTCTGCTTCCCTTTTCGGAGATTCTGGAAAAACTGCCGCTGCCGCATTCGATAAGATTCAAAAGCGCCAAGAAAACGCTCGACGAAGTGATTTACAAAATCATCGACGAACGGAGAAAATCGGGCGAAGATAAAGGCGATTTGCTCTCGATGCTGTTGATGGCGCAGGACGAAGAAGGCGACGGCAAAGGAATGACCGACAAGCAAATCCGCGACGAATGCCTGACGCTTTTTCTCGCCGGGCACGAAACGACCGCGAACGCTTTGACGTGGACGTGGTATCTGCTCTCGCAAAACCCGGAAAAAGAAGCGAAATTTCACGCCGAGCTGGACGAAGTTTTCGCCGACGGACACGCGCCCGTTATGGAAGATTACGCGCGGCTACCATATACGGAAAGCGTTCTAGCCGAATCGATGCGCCTGTTTCCGCCGGCGTGGGCAATCGGACGGCTTTCGACCGAAGAACACGAGTTCGGCGGCTATCACATCCCGAAAAAATCACTCGTTCTGGTCAGCCCATATGTTGCGCAGCGAGACGCGCGCTACTGGGAAAACGCGGGCGAATTCATTCCCGAACGCTGGCAGACGCAGAGCATCAAGGAAGCTTCACAAAAGTATATCTATTTCCCGTTCGGCGGCGGCACGCGTCGCTGCATCGGCGAGCAGTTTGCGTGGACGGAAGGCGTTTTGCTTCTGGCGGTTTTAGGCAGAAAGTGGAAATTAAGGCTCAATCCGAAACAGAAAATCGGGCTTCAGGCGATGATTACGCTACGCCCGAAATACGGGATGCGGATGAAGATTGAGAAGAGATAAAGTAATATTGTCTCACTAAAAAATTGGAGGCGAGAGACAAATGTGGTTGCTTATTATCGCTCTGTTCGGCTTAGTCGTTCCGAACGGAATTTTTATCTACTGGTTATTTACGGAATTCGGCGGCATTGCCGGAGTTTTGCAGAATAAGCTCGCCGTCGCGTTTATCATCGACGCGTTTATGGCGATGTTTCTGCTTGCTTATTTCTTCGCCGTCAAACCTATCGGACGCGTCCGCTGGTATTGGTTCGTCGTTCTTTCAATCATCGGCGGACTCGGTTTCAGCATTCCGTTTTATTGGTGGCTGAATCAAAAAGATAACCAGACCGAGACTTGAAAGGCGATAAATCAGACAACTTCCCACTTAAACGCGCGAAATTCTGAAATCAGCGCAAAATCTTTAGTATTTGAGGTAACAATCTTAAAACCCATTCCGGCAACACTTGCCGCCAGAAGCGTATCATTGGTCAAACGCGCTTTTCCAACTTTTTCAAAGCCGTATTTTTCGCCTATTTTATTGAGAATTTGTCCGGTAATCGACCAATCTGTTTGTTCGGGAACGAGAAGCCGGTTTATTTTCGTGAATTCTTTTTCAAATCGTGTGAGCGTCTTCAGGGCAAATTTGTCTGATGCGCCTGCGTAAAGCTCTTCTAAAACAACAGCACTTAACCACAACGGTTGAAAGACATTTTTATTTGCAAGTGAGATTCTTCGTCGGCTCAAAATATCGCTTTGTCCGTCGCGCAAAGCCCGAATATAAATCGACGTGTCAAAAACAATGCCTTCCGCCATTGCTTAATTTTCCTCTAAGTTACCAAAAACGTCCCGAATTTCTATCTTACTTTTTAAGAAACGCTGTGTCGCTTTCGTCGCCTGCCGGTTTCTTTCGGCTTCGGAAATAACTTCATCCAAAGCGCGCTCGATTGTTTCGGTTTCCGTGCGCGCGCCGAGCAAATTCTTCGCCAGATTTAATTTGGCTTGATTGAGAATTAAATGTTTGCGTTTTTTTTCAACTATTAAGCGCATATCTGACTCTATTTACAAAATTCTATGTGTAGAATAGCTGAAATTTTGCACATCTTCAACAAAAGTCTTATATTTCATCAATCTGCAAACGTCCGGTCAGGCTGGCGATAACGGTTGCCAGCTCGTCCGGTTCGACGGGTTTGGCGACGTGGTTTTGATAACCGGCGGAAAGCGCACGCATCCTGTCCTGAGCGCGTGTAAATGCCGTTAAGGCAATCGCTTTTACGTTTTTCTGATGCTCGTCGGAAAGCGCGCGCGCCTTTTTAATCAGCGAATAACCGTCTTCTTCGGGCATTCCGATGTCGGAGACGAGCACGTCAGGGCTTTTATCGATAAGCTCGCTTAAACCTTCGGCGGCGGATTTCGCCGTAACGACGGTCGCGCCGTAAAAAGTCAAAGACTGGACGAGAAGCTGGCGCGTATCGTCCTCGTCGTCAACGACCAGAATCAAAAGTCCGTCGAGACTTATTTTCGACTCGTCTTCCAAAATCATCGTGCCCGATATTCCCTGGTTCTCCAAATCCTGCGGCTGGCTGGAGGTTACGGGCAGGCTGATGATAAACGTCGAGCCTAAATTTTCGCCCTCGCTGACGACACGAACCGTTCCGCCGTGCATTTCCGTAAGGTGGCGGACAATCGCCAGACCTAATCCGAGACCGCCGAATTTTCTGATGCTCGAAGCGTCAGCCTGCCGGAAACGGTCGAAAACGTGCGGCAGAAATTCTTCTTTTATCCCGATTCCGGTGTCCTTCACCCTGATTTCGATGCAGCCGTTTACTCTTTCCGCTTCGACGGTAACGGTGCCGCCGTTCGGCGTAAATTTAATCGCGTTCGAGAGCAGATTCCAGATTACCTGCTGAAGACGGTTCGGGTCGCCGGAAAGATGGCTGACGCTCATTTCTTCTTTTACTTCCAGCGTGATGCCTTTGGCTTCCGCCGCCGGTCGGACGGTTTCCAGCGCGGCTTCGACAAAATTCGACGGTTTGATGTTCATAATTTCGAGCCGCAGCTTGCCGGAAATTATACGGGACACGTCCAGCAAATCTTCAATCAAACGGTTTTGCGCTTCGGCATTGCGAATGATTGTGTCGAGCGCTTTCTGCGTGGTTTTCTCGTCGAGATTTCCCTTTTCGAGAAGTCTTCCCCAACCGAGAATTGAATTGAGCGGGGCGCGCAGCTCATGCGAAACGGTCGCTAAAAATTCGTCGCGCAGGCGATTGGCGATTTCCGCGTCCTTGCGGGCGGATTGTTCTTTTTTGAAAAGCTCTTCGCGCACGCTTTCGGCTTCTTTGCTTTCGGTAATATCGCGACAGTTGCCGACTATACGAATGACTTCGCCGTTTTCGTCAAGCTGCGGCTGTCCGGTGCAATGAGTCCAGCGTATTGTGCCGTCCGCCGTCCCGACGCGAAACTCCGCATTGAAATTCGTATTTTCCTTAAGCGACTTTTGCAGAAGCTTTTCGACTCTCGGCAAATCTTCAAGATAAATACGACTGAAAGTATTTTCGTCAAAATCATCGGCGGAAAATCCGAAAAGCGAAAGGCTTCGCTCGTCAATTTCGGCTCGTTTCTCTTTTGTATCAAATATCCACGTTCCCAGATTTCCCGCTTCGAGCGCGAGACGATGGCGGTTTTCCGATTGCTCGCGCTGCCGCATCTGTTCCTCCAGCTCGACGTTTTTTTGCGACAATTCGTTAGTTCGTTTTTCTACCCGCCCTTCCAAATCCTTGTTCGCATCGCGTAGTTTATCCTCGGCTTTGCGACGCTTCGTGATTTCACGAAAAACCGCAAAATTTGCGATGCCGAGCGATAATATTCCGGCAAAGCTGATAAGGTAGAGCATCCGGTAAGTGTTCGTTACGCTTCGGTCAAGGTCGGATTCGCGCTGTGCCAGCAGGTTTCTTTCCTCGTCCTTCATTTCGCCGATGACAAGACGCGCTTCGTCCATCAATTGCCTGCCGCGATTTCCGGCTAACTTGTCCCGAATCGCTTCCACCGAATCCTGCAACGAAGTCCGGCGCGCGCCTATCGCCTGTTCTAATACACCTAATCTTTCATCGATTATATTTTCCAGTCTTGAAACTCTTTCCGTCTGATTCGGATTATCTTTTATAAGCTCGCGCAGGGACGGCAGAACTTCGTCTACTTTCTGCTTCGCGCGGTTATAAGGCTCAAGAATGGTTTCATCCTTCGTGATGATAAATCCGCGCGTGCCGGTTTCGGCATCCACTATCAAATTAAGCGTCTCGTCGAGATGCGAAATTACTTCCAGCGTGTGTTTTTCCGAGCTGACCGCGCCGGTCAGCTTACCCATACTGCGAAAAGCAAATAAGACGACAATTATTAAAAGGATAATGGCGATGGCAAAGACGAGCGGAATTTGCCTTTCGAGGGTTAGTTTCATATCTAATTACAAAATGTTTCCGGTGAAATTATAACATTTTGTCTTGAAACACTTAACACAGAGCAAAAAAGCAAAAGCAAAGAGCGTCCGCTCAAATTCATAATTGAGGCAGGACGCTCTTATTTTTTTACTTTTTACTTTTTGCTTTTTGCTTTTTACTTTTTGCTTTTTACTTCATATCGCTTCCGCGCCGACGGCTCGGTTGTAATCGAAATAAAGGTCGTTAAAATCGCGCAGAGCGCGGTTTAGAATCAAAGGAAGCTGGGCAATATCATTTGAATTGATGATTAAATTGAGGTTTCGCAGAAAGGCGTCGTGCGCGCTCATTGTCGTTCCGCCGTCTTCGACCGAAACGAAAAACAAACGCCGGCGGTCTGAAGAAGGCATCGTGTTGACCTTTTGCTGAAGAATCGCCGCGCCGCCGAATTCCGACGCAAAATCCGGCGAAAAAAGCAGAATCTCGGTTTTGCCTTCACGCAGACGCTCGTTTGCCTGCGCCGGAGTCTGCGCGAGATAAACTTTGTAACCGGCTTCGACAAGAGTTTTGGCTATCGAATCGCGTTTTTTTCCGAGACACAAAAGAACGCGTCGCGGCTTTTCGCTCGTTTCGTCGTCCGATTCCAAAACCTTGTTTTCGGTCTGCAAAGCCGCCATCAATGCGCGCAGAGCCGTATTGATTTGAAACTCATTTTCCTTTGCCGAAAATTCGTTTGTGCCTTCCGAAACGGCTGGCGCGGGCGCATTTTCCTTTAACTGCTCGACCGTCGATGTCGCGCCCGGCTGAACGCGAATCAGATTTTGACAGCGCGGGCAGCGAACCGTAAAATTCCCGCTCGGAATCTTCGCCTCGTCAAGCTGTAGAGAAACTGAACAATTATCGCAGCGTATTATCATATTTGTAATTCGTGATACGTGATACGTGATACGTTTTCTTACTGCGTATTACGTATCACGTATCACTTTCTATTCCATCAAATCAAGCACCGAATTTGCATCAAATGGTGTCGGCGGAACGACCGACGGCACGGGCTGATTCGGAAGGGCGTTGACGTAGCCTTCCGTCGTGGACAAACCTTTTAACTGAAGCAGAAGATTGTTCTGATTCGTCGCAAACGAAAGCCCGTCTTCGAGCGTGATGATTTCCTTGTCAATCATTTGGCGAATAACCGTGTCGAAATCCTGCATTCCGTCAATCGCGCCGTCGCGCATCGCGTCGAGCAGCGTTTTTCCTTCCGATTCGCCTCTTTCGATATATTCGCGCGTGCGCGGATTCGACTTCAAAATCTCAATCGCCGCCGTGCGACCTTTGCCGTTGGCTTTCGGAATAAGGCGCTGCGAGACGATGTATCGAAACGTCTGCGCGAGCCGCGTGCGAATGATTTTTTCCTCGTTTTTCGGATAAAGACCAATGATGCGGTCAACCGTTTTCGCCGCATCAATCGTGTGCAGAGTCGATAAAACGAGATGCCCGGTTTCGGCGGCTTCGAGCGCGATTTCCGCCGTTTCCAAATCGCGCATTTCGCCGACCAGAATTACTTTCGGCGCCTGGCGAAGCGCGGCGCGCAGAGCCGAGCCGAAATCTTTCGTATCAGCACCGACCTCGCGCTGATTTATCGTGCATTTTTTATGCTTGTGGAGAAATTCAATCGGGTCTTCAATCGTAACGATATGATAGCTTTTCGAATCATTTATGCGGTCGATGACCGCCGCTAAAGTCGAGCTTTTTCCAGAGCCTGTCGGACCCGTAACAAGAACGATACCGTTGCGGATGTTGCAGATATTAAGGAGTTCGTCCGACAGATTCAGCGTTTCAAAAGTCGGAATCTCGTGCGGAATCACGCGCATGACAATCGAATACGAGCCGCGCTGCTGAAAAATATTTACGCGAAAACGACAGCGCGCCGGAAGCGCATAGCTCAAATCAGCCGTGTGCTGTCGCGCTAATTGCTTGGCGGCTTCAGGATGGTCGCGCAAAATAGCCATCGCAATCATCTCGGTCTGGAATGAAGTCAGTTTTCCCATTCCAAGCGGCGAAGCGCCATAGAGCGTTCCGTTGATTTCCACCTGCGGTTTTTGTCCCGGCGAAAAATTCAAATCGCTAACATTTTCGGAAATGAGCAGCATCTGCTCAATTATCGGTGCTACGTCAAGCAAACTCATTGATTAAATTCAGCTCCCGGAGAAATATCGAAAGGCAGGAAAAAGACTTTGAGATTAAATCGGACAATTCCAAGCGGAGTCGTCCCTCTGCTTTATATTCTTACGCAGATTGGCGATAAAAGCAAGTTAAATTTTTAACTATGATTAACAAGGTTTTTAAATGCTTTCTGCCAATTCGATAAACTTCTTCATTTTTTCGCTGATTTTATCAGGCTCAGAAAGCAAATTACCGATTACGGCGGCGGAGTATGCGCCCGCTCTCAAAACATCGCGGAAATTTTCAAAAGTTATTCCGCCGATGGCGACGAGCGGAAAATCTCCGATTGCTTCGCGCGCGCGCTTTACGACTTCGAGTCCGACGATTTTATCGGGATTTTCCTTCGTTTTAGTCGGAAAAACGGGACCAATCGCTAAATAATCTATCGGAAATTTCACTGCTTCGACGACTTGTTTGAGATTGTGCGTGGAAAATCCGATTATCGCCTCGTCGCCCAAAATTCTTCGCGCCTCGACGGGCGGCAAATCGTCCTGTCCGAGATGAACGCCGTCGGCTTTTAAGGCGAGAGCAATGTCAACGCGGTCGTTGATAATAATTTTCACGCGTTCAGCGCGGGCGATTTCTACGGCTTTCCGCGCGTCTTCGTAAAACGCCTTCGGCAAAGCGCGCTTTTCACGCAGTTGAATAAGCGTCGCGCCGCCTTCGATTAGTTTTACAACCTGTTCGGCGTGAGAAAGCTTCGTAATTCGCGTGTCTGTGATTGGATAAATTTTCGGTAATTTAAGATTCAAGATTCAAGATTCAAGATTTAAGATTCAAGATTTAAGATTTAAGATTCCATATTCAATTTTGAATTTTGAATCTTAAATCTTGAATTAAGAAAGCGATTTTACCATCAAAAAGCCGTCTTCGCCGTTGTTGTAATATTTTGCGAGTCGCTGGACAATCGCGTAATTCAGCCCGCGATAGAGATTCTGCGCGGCAATATTGCTGACGCGCACTTCGAGCATAATGAGGTTGACGCGGCGTTTTTGCAGCGCTTCTTCGGCATACTGCAAAAGCATCAGAGCCAGACCGCGACGGCGATGTTCGGGCGCGATGCCGACCGTTGTGATATGTCCCGTACCGTCCTTTTCAGCCATCACGAAAATAAAACCGACCATCTGCCCGTTCGGCGTAACGGCTCGATAGCTCAGACAGTTCGGCTCGCTCAAAAGATAATTAAACGTAAATTTCGTGTAATTTTCGCCCGTTTTAAAGCAGCGAAGATTCAATTTCAGAACTTCCTTAAGATGTTTATCGGTCAGCGGATGGATTTCGTAAGCAGTTTCGGGCGCAGGAATAATTATCTCAGCTTCTTCCTCCGACTGAACAGGCGCGAAAAAATTAAAAAGTCTATCCAAAACCGCCATAAATCGTGATACGCAATACGTAATACGCGATACGTTTTATTCGTATTACGTATTGCGTATCACGTATTACGAATCAGAGAATTAGCATACAATCGCCGTAGCTGTAAAAACGATAGCGCGACCGAACCGCATGTTCGTATGCTTTCATTATAAGTTCGTGTCCGGCAAAAGTGGAAACCAAAACGAGCAGAGAAGATTGCGGAAGATGAAAATTCGTTAAAAGTCCGTCGATAATTTTGAACCGGTAACCGGGCGTAATCGTCAAATCAGCCGATTGTTTGCCGGCTCTGATTTTTCCGGCTTCGTCAGCCGCAGACTCCAAAGCTCTCGTCGTCGTCGTTCCGACAGCGATAATTCTCCGGTTTAAGGCTTTCGCTTCGTTCAAAATTTCGGCGGTTTCTTCCGTGATTTCAAATCTTTCGGACATCACCTTATGCTCCGACAAATCCGAAACGCGCACCGGCTCGAAAGTTCCGTAGCCGACGTGCAGAGTAATTTCCGCCCGTTGCGCGCCGAGATTTTTTATTTCTTCCAGAATCTGCGGCGTAAAATGCAGCCCGGCGGTCGGCGCGGCAATAGCGCCCTTTTCCCTTGCGAAAACGGTTTGATAACGCTCGCGGTCTTTGTCCGAACTGTCTTCGTCGCGCTTGATATACGGCGGCAAAGGCGTTTTCCCGATTTCATCCAGAATCGCGTCAAAATCTCCGGCAGCTTCAAACCTGACAAAAACTCTGCCTTCTTCCGATTTTTCCAACACTTCCGCCGAAAGATTTTCGCCGAAAATTATCTTTTTACCAATTTTCAAACGCCGCGCCGGACGCGCCAGAGCTTCCCAGATTTGATTTTCAAGCTCGCGAACCAGAAAAATCTCGATGCGCGCGCCCGTTTCAGTCGCGCCGAAAAGACGCGCCGGAAAAACCTTCGTATTGTTTAGAACAATCACGTCCGTCTTTTTCAAAAACTGCGGAAAATTAGAAAACCGCTCGTCCGCGTAAGATTTTTCGGCGCGATTGACCACAAGCATCCGCGAACTCTCGCGCCTTTCCAGAGGCTCCTGCGCGATAAGCGCTTCGGGCAAGTCGTAATCAAATTCGGTGATAAGCATAAAAGTCAGTGCAGCTTTTTAATATAAAAATTAAGTTCTTAATTGTGAAGTCAATTATTAAACGACCTTTACAACAAGTATAGAACTCTTATAAAATCCTGCAAATTACTTAGCTTATGGTGAATTGGAGCAAAAGGAAATATACAAAGGAGGAATTTACTCAGGCATGGCTTAGCAGTAAAACGATTGGCGAAGTCGCCCGAAAGTTAGGCTGTAATCATAGCGGAGGCGGTTATCTTGTTTTAAGAAGGGCGGCGCAGCAATTAAATCTGTCTGCCGACCATTTAGTTGAATATGGCTTAAACGCAGGTCCCGGTTATAATCACATTAAGTTTATTCCACTCCCGGAGATTCTGGTTGAGAATTCCACTTATACCAATATCGCCCGGTTAAAAATACGATTATTGCGAGAAAGAATTTTAGAGGCTAAATGTTACGCGGAAGATTGTGGTTTAACTGAATGGAAAGGAAAACCTATTTCTTTACAACTAGACCATATCAATGGCGACAAGCTCGACCACAGACTGGAAAACCTCAGGCTTTTATGCCCTAATTGTCACTCTCAGACCGAAACTTTCGCGGGAAAAAATAAAAGAAACTAAATACCAGAGGAGGGACTTGAACCCACACGCCCTTGCGGGCAACGGATTTTGAGTCCGCCGCGTCTGCCATTCCGCCACTCTGGCATAAATTAATTATATCAAGTCTAACTTATTCACGCACTTTTCAAAAGAGCAAATCTAATTCAATCTTAAGTCTGGTGCGTACACCAATTTCGCCGCCCGGGCGCGAACTTTGAATATAAACTTTTGCGCCGCTTTTAGTCAAATTTAACTAAAGAAAGTAATAGGTAATAGGTAATAAGTAATAGGTCAAAATCAATTATCTATTGCTTATCGCCCATTATTTACTAAAAACTATTGCAAAACATTGTTTTGTTATGCTAAATTAGCTTTGCTGTTTTAATAATTTGAACGGCGTGCAGATAAAAATCTAAAATGTTCCAGCCTGAAAGCTCCTTCGCGCAAATTCTGAGATAAAAATATGTTCGATGTCATCGAAACGGAGAAAAGCCTCCTGTTAATCAACGAAAACTCAAAGATTACAGACCATTTGGACAATCTTCTCGGCGCTGAATATGCCTGCGACAAAGCCTTTTCCGCCGAATCGGCTTTTGCGCGGCTGCGTGAAAACGATTATTCGGTCGTTTTGTGCAGCGCGAGCCTGCCGTCGATTAATCAGCTTGAGATGGTCCGGCACATTCAGGCGGTTTCGCCTAATTCGGTGCTGATTATGCTTGGCGGCGAAGATTCCGGCGATGCGGCGGTCAAAGCCTTTCGCGCCGGCGCGTTCGATTTTCTGCGTATCCCTGCCGAGCTTGACGAAGTTGCGGCGGCAGTCGCGCGGGCGGCGGAGCATTACGAACTCAGAAGTCTCAAAGATAGTTACCAGTTTCACATGGAAAGCCTCGCCGCCGAGCGTGCGACCGAGATAGACAAAGCGCTCGAAGAAGTCGAAAGCTCATATCGAATCACGCTCAAAGCTCTGGTTCAGGCGCTCGAAACACGCGATTTTGAAACTCACGGGCATTCGGAACGCGTCGTTACATTCAGTCTCAGGCTCGGACACGAGCTCGGACTCGACAAAGACGCCCTGCGCGATTTAGAGCTCGGCGCGCTTCTGCACGACATCGGAAAAATCGGCGTGCCCGACGCGGTTTTGCGAAAACCCGCAAAATTAAACGAGGAAGAATGGGTAAAAATGCGTCTTCACCCGCTTCACGGACAGCAGATTTTGCGAAACATCAAATTTTTGGAAGGCGCGGCGCGAATCGTCAGCCAGCATCACGAACAATGGGACGGCTCGGGCTATCCATACGGCTTGCGCGGCGAGGACATCGACATCGGCGCGCGAATCTTCTCGGTCGTTGACGCCTTCGACGCGATGATTTCAGACCGCGTTTACCGCAAAGGTCGCCCGTATAAAGACGCGCTCGAAGAATTGGAAAGATGCGCCGGAAGTCAGTTCGACCCGTTAATCGTCGAAGCCTTCAAGAATATTCCGAAAGAAGACTGGGAGATTTTGCGCGAGCGCTCAGTTACGGACAAACAGGAAGTTTACTCGTTTCAAGCCGTCGTCGCCGACCTCGTTCACTCGCGCCAGCAGTTTGAATTGATTCACTAAGCAGTTTTTTGGCTTTCGGCTTTGGGTTTTTGCAAAAACCGAAAACCCAAAACCCAAAACCAAAGTCCTAACAACTTATTTTACGAGGAACAGTCATGCAGCCAATCAATTTCAGCCTCTACATCGTAGTTTATAACTTCGTTATCGCCGTTCTGTTGATGATTGCGAGCGAAAAAATCGGCGCGTGTGCCGGATATTTCGCAGGCTCATACAGCGAGCGAATTTCCCGCGTAACGCGCATCGGATTTTTCACCTTCGGCGCGTGCGTCGTGTTTATCTCGCTCGGCGTTTACATCGCGTTTTATGTATTAAAGCTGCACGAATAAATCAATTACGAATTACAGATTACGAATTGCCTGAGTTGAATACATCAATTCAGGCAATTCGTTTTTTCTTTGCGAGAATTGAATTTTATTAATGAAAAACCGATTTTTATTGCAAAATCTCAGGGTTTGGAGTATAAAAGTTTTACATAAAAGGAAAAATGATGGCTAAAACTGTGCATTTACGGCTTACAGGGAAAGCGGAAAAGTTTGTTAAAGATTTAATTGAAACAGGCTTTAATGAACGGGAAATTATTGCTCGCGCTTTATGGCTGCTTGAAACGGCTGTCAAAACCGGGCGCGTCGCGCTTCTGGATAAAGAGGAGAAACCTTTATATATCTTCAGTTTACAATCTTTATCGGAATCGTCAATGAAAGAAACCGATGAGCCTGAATTACACGAAGGCGCTGTAAAATCGGCACAAGAGGATAGAATAATATACTCACCATTTAACAAATCTATGGCAACCGCTATAACAGAAGAACTATTGCGTAAAAAACGCGAAGCCGAAGAAAATTCAGAAGAAGCTGGTGAATAATTAAATGCTTTGCGCCAAAAGCGGAAGATTAAAAAAATTCAGAGTCTAAACGCGCAGCGCACTTTGCTTTAACAAAAAATACGATAAATCGTGAACTTTGAACGACTGTTTTGAATTTTGGCGCAAGCCGTGATTAATCGATTAATGTTTTAATTAATCGATTTATTTAGCAATCAGTAAACGAGTAAGGAGATTACTTATGCGAACACTGTATTATGAGATACCTGGCATATCGGGTGTTGAAGAAAAATTAGAAGAAACGCGCAGGCACTTAGCATACACCGCTCTCGGAGGATTTTTAGGAATTTTGGTATTGGTTATTATCATAGGTTGGGCAATCCTAAAAGCTCCCGTTGACGAGGTTTTAAAAATAATAACAACAATTGCAGGAATTCTTGGCGGTGTGGTTGGCGCAATAATTGGATTTTATTTTCGCTCAAAAGAGTAAGACTACTCAATTTGAAAAGTTGTTCTTAAAAAACCAGATGCAGATTATGACCGAACTTTTAGAAAAAGCCTTTGCCAAAGCCTCGGAACTTCCGCAGGATGAGCAGGATTTGCTCGCGCAGTCGCTTCTCGATGACCTTGCCGCCGAAGAAAAGTGGGATGAAGCTTTTGCTAATTCACAGGACGCGCTTTCCTCGCTTGCCGACGAAGCTCTAGCCGAGCATCGAGCGGGAAAAACGCGCAGGCTTGAAGACGTGTTGTGAAATCTTCTGCGACAGAAAAATTCTGGAAAGCGTTTGAAAAACTCCCGTCGCATATTCAGCGCAAGGCTCGCGCTTCGTATCAGCTCTGGAAAGAAAATCCTTATCATCCGAGCCTGCAATTTAAACAGATTCATCCAATCAAGCCGATTTATTCGACCCGCATCGGAATCGGTTGGCGAGCAGTCGGCGTAAAAGACGGCGATGAAATTGTCTGGTTTTGGATTGGCTCGCACGAAGAATATAACAATCTTATCTCACAGCTTTGAGGATTGCCGGAACAAAATCTGCGGTTTATTTTATTGCAATATTAAAATATTTCGATTATAAATATTCTGCATCAATCGTAAATCAAAGGAGAATTAACAATGAAAATGAGCGCGAACGGGCTTAATTTGCTCGAACAGTGGGAAGGATTCAAGTTGAAAGTTTACAAGGATTCAGCCGGGCTGCCGACCATCGGCGTCGGGCATCTTTTGATAAAATCCGAGCTGACATCGGGCAAAATCGTCATCAAAGGCGTAGCCGTAAAATATGCGGGCGGGCTGACAAACCAGCAGGTAATTGATTTGCTCGCGCAGGACGTTGCGCCGGTCGGACAGGTCGTTACCAAAGCCGTTACGGTTCCGCTCACGCAAAACCAGTTCGACGCGCTCGTTTCGTTTACCTTTAACGTCGGAAACGCGGCTTTTACCGGCAGTACGCTTCTAAAAGTTCTCAACCAGAAACAATATAAAGAAGTCCCGGAACAGCTCCTGCGCTGGACTCGCTCCGGCGGCAAAATCGTTCCGGGCTTGGTCAATCGCCGCGAAAACGAAATCAAGCTCTGGAACAGCAAGTAGAATCAATTACGAATTACGAATTACGAATTACGAAAGAAGAGAAGATTCTTATAATTCGTAATTCGTAATTCGTAATTTCAAAAACGAAGTTTTTGACTATTCTCGCGTAGTATTATAAATTTTTTACAAGTTTCAAAGATTCAGGATTCAAGATTCAAAATTCAATGTTAGACTCGAATAATTGATTTTGAATTTTGAATCTTGAATCTTAAATTTTGAATAAGGAAAAAAATTAAAATGGCTGAAACCGTTCAGGAAAGAGTAATTCGGGTATTTGCGGAGTTTAAGAAAGTTCCGACCGACGAGATTACGATGGATACGACGTTTGAGGAACTGGGCTTTGACTCGCTCGACGGGCTGAACCTGATTTTCGAACTCGAAGAAGAATTCGATTTGACCGTGCCGGACGATAAAGTCGCGGATATGAAAGGTGTTCGGCAGGCGGTCGAAGGCATCGAGATGCTGCTCGAAGCAAAAGCGCAGGGCATCGACGTAAACGCCGTCGCCGCGCAGGAATTTGAGGAAAAACAGGCGGAATTTAAGGCTAAAAAAGAAGCCGACGCCGCAAAACCGGACGACGCCAAGCCCGCGACCGAAACAAAACAGGAAAAAGCTAAACCTGCGGCAAAAACGAAAAAAGCGGACACAGCGCCGAAAGCGGCAAAAGAAACAAAGGTGAAAGCGAAGGAAACAAAACCTAAAGAAACAAAAGCGAAAGCGACGAAGAAAAAACCTTCAGCCTGAAAAATCGAAATAGCGTGCTATAATGCTCGCTGGAGATTTTAACCACGAAAATAAGTGAGAAGTGAAAAGTGAGAACTGAGAAACAGAATAAAATATTCTCAGTTTTCATCTCTTACCTCTCACTTATTTTCGTGGTTTTAGTTATAAAAAAATGAGAAGAGTAGTAATCACAGGAATCGGCGTTATCTCGGCTTTGGGAAACAACGCCGCAGAATTTTGGGCGTCTATCAGCGTGGGGCGCGTCGGAATCGGCGAAATCACCAAAGTCGATATGTCGGACATTCGATTTAAGAACGCCGGAGAAGTAAAAGGATTTGACGAAAATGAGCATTTCGACGACAAAATGCTCATGTGGCTAGACCCGTTTTCGCATTTCGGCATTGTCGCCGCCCGCGAAGCCGTCAAAGATTCGGGCATTGAATTTACCGAGGCGCTCGGCGACAAAACCGGCGTTATCACGGGCAACTGTCTCGGCGGAAAAACGACCGAAAGCGATATTTACAGGCAATTCTACGTCGAAAAACAAAAACGCTACCCGCCGACGACGATTCCGCGCGCGATGAGCAACGCGGTTTCGAGCCACGTTTCGATGGAATTCGGGCTTACGGGCGCGACTTTTACGACTTCGACCGCGTGTTCTTCGGCAAATCACGCCATCGGTCAGGCTTTCTGGTTAGTCAGACAAGGAACGCTCGACGCGGCAATCGCAGGCGGAAGCGAAGCGCCGCTTTGCTACGGAAATCTGCGGGCTTGGGAAACGATGCGCGTCGTCTCGCCCGACACCTGCCGACCTTTTTCAAAAGACAGAACCGGAATGATTTTAGGCGAAGGCGGCGCGATGTTCGTGCTGGAAACTCTGGAAGCGGCGCAGGCGCGAGGCGCGAAAATTTACGCGGAAATCGTCGGCGCGGGAATGAGCGCGGACGCGCATCACCTGACGATGCCGCTTTCGGCGGGCGCGGCAAAAGCGATGCGTCTGGCGATGGAAGACGGCGGCATAAAGCCCGAACAAATCGGCTATATTAACGCGCACGGAACGGCAACGCAGGCAAACGACCCGATGGAAGCGGCGGCGATTCGACAGGTTTTCGGTGAACACACGGACAAAATCGCGGTCAGCTCGACCAAATCGATGCACGGGCACACGCTCGGCGCGGCGGGCGCAATCGAAATGGCTGCAACCGTTCTCGGAATGCACAATAATCTTCTGCCGCCAAACGCGAATTTCAACGAGAAAGACCCCGAATGTGATTTGGACATAATCGCAAACGAAGCGCGCGCCGCAAAAATCGAAGCCGCGCTTTCCAATTCATTCGCCTTCGGCGGACTCAATGCGGTTCTGGCTTTTAAGAGTTGGCGCGGTTAGGAAATTCAAGAGTCAAGATTCAAGAGTCAAAATTTAAAATTCAAGATTGCGGTTGATGTTTTCCAATCTTGAATCTTGAATCTTGAATATCTTGAATCTTAAATCTTGAATCTTAAATCTTGAATCTTGAATTGTTTTTGTAATGGCGAGAAAAAAAAGCAAGACGCAAATCTGGCTCGAATACGCCGTCGCTCGCTCAATCGTCGGCTTTTTCGGTATTCTGCCGCGCCGGGCTGCCATCGGTTTGGGGGTTTCGATTGCAAAAGCGGCATATCCGTTTCTCGGCGGACTGCGCCGCGCCGGAACGCGCAGTCTGGAAATCGCCTTTCCTGAAAAAAGCGCCGACGAACGCGAGCGAATCTTAAAAAAATCCTTTCAAAATCTCGGCAGAGTCCTCGGCGAAGTCAGCCAGTTTCCTCGTGCTACGCCCGAAAAATTAGCGCGAATGATTGATTTCGAGTTTGATACGGAAGAAAGCCTGAATTCGGAAGATAGAAAAAGGTTCGAAGCCGACCGGGCGACCGGACGCGGAATCATTCTCATCGGACCGCATCTCGGCAACTGGGAAGTCGGCGTTTTCGCTTATTCGGCTTTCCGCGAGCCTTTAAAATATCTCGCCCGACCGATTGATAATCCGCTCATCGAGGAAATGACCGTAAATCTTCGCACGCGCTACGGCAATCGACCGATAAACAAAACGAATTCTATCGGCAAAGCGCTCGAAGTATTAAAAAACGGCGAAGTCCTCGGCGTTCTGCCCGATGTCAACGCTCATCCGAAAGAAGGCGTTTTCGTTCCCTTTTTCGGCGTGAAGGCGTGTACGACCAGCGGCGTCGCGATGCTCGCCATGAGGACAAACGCGATAATCGTCCCGATGTGCTGCGTCTGGGACGAGAAAACCGAAAAATACAAAGTCTTTTACGGAAACCGCGTCGACCCCGTCCGCACCGGCGACCGCCACCGCGATGTCGTCGAAACCACCGCGCTTTACACGCTTGAGATGGAAAAATTCATCTGCGCCTATCCCGAACAATGGCTCTGGATTCACAAACGCTGGAAAACCCGCCCGCCGGGTGAGAAGCAGTTGTACTGATATTTAATCGGAGCGATATTCAAATTATCGTGCTGCCTGAAATCTCAAAATCACTAAATAACATAAAATAACGCAAATAAATTACCTCTTTTCGTCTTTCTTCCAAGTTACTTTTTTCGAAAATCGTTCCAAATAGTTATTAGTTTGGCTGCTATCATCTATGGATGCGGCGATAGCTGAATGCCTTGTAAAGCATCCCACACACAATTAAGGAGTAATTTTATATGTGGATAGGCTCAATTAGACTAACAATCGAAACAAAAGACGTAACTGACGCGGGCACCGATAGTTTGGTGCAGGCGACAGTTCTTAGAGACAGCGCTAATCTTCGCGTACTGAATCTGGATTATCCGTCAGAAAATGATCTTGAAAGAGGCGCGATTCGTAATTATGATTACATCGGTCCGACAAGATTGCCGCGCAGAAATGATAAAACACCTGAGTTGCCGCCGGGTGTCGGACAGAATCCGATGCCGTATCCCGGATATGGTTTTGAATTCTCAAACGGTCTGGGCGGACACCTCAAGATTCAGCTGCGGATAAATGGTGATGATATGTGGATTAAAGATAACGTCGATTTATACGTTAGAAATATCCGCCAGGTCGCCACCAGCTTCGATACATTAGCTTGGCAGGAAGATTCCAATTGGACTTATATTTCCAGTTGGAATCAGGATGTGGCAATGAGCACCGACTCGGACGAAGGCAAGACAACCTGGAATCTGAATCTAAGTTAACAAAACCTGTTCGAATCGTGTCTTTAGATGCGATTAACTAAGATATGGCGCACGGCAGCCGTGTCTTACCAAAACAAGTTGCCGGAGGCGAAACATCTGATTTCTAAAATTTTATCAAACAAAATCCAGAAAGACAGTTGTTTCGCCTCCGCTCCGAAATTCAGCTTTTTATTAATAATTCAAACTTTCCGCGCCTGCGATTGCACCGCCGTAATCGCCACTGCATCGACAATATCTCCCGCTTTGCAGCCGCGCGAAAGGTCGTTGCACGGTCTGTCCAAGCCTTGCAGAACCGGTCCGATTGCCGTTCCGCCGGTTAATCTTTCGGTTAATTTGTAGGCGATATTTCCGGCGTTCAAATCGGGGAAAATTAGAACATTCGCACGTCCGGCGACGCTTGAGCCGTTTGCTTTTGACGCGGCAACAGATGGAATCAAAGCCGCGTCCGCCTGCAATTCGCCGTCGATTTCGAGTTCTGGAACACGGACGCGGACGGTTTTTGTCGCTTCGAGAATTTTGTCGATTAACTTATGTTTGGCGCTTCCTTTTGTCGAAAAACTGAGCATTGCGACACGCGGCTCGACTTGCAGAAGCGCGCGGCACGAATCTGCCGAAGCGATGGCGATTTCGGCAAGCTCCCCGGCGTTCGGGTCAATGACGACGCCGCAATCGGCATAAATCATCGCGCCGCCTGCGCCGAATTTCTTATCGGGAACGACCATCAGAAAAAATGAAGAGACGATTTTAAAACCTTCGCGCACGCCGATACAGCGCAGCGCGGCGGCGACCGTATGCGCCGTCGTGTTGGTTGCGCCCGCGACCGAGCCGTCGGCTTTTCCGAGTTTTACCAGCAGATTTCCGAAATAAAGCGGGTCTTTAACGGTTTGTTCAGCTTCTTCCAAAGTTACGCCTTTGGCGCGGCGCAGTTCGTGATAAAACGTCGCAATGCGCCCGAAATCATTTGATTTTCGATGGTCGAGAATCTCGACGCCGTTCAGATTCGCGCCCGCGTCCTGCGCCAGCGCGCGAATTTTTTCTTCATCGCCGATGATTGTAATTTTTGCGACTTTATCGCGGACGCACATTTCCGCCGCCTGAACGGTTCGCGCGTCTTCGCCTTCGGGCAAAATGATGTGCTGTAAGTCTTGGGAAGCTCTTTGTCGAATTTTTTCTAAAATCATAGGTTCATTTAACATTCAACATTTATCATTTATCATTAAACACTTAGCATTTAATTTTTGACTTTTGATAAATGATAAATGATAAATGTTAAATGTAAAGACTTGAACTAAATTAACAAGGAGCGATAACGAGATGTCCAAACCGCAAACGGCGAAAGCGCTGAAACCGAAACGAAAGGAAAAAGCCGAATTAAAAGGCAGGATGAACAATTTTTTGATGTTTCTGCCGAATATGTTCACGCTTTTAGGCAGGCTCATCAAGGACAATCGGGTTCCGATTGCGGAAAAAGCTCTGTTTGCGGCGGCGATTGTTTACGTCATCATGCCGCTCGATTTTATTCCCGATGTTTTTCCTTTTATCGGGCAGGTTGACGATATTTATATAGTTGCCCTGACACTGCTTCGGCTCATTAATAAAACGGACGAATCGATTGTGCGCGAGCATTGGTCGGGCGGCGGCGATATTGTCAGCCTTGCGGATTCGATTGCCGGAATCGCGCCGATGCTTCTGCCGAAAAGAGTTACACGCGTTCTCTCTTCAAAAGTCGAGCTTGCGCCCGATGCCGGAAAAGCGTTGCTTTCGATGACCGAAAAAGGAAAAAGAGAACCTATTATAATTGAAAAACCGCAAACTCAGGACGATGAATTGATTGAGGTAAATTCAGCCCGACAATAAAAGCATTGGAGATTAGCCACGAACAAACACGAAATTTCACGAATAAGAAAGCAGATTTATAATTCAGTTTCTCTTCATTTCGTGTTCTTTCGTGTTTGTTCGTGGCTAAGTGCTTTTACTCTGCAAATTTAAATTCGCCGAAAGCTTCGGGAACGTGAAAACCCGGCTCAATAGTTTTCGTCGGCTGCCACGCCAGATAACCGCGAGTTTTCCCTTCGCCGACGCAGCGAAAAAGATTTCCGAGCCAGATGTCGCCCGCTTTCGGAGTTTTGCCGAACGCTTTCCATTCAACTTTTATCGCCATTAGGATTTTATCTTTTTCGATTTTCGCCGCCGATTCCATTCCCGAATCGTATTCCCAATCGGTTTCGCGCTTGTCCGTTTTTTGGTAAATTCCCAAATCAATCCACTCGCCGTTCGGCGCGATTTCAAACTCAAAATATTTTCGCGGCTCGTTTTCGTCCGGCGCGATAAAAATTTCGCAAACGTCTCTGTCCCAGAGATTTTTCGTTTTGCTTTCGAGATTGGGCACGTCGGAAATGATTAAAGGCTCGGTTTGGTTTGCCTCAAAACGCACGTAAAGCGCGGCGATCGACCATAAAAGTCTGACTTTCGCGTGTCTTCCTTGAGGCGCGTTTTCGCCCGACCAATATTTTTCGATTGAAATTTCTTTCGCTTTTTTCCAGTTTCGATTGTCGAAATCGTTTACGGAAAAGTCGTTTTTGATATGAGTTAAATTGATTTGCATCTGATTAAGAGAAACTTCCCGCAAAGGCGCAAAGTTCGCAAAGAAAAACAGAAATTATTTCTTCTTTGCCGCTTTGCGCCTTTGCGGGAAATTGTCTTTTATTTCGTATTAAAAACCGTTTTCATCGCCATTTTTGCGAGCTTCCAGCTTCTGTCCCAATCGATTTTGCCGTCTTCGGTGTCGCGCCCGAGAAGTTTATCGACGACGAGTTTGCGTAAATCCTTGCCTTCGCGCCGGAGCATAAATTCTTTGGCGTAAGGTTTGGCGGTTTCAAAGAAATTGAATTCCGGGTCGGTGATGATGCCGATGCCTTCGAGCGTCATCAAAGCGCGCATAATGTACGTGAAATTCGACGGCAGGCGAAACGGGTAATCGTACATCACGTCCGCCAAATCGTAGGTCAATTCCTTGAAATTTACTTCCTTGAGCTTCAGATTCAGATGAAACTGAAACATTTTTTCGACGACCGGCTTGACGACTTCGGGGTTCGAGCCGGGTTTGAGGAAATCCAGATCAATTAAGTCCTGCGCGATTCCCGCCGGGTCTTTCGAGACGACGTGGAAAAACGCGTCAATCATTTTCGATTGCAGCTTCGGCGTGATGCGCCCGACCATTCCGAAATCGAAAAACGCGAGTCGCCCGTCAGGCATTACGAGCAGATTGCCCGGATGCGGGTCGGCGTGGAAAAATCCGTCTTCGAGAAGCTGTTTCAGATAAGTTCTGATTAAAAGTCGATTTACTTTTTCGGGCGAAACGCCGCGCGCGCGAAGCGCTTCAAGCTCGACGACTTTCGTGCCGTGAATAAATTCCATCGTCAAAACTTTTGATGTCGTCGCGTGCCAGTAAATCGTCGGAACGTGAACGTTTTTCCAGTCTTTGAAACTCTCGCGAAAGCGTTCGGCGTTTTTGCCTTCCGCCGCGTAATCCATTTCCTCGTGAATCGTTTCGTCAAATTCACGAAGCATTCCAGCCCAATCCGCGTTTTCGTTCAGAGACGGAAAACGTTCGGCAAAGCGCGTTACTTTCCGCAAAATCTCAATGTCGCCTTTGATAATTCCGTAGAGGTTCGGACGCTGAATCTTAACGGCGACTTCCTCGCCCGTGAAAAGCTTTGCGCGATAAACCTGTCCCAAACTGGCGGCGGCGACCGGCTCGACATCGAATTCGGCGTAAACTTCCGAGATTTTTTTGCCGAGTTCTTTCTCGATTCGCGCAAAGGCGACCGAATTTGGAAACGGCGGAACGCTGTCCACCAGAGTTCCAAGTTCTTTGACAAACGGAAGCGGCAAAAGGTCGGCGCGCGTTCCGAGCGACTGCCCGATTTTGATAAAAGTCGGACCGAGCCTGATGATGCTGTCCCTGAGCCAGACGGCTTGTTTTTCCTGACGGGCAATTTTATTGTCCTCGCCGCGCAGGAAAAACCATCGAGTCAGTCGCATAATATCGTCGAACCATTTGCGCCCGATTTCGTGAATGTATTCGCCGAGAACGGCGAGAAAATTTAATCGCCGCGCCTGCTCCATCCGGTGTTCGGCAACTTTGCGATGCTGTTTGTAGTGAAGCTCGTATTGGTCTAGATAAAGATAAAGCGCGAGCATTCCGATAACCTGTGAAACGCGCGCCAGCCGCATCCAGCCTTTCAATCCGTGATAGCTTTTCTCAATCGTTTCTTCCTGCGCCAGAAGCGATTTTTCTTCGGCAACGAGCTGTTCGCCCAAAAGCTGTTTTGAAACGGGCGGATTTTTGGCTTGAGCCAAAGTATGATTGCCGTTCCCGTTTTCCGAAACCGGCTCGATAATTTTCTCTTTTATCGCTAAACCCTGCTTGTTCGATAATTCGTCCATTTGTAAAATTTTAACCTAAAACAAAATGAAACCGCAGGCGAACACAGATTTTCGCAGATTTATTTTGAATTTACCTGCGCTTGTCCGCGTTTATCTGCGGTTACATTTCTCTAATTTTCAATTTCCTGTCCGAGTTGCAGCAGATAACCGTTGTTGTCATAAATCGCAAACTCGCGCATTCCGTATTCAAAGTTTTCGATGCCGTAAGCCAGATTGGCTTTGTCTTTTAATTGCGTCCAGAGCGCGTCAACGTCCGTCGTGTTGAAATAAAACGAGCCGGTAAAAATCGGCTTTTCAAACGGCGTGTGCGCGTTCGGGCGGGCAAACATCAAGCTAACGTCATCTTTCGAAAGCGAAGCCCAGCCCAAATCTTCGTTTATCTCGTCGCACGTAAAACCCAAAACTTTCGTGTAAAAATCGACGGTTTCGCTTAAGTTTTCCGTCCACAACATCGGTCTCAGTCCGGTTAATTTCATATTTTAAATATTCGCGTCTAAAAGCTCCAAAATCTCAAGCGTCGTTTTTTCAGGCTGACGATGCGTGTTATCGATTCTATATTCATTGGCTAAAAGATTGCGCCGCCGAACGCGCCTGTTCCACTCCAAAGCCGCTTCGACATTCATAAACCCTTCGTTTCTGGTGATTATGCGGTCGGCGAGTTCTTCATCGTTTTTAATAAAAAGCGTAAAAATCGCATAACTGAATCCGTCGAAAATTTTGGGAATCTGCTCGACTCGAAAATCTCTCAAATCGGTTACAATGACGTTTTTCCAGCCGTATCGAAAATAGTTTTTAACGATAAAAATTAGATTTTCAAACGACATCTGCTCTTCTTCGGCGCTCTGGTTTTTCCATTCGTTATCAAGATGAAACTCCCTGATATAGCCGTAATCGATATAAGGCGAATTCAATTTGTCCCGAAGCAAGCGCGAAACAGTCGTTTTTCCGCTTCCGGGCGCGCCGGCGATGACGAGTAAATCCGGCATATCGAAACTTAGACAATCTCCAACGAATTCTTTACGCCCTGCCGCGAAAAATAGTTCAATGCGCGGCTGGTGTCGCGCTCGATTTGCGCTCTGAGTTCGTCAATTCCTCTAAACTTTTTCTCGTCGCGGATTCGGTGCAGAAAGCGCACGCGCAGAACATCGCCGTATAAATCGCCGTCGAAATCGAAAATATATGTTTCGATTGAAGGCTCAGATTCTTTTTCGAAAGTCGGTCGCACGCCGACGTTTGTTATTCCGCGCCGCCAAGCGTCATTAATCAGAGTTGCCGTCGCGTAAACGCCGAATTTCGGAATCACGCGGTTGTTTGGGTGCAGATTTGCCGTCGGAAAACCGATTGTCCGCCCGCGCCTTGCGCCGTGAATGATTTTTCCCTCGACGCCGTAAGGACGCCCGAGCATTCGCCGCGCCGAATTTATTTTTCCAATCTTTAGAAACTCGCGGATTTTCGACGAGCTGATACGAATCCCCCGAAGCTGAATTTCGGGAACCTCGTCGGCAAAAAAGCCAAGCTCGCGGCTCATTTTTCGCAAAAGCTCGATATTTCCGGCGCGATTTTTGCCGAAAGCGAAGCCTCTGCCGAGATAAACTTCCCGCGCCTGCAAGCGTTCGTAAACGACATCGCGCAGAAAAGTTTCGGCGTCGATAGCGGCAAATTCGCGGTTAAAACGAATCAAAATCGTCTGCTCGATTCCGAGAACTTCCAATGCGGCAAGCCTTTGGTCGAGCGTTTGCAGCAGCGGCGGCGCACTTTCGGGATGCAGAACGGCTCGCGGATGCGGGTCGAAGGTAAGAACCGTCGGAACGGCGTTCGCGGCTTTAGCGCGCTCGACGACCGTTTGCATAATGCGCTGATGACCGAGATGAAGCCCGTCAAAAACGCCGAGCGTCAGCACCGTCGGGCGCGAGATATTTGCGTTTTCCGTTCCGTGAAAAATTTTCATTTCAGATTAGTTTTCAATCAGTTTTTCTTTAACCAAATCCACAAGCTTGTCCCGCAAAATCAAATCATTTTCTCTAAGGCTCTGCGCTCTATACAACGTCGTCTTGTCGTCCGAAGTAATTTTTCTTATCTTAAAGTCCTTTAAAGCTATTCTCTCGATTCTTTGATACTTTAATTCTGGTTTTATATCCTTTAGGCGATCATATCGGTGATGACTATAATAACAGCAGATATTATGCCAATAGGTGTCTAATGTTCTAACTATTCTCTCGTAGAAATAAATTTGATAAGATTGTTGCGGAGGTTCGTCCTTCGGAAGCAAAATTATTGGGAAAACCTCTTCATATCCACCATGTTCATTACGATAACCTATTACCAAGCCTGAAACGGGACTTTTCAACGTTTCTTTAGTCGAAAATGTGTTATCTGAAAGAAACCAGTGTTTGGGTTTTTCGTTTTTTTCAAAAACATCGTAGGTAACGGTAAGTATTTCTTCCCCGCGCTCTACCCAACCTCCAATCTGGATTTGAGGTTGGACGTTTCCTAAAGTCCTTAATTCTTTCGGTATTCCGACTTCTTCCATATTGGGAATAAGCAGGATTTCATCACCAAAAAAAATACTATCTGGGACTTTCTTCCTTTGCTTCTTAAGAGATTCTTTTTCTTCCTTATCTTTTAACTCCAATTCTTTTTTAAGTCTTTCAGATTCTCTGTAGGATTGAGTTTGTAAACGATAGCTTTGCCTTGCATAAAATAATGTAATCACAGATATAGCAAGTGAAATTATCGCTATCCATGGCTCTAAAGAACTTTTCCAAGATTTCAATATTGGTAAATAGTCTTGAATTTGATTTATGAATTCATCCATATCTTTATTTAATTTAAATAAAGCTTCATTCCAAGATGTGAGCCTTTAAAATCCAGATTCTCATAAAAACGATGCGCGTCTTTGCGGTCGGCGTTCGTCGTTAGCTGCACGGCAAAACAATTTTCCTCTTTCGCCCGATTTATCGCCCAAATCATCAATTCTTTGCCAATTCCCTGCCCGCGATATTTTTCGTCAACGCGAACCGATTCAACCGTCGCTCGCTTTCCGCCCTGAAAGCTGATTGAAGGCGTAAACGTGATTTGCAGCGTTCCGACAATCGCGCCGTCCTTTTCCGCCACAATCAATTCATTATTTTTATCCGCGTCGATTTCCTCAAACGCTTTCACGTAAGATTCCGGCAAAGGATTTTCATATCGCTCGCGCGTCGCGCCGAGAAAATCGTCGGCGAGCATCCGTACGATTTCCGGTAAATCTTCGCGTTTTGCCTGCCGGAATTTAAGATTCATAATTTATTCAACAACCAGCTCATCATAAGCAAACTGCACGTTATCGGGCAGCAGCTTCGAGTCGCGCTCATGCATAATGTCGTGATTCAGGTGCGTCAGAAACGCGCGCCTCGGCTTAATTTTTTCGATATATTCGAGCGCTTCGTTCAATCCTAAATGCGTCGAATGCGGTTTGATTCGGACGCAGTCCAGAACCAGAACGTCCAAATCCTGCAAGCCCGCAATCGTTTCGTTCGAGATAAAATTTAAATCCGTCGCGTAGGCGAAATCATTGAAGCGATAGGCGATAACGGGCAATTTTCCGTGAATGACTTCGAGCGGCGTAACGAGCAAATCTTCGCCGATGCAGAAAGGTGAATTATGTTCAATCGTGTGCGGAATTAGTTGCGGCAGACCGCCGCCGAAATGCGTCGGTTTGAAAATATATTGAAAAATGCGGCGCAAATCCATCCACGCAATCTCGTTGGCATAAACGCCCATCGCGCCGTAGCGGAAATTGAGCGGGCGAATGTCGTCAAGCCCGAAAACGTGGTCAACGTGGCAGTGCGTAATCAAAACCGCGTCGAGATATTTTATTTTTGCCCGGAGCGCCTGCTGGCGAAAATCTATCGATGTATCGACGAGAATTTTTTTACCGGCGTGTTCGACGAGAATCGAAACGCGTAGGCGTTTATCCTTCGGATTATCTGAAAGGCATGTTTCGCAATCACAACCGATTGAAGGAACGCCGGTCGATGTGCCTGTGCCGAGGAATGTCAGTTTCATAAAAAAGTTTGCAGGAAGTTGACGGTAAGTTTGCAGAGTTGACAGAAAGTTTTAAGAACTCTGTTAACTTCCTGCAAACTTTCTGACAACTTTCTGTCAACTATTTCTTGCCGAGAATGTCGCTCGCTGAAAACTTCTGCGCCGCTTGCTGTTTCAGCTTTTCTTCCGTTGCGCGGACGAGCTGGACATACTGCATTCTCAAATCGCCGAGAAGACCTTCGAGCAGGCGCGCTTCCTGCGGGTGCAGATTGTTTTCGGTTTTTTCACGGAGCATCGAGAGAACGTCAATCCAATATTTTCCGGTTTCCAAATCGACCGAACGCTGTCCTGTTACAGGATGCGGCATCGCGCCCAAAGAGGCGGCGGCGTTGGTTGCCAGCGTCGTCAGAAAATTAACAAAACTTGCCGGGTCGTCCGCGCCCGGAATATCGCTGCCGTCAAAAACCTCTTCACTCTCGACGGGAATTTCCGCACTCGTATTTTCCGAAATCCGGCTTTCGTCCGGCGCTTCCGCAGAGGCTTCAATCGCCGTTTTTTCCGCTTCTTTAGGTTTTTCCGACTCTAAGCTCACGCCTTCGCGCACGCTTCCGTCCAGATTAAACTTGCGCCTGTCGGTAACTTTCAAAACAGGCTGCTCTTCGCTATTTTCGTCTTTTCCAATCATTGTTTTTTTCGAAACTAATCTTAAAATTTTATAATTCGATAGTAGCATTTTGCGAAAAGAAAGTTCAAAATTGGGAAATTCGGTCTTTGGCTGTCGGTTTTCGGCTTTTGCCAAAACCAAAGACCAAAAACCCAAAACCATTTATGTCCAAAACTTTTGACGAACTTATCTCGGTAATGGCGCGGCTTCGCGCTCCGGGCGGCTGTCCGTGGGACAGAGAACAGACTTACGCATCTCTTTCGCAATATCTTCTCGAAGAAGCTTATGAGACTTTTGACGCGATTCACGAAGCCGACGCGAGCGGCGATACGACGAATCTGCGCGAGGAATTAGGCGACATTCTTCTGCAAGTCGTTTTTCATTCGACGATTGCGGCGGAAAAGGGCGATTTTACGATTGATGAAGTTGCGGAAGGCGTTACGGAAAAATTGATTTTGCGTCATCCGCACGTTTTCGGCGAAACGGAATTAAAGACGGCGCAGGACGTTTTAAATAATTGGGACGAGCTGAAAAAAGCGCAGCGGCTCGCTTCGGGCAAGGAAGAAAAGCCGAAAGATTCGATTCTGCAAGAAGTGCCGGTGCATTTCCCGGCGCTTCTGGAGGCGCTGAAATTAACAAAGAAAGCCGCAAAAGTCGGCTTCGACTGGGAAAATGCGGAACAGATTTTTGATAAACTGGAAGAAGAAACCGCCGAGCTTCGGGCGGCGATAAGCGAAAACGACGCGGAAAAAATCGGTGAAGAAATCGGAGATTTACTGTTTGTCGTGGTTAATCTGGCGCGAAAATTTGAAATCGAGCCCGAAACCGCGCTGAAAAAGACGAATCGAAAATTTCGCGGGCGTTTCGGATTTATCGAAAAACGGCTCAAAGCAAGCGGGAAAATTCTGGAAGATTCGACCCTGAAAGAGATGGATGCGCTCTGGAACGAGGCAAAGGCGTAACATTTTATCGTCTTTATAGCCAGAGTTTGCGTCTAAAAATCCGGCGCGGGCGATAAAAATTTTGCATAATTTGTGAATTTAATAAAATTTCACATTTTTTTACAAAAAAAACTTTGACTTTAATTTATTTTCAAGTTAAAGTGTTCATTAAATTTAATTAAGAGAGGGTTAGATAATGAAGAAAAACAACACGGCGGCTTGGATAAGGAATATAGCAGCCTTCTGCTTAATGGTAACTGTATTTGTCAGCACCTCGATGATTGCCCTGGCAAAACCGGGTAACTCGTTAGCAGGTGAGATAATCGTTTCAGGTCACAAAACCAACGGTGTCGAACCGGCGGTTATGCTGAACGGGGAACGCATCTCTAGCGGACGTACGTTTTTTGAATCAGGCGTAATTAGCACTTCAGAAACCGCATCAGCAACCATTAAACTCGGAAAATTAGGCTATATTAACTTAACTCCGGATTCGTCTATAAGCTTAACATTCAGCGAAAACAACATTTCAGGCACAATTCTTAGCGGCGACGCTAGTGTGTTTAATAACGAAGGCGTTACGGTAAACATAGAAAATGCCAAAAACAACGCGGCAAACAACCAGCAAACTACTGGTAAGAAAAAGAGCATTTTGCTTCCTATTCTGATTTTCGGCGCGATTGTCGGTGTTGCGGCAGCTTTTGTTTTAACCAATGATAATGATGAAGGCATTATCAGCGGAACTAGATAAATTCTTAACGGAATTATAAAAACTGGAAAAGCATCAGTGAATTTCGCTCATGCTTTTTTAGTTTTTTAAAAATCACGATAATCAGTCGCATCTATGCGGCTGATTTATTTTTTAAAGACACCTTTCAATAACTCCAGCGTTTTTTCGTAAATTTCCGCGTCTTCCGAAGCGCGCGAGCCTGCTATATTCAGATTTCTGCAATTAATCGAATTCAGCCATTTCCGAATTTTTTCCTGTGCTTCGCCCATCGTCGAAAGCAAAAAATCGATATGCAGAAAAGGCTTCCGATATTTTTCGGCAAATTCCCTCGTAAGACGCGAACCGCCGCGAGCGTCGCCGTGCGATAAAATCAAAGTCGCGTCAGAATTTTTCACATTCCGTTCAGTTCTTTCCGCCGGGCTGTCGCTCCGGGTTTCCTGCAAATTGGGATATTTATCAGAAATTCTCCCGTCTTCCGCCAAACGGTTTTTCGGCACGAAACCACCAATTTCAATTTTATTTTCAATCGCAAAATCAAAAGCGGCGCGGTCAACGCCGGTCTGCCCGCCCGAAATTATTTTGGCAATAATTTGTTCCGGTTTCATTCAATCTTCAAAGCTAATTTTAGACATAGCGTCATAATCTCATACAATTGACGGCTTGTGCCAATCCTGAAACGGCGGCTTATATCGGATAAACTGTGTAATAAAAACACTTTGCGCTCTCGGTATGGTTATTGCAAAGTCAGAGTTTCGATAACTGAAACGATACATAAATTATATTTTCAGAAAAAGGAAGGAGAAATAAAATGGAAAACGAACAAAATCAAAATACACAAAATACAAACTCAGCCGCCGGATTTGGCGATGATAAAAATAATTCCACTAATTCGGGACAATCTTTCGGAAGCGGCGGCGCGGGAGCTTCAGCCACCAAACAGGCAAAGGAAGAAAATTCTTCGGACTTCGGCAACAGTCAGTCAACAGGAAATAACGCGGTTGAAGCCGTAAAAGATACGGCGAAAGGTCTTTTCGAGCAGGCAAAAGATACCGCCGGACAGGCTTACGGGCTGGCAACCGAAAAAGCGACGACAAAGCTGGAAGAGCAGAAAACCACTTTAGCGGGAGGCTTGACGAGTGTGGCTGACGGTCTGAAACAAGTAGGCGAAACTCTGCGCGACAGCGGCGAGGAAAATCCGATTACCGAATTTACGGCAAAATACGGCGACAGTTTAGCGAAGCAAATTGAAAACATCGGAAGCTATTTCGAAAACAAGGACGTGCGCGAGATGGTAGGCGACGTTGAAAGTTTTGCGCGACGCAATCCGGTAGTTTTTATCGGCGCGGCTTTCGGTCTCGGATTTTTGGCGGCGCGATTCTTAAAATCCAGCCCGAAACAGTTGATGCAGGGCGCGGGACAATCATTTGCCGCAGCTAGCGGCAGCGAATCGGACATGGCTTCGAATCAATCGTAAGCGCGAAAATAGGAGGAAGGTTATGGCACAGCAGCAAATGGCTAAAGAAGAACGCAGTTTAGGCGACTTGTTTTCCGAGCTTGCGGGAGAAACAAGTACGCTTGTTCGTCAGGAAGTCGCGCTCGCGCAGGTTGAGCTGACGCAAAAGGCGACTGTTGCCGGGAAAAATGTTGGTTTTCTGGTTGCCGGCGGCGCAGTCGGCTACATGGCTTTACTGGTCGTTCTGGCGGCGGTTGTCATCGGTTTGACACAGTTTATTTCGTATTTATCGGGCTGGCAGATTATTACATCGGCGTGGATTGCAGCGGCAATCGTTGGCTTGGCTGTCGGCGCAGTCGCCTACGTGCTGGTTACCGGCGCGCTTGAAAAGCTTAAAAATATGGAATTAACGCCGCGTCAGACGGTTGAAACATTGAAGGAGGATGCACAATGGCTGAAAAATCAGGTGAGTTAGAAAACACGGATTCAATCGAATCTTATTCCGAAGAAAATCAATCGGACGATTTTGCGTTGACGACAACAGATACGGACACGCTCGAAGCGGGTTCGTCAGACGCTGATACAACGGACGAGCCGGAACAAATCAAGGCGCAAATCGAGGAAACACGCGCTCAAATGGGCGAAACTATAGACGCGATACAGGAGAAATTGAGTTTTTCGAATATTTCCGAACAGGTTTCGGAACAAATCAACAGCGCGGTCGAAACGGCGAAGGATGCGGTTTACGACGCGACTATCGGAAAGGCAGGTACATTTATGAAAAATATTGGCAATGAGCTTTCAAAATCAGGTGTGGTACAAACGGCGCGGGACAATCCGTTCCCGTTTCTTTTAATCGGTTTGGGCGTAGGTCTTCTGGCTTACAACGGCTTTGGCGGAAAACGACGCTCAAACGGCGGAAATGGCGGAAACGTAAGCAGTATTAATAAATATCTGCCGTCGCAAATTCCGGGCAAAGCGACCTTGAAATCGGCGCAGGAAAAAATCGGCGGCGCGGCGAGCAGCGTTTCGAATGCGGCAAGCAGCGCCTACGGAAGCGTTTCGGGCGCGGCGAGCACGGCTTATGAAGGCGTCGGCAATTTTGCCGGAACGGCTTATGAAAAAGCCGGCGAACTTGGAACGCAGGCGCGCGAGCAATACGATTATTACATCGAAGAAAACCCGCTCGCGGTCGGCGCGGTTGCGCTCGCACTCGGCGCGGCTGTCGGTTTTTCGATTCCTTCGACAAGCTATGAAGGAAATTTAATGGGCGAAGCGCGTCATAATCTTTTGCAGAAAGCGCAGGACACGGCGGGCGAGCTGGTCGATAAAGTCAAACAGGTTGCTAGCGAAGCGCAGAAAACTATCGGTGACGAAGTTAAAGCGCAGACTGAAAGCTTAACTGCCGGAGCCGGAACAAGCGGCGGAAGCGGCGGCAGTTCAACCAGTCAAAGTCCCGGCTTGAGTCCGCAAAACAGCTAAGAAAAAAAAGAGCGCTGAATTTACGAGTTCAGCGCTCTTTTTTCTTTTACGGGAAATTTATTTTGCTTCTATTTTTTCAAGCCCGTTCATGTAAGGCTGGAGAATTTCGGGAATCAGAATGCTTCCGTCTTCCTGCTGGTAATTTTCCAGAATCGCAATCCACGTTCGCCCGACGGCAAGTCCCGAACCGTTCAAAGTGTGAACAAATTCGGGTTTTGCGCCGCCCGCGCGTCTGAATCTGAGATTCATTCGCCGCGCCTGAAAATCGCCGCAGTTCGAGCAGCTCGAAATCTCGCGGTAAGTTTTCTGCGAAGGAATCCAAACCTCGATGTCATAAGTTTTCGTCGCGCCAAATCCCATATCGCCGGTCGAAAGAACGACCGTTCGATACGGCAAACCGAGAAGCTGCAAAATTCTTTCGGCGTTTGCCGTCAGTTTTTCGTGTTCTTCGGCGGAATTTTCCGGCAGAGACAGTTTCACAAGCTCGACTTTTTCAAACTGGTGCTGGCGAATCAGACCGCGCGTATCGCGCCCGTAGCTTCCCGCTTCCGAACGAAAACAGGGCGTGTAAGCCGTGTAATATTTCGGCAAATCCTTTGCGTCCAGAATTTCTTCGGCGTGATAATTCGTTACGGGAACTTCCGCCGTCGGAATCAGGGCGTAATCGGTATCTTTCAGATGAAATAACTCATCTTCGAATTTCGGCAGATTATTCGTCCCGAAAAGCGATTTGCGATTGACGATAAACGGCGGCAGAGTTTCCGTGTAATTATGCTCGGTCGTATGAACGTCGAGCATAAAATTAACCAGAGCGCGTTCGAGCCGCGCGCCCGCGCCGTTTAGAATTGCAAAGCGCGAACCAGCAATTTTCGTCGCGCGTTCAAAATCTAAAATGCCAAGAGCTTCGCCTAAATCAACGTGGTCTTTCACTTCAAAATCAAATTCTTTCGGCTCGCCCCATTTTCTGACTTGGATATTTGCCGCTTCGTCCGCGCCGACCGGAACGCCGTTCGCTGGAATATTCGGAAGATGTGAAAGCAAATCGCGCATCGCGTTTTCGGCTTCGTCGCGCAGTTTTTCAAGCTCGCCCTGCTTTTCCTTTAAGCCCGCGACTTCCGCTTTTTTCGCTTCGGCTTCTTCGCGTTTTCCGCTTTGCATCAGCGCGCCGATTTCCTTGCTTGACGAGTTGCGAATTTGATTAAGTTTATCGGCTTCGCCAATCACGCGGCGACGCTCTGCGTCGAGTTCGACAAATTTATCCAGACTTGCCGTCGGAAAATTACGATTTATGAGTGCTTCTTTAACCTTTTCAAGGTTTTCTCTAACAAAATTTAAATCCAGCATTCTTGTTTTATCCTTCCAAAAATAAAAGGCGATTTTACCGCAAACCGCCTCAAGAGAGAAATCGAAGTTTAATTAAAGCCCGGTTTATTTCTTTTTCTTCAACAATTCTTCAATCGTTTTGTTTACCCGACGCGCACGTGTTTCGGCACGTTTGGCGTCTTCAATCGACATTACAAATTCTTTTTTGAACGTATAGCTCAAGTTTTCCCAGACGGCTTGCGCGTCTTTATTTTCTTTCAGAGCTTTTGCCAAATCCTCCGGCGGCTCGACAACTCTTTTTTCGGTGTCGCGCTCCATTTCGACCGTTATCGTGTCGTATGCTTTAATTCCCGCCGCGTCTCGAAAGCGTTTCGGCACAGCCATCATATATTTTTCGCCGTATCTGTGAATCGTGCTTCGATGCTCGACGCCGTTGACCCAGACTTTTACGGGAACGCGCTTTCCGCCGAAAACTTCTTCCACGTCAAACGGAATCGTGATTCCCGTCGCTTCCATTCCTTCGTGTTTTTCGAGCAGAACCTTAAAGATTTGTTTCTCAGCCATTTTTCACCTACAATTTTTAGTTTGTCAGTTGTCCTTTGTCCTTTGCAAGATGAGCTTAATTTTGGAAGTGAATTTAAATTCAACCTGCAACTGACAAAGGACAAAGGACAAAGGACTAATTATATTATGACAAACAAAGTTCGCAAAGCGGTTTTTCCCGCCGCCGGTTTAGGGACGAGATTTTTGCCCGCAACGAAGGCTTCGCCGAAAGAAATGTTGCCGCTGGTCGATAAACCGCTTATTCAATATTCGGTCGAAGAAGCCGTAAATTGCGGCATCGAATCTATTATCATCATCACGGGACGCGACAAAAGCGCGATTGAAAATCATTTTGACATTTCGTTCGAGCTTGAACAGGTTCTCAAAGAAAAAGGCAAAAACGAGATGTTCGAGCAGGTTCGCGCGATTTCCGAAATTGCCAGAATTACATACACGCGCCAGAAACAGGCGCTCGGTTTGGGACACGCGATTTTGCAGGCGAAGGATTTTGTCGGAAACGAGCCGTTCGCCGTGCTTTTAGCCGACGACGTTGTTGATGCGGAAACACCTGCCATGCAGCAGTTAATGGACGTTTACGACAAATACAACGCTCCCGTAATTGCGACGATGCAGATTCAGGACGAAACCATCTCGCGCTTCGGCGTGATTGACGCGGACGAGGTCGAGCCGGGAATCTTTAAATTGAAAAGCATCGTCGAAAAACCGAAATTCGAAGACGCGCCTTCGGATATGGCGGTCATCGGGCGATATATTTTCACACCCGAGCTTTTCGGCGCAATCGAACGCATAACGCCGGGCGCGGGCGGCGAATATCAGGTCGCCGACGCGATGCGAATCCTTCTGAATGAAGGCTTTCCCTTTTATGCCGTAAAGCTCGACGGCGTGCGCCACGACGCGGGCGACAAGCTCGGATTTTTAATCGCAACCGTCGAGTTTGCCTTAAAACGCAAAGATTTAGGCGAGAATTTTCGGGACTATCTCAAATCACTCGATTTATAGAACTTAGCGGTCTTTGCGCC
>JBARIW010000078.1:0-118287 GCA_049799955.1 Pyrinomonadaceae bacterium
ACGGGCGAGCCGATACGGCTGTCTTTCGTCCATCAGATACAAACTGGTATATTCGCCGCTCACTGGACGGCGGCACGACGATTCAGCAGTTCGGCGCAAATGGCGATGCTCCGGTTGTTGCCGATTACGATGGCGACGGGTTGAGCGACATTGCAATTTATCGAGCATCGGTCGGAGAGTGGTGGATTCAGAAAAGCTCGGACAGTTCCGTTATTGCTTTTCAATTCGGAAACAGTTCTGATAAACCTGTTCAGGGCGATTATACGGGCGACGGCAAGGCTGATGTCGCCATCTACAGACCGTCAACGGGCGAATGGTTTATCCTTCGAAGCGAGAATTACAGTTACTATTCATTCCCGTTCGGAACAAGCACGGACTTGCCCGCGCCGGGAGATTACGACGGCGACGGACGGTTTGACGCGACTGTGTTTCGTCCATCGCAATCGACTTGGTATATCCAGCGTTCGACGGCTGGAACTTTGATTCAAAGCTTCGGACAAACCGGCGACAGCCCTGTTCCGAGCGCGTTCATCCCTTAAGAATTTAAGATTCAAGATTTAAGATTCAAAATTGAAAGCCAAAATCTTAAATCTTGAATCTTGAATCTTAAATCTTAAATCTTGAATCTTGAATCTTGAATCATCTTAAAATACCCAGCATTTCGTCGTGAATCAATCCGTTTGAAGCGCAAATCGGCGGTTTGTAGATGCTGAACGGCGAATCGTCGTAATATGAAACGCGCCCGCCGGCTTCTTGTATAAAAAGCACGCCAGCCGCAACGTCCCACGGATTTAAGCCTTCTTCCCAGAAACCGTCGAAACGCCCGCAAGCTACATAAGCCATATCAATCGCCGCCGAGCCGTCGCGACGGACGCCGCGCGATTTCAAAAGCATCTCGGTCAAATGCCGCGCGAAATTTTCGCGCTGCGCGATGTCGTACGGAAAACCTGTAACAATCAAAGCTTCGCTTAACTTTTCGGTGTCGGAAACGCGAATTTTTTTATTGTTCAGACTCGCGCCATGACCTTTTTCGGCGGAAAAAGTCTCGTTTCTGGTCGGGTCGTGCGTTACGCCGAGGACGATTTCGCCGTTGTGTTCGAGTGCGATTGTAACGCAGAAACAAGGATAGCCGTGAGCGTAATTGGTCGTCCCGTCGAGCGGGTCGATAATCCATTTCCAGCTTTTATCGCCGTCGATAACGGCGAGCGATTCGCCTGATTCTTCTGCCAGAATCGCGTGTTTCGGATGATGCGAACGAATTTTCTCGATAATATGTTTTTCCGAGGCGAGGTCGGCTTCCGTAACGAGATTGATGTCGCCTTTTTTGGAGACATTTATTTTTCCGAGCTTATCGAGCAGGATTTGTCCGGCTTCGCGCGCGGTTTCGATGGCAAAATTCAACATAATAGGTGATAAGTAATAGGTAATAGGTAACAGGTGATAGATGATAGGTAGTAAGAAATTTCTTTCCTATCACCTATCACCTGTTACTTATCACTTCTTTATAAATCTCTCGCTCAAACGAAGAAATTCCTGCACCTGCGCATCCCAGAATGTCCAGTTGTGATTGCCGGGAAGCTCGCGGAATTCGTGCGGAATTTTCTTTTCGTTGAGAAGTTTTACAAAATCGTGATTGTTTTGAATCAAAAAATCTTCCGTTCCGCAGTCGAGATAAATAAACGGCAAATTCTTTATCTTTTCGGCGGAAATGTCGCGTAACATCTGGAAAATATCGTTTTCCTTTCGCGTTTGACTGCCCGCCGCGCCGAAAGTTTTTAGAATAGATTCGGGAATCGCGCCTTTTGTGCCGAGTTCTTTCTCCGTCCAGTCAGCCGCGCCGAGCGCTCCGCTAAAAGAACCGACGAGCGCAAACATCTGCGGATATTTTAAACCGAATTTAATTGAGCCGTAGCCGCCCATCGAAAGTCCGGCGATAAAGCGATGATTTCTGTCGGCAGTCGTGTTGAATTTTCTATCGATTTCGGGAATAAGCTCTTCGATAATGTAGCTTTCGTAACGGTCGTTCTTTTCGGAAATACTGTCCGTATACCAGCCGTTGTCGCCTTCGGGCATAACTAATATGTATTGATATTTTGCCGCATATTCGTAGAGCTTTGTTTTATCCGCCCAATTATCATAATGCCCGGACAAGCCGTGAAGCAGATAGATTACAGCATATTTTTTTGATTTGTTGTCTGCCGAATCATAGCTTTCCGGCATAATCAGATTGTAGGGCATCTGTCGCGCCATCAGCTTACTGTCGAGTTTATATTCCCGAACAAATAAACCCGTTGCGGGAGTTTCAGTTCTCGTCTTCGGAGTTACAATCTGAGCCTGAACCGCGAAAGGAATAATAAAAGCCAGAATCAGCCAGAGCAAAACATTGGCGCGCGATTGTTTTTTCATAAATTTACCCGAAAAATCTGTCGAGCCAGCCCGCTTTTTCTTCTGTCCCGATAACCTGCGCAAGCTCGCCCGCGTCGAACCACGCGCCGGAGCAGTTTTCGCAAACGTCGATTTTTACGTTTTCAAAATCGGTTTCGACGAGACGCCCATCGCAGCGCGGGCATTTCATTTCGGTCATTTTCGCGTTTTCTGCTTGCAGTTTTTCCTTCATTTTCTGGACAAGCTCGACTTCCCTTCGGTGAAAATACTCGTTTTCGAGCGCTTGCCCGCGGTCTTCTAAATCTGGCATAAAAATTCATTCTCCTTAAAAATATAAAATTGCGTTAGAAAAAAATTAACAGACTGCGGCGCAAGTTTCAAACAAGAAGAATTTAGCCACGAACAAACACGAAAAGACACGAAAATGATTTTGCTTCTTTTCGTGTTCTTTCGTGTTTGTTCGTGGCTAATTCTTCTTACGATTCGGTCTTGTGAATCGAGCGGACGCGATGGCGGGCTTTTTTGGCGCGTCTGATGGTGTTGCGTTTTTTCAGATTCGTTTCAGCCCAATCGGAAACCTGTTTGAGCGGATGCCATTCGAAATGTTCGAGCGGCTGAACTTCGCTCGAAGCGTTACGCAGCTTAAGAGTTCCGAAGGCGAGAAAGAAAATCGCCGCGTTGAAAAGCAGACCGATGAAAATGACAAGCTCGCCCGGCGCGAGTCCGACCTGCGCGCGCTCGAAAAAGAAATCCAGAAAGGTTTTCGCAGCTTTCGGGTCGGGCGCAATCGGAAACGGGTGAACGTAAATCTTTAACGTCCAGCTCAGCGCGAGCAGAATAAAAATCCATAGATAATTGCTTCGAAGACGCCTGCCGACGGCTTCCCACTCGCTGATTGTAAAATGCGGGTTGATTAAATCCGACGAAATATGTTCAGCCCATTCCTTATCGGGCGGAACTGTCCGGTGCGAGAGCATCGGCGCGAAATATCCGGTTTCGAGAACTCTCACGCGATTTGCCCAAACCTCGTAATAGCGATAGCGACGCGCCTCCATAAACAGAAAAATCGTTACCAGAATCGAGTTTATCGGGATAGCGAAATGCGGATTGTCGGGCGAGCTGAAAACGAACGAAAGCGTCGCGCCAGCCGTAATTACAGCCCAGTTCGTCGTCGCGTCGAGCCGCCCGCGCCAGACGTTCGAGCGCTGAACTTCGCCGCGATAAAAATGCACCATCGCCGTATTAAATTCCGCCATCGAAAGCTTTTGCGGAACCGAAAGCGGCGTCGTTTTAGGCTTCTGGCTGCGCGCGCGAACTTCTTCTGCAAGAGATTTAAAGGACGGCGGCAGTTGGCTTATATGTATGTCGTCTTCGACGGTAGTTTCGTTCGCAAAGCGAACATCGTCTTTCATAAGGCAGCTAAACGGAAGAGAATTTTATGAACCGGAAAATGCGCAAGCCGATTCTATTTTAAGTTTAACACTTTGCCATTTCGATGCAAGAATTATTTCCGACAAAACTTAATCGCTTGACATTACTATCCTGGAAAACTATATTTTCAGTTTGCCCTGCGGCGCGACTTTTTGACTTTTATGTCTGTCGAAACGGATGAATTTTGGATGCGACGTGCTCTCGAAGCCGCAGAGGAAGCGCGAAATCGAGGCGAAGTTCCGGTTGGCGCGTGTTTGATTGATAAATCGGGCGAGCTTTTGGCATCTGCCGGAAATCGAACAATAATTGATACCGACCCGACCGCGCACGCCGAAATTCTGGCGCTTCGCAAGGCGGCAGGGAAAATTGGCAATTATCGTTTGACTGAAACGTGCCTTTATACGACGATAGAACCTTGCGCTATGTGCGCGGGCGCGCTCGTTAACGCGAGAATAAAACGTCTTGTTTACGGCGCGACGGACGAACGCTTCGGCGCTGTCGAAACAATTTTTCGCATTTGCGATAACAGTTCTTTGAATCATAAAATAGAAATCGTTTCGAGCGTTTTGCAGGAAGAATGCAGGCAAATCATGCAGGATTTTTTTCGCCAAAGACGCTTGAAAAAGGTTTAAGATTCAAAATTTAAGATTCAAAATTCAAGATTTAAGATTAGTCGTCTTTCAATCTTGAATCTTGAACATTAAATCTTGAATCTTAAATCTTGAATTCTATCGCGGAGAGGTGCAAGAGTGGTTGAATTGGACAGTCTCGAAAATTGTTGAACCCTAACGGGTTCCGTGGGTTCGAATCCCACCCTCTCCGCCAGATATTAATGGAAAGGTGCAAGAGCGGTTGAATTGGCAGCATTGGAAATGCTGTGAACCTCAAAAGGGTTCCGTGGGTTCGAATCCCACCCTTTCCGCCACATCGATTTCGGATTTTAGATTTCGGATTTTGGATTAAAAGAATAATTGTTAATTTTTGGATTAATCCAAAATCGCAAATCTAAAATCCAAAATCCAAATATGGCTTCAGGCTCCGCACAAGGTTTGAGTTGTGAACTCCGCTAGGCGAGGAATCGAGCAACGGCAGCAATTTCAGCTTGTGTTGCGGTAAAGTCTGAAGCCTCCATCTTTTAAAAGGGCAAGGATGATTTTGAGATTATCAAAATCATCCTTGCCCTTTTTTCCGTTACCAACGTTTTCTTACTTTATTATTTCAGAATTCATTTCAAATTCGAATTTCTTAGACGGCACATTTTTTGAATTTGCCTCAGCCCCCTGCGAGAAAGCGTTAGGAACAGGCACATCGCCCGGAATGCCGAAACTCTGAATTAAAGTTCCGGCAGTCGTTCTCTGCACATACCACGTCGATTGCGAAGGACGAAAGACAGTCGCGTCAAACTTGCCGTCGCCGTCGTAATCTCCCGGCGCGGGAACATCTCCGTTTGCACCGAACGGGAATGAATAATAGCTCTGATTTTCGCTTCGAAGGATAAACCACTCGCCCGTCGAAGGTCGCCAGATTGCCACATCGGCATCGCCGTCGCCGGTATAATCGCCCTGAACGGGCTTGTCTGCGCTGTTTCCGAATTGGTAAGCAATGACGCTTAAATTCGAGCTTTGCTGAATCCACCATTCACCGACCGAAGCGCGCCAAATCGCAATATCTGATTTGCCATCGCCGTCATAATCGGCAACCGCCGGAGCATCGCCCGTAGCGCCGAATTGCTGAATCGTTGTTCCGCCGTCGGAAGAACGCCTGATATACCAGTTTGTGTCAGTCGGACGAAACACGGCGGAGTCGGCTTTGCCGTCGCCGTCGAAATCTCCGACGACAGGAATATCGCCGATTGTTCCGAACGGATACGAGTAATAACTTCCGTCCTCGGAGCGAAGAATAAACCATTCGCCTGTCGAAGGTCGAAAGACGGCAAAATCGACACGTCCGTCGCCGGTAAAGTCGCCGGGCGTTAGTTTATCAGATGAGTTGCCGAATTGCGCGGCATAATTTCCGCCGTCGGAACTTCTCGAATACCACCATTCGCCGACACTCGGGCGGAAGATGGAAATATCCGTCTTCGAGTCGCCGTCAAAATCGAACATCGTGTTCGAAGTGTTGAATAAACGGGCGATTCCGATAGAGCTGACGCCATTTATGTGCGTAAACAATCCAACCAGAATTATTTTATTGTTAGACTGCAAATCAAAACTGATAATCCTGAGATTAATATTCAGCGAGTTGTTAAAAGTCGAATCAAGCGTTCCGTCCGGGTTGAATTTCCTGATTATTCCCGGCGCGGAGTTAAAATCGCCTGTATCAGGAAAACCTGTCATTATAATCTTGCCGCCGGACTCAACTCTGATAGCAGATACTCTTGTGTTTAAGACGGGAGAAAAGCTCGTATCGAGCGTGCCGTCCGAATTTAAGCGGGCGAGGTATTTCTTTGAAGCGTCAAAATTTACGGCAGTAAAATCGCCGCCGATTAGAATCTTTCCGTCAGACTGGACACCTATTGTCTGAACTGTTCCGTTTGCTCCGCCGGGCGGATTAAATGTCGTATCGAGAGTCAAATCCGCGTTGAGACGCGCAATGCGACCGCGCGGAGTGCCTGCAACATCCGCAAAACTTCCGCCGATTAAGATTTTACCGTCGGGCTGAAACGCAAATGCCGCACAAAATTGTCCCGAGGTTATAGCGACAGATGCATCCTGACTTCCGGTAGTACCATTATTTCTTATTACGGCGCCGGTTTTTCCAACCAGCACTTTACCGTCAGGCTGCGCCTTAATCGCCACCGCAAAACTTGAACCCGAAAGGCTTGCGATGCTCGAACCGTTTGGATTAAATATTCGTATCCCGTTACCATTGCCTGCGAGGATTTTCCCGTCCGGCAAAATTTCGAGAAGAGTAACAGGCACTTCAAAAACAGTCTGATTAAAGCTTGTATCGACTGTTCCGTCAGCATTAAATCTAACCAGATATTTGCGCTCTACGCCGTTTGGAGTTGTAAAATCTCCGGCAACGACAAATTTATTGTCCGGCTGAACGCGCACGGCATAACCTCTGCCATTTTCTCCGATTTGAGGATAGTAAGAATCGTCGACAGTGCCGTCGGGACTGAATTTTATTAAGTTAAGCTTGGAATCATTGGCTCCCGGATTAGGATTGCTCTGTGTAGCAATCCCGAAATTAACTCCGCTGGCAAGAAATTTTCCGTCATTCAGAAAATCCAAATCATAAACGGTTGCAAGATTATTCGGCACGGCAAACGAATTGACTAAAGTTCCGTCAGTGTTAAGTAAAGCGATTTTATATTTCGTCACGCCGTTATATAACCTGAACCCGCCCGCGACCATAATTTTGCCGTCAGACAAAAGGAGCATCGTGTAAATAAAACTATTCGGTCCGACGGCATTGACGCTGAAGCTGCCGTCGATACTGCCGTCCGAATTGAGCCGCGCCTGATTATTAAAAGTAAAGCCGTTAACCCTGTTAAATTGCCCGCCGATGAGAATTTTACCGTCCGGCTGAAACAGCATTGAATAAATTGTATTGGTTGACGAAGATGTATTGACTATCTGAACCGGAGCGAACGATTCATCATAGGAAGGATTAAACGTCAGAGTCGGATTTAAACGACGAAGCGTTTTGGTGTTGTCGTTATAAATAAGGATTTTCGCGTCCGGCTGAACGATAAATTTGCTGACAAATATCGGCGTCTCCTCTTGCGGTATTCCTTCGGAATCGGCACGCACGATATATTCTATAAAGCCGGAACTTTGTATCAATTTGCGCCCGGAATAGTAAATACTGTCGTCGGGCATAACTTGTATCTGATAACCGAACCAAACGTTGGCGACCAGCGGCTGATTATTAAAAGCGGTATCCATCGAGCCGTCGGCGTTTAATCTGATAAGCCCCTGACGCGGAGTTAAAAATTGTCCGGCTAGAATGATTTTCCCGTTGGACTGCAAAGCGATGCTTTGAATTACAAACGGAGAAACCATTCCGCCGGCAGGCAATAAAAACGGGGCGTTAAAAGTCGGGTCGAGGCTGCCGTCGGGATTAAGCCTGACGATATTTTTTTTATAAATATTGTTGATGACGCTAAACGAGCCGGTGGCGATAATTTTCCCGTCCGGCTGAACGATTGTCTGGTAAATCGTGCTGACGGCAGGCGCGGGAACATGCGTCAGCGCCGCGCCGAAGCTCGTATCGACATCACCGGCAGCCGCGCTCGCCGATAAAATACAAAGTGAAATCAACAAGATAAGCTGAGGAATGACCAGAAAACGGTGGAAGATATTTTTATATGTTTTCATTTTAACTCCGATAAACTCGAACCTTTTGGAGGAGAATTTAATTTTTAAATATTATAGCAATTTATGACCGAGCAAATTTAGATGCAGATTAAGTACGATTTAATAATAATAAAGTTTAAAGGGTAAGTCCTTAATTTATGTTAAAAAATCTAAATTTATCTAAGACAAATTTAAGGAATCGCGCATAAATCTTATTCTAAATTGATAATTAAACCGGGCTAAACAAAAATTATTTCTTCAAGTCTTTCCTATAGTTTTATGTCATACCAGATAAACGATTTAACTTTCACCGCGCAAGATAAATACGAACGTTTGATGAGCTACACAGGAATTTCCGACGTGATACTATTCGCCAAGAAGCAGGTAAGATATTGCGGTTAATTAGAAAAAAAATGGGTCTTAACCAGTGTAAAGTTAAGACCCTTTTTTAATTTATCCTTATTCATTATTTCATTTAAGGAACAAAAGCATTGGGAACGGGCACATCGCCGATTTGACCGAAACTCTGAATCAGAGTTCCGGCTGTTGAACGCTGAACATACCACGTCGATTGCGATGGACGAAAGACAGTCGCGTCAAACCGCCCGTCGCCGTCGTAATCTCCCGGCGCAGGCACATCTCCGTTTGTTCCGAACGGGAATGAATAATAGCTGAAATCATTGCTTCTCAAGATAAACCATTCTCCCGAAGATGGTCGCCAGATTGCTACATCAGCTTTGCCGTCTCCGGTGTAGTCGCCCTGAACAGGTTTGTCCGTGCTGTTTCCGAAAGTAAAAGCTTCAACGCTTGCGTTTGAGCTTCTTTGAATCCACCATTGACCCGCCGATGCTCTCCAAATTGCTATATCAGATTTACCGTCTCCGTCATAATCGGCTACTGCCGGAATATCTCCGTTTGCTCCAAACTGCTCAATGGTAAATCCTGAGTCCGAAGAACGACGAATATACCAGTTCGTATCCGACGGGCGAAACACGGCAGAATCGGCTTTACCGTCGCCGTCGAAATCTCCAACCGTCGGAACGTCGCCCGATGTTCCGAAAGGATAAGAATAATAGCTTCCGTCTTCGCTTCTCAAGATGAACCACTCGCCTGAGACAGGACGAAAGACGGCAATATCGGCGCGTCCGTCGCCGGTGTAATCTCCGGGAACGAGTTTATCGGCAGAATTACCAAACTGAGCGGCATAGTTTCCGCCATCAGAACTTCTTGAATACCACCATTCGCCGGCTGACGGGCGAAAGATTGAAATATCCGTCTTCGAGTCGCCGTCAAAATCGAACGGGACATTTGAATAATTAAGCAGCCTGACGATTCCGGGAGCTAAAGCGCCGTTGATTTTCAAAAAATCCCCGACCATAATTATTTTTCCGGTAGTTTGCAGCTCAATATCTTTGACCGCCGCATTTGCGCCCGTGCTTGTGTTAAAGGAATTGAGCGAGCCGTTGCTGTTCAGCCTTGCATATTTACTCTGCGGAATGTTTTCAATCAGCGTAAACTCGCCGCCGATTAAAACTTTTCCGTCAGGCTGTAATTTCACGGCATAAACGAAATTATTGACAGCCGGATTAAAGCTCGTATCCAAACTGCCGTCCAAATTCAAACGGGCTAAATATGAACGATTGGCAAAATTAACGCTGGTAAATGTGCCGCCGACAATAATTTTTCCGTCCGGCTGCAAAGCGATGTCGTAAACGGTGTCATTCGCACCGCCAATCGGACCAAACGATGCGTCAACTGTTCCGTTTGCATTAAGTCGCGCGATTCTGTCGCGCGATATATTGTTAATCTCCGTAAAATCGCCGCCGATTAAAATTTTCCCGTCCGCCTGAAGCACGATTTTTCGAACATTTCCAATAGCCGAAACCGTAAAAGCCGGGTCGAGCGAACCGTCATTGTTATGCCTCGTAAGGCTGCCGTCTGTCTGTGCAATCAAGACTTTGCCGTCAGGAAGAGTTTTTATATCGAGCGCGGAGGAGACATTTTGATAAGTAACGTCCGGCGAGCCGTCCGGGTTTAATCTGCGTACGCCCGCGCCGTATTGGCTGCCGGCGACAATTTTGCCGTCGGCGAAAAAGTCGAAAGCGGTAATTCTATAATCGAAAACCGTTTGTCGAAAACTCGTATCCAGCGTTCCGTCGGCGTTGAATTTGACCAGATATTTATAATTTTGCCCATTTGCGTAAGTAAAATCACCGCCGACAAAAAATTTATCGTCCGGCAGAACGAGCGTTTTGTCGGCTTTTGCGAAATCGCCGAGCACGACCCCGGCAAATGAATTATCGAGCGAGCCGTCCGCATTTAACCTGATTACGCGGCTGAACCCAGCGCCCGACGCCGGAGAAAGCAAAAGGGTCAAAACAATTTTGCCGTCAGCCTGCACGTCCACATCTTTAATCGCCTCAGACGGAGTTTTTCCTCCCATCGTAAAACTTTCATCCAGCGTTCCGTTGGTGTTTAGCAAAGCAAGCCCGATTTTTGAAACATGATTGAATTCGATAAAAGGTCCGCCCGCAAGAATTTTCCCGCCCGGCATTAAGACCAGTTTGGTGATTGAATTATTCGGTCCGAACGCATTGGCGTGATAATTCGTATCGACGCCGCCGTCCGTATTTATTCGCGCCAGAAACTTTCGAGACGCGTCGTTTACCTGTAGGAAGAAACCGGCGATGACGATTCTGCCGTCAGCCTGCACGATTAGGTCGAGGATAAAGCCATTGAATGCCTGCACCGTCGTAAAAGTATTGTCGAAGGTGAAATCAGTATTTAAACGGCGCAAATTCGTTTGTGTAAAAACCGCTAATTTCCCGTCGGGCAGCATTCTGATAGAACCGCTGAAAGGAAATATTTGATTGTCGATGCTGCCGTCATTATTTAAACGCTTCAAGGCGTTAAAAATAGCTCCGTCGTAGTTAATTATTCCGCGAACATAAATTTTATCGTCCGGCGCGATTTCTACTTCGCTGACGCTGGCAAAATCGTTAAGCGCGGGATTGGTGTTAAAAGCGATGTCGGGCGAGCCGTCCGCGTTGAGCCGCGCAATTCCGCGCCGCGGTATGTCTCCGACTCCAAAAAAATTTCCGGTGAAAACGATTTTTCCGTCAGACTGCAAAGCAATATCTCTGACCGGCAAGCCGCCGACTTCGGGCACGATTAGCGGCGCGGTAAAGCTCGTATCGAGCGTTCCGTCCGCGTTCAGGCGGGCGATATTCGTCTTCGCGCTGCTGCCGACGACGTTAAACAGACCGGTTACGATGATTTTCCCGTCCGGCTGAATTATGCTTTGATAAAGCTGTCCGACCGGAGCTTTGACCAGAATCGGATTAAAACTCGTGTCTACTTCGCCCGCCGCTTTGACAGGTGAAACACATATCGAAATTAATAAAATAAACCGGGCGGCTATAAAAATTCGGTGAAAGATATTTTTCTTTGTTTTCATTTTTCCCTTTTTAAATACAAAACAGTAACGAGTTAATTTTAAACAAAAGTTGAAGATTATTATGTTTCAGGTAAATTTTACTGAATTTTATTTTATCACCATTTTATTGGGTTATAACTTAATTTTTCTAAAAAAATGTAAAAAAACCATCTAAAAAAATATAGCTGTTTGGCGCATTTAGATTGCTTCTGCTTTCATTTTACGGTGGTATTTGAAAAGCTCGGACGGCGGAAATTATGCCGCACGCTTTGGGAAGTTAGGAGATGAATTAAGGATTTGTTTCTTTAGCCCTTTTTTTTGTTTATATTAGACTGCTGATTCGTCATTTTTTATTTTCGCTAATTCTTTCAGTTCTTCAACTATCGGATTCGATTTCCATGATGTAGCTTTGACGTTTGGAAAAAAATTAATTTTCTTTCCGAATTCCGAAGGCGTTTTCAGATAAATCATCGTCGGACGCATATCACTAAACCATAAGATTTTTTCAATGTTCGATAGCGGAACAATGATTTCCTTCCGGTAATTTGAAACGTATAGAAAGTTGCCGTCAAGGCTCAACTTTTTAGTTGCTTTGGTCATCACAAAGATGATTGCGGCGGACATAAGCAAAAATAAAAACACAAAAACTGCGGCGACGAAATTACCGTTCCTGTCATATAAATAAATTGCCGGCGGCAAAACTGCGGCGCAAATCAAGAAAAATACGGGCAAAATTATTTTATAGAAAAACGTGTCTTTCGCTGATATTACTCGTTTCATAGATTTTTATAATCTTCTGAAACAGCCGTTAAATTTTATTTTGTGTTTCATTAATTTTCTGCAAAAGCTCCGTTGTCTTCACGGTTTTGAAGCGATGTTCAATCGCGCCCGACTATTCGGACTGAAACAGATTCGCGTTAAAGGCAACGAGCAAAGTCGTTTCGTTTTCCAGAGAAAATTTCATTTGCCGCCGCGCGACCTGAGCAGATAAGTTCTGCCGTCTTGTTTGTTTTTCAGACTTTTTGTCTGCTTTCTCTGATTTTGTATTCGATTAAGCCGCTTTTTTCTTTGCCTTAAAGATGAAAATTGCCGAAACGATTGCCAACACAAAACCGAGAAGCAGAAGAAGCACCGCCGGAATCAAGCCGAGCGCCGCTTCGTCAAAACTGACGTGATTGTTCGTCATCGAAGGCAGGAGCAGGCAGACGACGCATCCGATGCCCGCCAGAACTATCAACAAAATTCCGATTATCAAACCCGCTATTTTCATAATATTTTTCTCCTTACAGTTTATGTATAAAAAAGTCCGCCCTTGCTTATTCTAAACTCATTTATTTCTTGAGATGGAATATTAGCATAAAACTAAAAAAGTAAATACGATTTTTACTTTCCCAATAAAAGAAAGAAGACTGTTTGCCGGGAAAATAGGACGAGAACGGATTGTTGAGAGTGATGCTTTAATACCGAAGGTAGTGAACCATCCAAACGGAAGACCGCCGAAAAATCCTATTCCGGCAAAGTAATATTTATAGAAATTAAAAAGCCTCGGTTCCGGCAAACAAAAGGCTTCGACCTTTGAAAACTGAATAAGCTATTATCAAAAGCAAAAGCAGCCTGGCAAATTTAGTCTGCTTATTCAAAACAGGTGTATCGAAAAATGTATCCGTTACGTGCTATTATGGATTGTTACCGGGTAAAAAAAACAGATTATATCATTAAGCTGATATCAGTCTGTAATGCTCTCTAACACCAAGTAAAACCAAGCGCTTATGTCATATCAGGTTATCGCCCGCAAATGGCGACCGCAAACATTTGAAGAAGTTACCGGGCAGGAAGCGATTACGCGCACACTGCGAAACGCCGTCGAGCACGACCGGCTTCATCACGCATATCTTTTTTCGGGCGCGCGCGGCGTCGGAAAAACGACGACGGCGCGGCTTCTCGCCAAAGCTTTAAATTGTCATAAAACGGATAAACCAAACCCGACGCCGTGTTCTCCGGCTGACGCCGACGCCTGCGCTTCGTGCAAAGAAATAGCCGAAAGCCGCTCGATTGACGTGCTCGAATTCGACGCCGCCTCGCACACCGGCGTTGACGACATCCGCGACATAATTCTCGAAAGCATCAACATCAATCCGGCGCGCGACCGTTATAAAATCTTTATTATCGACGAAGTTCACATGCTTTCGCCGTCTTCGTTCAACGCGCTTCTGAAAACTCTGGAAGAACCGCCGTCGAATGTCGTTTTTATAATGGCGACGACCGAGCTGCATAAAATTCCCGCGACGATTCTCTCCAGAACGCAGGAATTCGAGTTTCGGACGATTCCATTGCAGAAAATTTTCGACCGCTTAAAGCTGATTGCCGAAGCCGAAAAAATCAATATTTCCGACGATGCGTTAAAGGAAATCTCGCGCACCGGCGAAGGCTCGATGCGCGACGCGCAAAGTAATTTCGACCAGGTTATAAGCTTTTCGGGCGAGAAAATCGAAACGAAAGACGTAACGCTCGCGCTCGGCATCGCCGGTGCGGAAATCTTGACCAGAACGGCGAAAGCGATTGCCGAAAATAAGCCAGCCGAAGCTTTGAAAGTCGTTGATGATTTGATAAGCCGCGGTCAGGATTTGCGAAATTTCTGCCGCGATTTACTTTCGTTTTTCCGTGATTTGCTGATTTTCAAAATGGCAGGCGAAGCGGAAAATCTGCTCGACACGGCGGTTTTGAGTCAGAAGGAATTGCAGGAAAACTCCGCGCCTTTTTCCGAAAGCGATTTAATCAGATTTTTCAATTCCCTGTCCGACACCGAAAGCAAGCTGCGCGACGCGACGCAATCGCGCTACGTTCTGGAAATCGGCTTGGTGAAACTTATTGAAATGCGCCGCGTCGCGCCGATTGAGAAGATTCTGGAACGTCTTGCAAAGCTCGAAAACGCTCTTTCAAACGGCAATCTGCAAATCGAACCCGGCAATGAACCGGGAAATTCAACGCTTCCGACATTATCGGATTTCGACGCGCCAAAGATAGAAAAAAAAACTTTAGTTCCTGATTTTCCGCTCGAAGAAATACCGTTTCCGGTCAAGGAAGTTCAAAGTTCAAAGTTTGAAGTCCAAAGTGAAAACGGCTCGATGTCAGAACCGCCTGAGTTTGCAGAGAGTTTTTCCGCTTTAGATACAATTCCGCCGGTAAACATTGATGAGGTCAGATTAGAAAATACCGAACCGGAATCGAAAACGGAAGATAAACGGGAAACGGAACAACCTTTGACAAGCGAGATTCCGCAGCCTGAAAATGATAGTAAAAACTGGGCTGAAGTTCTTTCCCTGATGCCGGTTAAGCTTCCGCCGATTTCTTCCGAAGAGCTTGAACATATCGAAGACGCGTGGCTCGACACCGATTATGAAAGAAAGCTTCAATTTTTAGGCGACGATTTATTCCCGATTAAAAACGCCTCGAAAATCGTCGAGCTTGTTTTGGGAATCGACCAGACAGGCATCAGCGCGAAAATCGAAACTTCAAACGGCAATTCGGCTGCCGGATTTGCTCCGGCGAAGGATACATCGGTTTATCTTCCGCCCGGTTTTGACGATGAAGAACCGGAAACCGAGCTGCCCGAGCTTTCCGACGACCCGACCGAAGAAGAAATGTGGAATTACGCGCAAAATCACCCGCTGGTCAAAAAAGCTCTGCGTATTTTTCGCGGAAAAATCGTCGAAGTCAGAAAAACGGAAAAGTCTTAGAAAGTTTTTCGGAACTAATCAATTTTATCCGCGTATTAAAATTTCGGAGGTGATTTACAAAAAATGCGTGAACCTTGGATAGCTGGTGTATTAAGTCTTTTAGTTCCCGGTGTCGGTCAAATTTATAACGGTAGAATTCTTATCGGTGTGCTTTGGCTGATTTTAACAGGCGTTTCGTGGATTGGCTCAGTCGGATTTCTGGGATGGATTGTCCATCTTATTGCCGCCTGGTGCGCGTATTCTTACGCGAAAGATAATCCAATCAGAAGTTAAGTCATCTTGCATACAATCCTCCTCTTGCGCCCGATGTTTCCGGCATCGGGCTTTTTTTATTTTCCGAATTAAAGTAAGATGAAAGCAGATGTCAGATGTTAGATGTTAGATGCTAGTTTTTACTAATTTCTGACATCTGACATCTGACATCTCTTTTATGGTTAAAGAAGGATTACCTTTCATTGTAACGCCGCTTTTGATTTCGGGCGCATTTGCCGTTTTGAGCGCATGGTTTTTAGGCGCGTGGATTTTTGCCGCGTTGTTTTTCGCGCTCGCGCTGTTTATGGTTTATTTTTTCCGCGACCCGAAGCGCACAATGCCGACCGAGGACGATATAATCGTTTCGGCAGCGGACGGAAAAGTCACGCGAATCGACGAAACCGAAAACGGAAAGCTCGTCAGCGTTTTTCTCTCGCCGGTTGACGTGCATATAAATCGCTCGCCGATTTCGGGCAAAGTCATTAAAGTAGATTACTTAAAAGGCAAGAAAGTTCCGGCGACCCGTAACGACGCGAGCCTTGTAAACGAAAGGAATTCTTTGACGATTGAGGGCGAAAAAATGACGGTCGTTTGCACGCAAATTGCCGGAATTCTGGCGCGGCGGATTGTTTGTTGGAGCAAAGCAGGTGATAATCTGGATTTAGGCGAAAAATTCGGTCTTATCAAATTCAGCTCGCGCACGGATTTGCTGATGCCGAAAGAAGTCGAGATTTTAGTCGAAATCGGCGACCGTGTCGTCGGCGGCGAAACGATTATCGCCAGACTGAACAATTACCGGACAGAGCAAAACGAACAACAAATATCCGCAGAACAATATGCAGGATGAAGAAGTCAAACCCGTTCATAAAGGTTTGAAAAAAGGTTTATATTTGATTCCGACGGCTTTTACGGCGGCAAATATCGCTATGGGCTTTCTGGCGATTTTATCGTCCGTAAGAGGTTTTCAGCTTATTCCTTCAAATCCCGAACAGGCTTCTTATTATTTTAACTATGCGGCAATCGCTATCGCTCTGGCGATTGTTTTCGACACTCTCGACGGCAGGCTCGCGCGGATGACGCAGACGGCGACCGAAATCGGCGTTCAGCTCGACTCGCTGGCTGACGTTCTGACTTTCGGCATTGCGCCGACGATTTTAATTTATAGTTGGGGCGTCGGCGCAAGCTTCAAAGAAAACAGCTCACCGCACGGCATCGGCGTTTTCGTTCTGTTTATGTATCTGATGTGCGGCGCGTTTCGTCTCGCGCGATTTAATCTTCAGGCGACGCGCCCGCGCGTTTTGATTGAAGGCGCGACAAAGGTTGATAAAAAGAACTTCGTCGGTCTGCCGATTCCGCCCGCTGCCGGACTTCTCGCCGCAATCGTCCATTTCGCGCCGCTTCCGCTAAGCATTTACGGCGAAAATCTGGGGCGGTTTTACGCCGTTTCGATAATCGTCTTAACCGCAATTTTAGGACTTTTGATGGTCAGCACGATTCGCTATACGAGCTTTAAGACGGTTGGAACCGGAAAACTCAACATCTATCTGGTTTTGCTGATTGCCGCCGCCGGAATGCTGATGTGGCTTTATTCTCAATACATTCTTCTAATTATCGCCGTTCTTTACGTCGCACACGGAATTATCTGGTACGTCGTCAGCGCGTTAAATCCCCGAAAAAAAGAAAATCAGGTCGAAACGAATGAAATGATGAATTAGGAATGATGAACGATGAACTGAAGAAACTTTTCTTTTATTCATCATTCATCATTCATCGTTCATCGTTTTAAATTTATTTACTTGAAATAACCAGATGCTGCGGCATTTCCGGCAGCGGGTGATGCTCGCTGTTGGAAAATCCGGCGTTTTGAAACATCTGTTTTAATTCGGCGAAAGTGTAGGCGTCGCCGCTCGGCGTGCTGCTGAGCATTATCAGGCTGAACGCCGCTTCGGCTGGCGGAGAAATGCGGTCGTCGTTCGGGATAAATTCGAGCGTGAGAACTTTTCCGTCCGCCGCAAGACTGTCATAAATTTTTCGCAGAAGCTTTTCGTTGGTCGGCGCGTCGAAATGATGCAGGAAGTTTGTCAATAAAATAAGGTCGTAACCCGTGCCGAAATCTACGTCAAACGCGCTTCCTTCGATTGTTTTATAACGGTCGGCGACGCCGAATTTCCCGGCGTTTTCCTTTGCCACTTCCAGAACTTTCGCCCAGTCGAGCGCGTAGATTTCGGCATTTTGATAACGCTGCGCGATGGTGATTCCGAAAATTCCGTGTCCGGCGGCGATGTCTAAAATTTTTAATTCTTTGCCTTCGTCAAATTCGAGTTTTTCCGTCATCATCTGTGCCGCAGGCATCATCATCGGCATCATTCCGCGCGCAAATTCCACCCAGACCGGATTTTCCGGCGCGACCGAGCCTTCGTCGGGAATCGCCGTTCCGCCGCTTTTTACGGCTGTGGTCAGATTTTGAAAACCTTCGAGCAGCGTTGGCGACATCAGAAAATCAACCGCTTTTCCCAGATACGCGGGCGAGCTTCGGTTCAAAAAGAAAGCCGAATCGTCGCGCAAGTCATACTCGCTGTTTTCTTTTGTCAGAAATCCCATCACCGCGAGGTTATCGCACAAAATTCTCGTTCCGCGCTCCGACGCTTCGCACGCTTGGGCAATTTCCTTCGCGGTTTTATTTCCTTCGGCGATTTTTGTAAAAATGTCCAGCTCGATTCCCGATTTCAGCGCGGCTGAACGGTGAAACGCGTTGATGGTCGCAAAAATCTCCATCGGCGAAACATTACTTGCTTGCTCCATTTTCCTGCTCCTTTTTTTGAATACAAAAGTTATTTTTTACGTTTTGCTTCAATCGGCGTTACGTTTGCCGTGCGGCGTTTCTTTTGCCGGCGCGAATATTCAATTTCGTCTTCGTCGGGAAATTTATTGCCGCTGACCGCAACGAGCGCGACGAGCGTAATAAACAAATATGTAACGGCGCTTGTGTGCAGAACAAAATCAAAAAGACTGTGAACGAGAATTGCAAAACAGCCCGCGAGCGCGCCGACGACGATTCCGCGATTGAAAAGATTCGATTCTTTTGCGTTTCGTAAACCGTTTCTAAAAAGCTGAAAGACGAAAAACGCGGCGATTACCAAACCGATTAATCCCGCATCGGTCAAAATTTGCAGATAATCGTTGTGCGCCTGTTCGACGCGCATCGCGCCGTTCATCGTATCGAAATTCGTATAAGCGGCGGCATAACCGCCCAAACCCGTCCCGAAAATCGGGTAAGTTTTTATCACGCTCAGCGTTATGTTCCAGATGTGCGTGCGATTGGTCGTAATATTGTCGGAAGCGGCTGTTTCGGCAATGCGCGTCAGCGAAGATTCGCCGCCGATAAGAATTGCGCCCGCGATAATCGTGCCGACCAGAAGAACGGCTAAACCGATTTTAAGACCCAATCGACCGTAGCTTTTGGTTTCGGTCGTTAAAATAATCAAAAAGAAAATCGCCGCCAGAAGCGAGACAAAACCGCCGCGCGAGCCGCTTAGAAGCAGCGCGACGCCCATCAGACCAACCGCCGTGATGAACAAAAGTCGCTTGTCTTTCGGAATCGCGCCCGCAAAAAGCAGCCCGAGCGGCACGGCAATCGTCATCTCCATATACGCGGCGAAATTGTGACGGTTGACGAAAGTGCCGTAAGGCTCGGCGAACTCCGGCTCGTAAATTCCAAAGATTTTGCCGGGACTCAAAACGTTTTGCAGAATGGCGAAGAAAGCGAAAATGAACCCGAAAATCGTAATCAGCCAGACGACTTTTCGCAGGCGTTTGGCTGTATCGATATATGTGAGCATCGCCGCCAGAAAAATAAAAAAGGCGATTAGATGAAACGTAAACTGCCGCGTCCAGAAAGGGTCGAGCGAAATCGTTTTCCCGATTCCCGAAACTCCGGCAATGTCGGCAGCCGTGCCGAACGGGATAATCTGTATAAAACCGTAAATGATAATGGCGATAACCGGAATCTGGATGAGATTCCGGTTAAAACGCAAAAAGCCGGTTTTCAGCGAATCAATCGCCCATAAAGCGACGATTATCACGCTGATAATATACATAATCGAGATAATCGGCTGGTGAACCGTCCCGTAAGCCGCCGCCGTAAAAACGAGCGTCGCGCACAGCAGAAAGAACAGAATCTTGCTCGCCCAGGTTGTGTTTATATCATTTGTCATCAAAAATTCAACATTCAAGATTTAAGATTCAAGGTTTAAGATTCAAGATTCAAGATTGAAAACAGTTAATTTTGAATCTTAAATCTTAAATCTTAAATCTACTTCAGTTTTTCCAAATTAAAATCATCGAGCCAGATTGTGCCGAAAATCGGGCACGCGTTTCCGCAGTAGATGCGAGAGGTGCGAAGCGTTACGACTTCGGCGTTTTCCGGTGCGGCAAACTCGATTTGAAATTGCTGCCAATCGTTTGTGCCAACCGGGATAGGTTTGCCGATGGCGAGCGTTTTATCGTCGGCGGCGTTGAAAATTTCGAGCGTCGGCGTTCCGGCGCTTTTCAGATTTTCCGTTTTCACCCAGTAATTCAAACGGTAACGCGACGACGGCTGAATGACCACATACTGGTACATATTGGTCAGTTGAATGCCGTTGTAGCCGTTAAACGATAAACGCAGACTGCGGTTTCCCTCGTGTTCCTGATTCGGATCGACTTTAACGTCGATTTTCTCGGTCGGCAGAATTTTCCAGCTAAAATAAACTATCGGTTTGTTTTCGGTGATGCTCGCGTCCTCAAAGCCGGGATTTTCGATTGCTTCAGCCTTTGAGTTCGGCTCGATGCCGAGGTCGCGGATAAACAAAACCGAAGCGCGGTAAAATCGTTTATCAAAAAGCGACTGCGCGGCAAGCAGCGCGTAATCACGATATTTCGGCTTGTCTTCCTCGGAAAGCGTATTCCAGACGCGGATGCTGTCGTCGGGGCGTCCTTTATAAGCGTAAAACTTTGCCAGGCTCGCCTTCACCGAAGACTCTGTTCCGGCAAGGTCTTCGAGTATTTTCGTATCCTTTTCGTAATAATCCCACGCAATCGAAAACACCTGCTCGCGGTAAATCACATCATTGTCGGCGGCTTTTTTCAGTTCGGCAAAAGCCTCTGTATCTCTGCCCTGACGCAGATAATAATTTCCGAGCTGCCAGTGCGGCAAGGTGTAATTCGGCGCAAGCCTGACGGATTGAAGCAGAGCGGTTTCCGCGCTTTGCAGATTTCCCGCCTGCTCGTATGCGCGTCCGAGGTCAATCCACCAGTGAAAATCATACGGCGAAAGTCTGACCGCCTGTTCAAAAAATTTGAGCGAATTAGCGTTTGTTTCCGGAGTTGGCTCATCGCCGACGACGCTTGCCGAAAACCAGTTTGTCAAAGGGTCGTTCGGAGATAAGCCGTAAGCCATATCGGCAATTTCCCTCGCGTTAGGCTGAGTCGGAAGCGTTAGCTCGGCGAGCATATTTGCCAACTGCCAGCGAACGGCAAACCATCCGAAAAGAATTGCCGCGACGACGCAGAGCGCCAGCGCAATTCGCACAGGCGCTCTGCGGGCGTTTAGTTCGACAAACGGCTCCGTCTCCTCTATCGTTTTTTCTTCGTCGTTATCCATTTGTTTTGAGAATTTTCTTTTATTTTTCAGACAAAAGCAAATAATTACAAAAGCGAATTATAAAGTTATAAATATTAATTGCGGCAAGTCGAACGATGAACGATGAATGCGAGAAAAAACTTTTCATAATTCATCGTTCATCGTTCATCGTTCCTGTAACAAACTCCGCAATCTTTTCGACCACAAATTCCTGCTGCTCTCGCCGCAATTCGGGATAAATCGGCAGCGCGAGCGTCTCGCGCGAAGCTTTTTCCGATTCGGGAAAATCGCCTTCACTGTAACCGAGATATTCAAAACATTCCTGCCGGTGGAGAGAAACCGGATAATATACGTCCGTTCCGATTTCATTTTCGGCAAGAAATTGTTTCAGCTCGTCGCGCCCGCCGGAAACGCGGATAACAAACTGATTGTAAATATGCCGGACATTTTCGCGTTCGAACGGCAAAATGATTTGCTCGGTCAAGCCTGAGTCGGTAAATAACTGCCGGTAATAGGCGGCGTTCGCCTGACGCTTTTCCGTCCATGCGTCGAGATGCGGAAGCTTAACTCTTAAAACCGCGCCCTGAAAACCGTCGAGACGCGAATTCAGCCCGACCCATTTGTGATGATAACGCTCGAAAGAGCCGTGAACGCGAAGCGCAAACAGTTTATGCGCGAGTTCGTCGTCATTGGTCGTCATAAAACCGGCGTCGCCCATCGCGCCTAAGTTTTTTGAAGGATAAAAGCTGAAACATCCGATTTCGCTCATCGCGCCCGCGCGCCGTCCGTTTTCTTCCGAGCCGATAGCCTGCGCCGCGTCTTCAACTAAAGGCACGCCGTATTTTGCGCTTATCTTTCGCAAATCTTCCATATCCGCGCATTGCCCGTAAAGATGAACCGGCTGAATCGCTTTCGTCCGTTCGGTAATCTTTGCTTCAATCTGCGAAACGTCGAGATTATAAGTTTTCGGGTCGATGTCAACGAAAACGGGCTTTGCGCCGAGACGCGTAACCGCCGAAGCGGTCGCAAAAAAGCTGTAAGGCGTCGTGATAACTTCATCGTCCTGCGCGACGTTCAGAGCCATCAGCGCGAGCAGAAGCGCGTCCGAGCCGGAAGCGCAGCCGATTGCGTATTTCACGCCGCAGTATTCGGCTAACTCTTTCTCAAGCGCGGCGACTTCCCCGCCGAGAATAAAAGCGTTTGTATCAAGAACTCTTCCCAGAGCGGCTTCGATTTCAGGTCTTAAAAGTTGATTTTGTTCAGATAAATCAAGTAAAGGAACTTTCATATTTAATGCAAAAACTTATCTTTACAATTTGGCGGCTGAAACGCAAATTTGAGTAAAGAAATAGCCTGCGGATAAACGCGGATTCGGCAGATTGGCGCGGATAATTTTAAAATAATTTTTCATATCCGTGTAAATCCGCTTAATCCGTGTTTATCCGCGGGCTATTCTCTTTGCGCCTTTGCGGCTTTGCGTTAAAATTAACCGCAATGATTCCTGACAAAAAGAAACGAACAGACGAAATAATTAAAAGATTAAAAAAAGAATATCCCGACGCGCATTGCGCTCTGAATCACACGAGCGCTTTTGAGCTTCTCGTCGCCACGATTCTTTCGGCGCAGTGCACGGACGAGCGTGTAAATATCGTTACGGCGAATCTTTTCCGCAAATACCGCGAGCCGAAGGATTATCTGAACGTCGCGCAGGAAGAGATTGAAAAAGATATTCATTCGACCGGATTTTTCCGCAACAAGGCGAAGAATATTCGCGGCGCGTGCGAGAAGATTATCGAGCTTTACAACGGCGAGATTCCGCAGACGATGGAAGAATTATTAGTTCTCAACGGCGTCGCCAGAAAAACGGCAAACGTCGTTCTCGGAAACGCTTTCGGTATCGCTTCGGGCGTCGTCGTCGATACTCACGTTTCGCGTCTTTCGCAAAGACTCGGACTCACGGAAGAAACCGCGCCCGAAAAGATTGAAAAGGATTTGAGCGAGCTTGTTCCGAAAAAAGACTGGATTATGTTCTCGCACCGGCTCATCTCTCACGGGCGCGCAATCTGCCAGGCGCGCAAGCCGAAATGCTCCGAATGCGTTTTAAATGACATCTGCCCGAAAATTGGCGTTACTGCGATTTCCGGCTTTGCACAAAAATAGAAAAACTTTGCGCTCTCTGTGAAAAGCTTTGTGTCCTCTGTGTTGAAATCAATTTTTAACACAGAGAACACTGAGATTTCACAGAGTTTCACGGAGAATTAATAATTTCCTCTGCTTATTTCTCTATTTTTGTGCAAAGCCGCGATTTCCCGGTTGTGATAGTCAAAAGAAGTCCCATAATTGCCGCCGAAAGATTCTTTCCGCCGCGCTAATCTGAATTTGAAGTTTTACAAATCAAATTATTCGGGAGGGCAAGCATTGTGAGCAGAAGAATTTTATCGATGATTTTAGCCGGGCTGATACTTAATGCCGTTTTTTATTCGACGGCGAAGGCAAATAATGAAGCCGAATTTGCGGCGAAAGTTAAAACGGAAATCGCAAGTCTCGGCGCGGGAAACCAGACGCGCGTTTCGGTTAAACTGCGCGACGAAACGCGTGTAAAAGGCTGCGTCAGCGAAATCGGTGATGAAAGCTTTTCGGTCGTCAACGAAAAAACACGGGCGATTTCCAAAATTCCATATACAGCCGTCAAACAAATCAAAGGCAAAAACAACCTGAGCGGAAAAACAATCGGCTATATGATTTGGATAGGAATAATTGTCGCGGGCGGATTGATTGTCAGCGCGAGAGGATTTTGAAGCAGTATAAAGCGCAAAGTGCAAAGTAAAGAAGTGATTCTTAAACTTTGCACTCTGCACTCTGCGCTTTACACTCTTTTCACTGGAATCCATATTTCTTCTTCCGATTCGGGATTGTTCGAACCAAGATATTTTTCTCCGAGAATCTCGAAATGCTCTCGGGCGTCGAGTTCAAAGCCGGAAGCCGGAAGCCATTCGAGAAAAATGTATTGTGCGGTTTTGTGAAACATTTCGGGCGTTCCCTTGTAATCGAAAACGGCGTATTCGCCGCCGCTCAAAATATGTGTTTCCATTCCTTCGGGCGTTTGTATGAATTCGGAGACTTCGACGGCAGCCCATTTCTCAAACTCCGTATGCATATTAAATTTTTCCGAATAAGGCGCGATATCGTAAATCTGCACCGAATACAGGCGATTCGGCAGCGCGTTTTCAACCTCAAATCGTCGCGGCATAAATTCGCGCCACAGCTCAAACGTCCTGTTTTCCGCAAACGACATCCGTTCCCGCATCCCGATTAATTTTATCTCGCCGGTTGTTTTTATATCAGGAAACATTTTTGTTGATTTCTAATCATAAATCAGTATAATGCTAAGAAATATTATTCACAGACGTTTGTTTCCACTTTTTATCCGCCTCAAAAAATTCCCGGACAGATTTTTATTTTTTCTCCTCTGAAACAAAGCGGAAATCATCGCTTAACCGTTAAAAAATGCGCGATGAAGGTTTGATTATAAGATTTTGAAACGAAATTTACTCTTTTGAAAGGCGAGCGTAAAGCTTTGACGCGCTTTCAAATCGATTTGAAAGCATATCAAACGAATTTGACGGCTCTTCAAATTCATTTGACAGCTTTTCAAACAATTTTGACGCTCGTTCAAATCAATTCGACGCGTTGTCAAAAGGCTTGGACAGGTGTTCAAAAGAGTTAATTTTGAAATTAAACGATATTGCTGACCGGAAAAATTAATTAATTTATCTTGGAGGACAATAAAATGGCTATTGATAAGAAAAGAATCAATCTACGAGCCGACCAAATCGAAGACGCATGGAAGGAAGGCGCGCCCAGTGTCGTATTCAGAAAACATAAACACGAAGATTTAGTCAATCTTCGCGCCGAAATCGCTGCCGGAGAAAATGAACGCGACGATTTTCTGACTAAAGCTGCTCTTAAAGACAAGGTGATTGACGACAAGTATATAAGACTTGACGATATGCTGATTGACGTTAAAGACGGCGTTATCGGGCACGATGACTACGGCAGCGACAGCCCGCTCTATGGCGGAATGGGTTTCAAACGCAAATCCGAACGCAAATCTGGCTTAACGCGCGGCAAGAAAGGCGGCAGTCAAGTAGGCAACGGCTAATCGCGTTCAAATAACCCGAATCGGAAACCGCGATAGATGAATTTCTTCATTTCGTGATTTCTCCCCGAAGCCGTAAAACCTTTTGAAAAGTATTTATTATCAACACAATTCGGCGGCGCGATAGAAGTGTGTTTTATTAACGCGAATCTTTATTTTTATGCTGCTATTGCGGCGATTATTAATAAATTACGGCTTTGCGCTTTTATTCGGAAAAGCTGAATAAAAGCTGAATAATTTAGCATCTTACGAGCAAATATTGCGCTTTATGCAATAAAAATATGGAAGAAAACGTAACGATTGTGTTTCACGGGTTTCTGAATCTGAACGGGAAGGAAAAGCTGAAACTGGTTGAAGAGATAAACGCCTATTTCGATTCGAACGACCGCGAGCCTATCAGAAGGGCGAATGATGCGGAATTCGAAAAGTTTGATTTGAGCGCGACTATCTGTAAATGCTGCGGGAGATGAATCAATTACGAATTACGAATGATAAGAAGACCTTTGAGCTTGGAACTTTGACCTTTGAGAAGATTTAAAATCAAAGGTCAAAGTTCCAAGCTCAAAAATCAACTGCTTTCCAATTCGTAATTCGTAATTCATAATTGATTCATCATTTGCCGGAGATTCTGTCTGCAAGCCGCGAGCCGATGCGGGCAGATAGACAGGCGGCAATTATGTATATAATAGTTGAGATGAATAACCTGATGTAATAAGTCGGCGAGCTGTCTTCATCGGCAAAACTAATGACGACGTAGTAAAAGGTAAATGCCAGATTTGGAATATTGGCGATTATGCCCCATTTCCATTTCCCGCGCGACCAGACGAAGCCTAAAACAAAAGCGAGCAAAGAATAGACAAACACAAACGTCGGAGTTGAAAGCAGAGTGTTCGCTACTAAAAATCCTGTTACTCTATCGTCAAACTTAGCCGATATTGTGACGAAAAGCTCGTGTGTCGCTTTGGCATAAAGCGGAAATAACAGATAGTTATAAACCAAATCGACGACGAGACTGATAAAAAATCCTGCCAGATAAATTTTCCAGCCGACGCCCGCGTTGTTTATCCGCTCGGCAGGACGGGATGAATTAACGACCGTCGGAATTTCATTAGCGACGAATGTTGGGATTTCCTTTACAGCGACGGTTGGAACTTCACCCGCATTGATGGCGACGGTCGGCGCATTTGTTTCCTGCGGATTATACGATGACGAAAGCAGATTACCGTCTTCCAGACAAAAAGCGAGCGTGTCATCGGGATATGTTCGACTGCATTGCGGGCATTTCTTCATTTTTTGTTTTCAATCCTAGCCGATTCTGTCGATTTAATACAAGTCGCGGCGATTTACGGAAACGAAAAATGTTAAATGACTTTTCTCTACTTAACCCTATCAAAAAATTTTATTGCTATTGCCGCCAATAACTGGTAAATTAGAATTCATACAAAGTTTTCGAACCGGGAGGGTAGGTTATGAGCAGTTACGAACTTGATAAATATTTTCCATTAAAAGGAACTTGTTTTCATTGCGGGCGCGATGCGAGGCATTGGCTGACGGATGAAATTCACGAACGTTTTACGGAAGGAGAATCAGTCGTGGCGCTTGCCGCTGATTATCGCGTTCCGGTTCAGGCAATCGAGCTTGTTCTGCGGCAGAATTCGACGAAGCCGCTTGGATTGACGTTTAATTCAACTCTCAGATCAAGAGCGGCTGCCGCTTAATTGATAATTTTTTCAGGATTTTGAATTTTACGGCTCTCGTGCCGTTTTATTTTTTCCTTTATGCCGAAAACTGTTCTTATTGTCGAAGATTACGCCGACACGCGAACGATGATGAAGTATCTTTTGCAGGGATACGGCTATCACGTTATCGAAGCCGAAAACGGACAGGAAGCCGTTGACAGCGTTCAGCGTCAAACTCCCGACCTGATTTTAATGGATTTATCCCTGCCGATAATGGACGGTTTGACCGCCACGCAGATTATCAGAAAATTCGACAGCGGCGGCAAAGTCCCGATTATCGCCGTTACCGCTTACGGAAATTCCTATTATCGTCAGGCTCTCGAAGCCGGCTGCGACGATTTAATCAACAAACCGCTCGATTTTAACAATCTCGAACCGATTCTCGAACAATACTTAGCAAGCTGAGCAATTACGAATTTCAAATTACGAATTACGAATTACGAATTACGAATGAAGAAAAGATTCTTCCAATTCGTAATTCGTAATTGATAATTCGTAATTGCTTATTGCGGAATTGGTATATCGTTCACTGTACCGAATTGTTCAATCCGGTAATTGTTGTCCGAGCTTTTCCAGATATACCAGACGCCTTCGCGGAAGACAGCTAAATCGGCTTTGCCATCGCCGTCAAAATCGCCTTTGACGGGAATATCGGTGCTGATGCCGAACTGCGCCGCAAAGACCGTTCCGTCCGTTGTTCGCTTGTAATACCACGCGCCGTTTGACGGGCGAAAGACTGCCAGCTCGCTTTTCCCGTCGCCGTCGAAATCTCCGGCAACCGGCTTATCGCCCGCCAGACCGAATTGTTCGATGCGCGTCGTAAAGGTTTGGCTCTGGAAGATATACCATACGCCGTCGCGGATAACGGCAATATCAGTGCGCCGGTCGCCGTCAAAATCAGACTGCGCGGGAACATCCGTCGAAAGTCCGAACAGTTGATGGCGAACGTTTCCGTCCGAGCTTTCCCTGATATACCAGCCGCCGTTCGAAGGTCTGACAACGGCTGCGTCGGCGCGATTGTCGCCGTCGTAATCTCCCGGAACGGGCTTATCGCCGCTTTGACCGAGACTGATTACGCTGAGCGTATTGGTTGCGCTGTTGCTGATGTACCATGAGCCGTCGCGGAAGATGGCGATGTCGGTTTTGCCGTCCCCGTCATAATCGTTGGCGGTCAGTATGTCGGTGGCGAAACCGAAAATTTCGACTCTCGTGCTTGCATCGCGGCTGTTGTTGATATACCACGCGCGATTTGAAGGACGAAAGACGCTCAAATCGGTTTTGCCGTCGCCGTCAAAATCCGTCAAAGGCAGGCGCGGCAACGCTTTGTAATAGACGTATATATCGCTGCCGCTATTGGCATTATCAATCGAAACAAGATTTGACGAGGCGGTCTGAAAAGCCGCGGCATTGCCGTTTGCGGATAATGTTCCGAAGAGGCTTTCCTGATTTCCCGTCGATGTTCCGCCTTCGTTGGCGCTGACGGTTCTGGTGTAATTTCCGTTTAAGTCGCGCAGAAATATATCGTAAGTCGAATTATTATCAAACGGCGTCGCCGTCAGATTCGACGCAGCCGAACGCATCAGAATCGTGTTGCCGTCGGTTGAAAAGCCGAGAACAGTCGAAAGATTGTTGCCCGCGTTCGTTCCGGCGCTGTTGACCGAAGCCAAAACGGTTGTATTCGTCTGCATATCGCGGCGATAAACGTCGTAAACTTCGTTCGTATCGGGAATGTTGCCGAGATTGCTCGAACTGCTTATAAACGCGACGTATCTGCCGCTGCCCGAAATTTTCGCGCTCGACGACCAACCGTCTCCGGGCGCGTTTCCGGCATTATTTGCCGAAACAAGCTCGGTCGTATTCGTCTGCAAGTCGCGGCGAAATACGTCCGGCGCATTGTTTGTATCGCTCGGAACGAGACTGTTGATATTTGCCGCAAACACGACATATCTGCCGTCGTCGCTGATTGAGCCGTTCGGGTCGTTTCCGACCAGAATCGAATTTGTCGAATCGACGGTTGCGGCTTTTGTCGTCTGCGTCTGCAAATCGCGCACGTAGAGATTTACCGTAAACGCCTGCGGGAAATTGACGATATTCGTCGCCTTCGACATAAACAGAACGAATCTGCCGTCAGGCGTAATCGCCACGTTATTCTGCAAATCGCTTTCGTTGCCGCTCGGCTGATTTGCCATCGACGAGCCGTTCGAATTGACCGAAACCGCCTGCGTTACATTCGCCTGCATATCGCGCACGAAAACATCGACGTAAAGATGCGGGTCGGGAACGGAAGTCATATTCAAATCGGCGCTCTGGAAAACGACATAACGACCGTCGTTAGAGATTGCCTGAACCTCGCCGTTCGCCGCGTCGCCGTTGAGCTTCACGGAAGCGATTCGCGTTTGATTCGTTTCCAAATCGCGCACGTAAACGCTGGTTGTGACAATCTGCGTGCTGCCGCTGTCGAGATTGCTGGCGCAGCTGTTAAAGGCTACATAGCGACCGTTGGCGGAAACAATCGGATGTTCCGAATGGCAGTTTCCGGCGCTCGTTCCGGCTTGCGTGATGCTGACAAGTCTTGTTTCGCCGGTTTCCGGAAATCTGACAAAAACGTCTCTAAAGTTATTCGTGTCAGGCAAATTTACCAGGTTGGTCGCGTAGCTTTCAAAAGCAACGACTTTTCCGTCCGAATTGACCGAAGGCAGATAAGAATCGTTGCTGCCGCTGCCGTTGTTTGAGAAATTTATCGAAGCCAGATTCAGACTCGAACCCGATGTAAGTTCATCGTTGACAATCGTTCCAATCGCCTGACCGTCTGTCAAAGTCCCGTTTATCGAGCCTGAGAAATTAACCAGAATCGTTTCGTCAGGCTCAAAGAAAAAGTCTCCATAGATAGGAATGCTGAGCGCTCTGCGCGTTACGCCGCGCGGAATCGTAAACGTTCCGCTCACCGCCTGATAATCGACTCCGGCGGTTGCCGTGCCGTCCGCCGTTGAGAAATTAACCGTAACCGCCTGCTGCGACGGCTGTGAAAGCCGCACGTAAATCATCAAATTTGCAGGAACAGTGTCGCCTTCGACCAGTGAGCCGTCGGAAATGGTTATGTTCGGCTGGTTTTCCGCATCAATAATCGTCAGAACAGCCGTTACGGGCGTTCCGAGCGTCGCGTTGACCGGATTGTCGATAATCAGATTGACGGTTTCGTCCGCTTCATCAAGCTGGTCGGACGTAATCGGAATAATGACATTTTTGACGGTTTCATTTGCCGCAAAATTGACGACTGTGGAAACTTCCGTATAATCCTGTCCCGGCGCTGCCGTTCCGGCTTGCGTGCGGAAACGAACCGAAGCGCCGCCGCCGTTTGCGCCCGAGCGCGTGATGGTCGCGACAAAAGTTCCGTTGTTGCTTCCTTCAATGAAACTGTAAGTCGCATTGCCGAGCTGTATATTTCCGCCTTGGTCGTCGTTAACGATTGTTGCCGTTCCGCGATTTGCGGCAATCGCCGCGTTAACCGCGTCGCTTATCTCGACCAAGAAAGTTTCGTCCGGTTCGATTGTCAAATCGCCGGTAACCGCAACTGAAATTGAACCGGCGGTTTGTCCCGGATTTATCGTCAGAGTGCCCTGTCCGGGAACGTAATCCTGATTTGCGACGGCTGTTCCGCCGCCGGTTACGAACTGCGCGTTGACGGGCTTTTCGCTCGCTGCCGAAAGCGTAACCGGAACGTTAAAAGTCGTGTTGCCCGAATTTCCTTCGGCAAGGCTGACGTTTCCGATTGTCAAAGACGGCGGCGCGTCATTATCGATGATGGTAATTTCCGCGTTATTGTCGGCGATAGAAGCGTTTGCGGCGTTGGTCAAATAAACCAGAAACTTCTCGTCAAATTCGTCGGTTAAATCTCCGCGAACAAAAACCTGTATGTTTTTCGAGGTTTCGCCCGGCGCGAATCTGAGTGTTCCCGAAGCCGCTCGATAATCTTTTCCGCCCTGAATCCGCATCATTTCTTCCGGTCTTTGGGTTGAAAGACCATTCTGCGGCGCGGTTTTGTAATTGACTGTTACAGGAACTGCCGAAGCCGAATTTAAGTTGACCGTAACGTTTACCGCGGCTTCTCCGGCGTCGCCTTCGGTAACGCTCGCGTTTCCGGCAAAGCTCAGCGCGGGAAGATTCGCAGGCTGCGGCAAACACGTATTTTTGATGATTGACAACGAATTGAGGACGTAATCGGAAGTCATAATGTCCGGCTGACCGTCGCCGCTGAAATCTTCGATTAAAATCCCGCGCGGCGAAGAGGCGGCGGCAACCGCAGTCTGACGCGGAAAAACGCCCTGACCGTCGCCGTATAAAACGCTTATCCGGCTGTCGGGATAATAACCGCCGCTCAAGGCATACTGCCCAAGATTGGCAACCGCCAAATCAACGTTTCCGTCGCCGTCAAAATCCGCCGCGCCCATCGCCGTCGGACCTCTGCCGAGCGTGTATTCGCGCGGCGCGCCGAATCCGCCTTTGCCCGCGCCCATCAAAATATAAATTTTTCCTGCATTTCCGGTTCCGGGGCTCACCGAATCCAGAGAGGATACAAGGTCGAGAATTCCATCGTTATTAAAATCGGCGGTGAACAAACCTAAATTCGCCGTTCCGCTCGGAAATGAGCCGATGAACTCGTGATGCCCGTTGCCGTCGCCCAGATAAATCATTACCGAGCCGTTCAAAACGGCGATGTCGTCTTTTCCGTCATTATTAAAATCGCCCGAAGCGACGGTGCGAACCGCCGACTGAATATTCAGAACATTAGTCTGGATAAAAACGCCGCCCTGAAAACCCTGAAGCAGAACAACGCGCTGGTTAGCTGGACTCGGAACAATCAAATCCGGCACATTGTCATTGGTCATAAAGTTCAGAGACGGCTGGCGCATACCGCGAATATCGGCAATCGTCGATTCGACCGGCGGCTGGAAAGTTCCGTCGCCGTTGCTGATAAATACGGCTGTCGTTCCGAGCTGCTCGGAGATGTTCTGGACGAGAGCGATAATGTCCGGTTTATTGTCGGCGTTCATATCGCCGGTTAAAATAAAACGCGGAGTTCTGGTCAAAGGAATTGAAACAGGGGCGTTAAATCCGCCGCTCGCGTTTCTTAAAGTTACGGATAATGCGAGCGATTCTTTGGCGGCGACAATGTCTTTTCGACCGTCGCCGTTAAAATCGGCGGAAACGATTCCAATCGGCGAATAATCTCCGATGTCGAATCTCTCGACGCCGAAATTTCCGCTTCCGTCATTAATCGATACGGCGAACGCTTCGACCTGATAACTGGTCAAACCGAGGTCTGGAATTCCGTCGCCGGTAAAATCCTCGTAGTAAATTCTGAAATCGCCCGGCAAACCGGCTGTGTATCTGGAAGCTTGAAACGTTCCGTCGTTGTTGCCGTTTTTGATGATGACCGTACCCGTATAATTTGAAGTAAAAATTAAATCGAGTTTTCCGTCAAAGTTCGTATCGGCAAGTTTGAGGCGCGTAACGATATCGAAATCGTCGTTAAAACGCGGCAGAGCGGTAAAGTTGCCGCTGCCGTCGTTGAGCAGCGGAACGAAAAAAGACCCTCCGAACTCGTTGTTTGAAGTTACCAAATCCGCTTTTCCATCGCCGTTTAAATCGCCGCTGGTAATGTTTCTGATGCTTCCCGTTCCGGTAACCTGAATTGTTACAGGCGGCTGAAACGCGCCGTTTTCAGTTCCGAGAAGAATCACCACGCGATTTATGTTTGAAAGGACGATGGCTAAATCGGCGATGCGGTCGTTGTTAAAATCATTGACCTCGTAATTTTCGGGCGAACCGCCGATGGGAACTTCGGTCGAAGTCGGGAAATTACCGAAACCGTCGCCGTAAAAAATCATCATCGAATTGTTTGAGAGGACGAAGGACGCCACATCGAGATTGTCGTCGCCGTTAAAATCGCCCGGCAGCCAGCGGTCAACCGCAGTTCCGAGCTGCAAGGCGCGCGGCGCGGAAAAGTTCCCGTGCCCGTCGCCGAACATAATTTTTGTCGAGCTTATAAAGTCCGTAAAACCGTCGTTATTGAAATCTCCGTTGGTCAGAGAAATTCCGCCCGAACCCGGGTCAATCATTTTCGGCTCGCCGAACAGCCCGTTGCCCAGATTGAATTGAATCGAAAGCATCTGCTGCTGGAACTGGTAACTGGCAATGTCGGGTCGACCGTCGCTGTTAAAATCAGCGACGGTCGTATCATTTACGCCGGGCAAGGTTTTGGTTACGCGGCTTCCCGCAAATCCGGGCTGCTGGCAGACTGCCGCCGGTTCTAAAACGGATGCCGGATTAAAGAAATTTGTTATTTGAAACGGGAAAAATGTTAAAGAAGCGATAATTACTAATAATGAAGAAAACATATTTCGATACTTACTATATAAAAAATAGCCTGCTGAAAACAGGCGCAATAATATTTAATTAAAAAAAATTTTACGAGTATTTCGTATTTTATTTAAGGACTAAATGTGAACTTCGTTTTGACGAAATTAATCTGTAATTAGTTGCCAGTGAAAGATTTTTTAAAATTCAATTCCCTGCTGAGCGTAGATTCCGGCGTTGAAAGGATGCTTGATTTCCTTCATTTCCGTAACGAGGTCTGCCGCTTCGATTAATTCCGGCGGCGCGTTTCTGCCCGTGAGGACAAGATGCAGGTTCGGCTGTTTTTCTCTGACTGCTTTGATTTCGTCGATGACTTCCTGCAAATCCAGAAATTTGTAGTCGAGCACGTAAACAAGCTCGTCGAAAACCAGCAAATCGTATTCTTCCGAGCGCATTTTCTCGACGCAAAGCGCCCATGTTTCCTGCGAGGTTTTTATGTCCTGTTCGGGATTTTTCGTGTCCCACGTAAAGCCGTCGCCCATCGTGTGAACTTCGATGCCTAATTCTTCAGCAGATTCGTGCTCGCCGTAGCGGTCGGTTTTCGACTTCATAAACTGAATCATACAGCAACGCATTCCGCGTCCGGCGGCGCGCATCATAAGCCCAAGCGCGCAGGTCGTCTTACCCTTGCCGTCGCCGGTGTTGACCATCAGCAAGCCTTTCGTGTTTTCCCTGTAACCTTCGCGCCGCCATTTATAACGCTTTTCTTTCTTTTCAGCCATATAAAAAATGATGAATTATGGACGATGAATGATGAACAGAAGAAAATTTCTTACATTCATCATTCATCGTTCATAATTCATCATTGCCTAAGCAAGACTCAATTCGATTTCTTCCATCATCGCCGCGAAGCCGCTGCCGGAGCGTTCGACCGTTTCGATTAATTCTTTTAAAATTTCGCGTTCTGCTTCGTCCCAAACGCCTTCGACACGGCAGCCCGAAGCGTTTTTATGACCGCCGCCGCCGAATTTTTCGGCAACGCGCGCGACGTTTATGTCGCCTTTCGAGCGCAGGCTGACGCGATAGACGTTCGGCGCGGTTTCGCGCATATAAAGAACGGCTTCGACTTCTCTGGCGGCAAGCGGAATATTGACGAAACCATTGTTGTCGCCGTCCACCGAATTAGCTTTTTCAGCCATTTCCATTGTCTGGCGCATCCACGCGACTTTGCCGCTTTCATCGCGCCTGACCGTGTCCAAAACCTGCCGCATCAGCTCGATTCTGCTCCAAGGGTAGCTGTTATAAACCACTTCGGAAATGTAAGCGGGTTTGACGCCGACTTTGACCAGTTCGGACGCGACTTTTAAGGTTCGGTCGGTGGTATTCGGAAAATGAAACGAGCCGGTGTCCGTAACAAGCGCCATATAAACGCATTCGGCGATTTCTTTCGAGATGCGCCCGCCGATTGCCTTGCAGAGATTGTAAATCATCTCGCCGACCGCCGAAGCCGTCGCGTCAATCCAGTTGATTGTGCCGAAATGCTCGCAGGTCGAATGATGGTCGATGTTGACGGTAAATTCGTTTTCGAGATTTTTGATGCCGGGACGTTTTACGTCGGAACATTCGATAACGAAAATCGCGTCGTATTCCTTGTCGATTTCCGAAACGATACGGATTTCATCCGCGCCGGGAAGCTGCGCGTAAGAAACCGGAATCGAATCGCGAACGATGACTTCCGCCGTTTTCCCGAGCGAGCGCAAAAGCCAGCACAAGCCTAAAGACGAGCCGATACCGTCGCCGTCCGGTCTGACGTGAGTGGTAATGGCGAAATTATGTTTATTTTCAATTAACTCTACTACTTGACTTAACACTTCTTAGTTAATTGATAATTGATAATTGATAATTGATAATTAAGAAAGACTCTTTCTTAATTATCAATTATCAATTATCAATTATCAATTATTTCCTTATCTTCAAATTCGCCCTTTTGTTCTAACCCTTGTAAGAGTTCCGCGACGCGCGCGGCATTTTCTTCGACGGTATCGCGCACAAAATTGAGAACCGGCGCGTGGTTTAAATCCAGATTCATCGCCACCTGCTGGCGAACAAAAGAAGCGGCGTGCTGTAAGGCTTTGAGAGCTTCTTTAATTTCCTTTTCCTCGCCCTGCACGACGACAAAAACTTTCGCTTCGCGCAGGCTGTCGGCGACCACAACATCAGTTACGGTTACAGTCAGAAGCCGCGGGTCGTCCATTTCAAACCCGACGACTTCGGTAATTTCTTCGCGTAAGGCTTCCGCTAATCTTTCCGGTCTTCTCATTTCTCGTAATGAAACCGGCACGAAACAATGACGATTTCTTCATCACTCACTCTGTAAATCAAACGATGTTCTTTAGTAATTCGCCTTGACTTTAAATTTATGTTTTAAAGGTTCCGGCTTACCGAGTCCCGAAAATGGATTGCGTTGAATATCGCTGATAATTTCAAAAATTTTAGCTAAGACTTTTCTATCTTCAACAGCCCAAAACTTCATTTCATCAAAGGCTTTTTGGAGAAAAGCTATTTTTTGCATAAATCTTCCAATTCTTCCATATCAATGCGAATAAAGTTTTCGGGATGTTTCAGGTCTTCCAAGGCTTGTTCCAGATGCTTGCGATTGGCTTCGCTCGAAAGCAGATATTCGGTCGTGTCCATTTCCTTTTCCTCAATCAAAACGATAACTTCTACTTCCGCTCCAACCGGCAAACCGGGCGCGGAAATTTCCACCATTCCGTTTTCCTTGACAACCGTTTTTTCTCTGATTCCCGTAATCATTTTTACAACTCCGTTGCCGCAATGCTTTCAATCACAAAGGCTTCGATTTCGTCGTTGACCTTGATGTCGTTGAAATTGACGAGGCTGATGCCGCATTCAAAGCCTTGGCGGACTTCGTTCGTATCATCCTTGAAGCGCTTGAGCGTGGCGATGTCGCCTGTCCATGCGATAACGCCGTCGCGGATAACACGCGCTTTTGCCTGACGGCGGATAAGCCCGTCGGTAACGCGGCATCCGGCGATTGAGCCGACTTTCGAAACTTTGAAAACTTCCTGAACGAGCGCTTTTCCAAGAATGACTTCTTTTTCAATCGCATCGAGCATTCCAATCATCGCGGCGCGAATTTCTTCTTCGACCTTGTAAATGATTGAGTGCAGACGAATATCGACGTTTTCGTGCTTGGCAATATCCGCCACTCTGGATTCCGGTCGAACGTTAAATCCGATGATAACGACCGCCGTTTGCGTGTTGTCGGCTTGCGTCGCCGAAGCGAGCAGAACGTCGGATTCGGCAATCGCGCCGACGCCTGCGCGAATAACGCGAACTTTGACTTTTTCGGTCGAAAGTTTTTCGAGCGTTCCTTTAAGAACTTCGACCGAGCCTTGAACGTCGGCTTTAAGAATAACGAGAAGCTCTTTAACTTCAGCGAGTCCAAGCGATTCGATACCGCGTTTTGTCGTCTTGAGCATCGCAAGCTGTCGCGCCTGCATTTGACGCTGGCTGGCGATGGAGACGGCTTTATCAATATCCGAAACAACCTGAAAAGTGTCGCCCGCGCCCGGAACTCCCTGAAGTCCGAGAACTTCGACCGGAGTTGCCGGCGGCGCTTCCGTAACGATTTCGCCTCTATCGGAGAACATCGCGCGCACCTTTCCGTAATATTGCCCGACGATAAACGGGTCGCCGACGCGCAGAGTTCCCTGCTGAACAAGAACCGTTGCCACCGAGCCGCGACCTTTATCGAGCTTTGCTTCGAGAACAACGCCCGAAGCGCGCCGCGTCGGGCTGGCTTTTAAGTCTAAAATATCAGCCGAAAGCAAAACGGTTTCAAGCAATGCGTCGAGATTTTCGCGTTTCTTGGCGGAAACTTCGACCATTTCCGTTTCGCCGCCCCATTCAATCGGCTGGAGTCCGAGTCCTGCCAAGCCTTGCTTGACCTTATCGGGATTCGCGTCGGGTTTGTCGATTTTGTTAATGGCTACGATAATAGGAACGCCAGCCGCTTTCGAGTGCTCAACGGCTTCGATTGTCTGCGGCATCACGCCGTCGTCAGCCGCGACGACCAGAATTACAACGTCGGTCGCTTTCGCGCCGCGAGCGCGCATCATCGTAAAGGCTTCGTGTCCCGGCGTGTCGAGAAATACGACGCGGCGCTGTTCATTCGGGTTATCGGGATTCGGCACAAAAACGCTGTATGCGCCGATGTGCTGCGTGATTCCGCCCGCTTCGCCTTCCGCCACATTGTCGGAACGAATCGCGTCGAGAAGCGAAGTTTTGCCGTGGTCTACGTGTCCCATTACAGTAACAACCGGCGGGCGCGAGACTTCCGTATCATCCGAATCGGCGGCAATGAGTTCTTCAAACTCCTGCTCGATAACCATTTCTTCGTATGCGACGAAACTCACATCATAACCGAAGTTCGTGCCGAGCTCCTGCGCCATTTTTTCGCCTATCGGTTGATTAAGCGTCGCGAAAATTCCTTTTTTAACAAGAAGCTGAACGATATCGCGCGGCGCGACGCCGAGAGCTTCGGCAAATTCGCGAACGGTCGCGCCTTCGGTCAAACGCGCTTGTTTGAGATTGTCCGATTCATTCGTGCCGACCTGTTTTTGAATTCTTTCTTCAATAGAAGTGTGGCGCGGCTGATTAAATTCTCTTTCGGCAAATTTTGTTTTGTCTTCAAAACGCTTGTCGCCTTTTTTGCCGCCGCGTCCGGGTCGGCGACGATTATCCGTCGGAGGAGTGTAAACGGTAATCGGCGTCGCGCTTTCGCCCGGCGTTCCGCGAAATTCAGGCTTGCGCCCGGTGCGTCCGAAATCTTTTTTCTCTTTCAGTTTCTCTTCCGGCTTGAACTTTCCGGTTTTTGTCGGCGCTTCATCGCTAACGACGCGCTCGCCCGGTTTGATGCCCTGACTGATTGCGTCTTTGTTTAATTGAAGTCGTTTGACCGATGTTCCAGTCGGGCTGAAAATTTTGGGTCCGGTCGTCTTCGGCGCTTCCGGCGCTGCTTCGAGCACAGGCGTTTCGGCTTCGACGACGGGAGCTTCAATTTCCTCCGGCGCTTCTTCGATTTCAGGCTGAGGCTCTTCAACCGGCGAAATTTCTTCTTCCGCGACAAATTCTTCTTCTTCCTGCGGCGTTTCTTCGATTTTTTTCCTGAGAACTTTAATCTGCGAAGCTTCCTTTTTAAGCGGCGCTTCTTCAGCTTTAACAACAGGCGCAACGGGCTTGGCGACGACTTTCACTTCCGCCGGTTGCGGAGCTTCTTCGACCTGCGGCTGTTCGGCTTCGAGCACGGGAATTTCTTCTTCGTGCGGCGCTTCCGTTTCCTGTTCCTTTTTCTTAATAACTTTAATTAAGCGTTTCGGCGAGGCATCGACTTTTGGAAAATACTTGTTACGAATTTTTTCCGCCAGTTCTTTGCTGACGGAATTTGACGGCACGGACACATCTGCGCCTTCACGCCGCAAATCTTCCATCACGCGCTTCGTGTCCTGTTTGAGTTCCCGTGCTAAATCGTAAACTCTCATCTTTCCTGCTAAGGGCATATTTTATCGTTTTTCCGCGGATTTTTCCTTAAATCCGACTTTACATTGTTTTGACTGAGTCCTGATTAATTATTCTTTCTTTTTGGAAGAACGTTTTTTAGGTTTTTCTTCAGTCTCTTCAGCTTTGTCTTCTTCCGCTGATTCTTCAACGGGAGTTTCTTCGACAGATTCGGTTTCTTCCGATTCTTCTGATTCTTCAACAGTTTCAGATTCTTCTTCGGTTTCAGAAGCTTCCGCCGCTTCTTCGCTTCCGGTTTCAGAGGCTTCCGCCGTTTCCGGTTCTGCTCCGGTTTCTTCAGTTTCCGAGACGGAAACTTCGGCATTTCGCGCTTCGACAATCGCCTGCGCCGCCGAGATGATACTTTCGGCTTCATCCAAACTTACGTCCAGAATTTCGACCAAATCATCGACCGTCGTTACGGCTAACGCTTCGACATCGTTAATGCCTTTGTCCTTCAGATTTTCAGCGTGAACGGCTGAAACGCCTTCCAGAGCCGTAATCGGAACGGCTTCGCCCGAAGCCATCATTTTGCCCATCTGCTGAGCGATTTCTTTCTTCAGCAGATTTTCGCTGACAATATCGATGTCCCAACCGACCAGACGCGTCGCAAGCCGCACGTTTTGACCGCGTTTGCCGATGGCGAGGCTGAGTTGGTCTTCATTAACAATCACTTCCATTTTGCGATTGTTGATGTCGGTAATCCGAACCTGCGAAACTTTTGCCGGACTCAAAGCGTTTGCGGCAAAAACCGAAGGCTCGTCCGACCATTCGATAATGTCAATCTTCTCGCCGCGCAGTTCTTTTATAATCGACTGAACGCGCGAGCCTTTCATGCCGACGCAAGCGCCGACCGGGTCAACGTCTTTTTCGTTCGACGAAACCGCGATTTTCGCTCTGTCGCCCGGCTCTCGAACAGCCGATTTGATAACGACCGTATCGTCATAAATTTCGGGAACTTCCATTTCAAACAGACGTTTCAGCAATGCCGCCGAAGCGCGTGAAACTTTTATCTGCTGACCTTTCAAATCTTTCGAAACATCTTCGATGACGACGCGGATTCGCTCGCCCTGATTCCACGTTTCGTTTCTCGCCTGTTCCTGTCGCGGCAAAATCGCTTCGAGATTCGTTCCCAAATCGATAATCATATCGCCGCGCTCAAAGCGTTTGACCGTCCCGTTTATCAATTCGCCTTTGCGGTCGACATATTCTTCGTAAACTTTTTCGCGAATCGCCTCGCGCACTTTTTGAACGAGAATCTGTTTCGCCGTCTGCGCCGCGATGCGTCCGAGTTCTTCGGTCGGCAGAGGAATCAGAAGCATATCGCCGATTTCGATTTCGTCGCCCGCAAGCTCCTGCGCTTCTGCCAGCGAAAGCTCTGTCTGCTCGTTTTCGACTTCCTGAACGACGGTTTTCTGCGCCGAAATTTCAATCGCGCCTTCTTCGTTGTTCCAGTCAACCTGTATGCTTTCGCCGGTTTTGTCCTGCGATTTAAATTGTTTGCGCGCGGCGGCTTTCACCGCTTCCTTCATCGCTTCGATGACTAAATCGCGGTCGATTCCCTGCTCGCTAACCAATGCTTCGATACTCTGTCCGATAGATGTCATAAATCTTTATAAAATCCGAAAAAGCTTAGTTGCTTATTTTCCGCTTTCCGTTTTCCGCTTTTCCTTTTCGCTTCCGCGTCTAAGTTCTTCTTCAAAATCAATTTCTAAATTCGCTTTTGCCACCGCGCTATACGGAAAACGAATTGTGCCGCGTGTTTTGTCTTCAAAAACGATTTCTTCATTTTCAATGCCGGCGATATTTCCGCGAAAATTTCTCTGCCCGTCAATCGGGCTGTGAGTTCTGACTTTCGCCAACTTTCCCGCAAATCTTTCAAAATCTTTCAAACTGTAAAGCTCGCGCTCCAAGCCCGGCGACGATACTTCTAATAAATAAGCCGACGGAATAAAATCTTCCGCGTCCAGAACCGTCTCGATTTCGCGGCTGGTATGAACACAATCTTCGTGCGTAACGCCGCCCGTCTTATCAATAAAAACCCGAATCGTCATATTGGTTTTTGAGCCTTTCGCCTGAACGTGAACGAGTTCCAGATTGTTTTTTTCCGCCACGCGACCGGCAATTTCGCGGATTCGCTCGTCAATCGAATGCTTGCTCATAAAACCTTTTTGCGCCCAAAATAAAAAGTGGGCGCGAAACCCACCGAATACGTTCCCACGTATTACAGGAAACGAATATCATACACGAAAATCCGCTGCGATAGCAAGCGAGATTGTCAGACGTTTTCTTTTAATGCTGCGATGGAAGAATTTAGCTCGCCGAATTTCTTCTCGACCTGCCCGAATTTCTCTTTCGAAGCGTCGGAGGCAAACTCTTCGAGCAGTATCACAAATTCCTTTGTGTCTTTTATTAAACGATTTGCGGTTTTCTTCAATTCCTGCGAATCGTCAGCCTCGCCGTCGCCGGAAGCAGATTTTTTTGCTTCCTTTACGCCCCAGTGCGAAATTTTTACATAATTCGCCTTCGGAGTTTCGACAATCCAGCCCTGACCGTTCAACATTTGAAAAATCTCATCATAATTGCCGTGAAAGCCCTGCGCTTTGACCAGTTCCTTAAAATCCACTGTCTGCGTATCTTTGCCGCCCGTAACTTCATAAAGTTTGATTAAAACTTTGTGATAAACGTCCATATTTTCTATTACAAAAAATTTTATTAAAAAACAAAACCGTCTGATTTTACAACTTTTTAAGTTATTTCTGAAATTTTTTCAAATGCAAGCCGCGCCGCGCCCAGAATTCCGGCGTCGTCGCCCAATTTCGCGCGCACGATTTCGACAATCTCCGCGGGCTCTTGATAAGCGCGTTCTCTAATTTCCGCAACGACTTGCGGGATGAATAAATCCCAACCGGCAGCCGCGCCGCCGCCGATAACAATGATTTCCGGGTTCAGCACATTTATCAGACCGGCAAGCATGATTCCGAGATAAAATCCCTGCTGCCGGAAAACTTCCAGCGCAAGCTCGTCGCCTTTTACACCTGCTTCGTAAATTTCCAGAGAAGAAAGATTTGCGTTTTCGAGCAGCCCGGATTCGGGAAATTGCTTTGTAAATTTTCGCGCCAGCCGCACAACCGCCGTCGCCGAAGCATATTGTTCGACACAGCCGCGCGAGCCGCAGCCGCACGGCGCGCCCAGAGGTTCGACGCAGAGATGCCCGATTTCTCCGGCAGTTCCGATAGCCCCGCGCAAAATGCGCCCGTCGATAATTATTCCGCCGCCGACGCCCGTGCCGAGCGTTACGAAAATCGAATGCTTGCAATCTCTTGACGCTCCGAGCCAGCTTTCACCAATCGCCGCCGCGTTTGCGTCGTTTTCCAGAATACACAGCAAATTCAATTCGCTTTCAAGCGCGTCTGAAAGATGAAAGCCGTTGAGCGCCGGAATATTTGGCAGCTTTAATGTAATTCCTTTTTCAAAATTGATAATCGCGGGAACGGCGGCGGCAATCGCTAAAACCTGTTCGTCTATATTTTCAAGACATTCGTTTGCCGCTTCCAAAATAACGGCGACGATGCGGTCGGCGCTTTCTCCGCGAGGAGTTTCGCGCCGAGTTTGATACAAAATCTGCCCGTCGCGGTCGATTGCCGCCATACGCAAATTTGTTCCGCCTAAATCTGCCGCCAGAACAACTTGTTTCATTATAATTTAAGGTTTCCGGTCGAAAATTCCGGTCAATTCTTTCAGAATCGTTATAGCATCACCGGTTACAACGTTTTTTTGCAGACGCCAGTTCCAATTACCCGAAGTCGATGCGGGCACGTTCATTCGCGCGTCATTTCCCAAGCCTAAAACGTCCTGCATCGGCACGATTGCCGTGTCCGCCACCGAAGAAAAAATTCCGCGAATAAAATCCCAATGAATTCGTTCACCATTCGTTTTCAAATATTTTTTGCAAAACTCGCGTTCTTCCTGTTTTGCCGAATAAAACCAGCCGGCGGTCGTGTCGTTATCGTGCGTTCCCGTGTAAGCGACGCAGTTTTTTATGTAATTGTGCGGCAAATAACTGTTTTTCGCATCGCCGCCGAAAGCATACTGCAAAATCCGCATTCCCGGAAGATTAAGCGAATCGCGCAATTCTTCGACCTCAGGCGTTAAAACGCCCAAATCTTCGGCTATAAAAGGCAAATCGCCCAAAGCGTTTTTCAAAGCTTCGAACAACTCTCGTCCCGGAACTTCAACCCATTGACCGTTCGCGGCGGTTTCGTCTCCGCCGGGAACTTCCCAACAACGTACAAAGCCGATAAAATGGTCGATTCGCGCAATATCGAACATTTCGAGCGTCGAGCGCAGACGCTCAATCCACCATCTAAAATTATCCGATTTCATCATTTCCCAATCGTAAATCGGATTTCCCCAAAGCTGCCCCGTTTCAGAAAAATAATCGGGCGGAACGCCTGCGACCGTCTTTGGCGAAAGGTCTTTATTTAGCTTGAAATATTGCGGGTTGCACCAAACGTCGCTCGAATTCAGCGAAACATAAATCGGCACGTCGCCGATAATTTTAACGCCTTTTTCATTCGCGTATTCCTTTAAACGCATCCATTGCCGGAAAAACAAAAATTGATAAAACTTCTGCGCTTCGATTTCACCGCTCAAATCTTTCCGCGCTTTATTTAGAGCCTTTTTTTCGCGCAGCTTCAAAGATTTGTTCCATTCATACCACGGTTTTTGCTCTTCCAGCGAAAATCCGATTGCGCGAAACAGCGCGTAATCTTCGAGCCAGAAAGCCGAATCCTGCGTAAATCTATCAAAATCTTCCTTTAAATTTGCGTCTTCAATCGATTTAAAACGCTCGTAAGCCTTTTCTAAAATCCGGTTTTTCCATTCAAAAACTTTTCCATAATCGATTCTGTCTTCGGGAAAATCAGGCTTTTGGGCGATTTCTTCTTCGGTCAGCAAATTTTCTTCGACAAGCTTTTCCGGCGAAATCAGATTCGTATTTCCGGCAAATGCCGAATAACACTGGTAGGGCGAATCGCCGTAGCCGGTCGGACCTAAAGGAAGCAGCTGCCAGTAGGTTTGCCCCGTTTCGTTTAAAAAATCAACAAAATGAAACGCTTCGACGCCAAAATCGCCGATGTCAAACGCCGAAGGCAAAGATGTCGGGTGGAGTAAAATTCCGCTTGCTCTGGGAAAGTTCATAACTGTAAGCTAAATATTATGGATAAATATCTTGGTAAAACAAAATATAATCCGCACTTTTTTCCAAAACCTCTGAAAACCAGTATTTTTTAAAATTTTCGAACAGGTTTCAATTATTAATTTAATCCTGTAAAATAAGGCTGTTTTTCGTCCGAACGCAGCCAAAACTTCGACTTTTCGGAAAATAAAACAAAATTTCGCTAAATTAACTTTTAATTCCGAGCAAATTTGTGTTATAAATGTATTCAAATTTAAGTTTATAAATTCTTCGTAAGTGTGGTAGAAATTAACCTTAAATTTTACATTTCTATCTAATTTTCATTGACATTGACAAATATTTCGTGTAAATATTTCAATGGTTTGATTTTTTTGAAATTATTGATTCAACGCGATACAAGAGGAGAAATATGAATAGCAAAGTATGGATTCGCAAAGCACTTTCAATGTGCTTGACGGTTGCAATTATTGCAACATACTCAATGGTAGCCTTCGCAGGCACCGAAAAAGTTGCAGGTGAGCTTTTAGTTTCCGGGAAAAATGTTGTAACAGTTAATGGTGAAGCGGCGCAAAACGGTCGTTCAATCTTTTCCTCAAGCACAATTGCCACCCCGGCGGACGCAAGTGCCATTATCAACTTAGGAAAGATTGGCAAAATCGAACTCGCTCCTGACACAACGCTGTCCCTGTCCTTTAGTGAAAAAGGCATCAGCGGCGATTTGATTTCCGGTCGTGTAACTGTTTTGAACGCATCACACGCTGTGAGCATCAAAACGGCTGAAGGAAAAGTTTTGAGCTTGAATGTCGGCGAGTCGGCACTCAGCAATGCATCAAGCAACAATGCGGCGCAAACGGGCGGCGGACATTCCTGGTGGGTTTGGGGACTCGTCTTCGGCGGAGCCATTGCCGGCATCGTCTTCGTAGCTACTCAGGACAGTAACAGAGTCGCATTAGGCGGCGGAACAACTGTTGTCAGTCCGACACGTTAAACTTTATTTTGAAAACCTTTCTTGAAGTCCGGTATTTTAGTCGTATAATGGAAAGGCTTGCTTTTAATTAGAATTGTTCAGAGGAGGATATTTAATCAAATGATCGGCAAAAACAGGATTCGTAAATCTATAACATTACTAACTGCCCTCGCTGTATGGTGCCTTTATTCAACGGTCATCTTCGCCGCTACTAAAGATATTACAGGTGAAATTACTGTTACCGGACAAGTTACCGTAAACGGTCAAAACGCAGTCTCCAATTCAACCGTTATTTCGGGCAGCACGATTGAAACCGCTGCCGGTTCGAGCGCTGTCGTCAGCTTAGGCAAGCTTGGCAGAGTCGAACTCACGGAAAATTCGAATTTAACCTTGAAATTTAGCGAAGGCAGCATTACAGGTATGCTTTCACAGGGCAAAGTTCGTGTTTCAAACGCGACTGGCGTTGCGACTACTTTTACTACAAAAGACGCAACGGTTATCGCTGATGCGGGACAGGCAAACGCATTTGCAGTCGAAGTCGAATGCTCGCATTCGCACGTTGACACAACGTCGGGACTCGTTACGATGAGAACCGGCACGAATGATAAACAGGTTGCGGCAGGAACAACGGCAGTCGCCGGCAATCTTTCGCAAACCGGATGCAAACCGTGCTACCGTCCGAATTCGGCTCCGCCGGTTCCGGTTCTCGGTCTTGGCGCAGGCGCGCTCGCGGCAATCTTGATTGCTGCCGGTGTCGGTGTCGGAACGGCAATCTTTTTCGGCTCCAGCGGCGATGACGTTACACTCGGCGGCGGAACTACCGTTGTCAGCAACGTTCGCTAAGATTTACCGCCAACTTATTTAAATTGGCTTTACAAATTTACGGGTCACGTTTGCGAAAACATGACCCGTAAAAATTTGTTTACGTTTGTGAATAATTTAACAATATAATTTTTGGACTAATATATACGATTTATTTATGCATATTGCAGTTATTGGAACAGGCTACGTCGGATTAGTTACCGGCGCTTGCTTTGCGGAATTTGGTGTTGAAGTTACGTGCGTTGACGTTGATGAAAGTAAAATCGAGCGTCTTAATAATGGAATAATCCCGATTTATGAACCGGGCTTAGACCAGATAGTCGAGCGCAACGCAAAGGCGGGTCGCCTGCATTTTACGACCGATATAAAATCGGCTGTCGAGCAGGCGCTGGTTGTTTTTATAGGTGTCGGAACGCCGCCGCAGGAAGACGGCTCGCCCGATATGAGCTATTATCGTCAGGCGGCAAAAGACATTGCCGGAGCGATGAACGGTTATAAGGTTTTGGTTACAAAATCGACCGTTCCGATTGGAACAGGTAAATGGCTTCGTGAATTTGTCAGCGAAAATCAAAAAATAAAAACCAATTTCGGCGTCGCTTCAAATCCCGAATTCCTTCGCGAAGGCGCGGCGATTGATGATTTTATGCGCCCTGACCGCGTGGTTATCGGAAGCAATGAAGAAGACGCGATTGCGATTATGAAAGACCTCTATCGCCCGCTTTACCTGATTGAAACGCCGATTGTCATTACATCGCTCGAAGCCGCCGAATTGATTAAATACGCGGCAAACGCATTTCTCGCCACAAAAATTACGTTTATCAACGAAGTCGCCAATCTTTGCGACGCCATCGGCTGCGACGTTCACGATGTTGCACGCGGAATCGGCATGGACAATCGCATCGGGCGCAAATTCCTGCATCCCGGTCCGGGCTACGGCGGCTCGTGTTTCCCGAAAGATACGCGAGCTTTGACGACCGTTGCCGATAAATTCGGCGTCGAAACATTAATTGTCGATGCTGTCATCGAAGCCAACGAGCGTCAGCGAATGGCGATGATTCCGAAAATCGAAAAGCTTGTCGGCGACTTGCAGGGAAAACAAATCGGCGTTCTCGGTCTTTCATTCAAACCCGAAACCGACGATATGCGTGAATCTCCGGCGATTGATATTATCAAAGCGCTTCAGGAAAAAGGCGCAAGCGTCAAAGCCTTCGACCCGGTTGCGATGGAAGAAGCGAAACACTGCCTGCCGGACATCGAATATGCAGCCGACGAATACGAAGCCATCGAAGGCGCGGACGCGCTTGTATTTATGACCGAATGGAATCAGTTTCGCGCGCTCGACATGAAAAAGGTTAAAAGCCTTTTGAAATCGCCGAAAATCATCGACCTTCGCAATATCTACGAACCGAAAGATATGCGTGAATTAGGTTTTGAATATGTCGGCGTAGGCAGATAAAAACAAGTAAAAAGTAAAAAGTAAAAAGGCAAAAGCAGGAAGCGCGTTCTTCACTTTTGCCTTTTTACTTTTTACTTTTTACTTGCTAATCTGTGATTTCTTTTCCTATCGAATCTTATGGCAATTACAAGTAAAGTTTTGGTTACCGGCGGCGCGGGATTCATCGGTTCTAATCTCGCTGAAGAATTAATACGGCAGGGCGCGCGCGTTGTAATTATCGATAATCTCGTTACCGGATTTCGTGAAAATCTCGAAGAAATCAAAGGCGATTTCGAGTTTATCGAAGGAGATTTGAACGACGACGAAAAGCTCAAAAAAGCGATTCAGGGTGTCGAGTTAATCTTTCACGAAGCCGCGCTTCCGAGCGTTCCGCGTTCGGTCGAAAATCCGCAGGAAACTCATCAGGCTTGTGTTAACGGCACGTTTAATTTACTTGTAAAAGCGAAAGATGCTGGCGTAAAGCGTTTGATTTACGCCGCTTCGAGCTCGGCTTACGGCAATCAGGAAGTTTTGCCGAAGGTCGAAACGATGTCGCCCGAACCGCTTTCGCCTTATGCGGCGGCAAAGCTGATGGGCGAATATTACTGCAAGGTTTTTTCGAACGTTTATAATCTCGAAACGTTTTCGCTGCGTTATTTCAACGTTTTCGGACCGCGCCAAAATCCTTCCTCGATGTATTCGGGCGTGATTTCGCGTTTTGTCGATGCGCTGATGAAAAATGATACGCCCGTAATTTACGGCGACGGCGAAACTTCGAGAGATTTTACATATATTGATAACGTCGTCAATGCGAACATCAAAGCCGCGCAGACGGCAAAAGGCATCGGCGAAGTAATGAACGTCGCCAACGGCGAGCGTATTGCGTTGAAAGAACTACTGGAAGTTTTGAAAAAAATTACCGGGAAGGAAACGGTCGAAGCCGATTTTCAGCCGGAACGCGCGGGCGATGTGAAACATTCACAGGCGGATAACACACACGCCAAAGAATGGCTCGGCTACGAAAAGCTCGTCGGTCTGGAAGAAGGCTTGCAGAAAACGATTGATTGGTGGAAAACGAGCCGTTTTGCGCGATAGAGCTTTTTATTGAGAGCATTTTCGTCTCACGAATGAAGTATCGTTCTGAATCCGAATCAATACGCTCTGAATCGTATCAAAACACCTTGAATTCGCATCCGAACACTCTGAATTTACATCGATACGTCCTGAATCCGTACCGAAACATCCCGAATCGCATCAAAGCACTATGAATCCACGCCAAACGCTCTGAATCCTGACCCGAACATCCTGAATCCTGACTGAAACATTCTGAATCCATATCGAAATGCCCCGAATCGTACTCGGACGCTCTGAATCCACATCGAAACGTTCCGAATCCGATTCGAACGCTCTAAATCCGAACGTGCTTCTGATTATGCGATGTCTGAAGTGTTTTTCAAGTCTCCGGCGGGCATAAATCTGTGATGCAGCGCGACGAGAAAGCCAAATATTAAGCCGCCGACCGATAAAACGAGCGCGATAAACCGATAATTCGGAAGATTTCCGAGCCGTATTAAAGAACAGATTCCCGCGACTAACGCGCCGCCGACAGCAAACAAAATCGGCAGATAAACAAGTTCGAGTTTAAAAACATTTGCTTTTGTCTCGCGTTTGTAAAATAAAATCGGTTTCAGACGGTCATAATCCCACGCGACGAGATAAGCGGCTGCGAGGCTCATCAAAATCGTTACAATCCACGTTCCCTGAAAGCCGACCGAAGTTGTCAGGACGGCGATATTGACGATTATCGGCAGAAACATCAGCGCGCCGATATGCGCCGTGCGCGGAAAAAGAAGCAGAATTGCCGCCGTTAATTGCGCCCAACCTATAAATTGATAGTAAAATCCGGTCTGGTATAGCGCGTTGAAATAATGCCCGACCGGATTTGAATCAGGCAAAATCGTAAACGGCTGGTTGAGAATTTTCTTTATGCTCGGCGGAGTAAACCCGATAAATAACAGAATCCGCGTCGCCGCCGTAAAAATTTGCAGCACGCGATTTCTCGTAATCGATTCGTGAATTTTATCCAAAGTTTTTTCCAGTCTCATAAATTTTCCTCGCTTCCCTGCTTATTAACGCGCAAACGCGCGAAAAAAGTTTCACCGAAATTAACAGACGTTCGGGTTTAATAAATTATTTCATTTGTTATAATCTAAAATTTCTGATTTTAATAAAAAGGATTTTTATAAAAAACGAATGATTATTCCAGTTAAATGGACAGACGAAGGCGTGGAAATGCTCGACCAGCGACTGCTTCCGACCGAAGAAAAATGGCTTTTGCTTCGCTCATACACGGATGTTGCCAGAGGCATCACCGATATGGTCGTGCGCGGCGCTCCGGCAATCGGCGTTTCCGCCGCTTACGGCATCGCGCTCGGCGTGAAAAATTTTGTCGGCACGAATATCGACGATTTGCAGGAAGATTTTGATTACATCTGCGAAGTTCTCGGCAAAACGCGCCCGACCGCCGTAAATCTTTTCTGGGCGATTGATAGAATGAAACGCGTCTTTGCCAAAGCAAAAGCAGACGGCAAATCGGTTTCGGAAATCAAACGGATTTTAATTCAGGACGCAAAAGACATTCACGAAGAAGACATCGAATCGCAGCGTCTTATCGCGCAGTTCGGCGGCGAGCTTCTCGAAAACGATTCGACCGTTTTGACGCATTGCAATGCCGGAGCGTTAGCAACCGGCGGCGTTTGGGGAACGGCGCTCGGCGTTATTCGCGGCGCGATAAATCAGGGGAAAATTATTTCCGTTATTGCGGACGAAACACGCCCGTATTTACAGGGCGCGCGTCTTACCGCGTGGGAATTGTTGCAGGACGATATTCCGGTAACTCTTATCACGGACAATATGAGCGGGCATTTGATGAAAAAAGGTCGCGTTCAGGCGGTCGTCGTCGGCTCTGACCGGATTGCGGCAAACGGCGATGTCGCCAACAAAATCGGCACGTATATGGTCGCCGTTTTAGCGCGCCGCCACAACATTCCATTCTACGTCGCCGCGCCGCTTTCGACCGTCGATTTAAATTGCCCGACCGGCGAAGAAATCCCGATTGAAGAGCGCAACATCCGCGAAATAACGCACATTCAAAACATACAACTTTCGCCCGAAGGCATCGAGGTCAATAATTACGCTTTTGACGTTACGCCAAACGATTTGGTAACAGCGATTATCACCGAAAAAGGCGTCGCCCGCGCGCCTTACACGGAAAGCCTGCGGAAACAATTCGAAGATTAATGAATAAATGAAAAATGAATAATTGATAATTGATAATTGATAATTGATAATTGGAAGAGTGTTTGCCTCTAAAGTGCTTAAATTTGCCTTATGAAGTCTGCCTTAAAAGTGGTTTTAGAGGCTACAGGCAACGCCATTGGAAGACTCTTTCTTAATTATCAATTATCAATTATCAATTATCAATTATCAATTATCAACCTTTTCTCTATTTCCGCGACGACTTCATTCGATAGTTCAATTCCGTGCCCGTGTTTTTCGAGCCAGACGGTTTCGACCAGATTTGGCAGAACTTTCTTTGCGCGTTCGAGCGTTTTTTTCGGATTTATGAAAATGTCGTCGCGGTCGAGCAATAAATAAGTCGGGGCGGTCAGTTTGCTTAAAACTTCACCGGGAAACGGGCGCGGATTTTCGGCTTGCATGACGAAGTTTTTATTTGTGAAGCGCAGAAAATCGACAAGCTGCCCGCGTTTTACGCTGTCGATTTCAAAATCTTTGTGGAAAACGATGTTGTCGAGAAATTTTTCGACGCTTTTCGGAGATTTCAAAACGAGCGGCGCAATTAGATAATAGAGATTTTTCGGATGAAACGAGATGTTCGCAAAGCCCGCCGGATTGCATAAAAAGGCTTTTTTAATCGCTTTAGCATCGACTTCAGCCAGTTTCGCAATCAGCGACGCGCCAAACGAAGCGCCGATAAATGTCGCTTCATTCAAACCCAAGCCGGTCAAAACTTCTTTCAGCCATATTCCGTAACCGTCCGATGAAAGCGGCGGAACGTTTCCGTCGCTCAAGCCGGGCTGACCGTTTACGTCAACCAGATAAATCCTGTAATGCGCATAAAGCGGCGCGAGATTGTTGTTGATGTCCCAGAAAATTCCGCAGGTTCTCCCGCCCGGCAGAAAAACGAGCGGCTCAAGCTCCTTGCGGTCGTGATTTTTAGCCAGAACTTTGGTCGAGCCTAAGGACGTGGATAAATTCAAACGCTTGTAATCAAGCTTATTAACCTTAAAAACGTCGGCGAGCCAGCCTTCGAGCCATTCGCGGCTCTCGCGCCCTTTGTAGAATGATTTTTTCATAAACGTATTTGAAAAGACTGATATTAAAAGTAAAATAATATATACATCATTGAAAAAATAATTCAAATGCGAAAAGGCAGCTGCAATTAAAATCGGAGAATAGAGGCATTTTTTTCGCCTTGAACAAATTCTCAAACTCCGCGTAATAGATATTACACGCTTCGATTCGCACTGAAAAAATTAAAAATTAGAAACCGGGAATCAATATTATTCTATGAAAAAAATGAGAACGATAAAATTTACGACTTTTCTGCTTGTGTTTGCATTTATTCTGCAAGCCGTTCCGTTCGTTTCGGCGCAGCAGACTGACGACATCAATACAAAAATTCGTAACGAAGGAAAAAACAATTCGCAGATTATGAAAACTCTGCACGTTTTTACGGACGTTTACGGACCGCGCCTGACCGGCTCGCCCAATCATAAAGCGGCGGCGACGTGGGCTGTTCAGCAAATGAAAACCTGGGGTTTTGATATGGCGCAGCTCGAACCGTGGGATTTCGGTCATCCGGGCTGGGTGAATGAACGCGCTTCGGGCTTTATCACTTCGCCGGTGCAGGATACTTTAACTTTTGAAGTTCTCGCGTGGACGCCGGGCACGAATAAAGCCGTCAAAGGTCAGGCGTTTCAGCTTGTCATCCCGACCGTTGCGACCGATAGACCGAACGTAACGCTTCCGCCGACGCAGGCTGAATTAACCGCATATTTCGACAGCATCCGCGAACAAATCAAAGGCAAAATTGTTTTAGTCGGCAAGCCCGCCGTCATTCCGGTTAATTTCACTCCGCCGCTAAAACGCATCGACGACGAAACTCTGCGCCAGCGCCTTAATCCGAACGCGACGCCGCAGCCTTTCCCGACGCCGCAGCCGACGCCGACGCCGCGCGAAGGACAATTAACGGGCGTACAAATCCGCGAGCAGCTCGACCAGTTTCTGGTGGACAATAAAGCCGCCGTCCGCATCAACGACGCGGGCGAAGAAATGGGCAAGATGCGAGCTTTTAACAATCGCACATTCGATTTATCGAAAGCCGTCCCGACCGTCGTTATGCGGAACGAAGATTTCGGACGAATCTCGCGTCTTCTGGCAGATAACACGCCTGTGTCCTTAGAATTCGACATCCGCAACCGCACGATTCCCGAAGGAACGACGAGTTACAACACCATCGGCGAAATCACCGGCTCGGACAAAAAAGACGAGGTGATAATGCTCGGCGGACATCTCGATTCGTGGCACGCGGCGACCGGCGCGACCGACAACGCCATCGGCTGCGCGGTGATGATGGAAGCCGTGCGAATCTTAAAGGCAATCGGCGTCAAACCGCGCCGCACCGTTCGCGTCGCGCTCTGGTCGGGCGAAGAACAGGGACTTCTCGGCTCGCAGGCGTATGTGAAACAGCATTTCGGCTCGTTTGAAAATCCGCTTCCCGGCTACGAAAAATTCGGCGGTTATTTCAATATCGATTCGGGAACCGGAAAGGCAAGAGCGATGAGTGTTTTCGGTCCGCCCGAAGCGGCGACGATTTTGCGCGAAATCGTCGCGCCTTTCTCGGATATGGGAATTTTGGGCGCGACCAGCGGCAGAAGCCGCGGGCTTGGCGGCTCAGACCACACATCGTTTAACCAAGCCGGACTTCCCGGCATCGGCGTTCAGCAAGACCCGATTGAATATTTCAACTGGACCTGGCACACAAATCTCGACACATACGAGCGCGTCATCGAAGACGACGTAAAATCGTCGGCAATCATCATCGCCGCGACCGTTTACGCGCTGGCAATGCGCGACGAGCTTCTGCCGCGCTACTCGAAGGAAAATATGCCGCCGCCGCCGCCGACACCTGCGCCGACGCCCGTTGCTTCGCCGACACCAAAGCGAAACAAATAAGGCGCGGCAAATAGCTAAAAAGTTTAAGGGCGAGAATTATTCTCGCCTTTTTTCTTGTCTTTTACCTCGAAAATCGGTTATAAAAAACTATTCAAATAAATGAAAAGCTTTAGTCTGCAAAAAAGGAGCTTGAGCGATGGAAAAGCATAAAGGACCGATGCCGGAAAGTGTCAGAAATTTTTGGAGAGTTGTCGTTAAAGGCAGTATTTCAGGTGAAGGCGAGGATATCATCGACTCATGGGAAAATAACCTCGAAAATTATGATGAAAATGGTGACGGCGATTATCTTGGCGGAATTTATAAACTTACCGAAGAAGATATGGATGAGATACGTGAAATAATCGCCGAATATCGCCTGACGCGCGAACAGGAAGAAGCCGAACGCGAAAAGCGCCGTTTGGCGCAACAAAAAGCCGATGAAGTTATGGCTAAACACTACGCCGACCGAATCAAAAAAATAGTGAAGTCAAAACCGAATAAATTTTTACCCAAACCGCGCAAGCTCGCCGCCGCGCCGCGCCGCCGCGGTAATTAGACCAATTTTCCGGTCGGCTCATCCACGCCATAGAAAATATATTTGAATAAACATTTTTTGCAGAAATTCTTGCCAACACTTGACATTTTATTTAAACAGGCATATAAAACTCGTGAAACAATAAATAGAGATTGGTGTTAAAAGCATTTTATGGAAAGGCTTGGCTTGATTTATTTAAGCCGACATTAATCGTTTCGGGAATACAGTGAAGCCGATTTTGGCGATAGCAGTTCTCGACTTTAGACCGCGCAGTTTTCTCTCTAAAGCCACAAGTCGCCCAAATCCCGATAATCTTCTTTCGTCTAAAATTCCCGAAGCTTTGTGTTTTTGCGCTCCCGTCTGGTCGATTCGTTAAACCGGAAAATTCAACTAAACAGATAAAGGAGATTGCCGCTATGACAAAGAATAAATTAAAAGCGTTAATAATTTCAGCATTTCTGATTATCGCGGTCTGCTGCACGCAAATGCAGCAATCGCGCAATAATTCGAACACTACGAACGTCAATAACGTCCAGAAAACGGCGGACGTTTGCAGCGCTTCAGCCGACTGGTTAACCAGTCCGAGCCTGCCGGGCGAGATTGTCGATAATCAGACGACATGCCCGTTTCACCAGTTTTCATGGCAAACGTTTCTGGCTTTTATGAACCAGACCGGCACCAGCGACAGGGCGTTTCAGGATGAGAAAAATTTCCCGCTGTTGTTGGCAGATGGAAAAAATTCCTGTGTCGATAACAATCTTCAAAGCCGGCTTTTTATACGAACCGGCAAAGACAACGACGGTCCTGACGACGATTTTATTCTGCCGGAAAGAATCACGCAGGCGGCAAAGAGCAATCCTGCAATCATTTACGACATAAACGGCAATGTCGTACTCTACGAGGTGCGATTCAGCCGCGACGAATGTTCGCTCGACCCGAAAACGGCGCTGATGTTCCCGCCGGGAACGACCGAAATAAAAGTTTCTTACCGCGCCATTAAGGAAACCGACAAATCTAATTATGTCTGGATAAACGCCGACATAAACGGCGACGGCAAAATCGACCCCGACGAGCTTCTTGGCATGGTCGGATTTCACCTCGTCAAAAGCACGCCGAATCACCCGGAATTTATTTGGGCGAGCTTCGAGCATATACAAAATGCGCCCGAATGCGAAAAGCCCGCGGCTGCGCCTGCGGCGGGATGGTCTTTTACGAGCGCGACTTGTGCGGCTGAGCTGCCGAACTCCGTCGATTCCAAGACCTGTGATTTCAATCTGGCTGCGCCGTCGCCGAGTCCTACTCCGACTTTGAAGGGCGGACCGCCGACTCAGGTTTGCAAAGTTTATCATGACGGTTCAAAGACGGGCGATACCGCGTTCGGCGATAATGTCGCCGCGATAGATGCGCTGAATAATCAGCTAACCGGACCGAACGGGCTAATTGCAAAAACATTGTCCGCTTCCAACCCGCTCGCCGTATTGCAGAATTACCAGTTGATTGGAACTCTCTGGCTGATTGACCCGAATCAATCTTCTCAGTTGCCGGGTAAGCCGACTACCGATACTACTAATCAGGTCGGCTCGATTCAACTGGCGAACTCGACGATGGAAACGTCGTTTCAGCAGTTTACCGTAGCGTCGAACGGCGACGCGATGCCGGTCGGCTACACCGGAAGCAAGGATTTGCAGCCTGCCGCAAATTGCTTTTTCTGCCATAGATACGATGCGGGCGACCCGAAGGCTAACCCGCCGACGCCGCGCAACAATGTGCAGATTAGTCATATCTACCCGAAGGGAATATTCGGAACTACAAATTAATTTTTCCAAACAAATTAAAAGGAGATTATCGCTATGACAAAAAATAGGTTAAAAGTGTTTTTAATTTCAGCATTCGTGATTATTGCCGTCTGTTGTACGCAAATGCAGAAACCCGGCAATAATTCGAATGCCCCGAAGCTCGAAGCCGTCCAGACATCGCCGACGCCGGCTGCCTGCAATGCTTCTGCCGATTGGGTAAGCAGCCCGCAAAACGCGCCGGGCGAGATACCCGATAATGGTCCGACGTTATGCCAGTTTTACCAGTTTTCGTGGCAGTGGTTTCTGGCAATGATGAATGTGGCGGGCGACAGCCGCACGTTTCAGAACGAGCAAAACTTTCCGCTCTTGCAGGCGAAAGGAACAAATTCCTGCACCGCGACCGGCATTAAAAGCCGCATCTTCGTTCGCAATGTCAAAGACAACGACGGACCTGCCGACGACTTTATTTTGCCGGAAAAAATCGGTCAGGCGGGCGGCGGCGACAGCATCTACGACCAGAACGGCAACGTCGTTTTCTACGAGGTGCGCTTCAGCCGCGACGAATGTTCGCTCGACCCGGCGACAGCCCAGATGTTTCCGGCGGGAACGACCGAGATTAAAATTTCCTATCGCGTCATTACGGATGCCGACAAGCCGAATTATATTTGGATAAACGCCGACATAAACGGCGACGGCAAGACCGACCCGAACGAGCTTCTCGGCATGGTCGGATTTCATCTCGTCAAAAGCACCGCGCTGCATCCCGAATTCGTCTGGGCGACATTCGAGCACAAGCAGAACGTGCCCGAATGCCAGAAGACGGCGGACGCAAACACGAAATGGTCGTTTACGAGCGCGGCTTGCGCGTCACAGCTTCCTAATTCCGTAACGGGCGCGTGCAGCTTTAATACGGCAAGCCCCGGAAGTGTTATATCGGGCGGAACGCCGACGCAAATCTGCCGTGTTTACCACGACGGTTCAAAACCGGGCGATAATCAGGTCGAATCGAACATCGCCGACATCGACATGCTCAACTCGCAGCTTGTCGGAACTTCCGGCTTCATCACGACGCTGCCGGACACGAACCCGCTGGCTGTTCTGAAAAACTATATGCTCGTCGGCGCGCTCTGGGAGAGCGACGTTACGCAGCCTTCGACCGTTTTGACAAACCAGCGCGGCTCGATTCAGCTTGCTAATTCGACAATGGAAACGACCTTCCAGCAAACCGACGCAAACGGCAATTCGCTTCCATACACCGGAACCAACAACTTGCAGTACGGCGCAGTAAACTGCTTCGCTTGTCACGGCTACGTTCCGGGTAACAATGTGCAGCTAAGTCATATTTTCAGCCAGATACAAGGCGGCGCAAGCAAAGTCCAAAAGACTAACTGACCGCATAAATGGAGCGCGGACGAGATGCCCGCGCTCCATTCCTTCCGGTTAATAAATTCAAAAATAATAAGGAGCTTTGAAGAAAAATGGCAAAACAATACGAATCAGGTCATCCGAAAATTTTAGAATCTTCGGGAAAATTAATCGCTATTGACGAAACGCTCGACAAGGCGCGGCTGAGTCCTCCGGCGGAGTTAAAGCTCTCCGCGCTCAAAGCGAAGCGCGACGCCGGAACAATTTTTCAGACCGGCATCGGCAATTCGCGCGCCGACTGGCGCACCTCCGCGCTCGACCGCGCCGCCGACATCGACAAATTCGACTCCGTTGCCGCCGAAGCCGTCGCCCTTTTTGAAGGACGCGGTGCGGGCAAAGAATCCGTCGAGGATGCAAGAAGCTATGTCCGTAAGCTGCAAGGCAGAAAACTCGGCGCGGTAAAGCCCGCAAAGAATAAAAACGGCAATCCCATTCTCGACGAATCGGAAAAAGGCATCTCCGCCGCCAAAATCTCGACGATGTATGAGCTAATCGACTTTCTCGAAGCGCAGCCCAAATACGCCGAAGTTACCAAATCCGGCTTTATCGCCGCCGAGCTTCGCGCCTTCGTCGATGCGACGCAAGCCAAACACGACGCCTCGCTCAACTCGGTCGCCAAACTTGCCAACGACCGCCGCGAGCGCAACAAATTTTTCTATCTCAACGACGACTGTGTCTGCGAGCTAGCCCGCCAATTCAAAGCCCTCATCGGCGGCGCATACGGCTTCAAAAGCCCCGAATACAAAGCCGTCAACTCGATTCCATTCAAAAAGCCGAAACTCTAAAAACAGCTTTTCATTTGCGCGTCGGAACATAAAACATCGGCGCGCAAATGTTTCAACCTCTCTGCAAAATACTATTTATGCCCGAAGATTATAAGTATTACGACTTAAAAATAAGCTCGGAAGAATTTATCGAACAATCAGACTCGGCGGCAAAGCGAACGCGCTGGACAATGATTGTTCTCGTTCTCGCCAGCGTTCTTATCGGTATCGGCTTCTATAATACGACGCCTTATTCCTTTGCCCCAGAAGGAATAAACGCGCTGAATAAATTTGAAAATCGTCCGATAAATAATCTTGCCGAACAGGAGCATAAACATGAACCTATGCCTTTGCTCGATTCTTATTTTGGCGAGAACGATTTTAAGAATACGTATTTTGAGAAAACTTATCATCTCTCTCCGTATTACCGTGAAGGCAACTTTAAGGGATTGCGGCACTTTCTTTGCGAAGATATTTACAAGCCGGTTTTTCCCAAAAAAAGAGTTATTCACGACAAGGACTTTTCGCTTAATGAAAACCCTTTACTTGATAAGCAGCGTTCACTCAAGCAGTATCTTTTCGATAATTTTAATCCCGAAACCCGAAAACTGCTTGAAGAATGTGCGCGCGGCTTATCTCTGGATTTTCCGACAAATCTGATTAAGTTTAATTACCTGACCACCGATTTAAACAAGATTCTCACCGATAAATATTTGTACAACGAGCAGCGATTCCCAGATGATGTCTTAAAATGTGAAAAAGAGAATCAGGAAATAAGTAATCACGAGATAAACAATCACGAAGAAATGTGCCACCTGCTCGCCGAATGGAAGGCGGCGCAGGCTGAGGATAAATCAAAAGCCGCAATGCCGACGCCGATTTTATCTTCAAAAGTGAAAGAGGTCGATGTCGTCCGGCTCAACCGTCTTCTGCTCGAAGCGTCTTTCCTTAATATAAACAAAAGCTCGGACATTATTCCTTCGGGCGAAAAGCTTGCCGCGCGCGAGTTTGCGACGCACCTTGCCTTTGATGAGAACGTGCGATACCTCAAAATCCCGTTTTTCGACACTTCCATCGAGGTCAACGATTTAGGCGCTTTCGGCGGCGTAGGATTGATAATTATTCTTTTGCTTCTGCGCTTCAGCCTCTCACGCGAGATAAAAAATCTGAACGTCGCCTTTCGTCAGACTTTTTATAAAGACGAGCTTGTAAATTTCTATCACAAGTTGGCGATGCGTCTAGTTTTAATCGTGCCGGAAATGGAAGGCGAATCAGTTAATCAGGCTCTTTCGGCAGGCGGAAAATATATCTGTTTTCTGCCGCCTCTGACTTTATCGGCGGGCGTCTTTTATGACCATTATTCGATTTACACTCTCGGCTTGTATAAATCCGATGAAGTTTTTATACATCTCGGCATCGAATATTTTTGTGTCGGCATAGTCTGGTATCTCTCGCTCAGATGTCTCGAACGCCTGATGCATATCGACGAAATCTGGGAAGATTATCATTTAATCTGGGACAAATACAGGGAGTGGGGTATAGAATCTCATGAACTGCTTTCAAGAAAATTTGAGCTTGCAGTCGAGCCTGATTTATATGCGGCTATCAAACGCCGCGTCCATAATAAATCGAAGCAAGGAAAGTTTGCCGATTACATATCTATTCTTCCTTTGATAGGCAGACTTTGGATCGTTCGGCTAATTACGCTCAAAAACATAGCTCGCCTGATGCCTTTTTATCCTATGCGTTGGGGTGTTGTATGGCTTGCCGAAAAATGGAGAGATAACGCTGATTGGAAAAACTTTAAAGCTAAATTTACTAAATTCGTCGAGCAATCGCAGCCTTCTGTTGATAATGTTAAATCACTTTTAGAATTACTTCGAAAAATGAGAAAAGAAGCTAAAAAACTCAAAAATAAAACTAACAGATTGAAAAAAGAGTTACGCAGATTGAAGAGAAAATCCAGAATCAGCGAGCTGAAAAGACGAAATAAATGTTTTCCGCTCCGAAATGGATGAAGATATATTAGGGTTTTTATTAATTCGAGGAGTGCCGAATTACGTCAATACCATAATTTATTTCGCCAACGTTAAGAAAAATATTCCGCTTAACGTGAAAATCCGCTCGCCTCGCATGATAATCTTCCTGCTTTGCTTGAAAACTCTTCCGCTTAGGATGATAACGCTTCCGCCCTGTGTAAAAAACATTCCGCCTTGTTTGAAAACGTCTCCGCTATCTGTTTTAACATCCTTTTAACCAATAGCTTAGCCTTTCGCTCTAGTCTTTATAAATATTAATCACGGGTTTGCCGTCGATGTCGATGTAGGCGCGGTACATTCCTTCGGAGTTGAAGGAGATTGCCATGTTGCCGAATTTGTCGATGGCGATGATGCCGCCGTCGCCGCCGGCGGTTTGGAGTTTTTTCTTGATTACTTCGTCCGCCGCGTTTTGAATCGGGAGGGCGCGGTATTCCATTAAGGCGGAGATGTCGCGGGCGACGCCGAGACGGATGAAAAATTCGCCCCAGCCGGTGGCGGAAACGGCGCAGGTGGCGTTGTTGGCGTAAGTTCCCGCGCCGATAATCGGGACATCGCCGACGCGCCCGTACTTCTTGTAGGTCATCCCGCCGGTCGAAGTTCCGGCGGCGAGATTTCCGTCTTTATCGAGCGCGACCGCGCCGACCGTTCCGAATTTATTGTAGTCGGATTCGAGAACAGACTGCGGCATCGTCGTCGAAAAGGATTTATTTTCGCTTTCGTTCGTATTTTGACTTTTTACTTTTTCCTTTTTACTTTTTTCCTCTTCCTGTTTCTTTTTTTCCTTTTCCTTTTCCAGCCTGATTACCTTTTGCAGGCTGTCCCAACGCTCCTGCGTGAAGAAATATTTCTCGTCAACCAGCTCGATGCCGATTTCCTTTGCAAATTTTTCCGCGCCGTCGCCAATCATCATTACGTGCGGCGATTTTTCCATCACGCCGCGCGCAAGGCTAATCGGATTTTTAACGTGATGAAGCCCCGCAACCGCGCCCGCCATCAGATTTTTGCCGTCCATTATCGCCGCATCGAGCTCGTTTTTCCCGTCGGCTGTAAAAACCGCGCCTTTTCCGGCGTTGAAAAGCGGCGAATCTTCGAGAATTTTGATTGCCGTTTCGACCGCGTCGATTGAAGATTTGCCCGCCTGAAGCGCTTTATAGCCGGTCGTCAAAGCTTCTTCGAGCTTGGCGCGATATTCTTTTTCCTTTTCCGGCGTCAAATCGCCGCGACGAATGACGCCCGCGCCGCCGTGAATCATAAATCCGAGACGCGGAGTCTGCGGCGACTGAAGCTGTTTGACTCCGCCGCCCGCGCCTTTTTGCGCGAAAACCGGCAGGCAGAAAAGCAGAACAATCAACAAAAACGATAAGATTTTTTTCATTTTTAACTCCGAAAGATTGGCAAAATTCATCAACAGATTATCATAAATTCCCGAAAGCGATAAATTCTTGCGCGAATCGCAAGTTTTCTAATTTTTTTCTTAACAAAAATCGGTAACTTATGCTTTAATATGGCTGTAATTTTCTATTTCCGAACCTTTAAATTTTTATGGAAAAAGTTACCGAGTTCTGTTTGATTGTCGAAGGCAGTTATTTTACCGTCGAAGAAGCCAAACACGCGCTCTGCGACCCGTTTATCGAAGATTTCGTCGAGGCGACGGGCAAATTTCGGATTCACAACTTCGACGACATTCAAGCCGTCAGCGGAATTTCGCTCGGCGATTTGGAAATCGCCGAAATCGACGAGGGCGTTTTCGAGATTTCCACGCGCAGCTCGCCGCAGATTCTGAATCGCCGGAAAGCCGACCAGCTTGCCGAAACTTTGCGGCGACAAGCGATGTTTGATGAGATAAATGTCGAGCCGTTAGAGTAATAAGTAACAGGTAATTGGTAATTAGTTTCTGTTTACCAATTACTTATTACCTATTACCTATTACCTATTACTTATTACCACTTATGCATTTTCTAGACGGTCGCGTGATTGTCAAAGTCGGCGACATTACAAAAGAAGAGGCGGACGCGATAGTAAACGCGGCAAATTCTACTTTGCTCGGCGGCGGCGGCGTTGACGGCGCGATTCATCGCGCGGGCGGCAGACAGATTTTAGCCGAATGCGAGGAAATTCGCCGCTCGCAATATCCGAACGGCTTGCCGACGGGCGAAGTCGTTATAACGACAGGCGGAAATTTGCCTGCCCGATTCGTAATTCACACGGTCGGACCAATTTTCGGGCGTGATAAATCGATTGAAGCCGAGCAATTAGCAAATTGTTACACAAATTCTCTGGCTCTGGCGGCAGAAAATGATTTGCGGACGATTGCTTTTCCTTCAATTTCAACCGGTGCTTTCGGTTATCCGAAAGATGAAGCGGCGAAAATTTCTTCACGGGCGATAAAAGATTTTTTAGGCAAAGATTCGCGATTAAAAGAGGTTCGGCTTGTATTTTTTTCGGAAATCGACGCTCAAAATTTTTCGAAACATCAGGATTTTTAATTTCCGGCGACAAATTTGATAGTTTTCCCTCGATAGTTTATAGTTTTTGAATCATTTTCCTTTTATAATCAAAACAATTTTACGAAGATATGAAGGAGCTTTCATCCGAAACAGATTTAGATATGCAACCTGCGACTCAGCTTGAGAAAGACAAAAATTATAAAAAAGACTTTTATTTTAAACGCGCCTTACCCGAAAACCTCGAATTTTTAGAAACGCTTTCGTGGAATTATTTCTGGTCATGGAAACCCGAAGGCGCAAAGCTTTTCCGCGAGCTCGACGCGGCGCTCTGGGAAAGATGCGAGCAGAATCCGCGATTTTTCCTGAGAAAAATCAGCGATTTAAGACTCTGGCAAAAGGTGTCTGACTCCGATTATGTCGAGAGATTGCGGCGTTTTTCTGATGACTTCGGAGAATATCTCAAGCAGCCCGCAAATTCGTTTGAGAAAATCACGCCCGCAAGCCCGGCGGCGTATTTCTGCGCCGAATACGGCGTGCACAATTCCCTGCCGATTTATTCGGGCGGGCTCGGCATTCTGGCGGGCGACCATCTGAAATCCGCCAGCGATATGAATGTGCCGCTCGTCGCCGTCGGGCTTTTGTACCGCTACGGTTATTTCCGGCAAAACATCACGCACGACGGCTGGCAGATTGAAACTTACAAAGACCTTTTTGAAAAAGAAAATGCGCTGATTCCGGTTGTAAACGACGGCGGCGAGCGCGTTCTCGTCATGATTCACATGCGCGGGCGTGAAGTTTACGCGCAGGCTTGGCTCGCGCAAATCGGCAGAATCTCGCTTTATCTTCTGGATACAAACATCGAGGAAAACGCGGAAGTTGACCGCCTCGTTACAGGACATCTCTACGGCGGCGACACGGAAACGCGCATCGTACAGGAAAAAATCCTCGGCATCGGCGGCGTCCGGCTTCTCAGAAAATTGGGCGTCGAACCTTCCGTATATCATCTGAACGAAGGTCATTCGGCGTTTTTGACGCTTGAGCTTGCGCGTGAATTTCTGGCTGAGAACGAAGACGCAAGTTTTGAAGACGCGGTTTCAGTCGTCAGAGAAAAATGTGTTTTTACGACGCACACGCCGGTTGCGGCTGGAAACGACACTTTTCCGAACGAGCAAATCGAAGGCTGTTTCGACGCGAAATTTATCGAATCGCTGAAAATTTCAAAAGAAGAGCTTTTTGCGCTCGGAAAAACAAATCCGCAGGACGAAAAAGAATGGTTCGGAATGACGCCGCTTGCCATTCGCATGACGCGCTCGGCAAACGGCGTAAGCAAAAAACACGGGGAAGTTTCCCAAAAACTTTGGCTGAAGATGTTTCCCGAAAAAGCGAGCGCGGACGAAGTTCCGATTACATTCATTACCAACGGCGTTCACGCTCCGACGTGGATTGCGCCCGCGTTTCAAACGCTTTACGAAACACAAATCGGAAAAAATTGGGCGGAAATTTTGCGAGATGAAACGGCGTGGCGCGAAAGCGTCGAAAAAATTCCCGACGAAGAGATTCTCAAAACTCATCTGCTTTTGAAAAATTTGCTAATCGCGTTTATTCGTCATAAAACTTTCTCGAAAGAAACGGGTTTGCACGATACGATAAATGAGCACGAAGACACGCGAAAGCTTTTTTCGCCCGGAGTTCTGACAATCGGTTTTGCGCGGCGCGTTGCGGCTTACAAGCGCTGGAATCTGCTTTTAACGGACTTGGAAAGGCTTCTGAAAATGATTACCGATTCGGAAAAGCCGGTTCAGTTCGTTTTTGCCGGAAAGGCTCATCCGCAGGACAATAAGGCGAAGATTCTTCTTCAAAAAATGATGAGCCTGCAAAACACGGACTGGCAAAATCGCGCCGTTTTTCTCGAAGATTACGACCAGGAAGTCGCGCGCTATCTCGTTCAGGGCGTTGACGTTTGGCTGAATGTTCCGCGCCGTCCGATGGAAGCTTCGGGAACGAGCGGGCAAAAATCGGCGATGAACGGCGGCTTGAATTTTTCGATTCTCGACGGCTGGTGGATTGAAGGCTATAACGAAATAAACGGATTCGCCATCGGAGATTTGAGCGAGGAAGACGACGACGCGATGGACGCGAAAGACGCCGAATCGCTTTACGCAACATTGGAAACGGAAGTTATTCCGGCGTTTTACGCCAAAGACGAAAACGGCTTTCAGCGCGAATGGATTAAGCGAATGAAAAACGCTCTAATCACGCTGACGCCGCAGTTTTCGAGCGACCGAATGCTGAAAGATTATATCGAGAAAATTTATCTAAGTGAGAAATGAAAAGTGAGAACTGAGAAATAAAAATCAAATCTCATTTCTCATTTCTCACTTCTCACTTAAAAAACCTATGGCTGACATCGAATTTAGAACCGGCGTGATTCGTCCCGTCGAATGTTTCAAAGAAGGCTGGGAATTAATCAAGAGCGATTACTGGATGCTTTTCGCAATCTCGCTGGTCGGCGGCATTATCGGCGGCGCAAGCGTATACATTTTGCTCGGCGCGATGATTTGCGGAATATATTACTGTTACCTGCAAAAAATCGACGGCAAGCCCGTTTCGTTTGACGGTTTGTGGAAAGGCTTCAGCTATTTTATGCCGAGCCTTTTGGTTACAATCCTGATTGTCGTTCCGATGCTGGCTATTTTTGCGCTCACATACTTTCCGATTATTATGGCGGCGGTGATGGGTTCGAAACTTAGTCCCGACGAGTTTATGCAGCTAATGATGGGAACTTTGGCGGTCGATTTTATCATCGCGATTGTCATGGTTTGTTTTCACACGCTGCTGATTTTTGCTTTTCCGCTGATTGTTGACCGCAATCTGTCCGGCTGGCAGGCGGTAAAAACGAGCGCGAAAGCCGTCTGGAAAAATATGGGCGGAGTCGTCGGGCTTATCGGCGTTAATTTCGTTCTGGTTTTACTAGGCGAGCTACTTTGTTTTGTCGGCGTTTATCTCGTAATTCCGGTGATGATTGCCGGAAACCTCGTCGCTTACAGGAAGATTTTTCCATCCACGCAAAATCCCAATCAACCGCCGCCGCCGAATGCGTATCAGGGCGCGGGAAGCTATACTTAACAAATGAACGCAAGATTTAACGATATAAACGACACTCAGCAGCTTGAAACTCTTTTCCAAAAATCCTTCGAAGCACCGGTCGCGCTTTTCAAACACAGCGTAACGTGCCCGATTAGCGCGGATATTTACAGGGAAATTTCACAGGTCGATGCGGAAATAAATCTGGTAATTGTCCAGCGCGCGCGCAGCGTTTCAAACGCGATTGCCGAAAAAACCGGAATCAGACACGAATCGCCGCAAGCTATTATTTTAAAGGACGGAAAAGCCGTTTATAACGCCTCGCATTACTGCATCGAGGCGGAAGGTATTAATGAAGAAATGAGAAATGAGAGGTGAGATTAAGAAAAATTCTTCACTTCTCAGTTTTCAGTTCTCACTTCTCACTTATTTTATGATTGAACCAACACAAATAATCGAAGAAAGCGACCGCGAAGTTTCGATAAAATGGTCGGATGACGCCGAAACCATCTATAACGCGCCGCAGCTTCGCCGCGCCTGCCCGTGCGCTTCGTGCGTCAACGAATGGACGGGCGAGAAAATTATCAGGGACGAAAATATTCCCGACGATTTGTTTTTCTCGCGCATCACGGTTGTCGGTCGCTACGCGCTGAATTTTATTTTCAGCGACGGGCACGACACCGGAATCTTCAGCTATAAATTTTTGCGCGACCTTTCAGGAAACATTTAACATTGAACATTTATCATCTATCATAAGACTAAGGAATTTTGATAAATGGTAAATGGTGAATGATAAATGAATGAACGAGATATTTTCGACGAAAAACAGGAAATTAAAAAAGCGAATTTTGCCTGCCCGCACTGCCGCGAGCGAAACGATTACGATGTACGCTGGCTCAAACGGACAAAGAAAAAAAATTCGCCGCGCAACTTAAACGAACAAGACCGCCGGCAAGTCGATAAATCGCGCGATTATATGGTGCGGGTTGACGACCAGTTGATGTGCAAAAATATGCGCTGCCGGCGGCGTTTTGAAATTCCATCTTCGCAAACGGTCGTATTTATTTAATAAAAGTAATAGGTAATTGGTGACTGGTAATTGGTAAAAATCTTAAAACCAACTACCAATCACCAATTACCTATTACTTTCAAATATGCTATTCTCGTAATATGGACAGTAACGAGGAAAATGATATGATTTCAGGCAAAGATTTGGAGTTTTACGAGAAAGAACCTCTGCCGGATGAGGAAATTCAGGAGTTTATGGACGAAGAAATCGCTCACGCGCCGCAGGCTCCGAGTGAATTAATTGAGCGGCTTCACGAACATCATTCGACTTCGCCAGCCGATTCGGGCGGCGACATCGACGCCGAATGGGAAAGCGCAAACGACGACGGCGCGGAAGCCGTCGGCGGACACAACCCGACGCCCGACCAATCCGACGTTGAAGAAAACGCGCACGCCTACGGCGTCGATTTTCAGGACAACGAACCGCTCGATTTGATAGAAAAAATGCAGAAACGAGACCGAAATCGTTACGAATTGGACGAAAACTCGAAAGATAAAGGGAATATGATTTAAGTGAAAAGTGAATAGTGAATAGTGAACAGTAAAGAAAAAATCTTCAACTGTTCACTATTCACTATTCACTTTTCACTTCCTCGCTTCAAGCCAGATGCGCGGTATCGAAGACAGTTTTTGAGTTCGCGTGGTGTGAGCGCGGCGTTTGAAAACGTCGTAATTCTGCTTTTCTATTTCGTCCAGAATTTTGCCGTAAATCCTCGAAGCCAGCAAAACCGTAAAGCGCGAATCTTTTTCCAGAAGCGCGATTCCCTTCTCGCCTTCGCGATAATAATTTCTCGCTCTTTCAATCTGAAATTTTATTAATTCTGCAAAATTTTCGTTCATTTCGCCCGCAAAAATCTGCTTTTCGGAAACATCAAACGCTCGCAAATCTTCCTGCGGCAAATAAATTCTTCCCATTTGAGCATCTTCTTTTACGTCGCGCAAAATATTGGTAAGCTGCATCCCGATGCCCATCGACTCGGCAAATCCGAGCGCCTTTGCATCCGAATAACCCAAAATTTCCGACGACATCAAACCGACGGTCGAAGCGACGCGATAACAGTAAACATAAAGCTCTTCGAAAGTTTCATATCGTTTGATATGCGTGTCCATCAGAACGCCCTGCATCAGCTCCAAAGGCAGATTTTGCGGAATTTTGTAAGTTTTCAGAAGGTCTTGCCAGGCTAAAAGGACTGGATTTTGTTCGTCGTTCGTTGTTCGTCGCCCGTTGTTTGTCCTGTTTTCATAAATCGCATTTAAGTCAGCTTTCCAATTTTCAACTGTCTGAATGGCTTTAGCTTGATTTTCTTCGGCAGTTTCGTCGATTTCGTCGTCGATTTTCCGGCAAAAAGCATAAATCGGATAAACGGCTTTTTGTTTGTGAAAGGGCAAAAATCTGGCGGCAAAATAAAAGCTTTTCGCGTGAGTTTTGGTTACGCTTTCGCAATATTTGTAGGCTTTTTCGATTTCGGACATTCCATTTATTTATATTTTTCTGTCGGCTAAATAATCCGCCAGTTGAATCAAACAGGTTCGCGCTTCAGAAGACGGAAAATTCTCGACTAAAAGACGTTTTGCGTCCTCGATAATCGATTTTAATTTAATGCGCGCCGTCTCCTTATCCTGATTCAGCGCGAAAGTTTTTTCGGCAAAAGCCTCGCCGTCTTCTTCCAAATCAATCAAATCGTCCGAAAGCTGGTAAGCATCGCCCAGAAGTTCGGCAAAGCGCGAAAGCTGCGCCAACTCAAGAAAATTCGCGCCCGCGAGAATTGCGCCGACGCGCAGGGCGAGCCGCATCAAAGCCGATGTTTTCAGATTTCGAACGACCTCGGAATCGTAATCTTCGGTTGAAAATTCGTTTGTATTCGCGCCTCTTGCCAGCGCCAAATCGACCGATTGCCCGCCAATCATGCCCGACGCGCCGACGCATTCGACAATCTCGGCGTGCGCCTGCATCGCGCGCTCGGGCAAGCCGTTGTGATTGACGAAAACCAAGCCGTAAGACGCGTTCAAAAACCCGATGGCGACCAGAATCGCCAGACCTTCGCCGAATTTTTCGTGCAGAGAAGTTTTTCCGCGACGCTGCGGCGCATTGTCCATTGCGGGCAAATCGTCAAAAATCAACGAGCTTGTGTGAATAAACTCGACCGCCGACGCCGCCGGTAAAATAATTTCCGCACGTCCGCCGAAAAGCTCCGCGCCGAGTAAAGTCAAAACCGGGCGAAGTCGTTTTCCGCCCGAAAACAAAGCGTATTCAACGGCTTCGTTAAACTGCGTCTCGATGTGCGGCGGCGCGAGCGGCAGATGCTCGCGCAGATTATTTTCAATCTGCGGGCGATATTTTTCGACGTATTGCCACAAATCCGATTTGTCTATTTTTTCTTCAATCATTATTTAATGACGCTTGATAAAACATCTTTGCTTTTTCGGCTAAGTCGTTTGAAACCGTTACGCGAAACGGATGTTTGGCGACAAAGCTTGGAACTTCGACGACGCGCGCGCCGAGATTTTCGAGATTTTCGGCGATTTGTTTATCGCTAAGCTCGCTGACGCCGAATTTTTCCGACGCGCGTTTAAATGCGCCGCGCAGGCGGTCGAGCGCAAGCTGGCGCATTGCCAGAACTTTTTTGCGCGCCTGAAATTCGCCGAGAGCGTAAAGCGTCAGCTTTTCCATTTCGGGCGCACCGGTTTTTGCTTCAAAAAGTGTCGGCTGGTTCATCTCCATTGTCCTGCTAAACTTTTGGTATTTTAGCATATTCTGCAAACGATTTTTGGTGTAAATAAAAACAGTTCAGGCTGCCGTCAATCGCAAATTTTGATAGAAACAAGCTAAATGTTAAACTTGCAGCTAAATTTATGAGTGAATCGAATCGAAAATTTCGCGTCGGTCTCGGAGTCAGCGGCGGAATCGCGGCGTATAAAGCGATTGAAGTTATGCGTCTATTGCAAAAATCAAACTGCGAAGTCAGCGTGGCGATGACGAAACACGCGACCGAATTCGTTCAGCCTCTGACGTTTCGCGCTTTGACTGAAAACTACGTTCTGGTTGACGATTACGCGCCGGAAAATCCAGACCCGATTGCTCATATAAATTTTTCGCAGACGATTGATTTGCTGCTTATCGTTCCCGCAACCGCCAATATTATCGCCAAATTTGCAACCGGCATCGCCGACGATTTTCTTTCATCGACTTATCTGGCTTCAAACGCGCCGGTTTTAATCGCGCCCGCGATGAACACGACGATGTGGGAAAATCCGGCGACACAAAGAAATATCGAGCAATTAAAAAAAGACGGCGTTCATTTCGTCGAACCGATTTCGGGCGAATTAGCCTGCAAAACGGTCGGAACGGGAAAATTGGAAGATGTCGAGAATATCGTCTCGCAAGCGCTGGAGCTGCTTAATTCAAGATTCAAAATTCAAAATTCAAAATTGGAAGACAGCCAGACGGCTAATCTTGAATCTGGAATTTTGAATTTTGAATCGAAGGATTTGCTCGAAGAGAAAATCCTTATAACCGTCGGCGGAACGCGCGAAGCTATTGACCCGGTGAGGTTTATTTCAAATCATTCGTCAGGCAAAATGGGTTTTGCCGTGGCGGAAGCGGCGTCAAAGCGCGGCGCGAGCGTTTGCGTAGTTTGCGGCGTTACGACGGTTGAGCCGCCCGAAAACGTCGAAGTCGTCCGCGCCGTTTCAGCCGGAGAAATGTATCAAGCCGTGATGGAGAAATTGCCGTCGGCAACCGTTTTTATCGGCGCGGCGGCGGTCGCCGATTATCGTCCGAAAAATATTGCCGACGCGAAAATCAAGAAAACGAATCAGGATTTTTTGACTTTGGAGCTGGAAAAGACGCCCGATATTTTGTCGAATGTATCTGCGAATCGCCATAACGGATTGCTCGTTGTCGGTTTTGCGGCTGAGACGAACGATGTCGTCGAATACGCGCGCTCGAAAATGGAGAAAAAAAATCTCGATTTGGTCGTCGCCAACGACATCACGCAAAAGGGCGCGGGATTTAACGCTGACACGAATATCGCGACGATTTTGCGGCGCGGAGACGATGACAAAATCGAGCTTCCGCTGATGTCAAAACGAGAAATGGCAGACAAAATCTTGGACGAAGTGGTAAAATTGCGAAAGTAAAAAGGCGAAAGTGAAGAACGAAATTTCAGAATTAATGTCCGATGTAAAAGAGCAAATTTTGTATTTGCTGGAGCTCGGCGTGGAAAATTTGAGCGCGGATTTGCCGGAAATTGACAGTTCAAAGTTCAAGATTCAAAATTCAAAATTAGAAATTCCGCGTGAAAAATTGGAGAAATTCGTTCCTGCTGATATTTTGCTGAAAGCGGCGGTCGAAAAACCGAAGATTGAATCGAATGAAGTAAAAACGAGCCGAAGCGGTATTCTGGAATCGACAAAGCTTTCGCGCCTGCCGTCGCTTCCGAAAAGAGATTCTTTTTTAACAAAAACCGAAGAACAAGGGGAAAAATCAATGCCAAAACAAAATGCCAAACCGGAAGAAGATTTGAGCCAGTCGCTTTTCGGCGACAGTACCCAAACTTTGCCTGAAGCGACCGAGACGATTGAAGATATTCGCAATGATTGCGGCAACTGCACGCGCTGCCCGTTGTGGGAAGGTCGGACGAAAATCGTTCACACGACCGGAAATCTTGAAGCGGATTTGCTGTTTATCGGCGAAGCGCCGGGCGCAAACGAAGACGCGCAGGGCGAGCCCTTTGTCGGGCGCGCCGGACAGCTTCTCGATAAAATCATCGAAGCCATCGGGCAAAAGCGCAAAGATGTCGCCATCGGCAACGTCAATCGCTGTCGCCCGCCGCAAAATCGGCAGCCGATGCAGTCGGAAGCCGATATCTGCAAACAGTTTTTAATCCGCGAAATCGCCGTTATTCGCCCGAAAGTTATTGTCGTTCTCGGAAATACGGCGATGCAGAATCTTCTGAATATCAAAGTCGGAATCACAAAAATGCGCGGCAATTTTCAGGATTATTACGGCGTAAAGGTAATGCCGACTTTCCACCCGGCGTATCTTCTGCGCGACCCGTCGAAAAAACGCGAAACGTGGGAAGACATGAAAAAAGTGCGCGATTATTTGAATTCGATAAAATAGTTTTTGCCACGAATTACACGGATAGCACGAATGAAAGAAATGATAAATAATTCGTGTTATTCGTGTAATTCGTGGCTGCTTTATTATGCAAAATTCCCTGTTTGATGAAATTTCAGCCGCATCGTCCGAAACAGTTGACGAAATAAATCAGGAGCTGCTCGAAAAGGGCAAAGCTTTGTTTCCCGATGAATTTTTTATCTTCGGAACGGGCAAAACTGATTCGGATGTCGTTATCGTCGGCGAATCGCCCGGCGCGCCCGATGCCGATTCGGAAAAGCCTTTTATGGGTCCGGTCGGGCAGCTGCTGGAAAAAATTCTGGCGGCAATCGGTTTGAATCGCGAAGAACTTTATCTAACGAATGTCGTTAAATTTATATCTTCCGGCGATGAATTAACGCCTGAAATTTTGAAATTTTTCACGCCGTTTCTCCATCGTGAAATGTTGGCGATTAAGCCGAAAGTTATCATTTCGCTCGGAAACACGCCGACGAAAGCTTTACTGAACGCAAAAAAATCGATTACGCAGATGCGCGGCGAATTTTATGATTACAACGGAATAAAGCTGATGCCGACGTTTAATCCGGCGTATCTTTTGCGCGACCCGACCAAAAAACGCGAAGTTTGGGAAGATATGAAAATGGTCAGAGATTTTTTGAATGAGAAATAGTTTTTAGCCACAGAGAACACAGAGTTTAAAGAGAAAAAACTCTCAAAAATCTCTGTGTTCTCTGTGGCTATTTTCTTTAAATTATGAAACCGGAAGTTATTTCGACAAAAGAAATTTATAAAGGCAAGATTTTCGACGTTTACGAGGCGGAAATTCGTGACGGCGACGTTGAATATAAACGCGAAATCGTTCTGCACAAAGGAAGCGCGGTGATTGTTCCCGTGTTTGCCGATAAAACCGTTGCGCTTGTCCGGCAATATCGACATGCGGCGGGCGAATATCTTCTGGAAATTCCCGCCGGGACTTTGAACAAGGATGAATCGCCCGAAATCGGCGCGCGGCGCGAGCTTGAAGAAGAAATCGGCGTTACGACGGAAAAGATTGAGAAATTAACCGAATTTTATGTTTCGCCCGGATTTTTGACCGAAAAAATGCACGTTTATATGGCGAGCGATTTGACCGAAACTCAGCAAAATCTCGAAGAAGATGAAATTCTTGTCGTAGAAAAACTCAGTTTTCCCGAAGCGTTTGAAAAAATCAAAAACGGCGAGATTCAGGATGCAAAAACGATTGTCGGCTTGATTCTGGCGGGCGAGCGTTTCGGGTTTAGCCTTTAATTGCTTATCTTTGCTTGACGCAAAGGGCGATTTCCGATATTCTATCAGTTCGCTTTTTGGCGATTATTTTAAACAGAGCAAGCATTATGAGTACTTATTTTCCAAGCGGAAAGGGTTTAGCGGAAAGCCGCAAGTGGTTTGTGGTTGACGCGAAGGGCAAAACCGTCGGTCGTCTGGCAACCGAAGTCGCGCGTATTTTGTCGGGTAAAAACAATCCGGCTTACACGCCTTTTATGGATATGGGCGACCACGTCGTTGTGATTAACGCGCGGCACGTTGTTCTGAAAGGCTCGAAAACTGACCAGAAAATGTATCGTCATCACACGCTCTATCCGGGCGGTTTGAAAGAGTTTACCGTGAAACAGATGTTGGAGAGAAAGCCCGAGCAGATTCTCGAACTCGCAATCAAAGGTATGCTTCCGAAAACCAAACTCGGCAAAGCGATGGCGAAAAAATTAAAGGTTTACGCGGACGCCGACCACAGACACGCGGCGCAAAACCCCGAAGCGATTGAGATTGAAACGAAATAGACTTAGTAGCTAGATGCTAGATGCTAGATGCTAGTTTTAAGAACTGACATCTGACATCTGACATCTGACATCTTATAGAAATATGGCAGACATTCAGTATTACGGAACAGGTCGCAGAAAAACTTCAACGGCGCGTGTTTATCTTCGTCCCGGAAACGGCGAAATTAAGGTAAATAAGCGCGGGTTTGAAGAGTATTTCCCGAATGAAGCTTTGCGGATGATTATTCATCAGCCGCTTCGTTTAACCGATACAGCGGGTAAATTCAACATTTTAGTTAATGTTGCCGGCGGCGGAACAGCCGGACAAGCCGGCGCGGTTCGCCACGGAATTACACGCGCATTGATGGAATACAACGCAGACCTTCGCCCGGTTTTAAAGAAAGCGGGATTGGTAACGCGCGACCCGCGCCAGAAAGAACGTAAGAAATACGGTCAGAAGGGCGCTCGCAAACGCTTCCAGTTCTCGAAACGTTAATTTTCACATTTATCATTTATCATTGAACATTTATCATCTTTCGTTTTTGATAAATGGTAAATGATGAATGATAAATGTTTAGACCATCGCCAAAATTCATTGGTTTATAAAACTGATTTTGGCGAGTACAAAAACCAATAAGTTAAGGAGATTTAAAAGTTTTGGCAAATGTTACAATGAAGGAGCTTCTCGAAGCGGGAGTTCACTTTGGACACCAGGTACGCCGTTGGAATCCGAAAATGAAGGAATACATTTTCGGCGAGCGCAACGGCATTTATATTATTGATTTGCAGAAAACGCAGAAGCTTTTCCGCGATGCGTTGAATTACGTAACCGAAGCGTTGACGGAACGCCCGAATATGAAAGTCCTGTTTGTCGGCACGAAGCGGCAGGCGCAGGACGCAATTCGTGAGGAAGCCGAACGCGCGGGGCAGTATTACATCAACAATCGCTGGCTCGGCGGATTGATGACCAATTTTCAGACCGTTCAAAAATCGGTTAAGAAAATGAAGGACATCGAAGCGATGAAAGAAGACGGTCGCTTTGAGATGCTGACGAAAAAAGAGCGTCTCGGACTCGACCGCGACCACGAAGGTTTGATGAAGAATCTCGCGGGCATCAAGGATATGACCAAGCTGCCCGATATGCTTTTCATCATCGACGTTCGCAAGGAAGAAATCGCGGTTGCCGAGGCAAATCGTCTCGATATTCCGGTCGTTGCGGTTGTCGATACAAACTGCTCGCCGGAAGGCGTTGACCACGTAATTCCGGGCAATGACGATGCGCTTCGAGCGATTCGCCTGTTTGCTTCGCGCATTGCGGATGCAATTCTCGAAGGTCAGAATGTTGCGACGGAAGGCGCTGGCGGCGCGGTTTCGGAAACTTCGGAAGAAGATGAAACCGGCGAAACAGCGACGACCGATACGACGCTCGAACCGGAAATTAAGGTTGCCGACCAATCGTTTGCAACGGCTGAAGCGACGCATACCGATTCGACTGCGGCAGGCGCAGCGCCGGTTGAAGGCGCGAGCGACGAAACAGAAGTCAGTGCCGAAATTGAAACGTCGGCTTCCGAAGATACGACCGAAGTTTCGACGGCTCAGGAAGACGCTGTCAGCGAATCGACGGAAACCGAAGAGGAAACTAACGAAGCGACAGCAAGCTAGACATTAAATTTTATATTTTGAAAGCGTAGCCTCGATTCGTTTAAACTTAAACGGGCTGCGCTTTTTCTTAGATTTAAGATTCAAAATTTAAGATTCAAGATTGAAAATTCAGGATTCAAAATATTAATCTTGAATCTTAAATATTAAATTTCGAATTATATATTGGAGTTATTATGGCAGATATTACAGCAAGTGCAGTAAAATCCCTGCGCGAAAAAACAGGCGCGGGAATGGTTGATTGTAAAAACGCATTGGTCGAAGCGAGCGGCGACGAAACGCAAGCCGTCGAGATTCTTCGCAAAAAAGGCATGGCGTCGGCGGACAAAAAAGCCGGACGCGTAACGGCGGAAGGCGCGGTCGGCTCGTATATTCACATGGGCGGAAAAGTCGGCGTGATGGTCGAAATCAACTGCGAAAGCGATTTCGTCGCGCGCGGCGAAGAATTTCAGCAGCTCGTCAAAGACGTTTCGATGCACATCGCGGCGACCGACCCGCGTTTTTTGAAACGCGAAGACGTTCCGTCGGATGTTCTCGATAAAGAACGTGAAATTCTTCTGGAACAATTAAAAAACGACCCGAAAAACGCGAGCAAACCCGAAGAGGTTTTGAATAAAATCATCGAAGGACGTTTGAACAAGTTTTATGAAGAAAACGTTTTGCTCGACCAGCCTTTTGTAAAAGACCCGAGCAAGACAATCGGCGAACTGGTCGCGGAAAAAATCGCTTCCATCAAGGAAAATATTACCGTTCGTCGCTACACGCGCTACAAAATGGGCGAAGGCATCGAAAAACGTCAGGACGATTTCGCGGCTGAAGTCGCTTCGATGGTCGGTTAATTTAGAGTCCCAAGTCTCAAGTCCAATGTCTCAAGTCGAAACCCGGCTTTAGACTTGGGACTTGGGACTTGGGACTTGGGACTTAAAAATGGTTTACAAACGAATTTTGCTCAAACTTTCCGGCGAAGTCCTGATGGGCGAGCAGAATTACGGCATTGATACGAAAGTCGCGGAAGCTATCGGGCGCGAGATAAAAGCGGTTCACGCGCTCGGCGTGGAAATAGCAGTCGTTATCGGCGGCGGCAATATCTTTCGCGGCGTTTCCAAAAGCGCGGGCAATATGGACCGAGCCAGCGCCGATTATATCGGAATGCTGGCGACGGTGATGAACGCCGTTGTTTTGCAGGATGCATTAGAAAAGCTCGATGTTTATACACGTGTGATGTCGGCGATTGATATTCCGCAGCTTGCCGAGCCTTTTATTCGCCGCCGCGCGATTCGTCATCTCGAAAAAAAACGCGTGGTGATTTTCGCCGCCGGAACGGGTAATCCTTTTTTCACGACCGATTCCGCCGCATCGCTTCGCGCGCTGGAAATCAAAGCCGACGTTATTCTGAAAGGCACAAAGGTTGACGGCATTTATTCAGCCGACCCGATGCTCGTTCCCAATGCGACCAGATATACGCAAATCTCTTATCAGGAAGTCCTTGAAAAGCAGTTAAAAGTGATGGACGCTTCGTCAATCTCGCTTTGTATGGACAATAATCTGCCGATTATGGTCTTCAATATGCGCGAAGACGGCAATATCGTCCGCGCGGTTCAAGGCGATTTGAGCATCGGAACGATGGTTACGGTCGGCGGCAAGACACAAACAGCGAAATAGGTAATTGGTAATTGGTAATAAGTAATTCGTTTTTTGCCAATTACCAGCTACCGATTACTAATTACCAAAATTATGAGTGTAGATATTTTATTAAAAGATACGAGACCGAAAATGGAAGCGGTGGTTGATGATTTGAAGCGTAAACTTTCAAATGTTCGAACCGGACGCGCTACAGTCGGTTTGCTTGATGATATTACGGTTGATTATTACGGCGTTCCGACGCCGCTCAGCCAGATGGCTTCGGTCAATGTTCCCGAAGCGCAGATGCTCACCGTTCAGCCGTGGGACGCGACGCAGATTTCGGCGATTGAAAAGGCTATCAACCAGGCAAATCTCGGCTTTAATCCTTCAAACGACGGTAAAATGATTCGCCTGTCCGTCCCGGCGCTGACCGAAGAACGCCGTCGCCAGATGGCGAAACAGGTTCACGAAATCGCCGAAGAACATAAAATCGCCGTTCGCGCCGTTCGACACGCCGCCAACGACAATTTGAAGAAAATGTTTAAGGACAAGACGATTTCCGAAGACGACGAGCGCAGCGGTCTGGATGAAGTTCAGAAACTTACCAATACATATACAGGTAAAATTGACGAACTAGCCAAGAACAAGGAACACGAGATTATGAGTGTTTAATTTTTGAAATGAGTTGAATTAAAAGGCGAAACGGGAGTGTAAAACTTCCCTTTCGCCTTTTTTATTTTGAGTTTTCCGTTTGAAACCGCAATGATTAATGTATGCCGATACATCATCAATGTCAGTCGTGTAAATAAAATAAAGAGGCGTAATAAAAAGATATTTACGCCTCAGTTTTTCATATAAAATCGCGCGGATTAATTATTTCATCGTGAAAACATCGTCGGCAACAGTCGTGTTGACGAGAATTTCCTTTGCTTTGAAATTGGCATACATCGTAAGCTGTCCGAGTTCGAAGCGCTGCGAGTATTTTTCGGGAACGATAACGCCATCGACATCGCGCATCGTGTCTATTTCTACCGAAGTCGTTATCTCGCGCCCGTTGAAGTCGTATCTTGCCGAGTAGCTTTTTACCTGTCCCGTCTTTTCATTGACGAAAAAATCCGTGTAATATCCCTCGGGCGAAGTGATGCGAAAACCCAGCTTCTTGTTTTTATCGGGCAGCTCGGAAACGACAAAATCTTTTTCCTCGATTTTCGGCAGAAGCGGAAGACCGAGCCGGTTGAGCGGCGGCAGGGAAAAATTCGGAATCGAAGAATATGTTTGCTGCCCGTCATAAACCTGTTTGAACGGCTGCATCGGATTGACTATATCGAGACGATATTTTTCACCCGAATAAATGGTCGCAAAAGTTGCGGGAATAACCTGCGTCGGCGAGCCTGAAATCTCCGCCGAACCGCGAACTATCAAGGTTTTCATATTCTTGAACTTGTCGCCGCCCTGTGCTGCCAGCGCGGCTTTGGCAAGCTCCATCGGCGTCGATGTTTTGGAAATCGCAACGGTCGCTGTTGTCGTCGTCGTCGCCTTTTCCTTTTCATCCTTCTTCTGGGCAAACGCGCTCAACGCAAACACAAAAATAAGCAGTAAAATCGAATACTTTCTCATATTATTTTCCTTTTTTATAAAGTTATGAACAAAATCTTTAGATGCACAGAATACGAAAAAGGAAGAATAAAAGTTTAACTTTCATTCTTCCCTTCGAAAACACGCTCGTTTACACTTGCGCTTGCGTCTTTTTACCAGTTAAATCGCATTTGCAGTTCAACGCGGCGATTACCGGCGTTTCCGCCGCCGCCGAAGAAGCCGAAGCCTCCGGCTGTCGAAGTTGACTGCCCGAAACGACTTGAGTTCAAAGTGCCGACTGGCGTGTTGAAATTCACGTTATTGAAAATATTCGTGATTTGAACGCCAAGCGTCAAATTGTAAGGATTGTCGTTTCCGCCGCCGCCGAATCCGCCGCCAAAACCACCGCCGCCGCCGCGATTTTGATTACCGCCTCCGCCACGACGATTGCCGCCGGTCACAGCGGTTTGCCCGCCGCCTTGCGTGGTTTGAGTATCGTTCGTCGTCGCAACGGTTTTCTTCGCGCCGCCGAAACCGAATGTTCGGCTGAAATTCATATTAACGCTGAAGAACGAAGGTCCTCTGCCGTAATTGCGCGGAATAATCTGGTTCACGTCCGAGACATTGCTGATGTCGCAGAATGAATTGGTCAGTCCGAGCTGTGTGCAGCGGGCGTTTAACTGCGCGAAAGTCGGGCGTTCGGTAAGCAGCAAGTCCGAGTTAAGGTCGTTTCCGCTGACAATATTAAACGGTCTGCCCGAAGACGCGATGATGAACGGGCTGACGCGAACGTCCCACGGCAGCGTGATTGAGCCGCCGACAAAAACGTTGTGCCGGACATCGAGCGAAGACGCGCCGTATTCGGTGTCCAAATCGTAAGAATACGCCGGAAAGCTGTTCGCGCCGTCCGAATCGCTCTTGGCAAATCCGAGACGATAGTTTCCGAATAAGTTGATTTTATTGCCTATCGCCGTTCGGAAATTGAAAATTATCTGATGCTGGTCGAGAACGCCGCTCGATTCATACTGGTTGATGTTGTCGAGCGTCGGGAAAGGTCGAACAGCGCCGTCGCAGTTCAAAGCCGTCTGACAAACGGGCGCATTGATATTGCGCGAGCGAAGCAGATTCGTTGTTTTCGAGCCGATATAGAAAATAGCCGCCGTCGTTTTGTAAGGCAGTTGACGCTCGACGCCGAGCGCGATTTGATAAGTTGTCGGCGTTTTCAAATCGTCGGAAACCTGCCGAATCGTATTCGTAAACGGAGCCGCCGCACCAATCTGCGCCGGTGTCGGCACGTTGGTTACGCCGTTGAGCGTAAAAACGGGCAGACTCAAAAGCGCGATTGCCTGCGCGCGTCGAATCGGGTCGGTTTCAAACGAGGAAACCGAATAGCTAAGTTGCTGCGAGCCGTTGAAACGGTTTGCCTGCAATGTGTAATTTTCGCTGAAACGGTCGAAGAAAACTCCGATACCGCCGCGAAAAACGGTTTTCGGCTGGCGAGCGCCGCCCGCGCCGGGCGACCATGCAAAGCTGAATCGCGGCGCGAAATTCAAATCGTCGTTAATGTTCGTCTGATTTTCGTAACGCAAGCCGAAGCCGAGCGTCAGCGCCGGGCTGATGCGCCAATCGTCGGAGACAAACGCGCCGAAATCGAATTGCGAAACATCGGCGAGCGGATTTCCAGCCGTTATATTAAATTGTGCCGGATTATAGCGCGGGTCGGGATTGCCGAGAAGTTTCTGGCGATACTGCTCAATCGGCGAAACCGCCGGCGCGATAATGCAGCCCGGAGCGTTCGGGTCACAGGTGGAATTCAATCTGATTTCGGGAGCGCCCGTGAAAAGGAAGCTTCCGCCGAAATTTGATTCCGAGCGGTCTTTCAGCGTAATTCCGCGAAGGCGAACGCCGAATTTGACCGAGTGTTCGTTCTTGCTTCCGAAAGAAGTGGTCGTGTAATTTTGCAGCTCCCAGCTATTCTGGCGATTGTAGTTCAAGCCAATCTGCGCGCCGCCGCCGCTAAAGGCGGACGAAACGCTGATTGTCGGAATGCTGTTGTCGCCGGTTTGCTCGCGATTGTCGAATTCGTATTGGAAACGCGTTTCGTTGACGGTTTTCGGATTAATAATCATCGTTTCCGTCAGACGAAAATTGTGTTCCGACGTTACGGTCGAATAACCTCGGCTCGGCAGCGAAATGTCGCCGATGCCTTGATTTTCAGTCGTCCCGCGCGTGAAGCTGTAGCGGGCGACTAAGGTGTTCGAGTCGTTAATCTGGTAGTCAAACCGCGGGCTGACGGAAAAACGCCGGTTCGGGATTGTAAATTCCTGATTAAAAGGAACGACGTTGAAAGACGAATCGATAATCTGCGCGTTGACGATTGCGGCGTTATCGACCGCCCGGTTGCTGATGTCGAGGAAAAATGATGATTTGCCTTTCTGTATCGGACCCGAAACGTTGCCGCCGTAAAATCTGGTCTGGCTCGACGCGCGGTTTAATGCAAACGGGTTGCGCGAGTTGAGGCTTTCGTCATTAAAGTTGAAAAACGCCTGTCCGCGCCATTTGTCCGAGCCGGGTTTGGTTAAAATCTCGATGCGTCCGAAACCTAAGCGGTCGTATTCAGCCGAAAACGGATTTTGGTTGATGCGGATTTCGCGGATGGCTTCTTTCGGCGGAATTCTGCCGCCGGTAAAGCCGTCAATGTAAATCTGCCCGCCGTTCGGTCCTGCCGAAGGTCCGGCTAAAGCCTGCAAAGCGGCTTCGAGCTCGGTCGGGTCGTCCGGCAAAGCGTCCAAATCCTTGTCCTTCAAAACGGTCGCGCCCTGATTGTTGTCGGATTCGGTCGAAACCTGTCCTTCATTGGAAACTTCCACTTCCGCCTGAACTTCTTCGACCGATAAAGCGATAGTTAATTCTTCGCGCGCGCCCGCCTTGATTTCCACTTCCGTGTTTTCGTAAAGCGCAAACTTCGGCGCAACGACGCGAACCGTGTATTTTCCGGGAGCAAGCCCGCTGATTGTGAACACGCCCTGACCGTTTGTAACGGCAGTTTTTTCTTTTTTCGCCGCGTCAACCGTAATCACATTTGCGCCGACGACGACTGCGCCGAGACTGTCATAAACCTGCCCCGTAACGCTTCCCGCCTGCTGTGCCAGCGCAGACGAGTTTATAAATAATGTAAAAAGACCGATTAATAAAAATAATTTTATGTTTTTCATAGAATAAACCCGGAAGACAGAAGCTCGCATTAAAAATAAAAATTTTATAAAACAAACTTCGGTATATAAATTATTGACTGTCTTCTATCTTCCGTCTCCTGTTTCAAAGGGTTTACGACTAGTTGCCGTCAAATCCCGGTATGGTAAAGCTCGAATTTACGCCGCCGCCGCCGCCCTGACGGCTTCCGCCGTTCGGCATTTGCTGAACTTTCGTAAACGGCTCGACGCCGGACACTAATTTAATTGCGGTAACGCGTTCCTGATTGGCAGTTTTCGTGCTGTTCACGGCAATCATTTCACCGACCTTTAAATCGGCGACCGTAATCGTCGGAAAACGCTCCAGCATATCGTCGAGGCTTCCGCCGCCGCGATTGCCGCCGCCCTGATTCATCTGATTTTGATTGGGATTTTGCTGCGGATTCTGATTTCCCTGCTGATTTGCGCCTTGCGGAGGACGAATCATGTTGCCTCCGCCCGAAGCCATCATCGCCTGCATCTGCGCCATTCTCTGCGCCATATCAGCCGGAAACTGCTTCAAAAGCGAACTCTTGTCTACAACAATCGTCATAGGTTTCTTGGTTTGAAAATTGGTAATTGTAATTTCGCCCTTTTCGGCGTTGACGGCAGTAACAGTTCCGACGACGGTTTGAAATGCTCCGGTCAGAAGTTTTTCCGCCTTAAAAGTCGCGCCGTCTTCGCTTTTATCGCCTAGCGCGCGAATCGAATCGCCGACCGCGATTTCTGTAAAAGAACTTTTCTTAGCTTCGCTGTAGCTCACCGAATCCTGCGCGTAACGCAAAAAGTCAGCATTATCCTTCGGCGTTAAGACGGTGGTTTTCGCGCCCATCAAGCCCGGAGTCGTAATCGTAATTTCTTTTGTTTGGGGATTAACGGCGGTAATTCTTCCCGAAACGCCGCGAGTTTTCCATTCTCCAAGCTCTTTGGTTTGTTTCTGCGAAATGTCCGCTTTCGTCATCAGATAAACGGTTCTCGTCGGAATGCTTTTCATATCCGTGGCGGGAATTCCCGAAACCACAACCTTATCGCCGACGCCGATTTCTGAAAAACTGGATTTAACCGGTGATTTCGGATTTTCAGGCGGAACGCGCATATAAACGGTTTTATCGGACAAAATCGCATCAAGCAAACCGTCCTTCGTCTGCAAAACGATTTTTTCGGCGCTGACGGACGTAACTTCGCCGCTGATTAAACTCGATTTGATAGCGCCTTCGGTTTGCGCCGAAACGTTCGAAACAATGCCGCCGAATAAAGCTATAAAGAATGATAAAAATAAAATTTTTCGCATTTCAAATTTCTCTCTTGAAAATAAATATATCGTAGCTATTTAATTATACGCTTCTGCTGATTTAATGGTTGTCTTTTAATTGACTTAGATAAAGACGCTTTTTAGACCGGAAAGGTTTAAAATCTTTTGTAAAGAATTGTAAATAAAAGATAAGTGAGAAATGAGATATGAGATATGAGAAGTAAAATTTCTTTCTCACATCTCATTTCTCACTTCTCACCTAATTTACGTTTTTTGCCAATTACTGTTTGAGCGTGCGGTAAAAACAAGACCGATGCTGGCTGAAAAGAGGGTCAAAAGGGTAAGCACCCAGAGATACGGAATTGAAAGCAGAACCGACCAGATAACGACTCCGATTAAAAGGGCGATAGTTTCCGATTGTTTCTTTTCGGGCAAAAAGCGTTTCTGAACGATTTTCCCGACACTCATCTGCAATGCGACGCGCCCGAAAACATATCCGAGAAACAAAAGTACAAACGCCATCAAACCGACGATTGCGCTGAGATAACCGGGCAGAAAGCTGACGCTGGCGATGACGCTGACTATAACTACCCAGAATCCGAGAAAACCGATGGCGAAAACCTTCAGCGATGAAAGATGCAGACGCGTTACCGCGCGCGATACAGCGCCGGGCGAAATGGTCGTTAAGGCTAAAGAAATGACGAACCAGAAGAGAATCAGCAGAAATCTCTGCGCGAGAAAAGTCCACGAAAAGTTTGGCGAAAACAGGCTCAAAGGATTTGCCGCGAAATTACGCAGCTCTTCTTCGAACATCGCAACCATCACGGTTTCCTTTCCTTCATTGCGAAGCGGTTTTTGACTTTCGGCGCGATAAGTTCCGCCGAAAACGATTACGTCGCCGCCGACAAAGCCGCCTTCTTTTTGAATAATGTTGCCGCCGATTGCCGCGACATCACCTTCGACTCTGCCCTCGATGATTACGTCGCCGCCGAAGGTTAAAACGCCTTTCGCCGCTTTTTTTATAATAACGGTTTTGCCGAAAGCGTAAATTTCATTATCTCTGGCGTCTTCGACCGTCAGCGTTTTTTCGTCAGCCGAGAGCGAAAGACTTTGCGCGTAAACCGAAAATACGGCAGACAAAATAAAAACAAACCCCAAAAGTATATGCCTGTAAGGGATTTGTATTCCTGTTAAAGTATTTGTCCGCGTATCTGTATAAATCACTTTTTCTGAGCCTGCATTTTTTATTTATGCGCGATTATAGCGCAAGACGAGCCGTGAAAGAGTTAAAAGAGAAATTACGAAAAGAACGGCGATTAAGCCGAACGTTGCTGCCGAACTGAATACGAAATGATGTCCTAAAAATCGCAAAACTATCGTGATTCCGACAGTCAGGTCAAAAACCAGATGAGCGATAAAGCTTCCGACCGCCAGAAACTGTTCGGCAAATTTCCAGAAAGTACCGAGAATCGCATCGGGTTCGCTGCCAAGTCCTAATCCGAGTAACACCAACAAAAACAAAGCCGAACAAATAAACATAGCCTTCCGGCGTTCCTGCGGGCGACGCAAACCGCTGACGTTGCTTTCGGCGGTCGCAACGATAACTTTCGTGAAATTTTCCGGAAGCTCGATTTCCCGCTCGTTCAGACAAAACGAATCAAGCGCGCAAAGCAGCTTTTTCTGCGAATTAAGCTCTTCGGCGCAGATTTTGCAATCCGCAAAATGCATTTCAAGCTCAAGCTCTTCGCGCGGAGAAATTTCGCCGTCAACATACGCGGCGATTTCCTCACGCGGGCAAGAAGCTTGATTTTTTGCATTTTCCTGAATCATCTATTTTGTCCTTTGTCCTTCGTCCTTTGTTCTTTGCAAGTTGAAATTAAATTAAAGTTTTTAATTATAGCTCAATCTGCAAAGGACAAAGGACGAAGGACTACTGACTAAATCCCCGTAAATCCTCTTTCGACAAATATATCGCGCATCATTTCGCGCGCTCTAAACAGACGATTTTTTACCGTTCCGAGCGGCAGATTCGTAATTTCAGCAATTTCGTCGTAGCTCAAATCCTGCGCGTGTCTGAGCAAAATCAATTCGCGGTAAACGGTCGGCAGACATTTAACGACCGATTCGATTTCCGTGCGCCACTCGCTTCTCTCGCGTTCCTGCTCGGGATTCGGGCGCGGGCTTTCGATTTGCAGTTGATATGTGCCGTCCGCGTTTTCCGCCTCGATGCTCTGCTGATTGACCGAATTTCGGCGCATATAATCAATCGCCGCATTGTGCGCGATGCGGTAAAGCCAAGTCGAGAATTTGTAATCCGAACTGTAACGCGCGAGCGAATTGTAAACTTTTATAAAAACTTCCTGCGTTACGTCGAGCGAAGCATCATAATCGCTCAGCATCCGGTAAACGTAATTCGTAATCGGACGCTGGTAACGGCGGACGAGTTCTTCAAACGAATCCTCGCGCCCGCTGATAGCCGTTTCAATCAGCTCGCCGTCAGTCAGACTTTTAATTTTTTCCAGGGCAATTGCGTGTAACATCATGATGCAAAGGTATTACGGTATTGTTTACGATATTGTTTCAGTTTGCAAGACAAAAATGTGAGAAATGAGAGATGAGATGTGAGAAGTTAAAAACCTTGTTCTCACATCTCACATCTCATCTCTCACATTTTATTTATTTCCAGCCCAGTTGCGCGAGCCCGGCGGGCGCGGCGAGGTCGTCGAAGCTCAAATCACGTGTCGGAAGATTTAAGCCGACATCTTCCGGTCGCAGAACGTCGAGAGCCTTTCCGAGCGCTTCGTTGGTGATTTCCGCAAGTTTGGCGGGAATAAAATCTCTGCCGATGATAAGCATTTTTTCCAGAAAAGTCTGGCTCGATTCGACGGCTAAACGGTCGCGATAGAACATTAAAAGGCGATAAATCTCATCGTCTCTTTCGCTTTCCGTGCAGGTTACGTTGCGAACGACGGTCGGCTCGTCTCCGCGCAGGAGAAGCGCGGTAAAACCGTCCGGCTGCGCGCTTAAAAGAAGCGAATCGGTCTTGCTTTTGGCATCGACCAGCCAGTTTGCTTCGCTGACGGCTCGCGGCAGAATCAGCCCGGCGCGCCAGCCTTGTCTTTCAAATAAAGTTTCGTATTCGTCAATGACGGAGAGCTTTACAGCCGTCGCAAAATAGCGGGATTTTCCGGCTGCATCCGGCGAAATTTTGCGGCGCGAAATCCGCATCTCGCCCGCCGGAACGCCGAAAGTGTTTTCCGATTTCCAATCGAGAACTTCCGTCAGCTCATTGCTCGAAGCAGGCTCGTTTTCAAGCGTTAAAATCGCCGTCCGCGCCGTATTGCTCGGCAGGCTGACCGACCAGCGTTTTTGATTTCTGAGTCCCGCTTTGGTTACGGCTTCGTCGAGCATCACGAGCATTTCATCGCCGCTGGCGATATTTACATCAGTAAAGCTCGGCGTGAGAAGATGAACGGGCAAGACAATCGTTGCAGCCTGCTTAACGCCGAAACGACCTCTGCCTTCCTTCTGCAAAGCCAGCGCCGTTACGCTTTCCTGTTCCAAGCCAAGCGCGGCTCGCGGGTAATTCGGTTCGAGTAAAGTTTCTAACATCTTGATAATTGATAATTGATAATTGATAATTGATAATGAAAAACCTGCTTCTTCATTATCAATTATCAATTATTCATTTTTTAATATTCTTCGTATTTTTTCCCTTCCGTGTCTTCGCCCTCGGCGGTGCTTTTTACGTCCTTCAAGCCCTGCCCGCCGTCTCTCGAATTTACGTCTTCACCCTGAATTTCTTTCCACTCGGCTTTTTCGCTAATCGGGTCAATCGGGATTTCACGCAGGTAGCCGCCGGTTTTCAAATCTTCGAGCGATTGGGGCAATTTACCTTTATCCGAGCCGTATTGGTCGATGGCGCGGCGCATCTGCCAGAGATTTTCTTCGAGGACGAGCTCGCGCGCGTGCTGAACGCTTCGCTGATAGGTCGGAAGCGCGACTGACAGCAAAATTATCATGATAAACATTGCTATCATCAGCTCAAGAAGCGAAAAGCCTTTTTGATTGCGGAATGCGGATTGCGGATTGCGGAATTTGAAAAAGGAAATCAAGGCACGAAAATTAAAAGTTGTTTTCGATTCGGCATTCCGCATTCCGCATTCCGCATTTAAAAATTTACCAATCACTGTATTTCTCCCCGTTTAAGGCTTCTGCGTCCGAGCTTGAGCGCACGTCGAAGACGTTTATGCTGTCCCAACTGCTGTCGCTATCCTGATACGAAGAACGGATTTTCCAATCCGATTCGCCCGTCATCGGGTCTTTTGGCAATTCGCGCAGGTAAACTTTTTTCAGCTCTTTTGTCGCGTTTAAATCCGTCGCGTTTTCGTCGGAAAAAACACCGTTGTTTTTAATATTCATGCCGCGCGCTTTGACCTGAACGCCTTCGACCAGAGTTTCCAGAGTCGGCGGGTAGCGGTCGAGATTTTCGTTGTCGAAAATTTTGCAGTCGTCAATCACGACGCGGCTGCGCGGGTCGGCGACAGTAGTTGAAGCGCCGTTACTCAAGCCGACATTATTATTTGAAAGCGCGCCCTGCGGACAGGCACCGAGCGTATCGCGTTTGAATTCGTCAATCGCGCTTCGAATCTCGCGCAAAGTTTCGCGCAGACGCTCTTCTCTTTGACGCTTGACCGCATTTTGAGCGAGCGGAATCGTTCCCATCACCAGAATTGCCATCACTGACATGGTGATTATCAATTCAAATAATGTGAAACCGCCAATCCATTTTAGATTTTGGATTTTGGATTTTGGATTGTTCTTCCGCTCGTTTCTCACTGTTTTTAGAATTTCACCGTAAAGTTCTTTCCGTCCGCGGTCAAAAAGCTCATAACATCGCCGTCAAAAGCGATTTCCGGCTTTCCGTCGGCTAACGCTTCGATTTCGATGAACGCCAGAATTCCCGAGCTGTTTTCAGCAACATCTTTCAATGTCGGAAAAGAAACGAACATTCTGCCGCGCTCATTCAAAAACGGTTTGGCAGACGTTTGCGCTAATTCTCTGCCGAAAACATCGCCGAAGCTGACGCTGCGAACAGCGACTTTTTTATCGTCGAATTTAAGTCCGAGAACCGCCGAACGAAACGCCGTCGCGCTTTTGACCATAACGGCGAGCTTTGTTTTCTCGCCCGCTTTCATCTCGGAAAGAGTCGGCAAAATCTGCAATTCGGCTAAAGGCGCGCTCGTTTTTGTCGTCTCTTCAACCGGTTTATCGGATTTCAGAGAAGTTTCGTTTAATTTAACCGTATTGTCGGCAGAATCAGATGTCGGCGTAAACGGTAAAGTTCTTACGCTCGTATCAATCGGTTTCAGATTTGTCGCGACCGTGTTTGTATTGGCAGTCGTGTTTACCTGTGTTTCCGTTACGGTCGGCTGTGTTTCAGCCGGTGTTTCGGTCGTCGAGCTCGTCGTCGAAGGATTCGATTTAACGTAAACCGGCACGTCGGTTTTCTGGTCGGGAAGCTGAATCTGAACATTATTCGGAAGCTTGCGCATCACGGCGAGCTGTTCCTCGACTTCTTCCTGGAAAATCATCGCTTCAAGCGAACCGCTCGTCGGCGTGGCAAGACTTCCCGTCGGACGCTCGATTTCGTCTTCGGGCAAAATCACCGGCGCGCGAATAACTCTAGGAGTTACGGCAATAACCACGTCAACCGTTCGATTATCTTTCGTCGGCGTGCTGAATAATCTTCCTATAACGGGAATTAATCCTAAAAGCGGCAGTCCCTGTCGTCCACTATTTTCAACGCCCTGAGCGACGCTTGCCAGCAAAAGGGTTTTATTATTTTGAATTCGAGCCGTTCCTTTAATTGTTCTTTCAGTAAAAATCGGCGTAAAATCCTGCCCGCCGTTAACGTCTTTCGATTCAATTTCCATCGAAACCTGCACGTCCTGATTCGGAAATACAATCGGCTTAAATTTCAGGGTCAATCCGACCTGTTCGTAGTTGATGACCGGATAACCGCCGCCGAGACTGCCCGGAACGTTTGGCGTGGAGTTATTATATGGAACAAGCGTCGCCGTCTGAACGGGAACGCGCTGACCTATTCGCGCCGACGAATCTTCATTATTGAAGGCGTGAATCTGTGTCGAAGCGACGAGTTTAGTATTATTTTTGCTTTGAAACGCGCTGATGACCGACGACGGAAGTATAAATCCGGTGGCGAGCGCCGTTACCAGATTGGAAGCAAAATTGCCGGTCAAAGGAATCGATGAGCCTGCTTGCAGCCCGCCGATATTGGTTAGCTCGTTGGTCGTCGTGCTTCCGATATTGTTTCCAATCTGATTTCCGAGCTTCAGCAAATCGTTTTTCGAAACTTCGTAAATCTGCACGTCCATCACGACTTCGGCGCGGTCTTTGTCCAAAGCTCTAATCAAATCGGCAATGATTTTGATATTTTCCGACGTATCGCGAACGGTAAGACTGTTCGTCGATTTATCAATCAGCGGAATTGTCGGTGTTCTGCCCGGCTGCGCGGGAATCGCCGATTGGACGACTTTCGCAACTTCCGTCGGGTCTGCATTTGCAAGGTAAAATGTGCGCAGAACTAATTGTTGAAAATTCGTTCGACGATTATTCAGCGCAACCATAATCGTGCGCGGACCGACTTTCTGGAAAAACAGATTTTCCTGCAAAAAGATATAATCGAGCGCTCTCGCCGGAGTTACATTCTTGAGTTCGATTTTAACTTTGCGCGTGTCGAGACGCGATTCCTGGTCAAACAAAACGTTCAAATCCAAATCTCTCGCTAAATCTTTTACAATCGTCTGTAAATCGATTCCGCTCGGAAACGGCAGGTCGCGATATTTTTCGAGCTTCTGCGGAATGGTTACGCCCGGCGGCAGATTCTGCCGGTTGTAGCTGGTCGGAACGAGCTTCACGCCGTCGGCGTTCGTTTTTTCAACCGTTTTATCGCCGTCGATTAAACCTTGCTGAAGACGCACCATTTTCTCCATCTCGGCTTTTGCCAGTTCATTTACCGGGTCGTAGCCGTAAGCTTTGCGAAATGCATTGTAAGCGCCGACATAATCCTTTTGCTGCGCCGCCGTATTTCCTATTTTCATATACATCTGCGAGGCATTAAAAAGCGCGCGGACAAGGTGAAGACGATATTCGGGATTTTTCGGATTGTCGGTAACCGCCTTGGCATATTGCTCGACGGCGTCGTCCCACTGCTCGGCGGCTTCGTGTTTCATTCCCTGATTAAAAAACTTTTTCCCGTCGCCGGCTAAAACGGCAAGCGGCGAAAATAAGGAAATGAGAAGCAGAAAAGTAATCGAAAATCGGACGTATGCAGAATTTTTCATAATTGTTAGTATCTCGATATTGGTTGTTTTTCCGTTTAATTTAGATGCAAAAAATCTGAACTTGGTTTTTACACGCAGCCAAAAATATAAAGTTGCGAAAATATTCTTTCTGATTCTAACTTAAACGCTTGTTTTATCTCAATTAAATTATCTTCAATATTAACATAAAAAAGGATGTGTCCTAAAATTTAATCAGGACACATCCTCACTTTATGCTGCCTGAAACTATTCAGCTATATAAGATTGCGGAGTCGGGTAATCTCCACTCGTTCCAAAACCGGGAGCAAACCAAGCCTGGTCTGAACTTCTGATAGCATACCAAGTTCCGTTGCTTTGACGAAATACGCCGAAATCATATTTTCCGTCGCCGTCATAATCGCCCGGAGCGAGGTTATCAGTGCTTAAACCCCAAGCCTGAGAAGTGGTTGTCGCGGTAGAACTTTTTCTTATTCGCCAAGTAACGTCGCCCGGGCGGAAAGTTGCAAAGTCCGTCTTACCATCGCCGTCATAATCTCCCTGAACCGGTATATCACCCGTATTTCCGAACGCTTCAATGACGACGCTCGAATCCGACGAACGATGTACATACCAGGTCGAATCGCTCGGTCTGTATATCGCAACATCAGCTTTCTCATCGCCGTCATAATCTCCGATTGACATCTTATCGGTACTTAAACCGAATACATCGACCATGCTTTGCCCGTTAGAACTTTTCACGACATACCATTTTCCTTCACTGGGTCGGAAAATCGCCGCATCGGCTTTGTCGTCACCGTCATAATCGGTAGGAACAGGAACATCTCCGCTTAATCCAAAATATATAACCGATATAGTAGCTGTGGAGCTTCGAAGAATATACCATTCACCTGTCGATGCTCTGAAAACCGCGATGTCGGTTTTGCCGTCGCCGTCATAATCTCTCGGAACGATTTTGTCGCTGGTTGAGCCAAAAGTGTTTGTTACCGAACTGCCGGTCGAGCTATTCAGCGTCCACCACTCGTTGTTGCTTGCTCTGAAGATAGAAACATCCGTTTTGCCGTCGCCGTCAAAATCCGAAGGCTTATCATTTAATTTTCCTACAAAGCTGCCGGTCTGGCTGCCCGACAAGCTTGTAAATGTCCGTGTCGGCGGAGCAAATGCATAGGCGGTTTTCGTAATTGTAACCGTGTAATTTCCGTTTCCCGTCAGATTGGTGAATGAATAATTACCGTTGCTGTCTGTTTGGGTTGTTCTGGAAATAGTTCCGCTCAAAGTAACGGTCGCATTCGGAATCTTAAATCCATTCGCGTTGGCGGCATTTCCGCTGATAGCGTGCGGCGTCGTCGTCGTTATAGTCCGGCTATAGGAACTGCTTCCGCCCGGTCCTGAGACTGATAAGGTTGCCGTAAAAGGACTTCCCACTGCCGTCTGGTATGTGTGAAGCGGATTCGGAACGGAAGAGGTGCCGCCATCGCCGAAAGTATAATTCCAACCGGTCGAACCGATAGATAAATCCCAGAAGAAAACGTTTAAGTTAACCTGTCCGGAAGTTATGCTCGGCGCATAATATGCGAGCGGCTTTGTATTTCCTGAAATCCAGTTGGCGGAAGCGGGATTATAGCCGAAAGTTGCCGGCACATTGCTGGACGTATATGAAAGCGTTCCGTTAGCAAGGCTAAAATTAGTAGGAACACTTACGGCAGGAGTATCGCCTATCATAAAAGTCTTTCTGCCGGGTCTCGGGTCATAGACCGCAAGATGATAACCACTTCCCTGCTGCCACGCGACAGCGCCTGTATTATCCCATGCCATCGAGCCGATAGCGCCTAAAACACCATTAATAACCCACTGATTTAACTCCGGATCATACGTCGCAAACCTGATACCGGTTTGAAAACCCTGCCAGGTAATCGTTCCGCCGCCGCTCTGAATCGTTGGACCCCATACATCGGTGTCAACGGTATCTGAACTTCCGTAGTTCCAAACTCCGGTTCTCGGGTCGTAAACACTAAAACCAACGACCTGATGCAAGGGCGGACCAGCCGAATAAACCCAGAATACGACTCCGTCCACAACAGACGCACTAGTCAGATTAACAGCGCCGGAACTGCCGGTAACATTTCCTCTGATAGGGTCCGCTACGGTAAAAGAAAAAGTCCTTATAGTTCCGGTTGGTGGCGCTATACTTGTAGTTATACTGGTTTTTAGCGGAATATTTGCCGCGAAACATTGAGTGAAGGCACCCAGTAAAATAATAAAAATCCCCGTCAAAAGACACACGTTTAGTGTCTTTTGCTTAATTGTAAGCATATTTTTCATTTGTTAAATTCTCCGATTTGTAGGATTGTGAGTCCTTTAGTTAAATTGAAAGAATCAGCATAATACCATACTCTATCTGAGTTCTTCAACAAATGTAACGCGGTTTATTTCATAAAGCGTCGTCTGTCCCGATAAAACTTTCTTCAAAGCCGACTCGCGCAAACTTGCAAGCCCTTCTTTCTCAGCCTGACGGCGAATCTCCGAACCTGGACGGCGCTCGACAATCATTTCACGAATCGTATCCGACATATCAAGAAGCTCGTGAATTGCCGTTCTGCCGCGATAGCCCGTATGATTACAGGCGTCGCAGCCGACATTTTTATAAAATTCCTTGCTTCTGAATTCTTCGGCGCGCAAGCCTGCTTCGACCAGTTCGACATCCGTAGGCTGGTAATGCCGCTTGCAGACCGGACACAAAAGACGAACGAGACGCTGAGCGAGAACGCAGTTGAGCGCAGAAACGAAGTTATAAGGCTCGACGCCCATATTGATAAAACGCCCGATAACGTCGATAACGTTGTTGGCGTGAACCGTCGTAAAAACAAGATGCCCGGTCAGCGCCGACTGAATCGCAATCTGCGCCGTTTCCTCGTCGCGGATTTCTCCGACCATTATTTTGTCGGGGTCGTGGCGCAGAATCGAACGCAGCCCGCGCGCAAAGGTCAAACCTTTTTTCTCGTTGACCGGAATCTGCATAATTCCCTGAAGCTGGTATTCGACCGGGTCTTCGATGGTGATGATTTTGTCTTCGATGTTGCGGATTTCGTTGAGCGCGCCGTAAAGCGTCGTCGTTTTACCCGAACCGGTCGGACCTGTTACGAGAACCATTCCGTAAGGCTCTTTGATATAAATTCTGAAACGTCGAATGTCATCGGGGTCGAAACCGACGACATCGAGACTCAAATTCTTAAATTCTTCGGAAATCTGCTCTTTATCGAGAATACGAATAACGCAGTTTTCGCCGTAAGCCGACGGGAGAATTGACACGCGAAAGTCAACCGTTCTGCCTTTGTAACGAACTCTAAACCTGCCGTCCTGCGGAATTCTGCGCTCGGCAATATCGAGTTCCGACATAACTTTGATACGCGAAATCAGCGTTTGATGATAGGCAATGTCAATCGGGTCAACTTTTTGATAGAGCGCGCCGTCGATGCGGAATTTAACCGTCACATCGCGGTCGCCCGCTTCGATGTGTATGTCGGACGCGCGCGATTCCATCGCGTTATAAACGATTGTGTCAACCAATTTGATAATCGGCGACATATCGGCGTCGTTCGCAAGACGGTCTAAATCGAGAACTTCTTCGCCGTGCTCGGTTTCTTTGACGAGCGAGATTTTAAAAGTCGAAGCCGCTTCCTGCAAAACTCTCTGCGTCGCGTCGCCTTTTTTCAAAACGACATCAATCGCGCCCTGCGTCGCCACATACGGCACGATTCGGACGTTTAAGACGTTTTCAAGCTCGTCCAGACGCTCAAGATTCGTCGGGTCAGCCATCGCCGCGTGAAGATTTCTGCCTTCGCGTTTTAAGGGCACAAAATGATTGCGAAGCATCATATCGACCGGGATTTTGGTCAGTTCGTCATAATCAATCGGCGATGCGCCCTCAGTCGGAAGCAAATCGATATAAGGCAGGCGATAGCGCTTGGCGAGCTGCTTTGCCTGAGCGACTTCGGGCGGCTCGTTTTCCAGAAAACCGAGCTCAATTTTTGGTGAAGAAGTATTCGGCGTGTAAGTTGCTACGTTTGTTTCGTTACTCATCTTTTTTACTTTTTACTTTTTACTTTTTATTTCTTTCCGCCGAACGGACCTGACGAAATCGTCTGAATAATCGGCAGATAGATGGCGAGCAGAATCGTGATGACGATTCCCGCCATGAAGACTAAAATTACGGGTTCGAGAAGCGATGTTAACTGCTCCAGGCGAACTTCCGATTCGGCGTCGTAAAAGTTTGCGACTTCGTCGAGCATCTCGCGCAAACTTCCCGATTTTTCGCCGATTCCGACCATATCGAGCGCAAGCTCCGGCATCCAGTTTGCTTTTTCGAGCGCTTCGGTGAACATTCGTCCTTCACGAATCAGCGGCAAAACCGCCTGACTGCGGCGGCGAAGCTCGTAATTGTTCATTGCCTGCGAGGCGATGTCCCACGCGTCCGGCACGGTGATTCCGCCCGAAAGAAGCGTCGAGAGCGAGCGCGCAAGCTGCGCGATGGTCATTTGCTTGATTAAATTTCCGACAATCGGCAGGCGCAGCAGAAAATTATGCAGAATTAATTTTCCGCCCGGCGTTCTGAGCCAGATTATTAGCGCAAAAACCAGAATTAAAACCAGCGGAAGAAGCCAGATTATATTATTCGAAATCGTTGACGAAATGGTTAAAACAATGACCGTTACCGTCGGCAAACCTTTGTTCGCGTTCAAGCCTTTGAAAAGGTCGGACATTCGCGGCACGATATAGAGCGTCAGGAACATCACCATAAATGTTGACGCTAAAAGCAAAAACGCCGGATAAGCCAGCGCGCTTCGAAGCTTTCGCGCAACGCCGACGCTTCGGCGCAGATAATCGACGTATCGCGCCAGAACGTCGTCGAGCGCGCCGGATTTTTCGCCTGCGAGAATCGAAGCCGTGTAGATTTTCGGAAATATTCCCTGCGCTTCGAAGGCTTCGGAAAGCGGCGTTCCGCTTTTGATTTTTTCCTCGACATCAGCCAGCGTCGTGCGAAGCGTCGAAGAACCGGAACGCGCTCTCAGAAGACTAATCGATTGCAGAATCGGAATTCCGGCTCGAAGCAGCGCTGAAAGCTGTTGATTAAAAATAAGAAAATCGCCCGGCTTGACGCGGCTTTTCTTTCCGCCGAACGGCATCATCGCGGACAAACCGTTTTCGGCGTTCGAAATCGTAAACACGCGGAAACCTTCGCTTTCCAGCCGCGCCCGCGCCTCATTTGCCGCGTTTGCCTCGACAATACGCGTCATCATCTCGCCCGAAGGCGTTCCCAAACGACAAATAAATTCAGCCATAAACAAAGTTCAAGATTCAAAATTCAAAATTTAAGATGCAAGTTCTCTTCACTTTGAATCTTAAATTTTGAATTTTGAATTCCTGTAATTATAACACGTAATTTTCGCCCAAAGGTTGCATTCAAAAACAAGTTAATAATTTTTCCGCCGGAACAACTAAAATTAATCTCAACTCATCAAAAAAATATCTTGCGGAATAGATTGTCGTTTCTATAGAATATAACAATTGAACAGGAGATTTATGGCTGTGAAATATTTTCAACGCTTCAGCCGCTTTTGCCTCGCGCACAGGCTTGTTTTTTTGCTTCTCATCTTGCTTACCGGCACGTCCGCTTCTCATGCCCAGACACCGCAGCCGACGCCGCTTCCGAATGAAGAAATTAAGGTTAAAGTTGACCTCGTTACACTGACTTTGACCGTAACCGACATTTACGGTCGCTACGTTTCGGGCTTGACGAAAGAGGCTTTTACGATTTTTGACAACAATCAGGAGCAGGAAATCACATATTTCTCGGACGCCGACGCGCCAATTTCAATCGGGATTTTGTTCGACGTTTCCGATTCGATGAGCGGCGAGAAAATCGCCAAAGCACGAACCGCGCTTGAGCGTTTTATCAACACCAGTCATCCTTCCGACGAATATTTTTTGATTGCTTTTAACAATAAAGCGCAGCTTCTGCTCGACCGAACGCGCGACGGCGAAGCGGTTTTGAGAAAGCTCACATTGGTCGAACCGCGAAACAACACGGCGCTTTACGACGCTTGTTATCTCGGCGTCGAAAAGGTTACGCGCGGCGCGCACCAGAAAAAAGCTCTGCTGATTATCAGCGACGGTCAGGACAACGCTTCGCGCTATAATTTCGGCGAAGTCCGGCGACTTTTGAAAGAATCGGACGTTGTCGTCTATGCGGTCGGAATTCTTGACGGCAGCGATTCGTCGAGTATGACCGGAATGCAGGGACAAGCGTTTCTCGACGAGCTGACCAGCGTTACCGGCGGCAAATCGTTTTATCCGCAGACAAACGTTGAAATGGACGAAATTTTCGAGCGTATCGCGCTTGAGCTTCGCCATCAATACTCAATCGGCTACACGCCCAAAGATTTCCAGCCTGACGGGAAATATCACAAGGTAAAAGTTAAGGTCAAACCTCCGCGCGGACTTCCGCGTCTAACGATTAGAAGTCGTGAAGGCTATTTTGCAACGCCGAACACGAATTATCGTTAGAATTTCTATTTATTAGATTGGAGAAAGATGAAAAGAAAGAATTTGTATATCTTGTCGCTCGTTTTCTGTTTTGCTATCGCCGGCGCGTTTCTCAATTTTTTGACGACAAACGCGCAGACGACCAATAAAACAAGCCAGACACCGACGCCGAAGCCGTCTGTAAGCGCGACTCCGCCGAAAATTGCGTCGCCGACGGTCGAGCCGACGCCTGAAGAAGACGATGGTGAACTAAAAATCACAACCGAAATCGTCGGCTTGAATGTCCGCGTTATCGACCGCAACAATCGTCCGATTAATAACATTCAGAAGGATGATTTCAAGGTTTACGAAGACAATGTACTTCAGCAAATCGATTCTTTCACAAAAGCGGAAGTTCCGACGAATTATTCGCTCGTCATCGATAATTCCGGCTCGCTTCGTCTCCAGCTAGATAAAGTAATCGAAGCCAGCAAAATTCTTGTCGGAACAAATCGCCCCGACGACGAAACCAGCGTCATTCGCTTTGTCAGCACCGACAAAATCGAAATCGTCCAGAATTTTACGCCGAACAAAACCGATTTGAACGATGCGCTCGACAATCTTTTTATCGAAGGCGGTCAGACGGCGATTATCGACGCCGTTTATCTCGCCGCGCAGCAAATTGACGAATACGAAAAATCGCGCGGCGGCGACAAAATGCGTCGCGCTCTGATTCTCGTTTCCGACGGCGAAGACCGCGACAGTTTTTATAACGAGCAGCAGCTTTTCGAGCTTCTGCGCGAATCGGAAGTGCAAATATTTGTAATCGGATTTGTCAACGAACTCAGCAAGGAAGGCGGATTTATCAGCAAAAGCCCGCAGTCGAAAGCAAAAAACTTTTTAGAGCGTCTGGCGACGGAAACCGGCGGCAAGTCTTATTTTCCAAACTCGGTCGGCGAGCTGAACACGATTGCAGGCGACATCGCCAGCGAGCTTAGAACGCAGTATCTGGTCAGCTATTACCCGACAAATTCCAAAAAAGACGGGACTCTGCGAGCAATCAAAGTCGTCGTAAATGACGGACCGAACAAACAAAAACGCATCGCCATAACGCGCACCGGAAGAAAAGCGGAGTTAGAAAAATAAGAAAGTAAAAAGTAAAAAGTAAAGAGCGTCTTAATCGAAGTTAAATTCGCAGCAAGACGCTCTTATTTTTTTACTTTTTACTTTTTACTTTTTTCTTATTCCGGCACTGAGCCTGAAATTTTCTTGCGGTTTGTTTCGCCCGTGTCGATAACCGGAATGCCGTCGCTCACCTCGGCGTGCGGGCGCGGGATAACGTGAACGGCTGTTACGGTTCCGACACGTCGAGCCGCCGCCGCGCCTGCGTCAACCGCCGCTTTTACCGCGCCGACTTCGCCGCGCACGATTGCCGTAACGAGTCCGGCATCGACTTTTTCGTAACCGACCAGGCGTACGTTCGCGGCTTTGACCATCGCGTCAGCCGCTTCAATCATCGCTACCAAACCAAAACATTCAACCATTCCGAGTGCTTCCATAATTAACGTTTTCCCTTTCGCTTCAGAATAAATATTAGCAACAGAACGGCAAGAAAACCAATGCCGAGAAAAATTGCCAGAAAAACCACTCCGATTGCGATTTCCATTTTATTTCATATAAACAGCTATCCAAAAAATTCCGACGGCAAAAAGCGTTAAAATCAGCGCGACCAGAATAAACCAGCCGTTCGGCGCGTTTTCCGGTTCTTCCCAGACTACTTCTTCAACTCTAATCTTTTGAAAAGGTCTGTCTTTCCGGCGCAGTGAAGCGGCTGATTTGAGCTTTGCTTCTTCGAAAACGTCCGGCTTTTGGATGGGAACATCGGATTTTTCCAAAACTTCCGTTTTCGCTTCCGTTGGTTTCTCGTTTCGCTCCGGATTTTCTTCTTCCCTCTTTTCTTCAATAATTTCTTCACGAAACCACGCATCGCCGGCAGGTTTGTGATTTTCGGAGACGGGAATTTCCGGCGCGACCGCACCGCCGCAGTGATAACAAAAAAGCGCGCCTTTCCGCACATCCGCGCCGCACGCGCTGCAAGTTCTATTTTCGACTAAAGTTTCTGCCATTAATTAGAAGTTAGAAGTCAGAAGTCAGAAGTCAACAGAAATTCTTTTATTCCGAATTCTGACTTCTGACTTCTAAGTTTTCGCAAAGATTTCTTTTTCTTCGCCCAAATCGCGCGCCGATGGCGTCAGAATAGTTTTTGCCGTGATATAAATTTTTTCGCCGTTTTCGACAGCCTTCCGCACGTCGTCTTCGCTGACGAAATCAAAAACCTTCGGCTTACCGTTGGTCGAGCTTTCCGTTCTTAATTCGTGAATAATCGTTTTGACGGGCGATTCAACTATTGGTTTTTGGTCTTCGGTTTTCGGCTTTTGGTCTTCGACTTTGGGCGTTTCCGCAATTTTCTGGCTCAAAAACTTATCGACAATCGCGGCAATATCTTCGCGTTTGACGTTTTGGCGATTTGTCGTCTGCGGAGCTGCCTGCGACTGACTTTGAACTTTGAACTTCGAACCTTGAACTTGCGCATTGACCGGCTTCGTCTCAAACGCGACGCGCTTGATGTCCATCAGATGAACCGGCGAAACATTGTCCGAAGTTACGTTTCCGCCCCACGAACCGCAGCCTAAAGTCATCGAAGGCGCTAAATCGGTCGAAAATCCGATTGCGCCGTGTGTCGTCGGCGAATTTATGACGACGCGCGACGCGGGCATCTGCTCGCCGTATCTGACGGCGGCTTCGCGGCTTCGCGTGTGCATTCCCGCCGTGTGTCCCATTCCGCCGAACTGCAAAATTTCCAGACAACGCTGCGCGCCCTGCTCAAGCCCGTCCACTACGAAAAAAGCAAGCGTCGGCGAAAGTTTTTCAATCGACCAGGGAAAATCGCGCCCGACGCCGCCGCAGTCGGCAAGCAGACAGCGCGTTCCGTTCGGAATCGAAATTCCGGCGAGATTGGCGATAAATTCGGCTGATTTTCCGACGATTTTCGGATTCAGAGTTCTCTGCGGCGTCAGCAGAATCTGCCCGACCTTTTCAGCGTCCGCCTGACTTAAAAAATGTCCGCCCTGCGCTTTGAACTGCTCGCGCACTTCCGGTTCAATCGCTTTATCGACCACAACCGATTGCTCGGAGGCGCAAATCGTGCCGTTATCAAAACAGGTCGAAGTCAAAATATCCGAAACCGCTTTTTGCGCGTCAGCCGTTTTTTCGATAAATACCGGGACGTTTCCGGGTCCGACGCCGAACGCGGGTTTTCCCGATGAATAAGCCGCGCGAACCAAACCCGTGCCGCCTGTGGCGAGAATTACGGCGGTGCGCCTGTGCTTCATCAAAGTTTCCGTTCCTTCGATGCTCGAAGTCGTCAGACAATAAATCGCGTCGGGCGGCAAGCCTTCGACAACGCCGACTTCACGCATAACTCGCGCCGTTTCGGCGATACAGCGCGCGGCTGAAGGATGCGGCGAAAGAACAATCGTGTTGCGCGATTTGATGGCGATAATGATTTTGAAAATCGCCGTCGAGGTCGGATTTGTCGAAGGAATAATCGCCGCGACGACACCGCGAGGCGAAGCGATTTCGACGATACTTCCCGAATCATTGACGACGCCGACCGTTTTTAAGTTTTTGAAATAATTCCAAACGTCTTCCGCCGCAAAACGATTTTTCTCCCTTTTGTCTTCCGCCTTGCCGAAACCCGTTTCCTCGTTTGCCATCTGACCGAGACGCATCGATTCACGGAGCGCGGCATTCGCCATCGCCTCGCAGATTTTGTCAATCTTCTGCTGGTCAAATTTCGCAACCGAAGTCCACGCCAGATGCGCAGCTTCCACCGCGTCGCGCGCTTCCTGTTGTGAAATTAAATCTATATGCTCCGCCATTCAAGATTCAAGATTCAAAATTCAAGATTTAAGATTTAAGATTCAAAATTTAAGATTACAATTCGATTTTCAGTCTTGAATTTTGAATCTTAAATCTTGAATTTTCAATTATTTATTTCTCGATTTGGTTCTGTCGTTCGCCGAAATTCCGCCTCCGCCCGCGTCGCCTGCGCCGAGCTGACGGCTTCCGCCGCCCTGTAGTGCTTTTTCGTCCGGGCTAAGTCCGGTCGCGCCGCCTTTTGGCAGAACACGTTCGACCTCGCCGTGCGGTCGCGGGATGACGTGAACCGAAATCAGCTCGCCCACGCGCCGCGCCGCCGCCGCGCCCGCGTCCGTTGCCGCCTTTACCGCGCCGACATCGCCGCGCACGAAAATCGTTACATAACCCGCGCCGATATATTCTTTCCCGATTAACTGAACATTGGCGGCTTTAACCATCGCGTCAGCCGCTTCGACCGCGCCGACAAATCCTTTGGTTTCAACCATTCCTAGTGCTTCAAGAGACATTATTTGTTCCTCACCCTAAAGTTTGTACTGCAATTTTAATATAAGACCTGAGTAAAAGCTAAACGTATCACGCCAAATATCTATTTTCAAGCGCAAATATCCGTTTAAAAAACTTTGAATCGATTGACACGCGGCACGTATCAACGCTATATTTCAAGTTTAAGCAAGGCTCACGGCATCCAATCCGTCAGCGGCACTAAATAACAGACAAAATGTCATTAACTCTCGGCGAAAAACTGCAACAAGCACGTGAAGCGCGCGGTATATCTATAAGCGAAGTCGCTGAACAAACCCGCATCTCCTCGCTTTATCTCGAATGCATCGAAAACAACGATTACCGGACTCTGCCCGGCGGAATTTTTAACAAAGGCTTTGTCAAATCCTACGCCAGATACGTCGGCATCGACGAACAGGAAGCGTTGCAGGACTATACGCGGCTGATTACCGAACAGCAGGGCGAGCAGGCGGACGAGCCGAAAACATACAAACCCGAAGTTTTAACCGATGACCGTTCAAGCTCGTCGTCGCTGATTACAATTATTTTCGCCGTGATTATTTTGGGCTTGATGACCTGGGGCATTCTGGCGCTCGTCAATTATTTGCAGAGCGAGCAAAGCCCGCTGACGGCGAATAATTCGAATACGGCAAATGCAAATCGAGCGAATACGAATACGGTCGAAGCGAATGTGTCGCAAACTGCGCCTTCGTTTAATGAAATAAAAATCGAACTAAAACCTTTGACCGACCCGGTTAATGTTACCGCGACGATTGACGGAAAAACTGCCAGCGAAGATGTTACCCCGGCAACCGGCAAAACTTATACGGCGCAACAAAGCCTGAAATTGAGTTATTATCGAGGCTTTGCCGATAAAGTTCAGCTAACTTTAAACGGAAAACAAATTACGCCGCCCGCCGCGCCCGCTAAAGGAAAATCGGTCGTATTTGAAATTAATAAGACGAATATCGCCCAAATTTACCAGAGCGGGCAAATTTTGACAGGCGAAGCTAACAATGCAAATACAAACGTTCGTCCTTGATTAGTAAGTTGTATGCGGCTTTTTTATAAGCTAAAATTTAAGAAGATAATTTTTGAAAAATTTAACGCGAAATCGCGCCCGCAAGTTTAGTGCGGGCTTTTTTAATTTAGAAGACCTTTGATCTTTGATTTTTGACCTTTGAAAGAAAGCAAAGGTCAAAGGTCAAAGGTCGAAAATCAAATTTATGAACATTGAAGAAATAAAAGAAGGTTTAACTTTTGATGACATTCTGCTCGTTCCGGCGTATTCCGAAATCCTGCCGAGCGATACGAATGTTTCCACGCGCTTTTCGCGCAATATTCGGCTGAACATTCCGCTTTGCTCGTCGGCGATGGACACGGTTACGGAAGCAAATCTGGCAATCGCGCTCGCGCAGCAGGGCGGAATCGGCGTCATTCACAAAAATTTATCAATCGCGCACCAGGCGGAAGAAGTCGATAAGGTAAAACGAAGCGAATCGGGAATGATTGTCGACCCGGTAACGATTCAAAGCGACGCGCTTGTTTCCGAAGCGCTGGAAATAATGGAGCGATTTAAAATCAGCGGCGTTCCCGTTTTGGACGAAAACGGCTTTCTGGTCGGCATCATCACCAATCGAGATTTACGTTTTGAAACGCGTTTTGATATTCCCGTTTCCGAGGTGATGACAAAACAACCGCTCGTTACCGTTCCGGTCGGCACGACGCTTGACGAAGCGAAGGTAAAACTGCAAAAACACCGCATCGAAAAGCTTCTGGTCGTTGACGACGACGGGCATCTGAAAGGATTAATTACGGTTAAAGACATTCAAAAAGCGATTCGATACCCGTTTGCCGCGAAAGATAATTTGGGCAGACTTCGATGCGCGGCGGCAATCGGCGCGACCGGAGATTATCTGGAACGCGCCGAAGCTTTGATAAATTCGCGCGTTGACGCGATTGTCATCGACACGGCTCACGGGCATTCCTCGCGCGTCGTCGAAGCCGTCAAAAAGGTCAAAGCACAATTTTCCAACATCGAAATCATCGCCGGAAATATCGCCACGGCGGAAGCGACAAAAGCTTTGATTGATGCCGGAGTTGACGCCGTAAAAGTCGGAATCGGTCCCGGCTCGATTTGCACGACGCGCGTTGTTACGGGCGCGGGCGTTCCGCAAATTACGGCGATTACCGAATGCGTCAACGCCGCGAAAGGCACGGGCGTTCCGATTATCGCCGACGGCGGCGTGAAATTCTCCGGCGATGTCGTCAAGGCAATCGCCACAGGCGCGGATTCGGTAATGATTGGCTCGCTCTTCGCTGGAACGGAAGAAGCGCCGGGCGAAATCATTTTGTTTCAAGGCAGAAATTTCAAAACATATCGCGGAATGGGTTCAATCGGCGCGATGAAAAAAGGCTCGTCGGACAGGTATTCGCAGGAAGGAACGGTTTCCGATTCGAAATACGTTCCCGAAGGCATCGAAGGTCGCGTCGCATATAAAGGAACCGTCTCGGAAATGGTTACGCAGCTCGTCGGCGGCTTGCGTTCGGGAATGGGCTACACGGGCTGCAAAACAATCAAAGAATTGCAGGAAAACGCGAAATTCGTCCGCATCACATCGGCTGGTCTGAGAGAATCGCACGTTCACGACGTAATAATCACAAAAGAAGCGCCGAATTATCGTCTGGAATCGTAAGAAATTAGCCACGAACAAACACGAACAGACACAAAAATAATTTATTTTTTTCGTGTTCTTTCGTGTTTGTTCGTGGCTAAATCTTATCCGTTAATTTCTTCGCTCAGGGTTTCCCATTCCTCATAGAGCGAATGGATTTTCTTTTCGATTTGCTCGAATTGTTTTGAAACTTCCTGCAATTTCGCGTGGTCTGAAGCGATTTCCGGCAGGCTCATTTTAAGAGTGAGCTTCGACAATTCTTCCTCGCGGAGCGGAATTTCCCTTTCGATTTCCTTTATGCGGTTTTCGATTTTTTGAAGCTGATTTTTTGAGAATTGATTATTGGTTTTCGTTTTTTGGTCATCACCCGGAAATGCGGAACTTGAGATTTGAGATTCGGGCTGATTTTGAACTTTGAACTTTGAACTTTGAACTTTGAGCTTCCAATCGTGAAACTCCGAATAATTTCCGTCGTAAATTTCAATCGTTCCGTCGTCTTCAAACGAAAAAATCTGCGTGGAAACTTTGTCGAGAAAAAAGCGGTCGTGGCTGACGGTCAGAATCGTTCCGGGATACGCGTCTAGAGCGTTTTCCAGCGCCTCGCGCGAAGGAATGTCGAGATGATTGGTCGGCTCGTCGAGAACGAGGACGTTTTTGTTCGAATAAATCAATTTCGCCAGCGCGAGTCTTCCCTTTTCGCCGCCCGAAAGATTTTTTACCTGATTGAAAACGTCTTCGCCGACGAACAAAAATCTCGCCAGAAACGAACGAAGCTCGCCGTTCTCGGCAAGCGGCGCGACGCGTCGAAGCTCGTTGATAACTTCGTTCCGCTCGTCCAAATCTTCGAGATTCTGTGAATAATAACCGATGTCGGTCTTCGCGCCCCAGATGATTTTGCCGGAAAGCTCGCGGATTTGTCCGAGAATAGTTTTCAGAAACGTAGTTTTGCCCGTCCCGTTTCCGCCGATAATTCCGAGACATTCGCCTCTTTGAAGCGTAAAATTTATACCTCGCGCCAGAATTTTTTCGCCGTAGCCGATTGCCAAATCTTCAGCCAGAAGAACGTTTTGCCCGGCGCGCTCGACTTTTTTCAGATTGAAATTTCCGCTTGCCTTGTCGGAAGCAACCGCTTCGATGCGCTCCAATTTTTGCAGCATTGTCCGGCGCGATTTTGCCTGTTTCGTTTTTTGACCTTCGAGATTGCGGCGGACGAATTCTTCGGTTTTGGCAATATAAGCCTGCTGATTTTCGTATTCGCGCCGCTGCTGCTCGCGGCGTTCTTCGCGCTCGACGAGAAACTGCGAATAATTTCCCTTGTAGCTGACGGCTTTGCCGTTTTCGATTTCGATTATTTTTTTTGCCGTCCGGTCGAGAAAATAACGGTCGTGGCTGATGATGACAAAGGATTTCTCGTAAGTTTGCAGAAAATTCTCAAGCCATTCGACCGCCTGAACGTCGAGATGATTGGTCGGCTCGTCAAGCAGCAGAATGTCCGCGCCGGAAAGCAGAAGCCGCGCCATGCCGAGACGATTTTTTTGCCCGCCGGAAAGATTTTTCGTCTCCGTCTTCCACAAGTCTTTCTCAAATCCCAAGCCCTGCAAAATCGCTTCGGCTCGCGCCGTGTATGTAAAGCCGTCCTGATGTTCAAATTCGATTTGGAGTTCGGCGTATTTTTCAAGAATTTCATCCGAAACTTCCCGTTCCATCTGTTTTTCCAAACGGCGCATTTCGGCTTCGATGTCGTGCAATTCTTTAAATGCCGAAAGCGCGGCGGTGTGCACCGTTTCGTTTTCGGAAAAATCGACGTGCTGCTGAAGAAGTCCGATTTTCAGGCTGTTTATTTTGATAACGTCGCCCGAATCGGGCGATTCTTCGCCGGTAATTACACGAAAAACCGTCGTTTTGCCCGCGCCGTTTCTGCCGACAAGCCCGACTTTTTCGTTCGGGTTTATCTGAAACGAAACGCCGCGCAAAACCTCGTTTCCGCTGTAGGATTTTTGGACTTCGGACAATCTGAAAAGCATAAGATTTAGGAGCGAGAGACAAGTGTTGAGGGACGAGAGAAAGAAAAATTACTTTTCTCTCGTCTCTCGTCCCTCGTTACTTGTCCCTTAACGAACCTTTATTTCGTGTTCGTATTTGCCTTCGCCGGCGGTTTTACATTTGCTTTCGCGTTTGTGTTCGCATTCGCATTTGTAACCGCGACATTCGTGTTCGTATTTGAGCTGACGTTCGAATTCGTATTCGTGTTGGCAGCCGGCGTGTTCATATTCGCCGGACGCGCTCCGCTCAGCTCATTCGGATTGCTGACGACTTTCTGCGCCAAAAAGTTTTCGATTTTGGCTTCGTTCATCGCAATCGCCGCATACGACTGGCTCAAAAGCTGTTTGCGGGCATCAACCAGCGAGTTTGTAACTTTCTCGCGCATTCCGGGACTTTCGAGCGTTAAATTTTCATCCTTTTCGTTGCGTTCCTGAAGCTTGAAAATATAAAACTTGCCCTGCATCGGCGTCGGCAAAAGCTGTCCGACCTGCGTTTGCGGGCTCATTAAAGCCTGAATAACCTGCGGCGGAAAGCTTTGTTTCATTTCCTCTTCGGAAATATAGCCCAAATCGCCGCCCTGAAGCTTGCTCTGGTCTTCGCTTTTCTCACGCGCAAGCGTCGCAAAATCCGCGCCCTGTTTTAATTGGTTGATAATCTCGTTGCCTTTAAGGACGGCGGATTGTTCGTCAACCGTCGTATCTCCTTCAAAGCTTTTCGCCGGGTCGATGACAATCGCGCCGAGCTTTACGCCGCGTTTTTTGACGAACGCTTCTTTGTTGCCGTTATAAAAGTTGTTGATTTCTTCGTCTTTCGGCGGCTCGATTTTGCCGGTGATTTTATCAACCAGTTTTTGAATGGCAAGACCTTTTTTAATTGTTTCGCGTGCCGAAGCTTCGGTTTCGCCGACTTCTTTCATTTTAGCTTCAAACTGTTCGGCGGAAAGACCGCTTGCCGTTCGGCGCTTATTAAACTCCGCGTTGACTTCTTCTTCGGAAGGAACCGTTGCTTCCTTTTCAGCCTTCTGGAACATTACTTCCTGCTGAATTAAGCCTTCCAGAACCTGAAGCCGCGCCTGCGCCAGCTCAAGCTGTGAAAGCTTGCTTTCCTGTCCCTGAGCCTGCTGTTTGACGGCGCGCTCGACATCTTCCATCGTAATCGCTTTTCCATTAACGGTCGCGGCGGTTTCATTATTACGCGGGTCGCCTCCGCCGCCCGCATTGTTAGTTGGGCATCCCGCTAAAGCTAAGATAACAAAAGCCAAAACGGCTATTGTTAAGAACCTAAAATTAGTATTTCGCACTGTGGCTTTTACTCCTCTAAAATTAACTGTATCTATCATTACTTGACTAAACCTTAAAATATTTGTTATAAATCTTGTTTTTGAGTTTATACAAAAACTCATCCCTATATACCTCGGTATTATTTAATTGGAGGCTTAATAATTATGGCAAAACGATGCGATGTGTGCGGAAAAGGTCCGCAATTCGGAAACAATGTTTCACATGCTAACAACAAAACTCGTCGTCGCTTTAATCCGAATCTGCAATCCATTCGCGTTCAACTGCCTGCGGGCGGGAACGGACGAAAGAAAGTTTGCACTCGCTGTATTAAATCCGGCAAAATTGTCAAAGCTGTGTAAATCTTTGAGACTTAACTTTTAACTTAGGTTGCCAAGCGTGAGAAATATTTCACGTTTGGCTTTTTCATTTAACATTTATCATTGAACATTTAGCAAAAGACAATTAATAAATGTTAAATGATAAATGTTAAATGACCGCTATGCATTCGATTTCAACACGTGCATCTCGCGGTAATCTCGCCGCCTGAACGGTAGCGCGCGCCGGTTTATTCTCGCTGAAATATTTCGCGTAAACTTCGTTCATCGCCGCAAAATCGTTCATATCGGCTAAAAACACGGTCGTTTTCACGACATCGTTCAAGCTCGTTCCTGCCGCGTCCAAAACCGCGCTCAAATTTTTCAAAACCTGCTCGGTCTGCTCCGCTACATCCTCGGAAACAAAATTGCCCGTTGCCGGGTCAATCGGGATTTGTCCCGAACAAAAAACTATGTTTCCCGCTTTAACGGCTTGCGAATATGGTCCGATTGCGCCGGGCGCTTTTTCAGTTGAAATTATCTCTTTCATCTCTCTACTGTCTGCTTTTTTATTATTCAAGCAAAAGGCGAATTTTAACAGATATAAGTCGAAATTCAAAATTCAAGATTCAAAATTCAAGATTTTTGCGGATTTCCTATCTTGAATTTTGAATCTTGAATTTTGAATAAATCAGGCGCTAAGGCGCTCGACATCCATCACGCCCGGCACTTGTTCGATTGAGTTTACAACCCTGTCGAGATGTTTCTTGTCGAAAACCTCGACCGTAACTTCGATTAAGCCGAAACCGTCTTTTGAAACTTCGGCGCGCGCGTCGCGGATGCCGGTTTTGATTTCGGCAATCGCGTTGGTGATTCCGGCGAGCATTCCCGTGCGGTTTTCGGTCGTAGCCAGAAGCCTGATGGACTGGATTTGTTCTTTTTCATTTTTCGCCCATTCGACATCGACAATTCGTTCTTTATTAACCAGAAGCTGCGCGACATTTTTACATCTTTTGTTATGAACGACGATGCCTTTGCCGAGCGATATATAACCGATTATATCCTCGCCGCGAAGCGGATTGCAGCAGTTTGCGCGTGTCGTCAGCAAATTATCGACGCCTTTGACGATAATCGCGTCTTCGCCCAACCCGATAAATCTCTTGACGGCGTTGACGCTGCTTTGCAGGCGCGTTTCCGCTTTTTTCTCAGGGTCGAGCTCGGCAAATTTTTCAGCGCCGAGGAATTTTGCCAGCACGTTTCGCGGCAGAGTTTTGCCGTAACCGATGGAAGCGAGCAAATCTTCCGAGCGTCCCAAGCCGTATTCGTTGGCGATTCGCTTCATTTCGTCGTCGTTATTAATCAGTTTTTTCGGCGAAAGACGAAACTTCGTCGCTTCTTTTTCGAGCAGTTTGCGCCCTATTTCGATTGATTCCGTGCGCTGCTGTTCGGAAATCCAATGGCGAATGCGGCTTCTGGCGCGCGACGTTACGACGTGATTGAGCCAGTCGGGCGAAGGCTTCGAATTCGGAGTCGTCAGAATTTCGACGACATCACCGTTTTGCAGCTCGGTTCTAAATGTTGCAATCCGACCGTTTATCTTCGCGCCGGTGCAGGTATCGCCGACTTCGGAGTGAATCGCGTAAGCAAAATCAATCGGCGTCGAGCCGCGCGGAAGCTGTATGACTTTGCCCATCGGCGTGAAGGCGTAAACGTCTTTCGGATAAAGGTCGAGTTTCAGAGATTCGATAAAATCTTCGGAATCTTCGTTATCTTCGGTCGTTTCGACAAGCGGAAGCAGAAGCTTTTCGACGGTTTTGCGAAGCTCGTCGAGATTTGCGTCTTCTTCACGCTTGCCGAGCTTGCTTTCCTTGTATTTCCAGTGAGCCGCCACGCCCTCTTCGGCAATCCGGTGCATTTCTTCGGTGCGAATCTGTACTTCGAATGTTTGCCCGTTGTCGCTGATTACGGACGTATGCAGGGATTGATACAAATTATCGCGCGGAATGGCTATCCAGTCCTTAAAACGCTCGGGAACGGGTGTCCAGACATCGTGTATGACGCTCAATGCGACATAACAATTCTTTTTGTCGTTTTCCGTGATGATTCGGGCGGCAATCAAATCGTAAACACGGTCAATCGTAATTTTCTGTTTTTTCAGCTTTTTCCAGAGTGAATAGAGACGCTTGACGCGACCTTCGACTTTGACGAAAGGCACATCGTTTTCTTTTAATTTTTCCTGAATCGTGTTTTGAATCTTTTCGAGCGCGGCTTCGAGTTCAGGTCGGCGCGCGTCAACTTCTTTGGCAAGTCTTTTATATTCTTCGGGATAAAGATTCTGAAACGATAAATCTTCAAGCTCGCTCCTGACTTTACCCATACCGAGACGATGGGCAATCGGCGCGTATATGTCGAGCGTTTCCTGCGAGATGCGGGCGCGTTTTTCGGGTTTGAGAAACTGCATCGTTCGCATGTTGTGAAGACGGTCGGCAAGCTTTATCAGCACGACGCGAACATCGGTCGTCATCGCCAGAACCATTTTGCGTACGTTTTCCGCCTGCTGTTTTTCTTTGGAAAGATTGCTGATGTGCGCGATTTTCGTCAAACCGTCAACCAGACGCGTTATTTCATCGCCGAAAAATTCGCGTATTGTATCCAAATCGACGAGCGTGTCTTCAACCACGTCATGAAGCAATCCGGTCGAAACGCTGACTTCATCAAGACGCATTTCTGCGAGCAGGTCGGCAACTTCCAAAGGGTGAACGAGATAAGGCTCACCGGAAGCGCGTTTTTGCCCGCGATGATGCAAAGCGGAAAAAAGATATGCCCGCCGAATCAAATCAATATCCGGTTCGGGACGGTTTCTTTCAACCTTTTCGATGATGTCTTCAATGCGAATCATAGACATTTAACATTTAACATTTAGCATTTATCGAAAGCCTTTCGATAAATGCTAAATGTTAAATGAAAAGGCGACGCCCAATTTTATTGTAATTGAGCATCACCTTTTATAAAAGCTAATCCGAAGAGTTTACTTTTTATTAGCCGCTTCTTCTTTCGCTTTTCTTTCTTCTTCTTTCTTGTCTTCCAGACGTTTTCTTTCAGCCGCGAGAGTAGTGAATTTCTCTTTAGCCGTTTCAGCCTCTTTCTTAAGAGCATCTTTTTCCTGCGTATTGCCTTCCATTTCGGCGACGCGCATTTTTTGAACAGTAAGATTCGCTTTATACGACCAAGTCGAATCGGTTTCTACATTTGCCTTTTTCTCAAGCTCAAGCGCTTTGTTAATCAGGTCGAGACCTTCATTGGTACATTGCTTTAACTTTTCGAAAGCCGCCGGGTCAGCCGGTTTCTTAAATTCATAAACCCGTTCGGTGCCCTTTGTAATTTCTTTCTTGACTTCGGGCGTATCCGAGATTTCGTTAGCACAGCTATATTTTCTAGCCGCCAAAGAAGTTAAAGCCTCGGCGCGCTGTTCGGGCGGCACTTTCTCGTTAGTTGTGCGCTCGACGACCCATTTTTCCCATTCATCCTGTTTGCCGAGAGTTTCGTAAAGATTGGCAACGGCTTTGAATGAGCTGTTATCGTCAACTTTTTCAGCCAAAACTTTTTTATATGCATCAATCGCGTCTTCCGCTTTCGGCTTTTTCTCCAGCTCGTCAGGATATGATTCTTCAATCAACAAGCGATTCAGACGAGCAGCGGCATCGCCGGTCGGATTCGGATTATCCGCTATATATTTCTTGGTAAAATCGGATAATTTTGCCTGACTGAATCTACCTGCGTCATAAATTGACGGTCCGTTGATTACTTTATTGAGATCATTCGTTAGAGCAGTCAGATATTCCTTCCGCTTTTGGTCATTTGAAGCAAACTGTGTTGCTAACTGCTGAGTTTCCGGCGTCAACTGACCGCCCAGAAACTGCGAAACCGCGTCTGATTTAGCCGTAAGTTTCGAGGACAAGCTTCTTAAATCTTTAACATCGCTTTCCGCAAGTGACGGACTCCGGTTGCCGACATATTGTGAATGGATTGTGCGGGCTAAGAAAAGTTGTGCGGTTTTCCCTTCGTCGGTTTGACCCTGAGGGTCACGACCAACGGCGTCACGAAAAAGCATTTCGGCATCTTTAAATTTTTTGTCTTTGTAAGCTTTTGCCCCGTCAACCAGATTTTTTCTGGCGATAATGCGGTTATAATACGCGCAATTAGTTCCAATTAAAACTGATATTGAAATTAAGATTAATATCCCTGCACGAGAGATTCTCATTTTTTCGACTCCATTTATCACTTAAAATAACGGAAATCAAAGCGTTACCTTTTAATTTCCGTTATTTATTTAAGCTGAATTTATTCTTGTAAATCATCAATCTGCAATCCGATTGGCTCTGCGCCAGCCGTCTTGACCGCATCGATTACTCTAACCATATTGCCGTATGCGACAGATTTGGGCGCTTTCATAAAGACGGTCTTTTCGACCTCGTTAGTATTTTCGCGCAAAACGCCGTTATTTTCTCTGTCCTTAAAGATTTGAGAAAGCTTATTGGTTAAAAGACTCGAATCCTGCACATCTCCGGCATCTTCATTATTTAACGTTACCTTGCCGTCCTTACCGACGGCGACAACCAGCGTCAAAGGATTGGGCTTGGCTACCGATTGATCTTCGGGTTTCGGTTCAGCCGGAACCTGCGCCTTGAAACGACTCGGCTTCGAGGGCGCGATAATCATAAAAATAATTAAAAGCACCAGCAAAACGTCAATCAACGGGGTTACATTAATACTCGGTACTGCTCCTCCGGAGCCACCTCCTGACATTCCCATAACTTTTACTCCCTGTGATAAAAACTATATCCCGGTTACTGTTTTACAACCTTTTTCTTATCGGCGACTAATCCAATCTTGTCCACATCCTGCTTACGAATCGTATCGATAGCCTTGACGACGGTTCCGTAATTTACCTCGACGCCGCTCTTGATATAGACAATCTTTTTATCGGGAGTTCTATCTTTCATCTTGTCCTTGATTTTCTTCCCGAGCTCTTCCAAAGGAAACGGGTCTTTGCCGATATAAAAATTGCTGTTGTCGGGAATTGCGATAACTACCGATGTATCTTTCGTTATTTCTTCATCTTCATCCGGGCTGTTTAAGTCGCGCGGAAGGTCGACCGAAACGCCTTGTTGAAGCAGCGGCGTAACAATCATGAAGATGATGAGCAAAACGAGCATTACATCGACCATCGGAGTTACGTTAATCTCCGAGTTATACTCATCGGTTCCACCGATTTTCATTGACATAGCAAATTCTCCTTACTGGTAATTCTTAAGGTTTTCAGATTATCCGTTCAGACGCTTTGAGCGCTGTTTGATGAAATAATCCACCAATTCCGAAGCGGAATTTTCCATTTCGACGCCGAAGCTCGTAACTTTATTTGTAAACCAGTTAAAAATCCAAACCGCCGGAACCGCCACCAAAATGCCGAACGCCGTTGCAATCAAAGCTTCCGCAATCGCGCCGCCGACCGTACCGATACCCGCCGCGCCTTCGTTTTCTTTCAAAGCCTGGAACGCGCCGATAATACCGACGACCGTTCCGAACAGTCCGACGAACGGAGCCGTCGAGCCGACCGTTGCGAGTCCCGCAAGACCGCGCTTGAGTTCCGCCGTTTTTACCGCGATAGCTCTTTCCAGAGCGCGTTTCGAAGCTTCCATTTCGTCAGCCGAAATATCCGTGTTGCCCTGATGCGCGGCAAATTCCTTCAAACCTGACGAGACAACCATCGCAAGGTGCGAATCTTTGTGCCGGTCGCCAATATTGATGGCTTCCTCAATATTGCTGTTCTTCAATGCCTGCGCTACTTTCGGCGCATATTGGCGTGACTGCGTTTTGGCTTTGCTGTAAGTCAAATAGCGTTCGATGCCGACGGCAATCATATAAACCGATTGCAGCAGAAGAACGGTGATAACGCCGACGCCCGCCCACGTCAAACTTCTCCAAATTTCATACGGGCTGAACATCGATGTTTTTGCGCCGCCCTCGGCAAACATTAAGAAAAAGCCTAAAAAGCTTACTAAAAAAGTCATGATTTTTCCTCCAAAGAAATCAAAAAATATTATGATTGCAGATTAAAATTTTGACCGTGAGATGTCAATCAGACTTCTCACGGTCATTTGTCGTTCTCTTTACGGAACGAAATTATAAACAATTACGCCCGTTACTTTTACAGCCTGCCCGGACAGCAACGTCGGGCTGAATTTCGATGAGCGCGCCGCTTGCTCCGCCGCCTGGCGAAGAAGCGGGTGTCCGCTGACCGCGCTTGCCGAAATAACGCTGCCGTTTTCGCTAATCGTTACCTGAACGTTAACCGCGCCGCTTGCTCTGACAGCTCTTGCCGCCTGCGGATACGCCGGTTTAACCAGATTTGTCGCCTTACTGTTGACTACGCCGCCCGAAACTGTTTTAGGAACGGGTTTCGGTGTCGGTGTCGCTTTCTCAACCAGTTTCGGCTCATCGGTGTCCTCGACGGGCGGTTTAGTATTGTTTGTTTCGCCGATGCCTTCGGTTTTTACAATCGTCCTTTCAGTGGAATCTTCTTTCGGTCTGTTCGTATCCGAGTTCGAATCGCTCTGAATGGTTTCGACATTAAGACGGCGCGGCGGAATAGGCGGTTTTTCGTTACTAATCTTAGGAACTTCCTTCGGAGATTCCATAATGTTCTGAATAAGCACCTTACGGGTATCTACATTCTGCTCGACCTTAGTTTTTTCCGGTTTAATTTCAGGCGGCGGCGGTTCTTCCGCAGCAACCGGAACCGGCGCGACCAGGGCGGTAAGCTCCAAATCGCCGCCCATTCCTTCCGCAAGATAATTTTTAAATAATTTACCCAAATCCCAAAGTATGCCGCCGAGAACGGCTCCGACCATAATAAACATAATCACGGCTAGAATGCCGGCTTTCCTTGTGCTTTCTCTTCCGTGATCTCTCGATTCAACTAATTGATCTAACATTTTATTTTCCTCCCTCGTTCGGTGCCATCCGGGTCAAGAGTTTCGAAACCTTATTATTACCTTAGATGTTATTTATTAAACCTCAAGTTGTCATCGCACTAATTTTCTGACGATTCTAACTTAATTTCTCTCAACTTTTTGACGTTTGAACTGCTTAACAAAAATGCGGGATAAAACGAAATTTTGCCGGTCTTTTATGCAAAAGTTCCGCCGCCTCCGCCGCTGTGTTCCAACAAACGAACAAAAAGCAGATACAAACTATTTAATTGACCAGCAACGTATTGAAGTCTAAAGTTTCACACCCCAAAAGTCAAGAAATAATTACTTTATTTTATATGAATTTACAAAATTTAGTTTGAAATTCATACGTCTCTGACACAAATTTTCAAAAAGCTTACGCCGCGCCATTCATTCTCAAATTCCTTCAATTTATCGAGCTGCTGTTCGGCGTGCGACGGAGCGGCGCGAAGCCGAAGCCAGCTTTTCCTGCTGCGCCGTTTCCGGCAGCTTCATTTTCGCTTCGCCGAGCTTGCCCTGCCACCAGATGGCAATCGGGCTGGCAATCGCGATAGTCGAATATGTTCCCGTAATCGAGCCGACAAAAAGCGCGAGCGAAAATCCGCGCAGAACTTCGCCGCCGAAGATAACCAGCGCCAGAACGGTCAGGAAAACCAAGCCGTTGGTAACAATCGTGCGCGACATGGTCTGGTTTATCGAATCGTTCGTCAGTTTATAGAGCGATTCGCCGCGATGCAGCGTCAGATTTTCGCGGATACGGTCGAAAATGACGATTGAATCGTTTACCGAGAAACCGACCAGCGTGAGAAGCGCGGCAAGCACCGTCAGACTGATTTCCCACTGGAAAACCGAGAAAAACGCGAGCGTAATCAAAACGTCATGAAAAACCGCGATAACCGCGCCGGCGGCGTATGTCCAGTCGTATCGAAAAGCGATAAAAAGCAAAATTCCGACCAGACCGAGCAGCGTTCCGATAATCGCGCGGTTGCGAAGCTCTTTACCGGCGACAGGTCCGACCGAATCAGTTCCGACGATTTTATAAGCGGCGTTCGGGTCGTCCTGTAGATTCAAAGTCGCTTCGGCTTCTTTTCCGAACGTATCGAGCGCTCTTTTTACCAATTCACGTCCTTTATTTACCTGCGTGTTTTGATTTGTCTGGCTTAAAATCTCATTTGGGTTTTGCGTGTTTGTGTTCGCCTGCGTGTTTGTATTTGCCGCCGGCTGAGTGTCCGTATCCGGCTGAGCCTGTTTATCTTCAACGCCTTCAAAAAGCGGAACTTTAATCAGGACTTCATCCACCTTATCGGTTGAAGCCTGAATAACCGCGTCCGAAACACCGGCAGTTTGCAAAGCTCCGCGAATATCGTCTTCATTAGGCTTTTGCTTAAATTTCGCGGTGATGACCGTTCCGCCCTGAAAATCTACGCCCAGGTTAAAAGCGTCAGTTCCGCCGGGCGTAAGCTGTCGCCCGATGGAGGAAATCAAACCGGCTAAAAGGATTACAATGGAAAGCGCAATCAAAGGCTTGCGAATGCCCATCCAATCCACGTTTATATTCTTAAAAATTTCAAACATTGCTTTTGATAGTTCAGTGTTCAAAGTTCAAGGTTCAAAGTTGGTAATGCTACCTTGAGCTTTGAACCTTGAACTTTGAACTTTATTAAATACTTAATTTCTTCATATTCGGATTGCGAACAAGCAACCACATAAAAATCGTGCGCGATACGAAAACTGCCGAGAATAAATTGATTAAAAGCGAGAGAATCAACGTTACGGCAAAGCCGCGAATCGGTCCCGAACCGTACATATATAGAATTACCGACGAAATAATGGTTGTGATATGCGTGTCGATAATCGTAATAAACGCGCGGTCAAATCCCTGTTCGATAGCTTTGGCGACATTTTTTCCTGCGCCGAGTTCCTCGCGCATACGCTCGAAAATCAAAACGTTCGAGTCAACCGCCATACCGACGCCCAGAATCATGCCCGCGATGCCGGGCAGAGTCAGCGTCGAATCAAAGACAATCAGCGCCGCCATCGTCAGGAGTGAATTCAGAATCAAAGCGATAACCGCATTGACGCCGGCTCCGCGATAATAGAGGAGCATAAAGAGAACTACAAATCCCAGACCGCCGACCGAAGCCGTAACGCCCGCGCGAATCGAATCCGCGCCGAGACTCGGACCGACCGTTCGTTCTTCCTGATACTCAAGCTTCGCGGGCAAAGCGCCCGATTTCAGCGTCAAAGCTAAATCGTCGGCTGAAGCTTTCGTGAAATTACCGGAAATTTCGCCCGAATCGGAGATTGCCGATTTGATGAATGCGGCTGATTTGACCTCGTTGTTTAAAACGACCGCCATATAATTATTGATATTGGCTTTTGTCCATTCGCCGAATTTCTGCGCGCCTGCCGGTTTGAGCGAAAAAGTGATTTTAAAATCCCTATCGCTGCCCGTCTGCGAATATGCCGAAGCGTCGCGCAATTCGCTTCCGTCAACAACGGGCGGATATTCGACGACGACAAATTGTTTCGGTTTTTCCGCCGGATTTTGCTGATTCGGAGTTGCCGAATCGTCGCGGTCGGCATACGGGTAAATTTTTCGCGTTGCCGTTTCCTGTCCGCCGATTGTCTGCATCGCGGCTTCTTTAGTCGGATAAGTCTGTACAGGCGCGGGATTTGCGGGACCGACGACTTTCATCAGCGCCAGATTAGATTCCGAGCCGATAAGTTTTTTAACGCGTTCCGGGTCATCGACGCCCGGCATCTGCAAAAGGATTTGTCCCGAAGATTCCGAGCCGTGTTTTGCCAGCGTCGGTTCTTTTACGCCGTAGGCGTTGATGCGGCTGTCGATAATCTTTAACGCCTGGTCAACCGCCTGAGTTTTCAAACGGGTTTGAATCTGTCCGGGCAAAGACCAGTTAATCGCGCCGGCGCTTCTGCTTTCCGTCCAGTTGGCAAAATCAACCTTTTTCTTCACCGCTTCGACGACGGCATCCATCTGTGAAGCATCGCTGACGTTCAGCGTAACTTCATATCGACCGTTTTCCGCAACGTCCGACACTTCGCCGACGGCATACGGTTTATTATTTTCGTCTCTGGCATCTTTAGCGGCGGTCAGCGCGGCTTGAGCGTTGTTGTCGGTCAGGGATTTTAAATAATCTTCCGTCTTGACGCGCATAACAAGATGCGAGCCGCCTCTCAAATCCAATCCGAGATTGATGTTCTTTGAAAGATTATCCTTGATTCCCTGCCAGGTAAAATCTTTTGCCGCGACCGAACCGCGAGGTCCGAAAACAAGATAGATGCCAACCAGCGTTATCGCAATGATAATCACTGTTCTAATCCATAAACTACTATTTTTCATTTTCTTTTGAGGGACAAGAAAAAGCGATAAACTCATTTATCGCCCGTTACCCGTCACTTTTTAACTTCTTCAGCTTTTTTTCCGATAACGGCGCTTTTGCCGACTTCGAGAAACGATTTTTCAGCGCTCTGTATAATAAAACTGTTTTCTCTGACTTCCTTGATTTTGCCGATAATGCCGCCGTTTGTAACAACTTCATCGCCCGCTTTCAGGC
>JBARIW010000079.1:0-13279 GCA_049799955.1 Pyrinomonadaceae bacterium
ATGTAATGACTACAAACGAAATGATGCGGACGATTTTCGGCTCCAGAACGCCTTTGATTTCGCGCGGAACTTTTATATTCGGTGATGATTTTTCGTTTTCCATTTTGTTTAGGCTAACATTTTCCGCTAATTCTTTACAATTTTTTTCAAGTCGAAAGTCTCAAGTCAATCGTTCTCTCGACCTGAGACCTGCGACCCGGGACTTTCGACTTTTTAACGGCACAGGTTTTGCCAACTCATTTCAATAATTAAATTTATGTTTGGTTTTAATACAAAAGGAGTTGGCTTATAGTGTTGGAAAAAAAGAATAACTGGCTGATCGGCGGATTAATCGGCGTCGGCGCGTTAACGGCTGCGGCGACGATGCTGAAAAAGCGACCGAAGTATGATTTTGAGAATAAAGTAGTCCTTATAACCGGCGGCTCGCGCGGGCTTGGATTGGTTCTGGCGAGAGAGTTTGCCGCTGAAGGCGCGCGCATCGCGATCTGCGCGCGCGACGGCGAAGAATTAGCGGCGGCGCGTGAGGATTTGGAAAATCGCGGCGCGGAAGTCTTCGACGCGATTTGCGACGTGCGAAATCAGGTTGAAGTTGAAGAGTTAATCGAAGACGTTAAAACTCGTTTCGGGCGAATCGATGTTCTCGTTAATAACGCCGGAGTAATTCAGGTCGGACCGCTTGAAGAGCAGACGCAGAAGGATTTTGAAGACGCGATGGCGATTCATTTCTGGGCGCCTTTTTACGTGATGCAGGCGGTTTTGCCGGAAATGCGTCTTCGGGGCGAAGGCAGAATTATCAACATTTCATCAATCGGCGGAAAAATCGCCGTTCCGCATCTCGCGCCGTATTGCGCGAGCAAATTCGCGCTCGTCGGGCTGTCGGGCGCGATGCGCGTCGAGCTTGCCAAAGAAAATATTTTTGTAACAACCGTCTGTCCCGGCTTGATGCGAACGGGCAGCCACGTCAACGCTTATTTCAAAGGTCAGAACGAAAAGGAATTCGCGCTGTTCAGCATCAGCAACGCGCTGCCCGTAACGTCAATCAGCGCGGAAAGCGCGGCGCGCTCGATTATCGACGCATCGAGACGCGGCGACGCGGAAGCGATTATTTCCGTTCAGGCGCAAATCGCGGCGAAAATGAACAATTTATTTCCCGAGCTCGCGGCGGATGTTTTATCCCTGACGGCGCGGCTTCTGCCTTCGAAAGGCGGCATCGGCAAAGGCTATGCGACCGGACTCGAAAGCGCTTCGTTTGCTTCGCCGTCGTTTGTAACGTCGCTTCTGGACAAGGCTTCGTATCGAAACAACGAGCTGAAACCGGGCGAACATTCAGCATAATTTTCAAAAAAAGGAGTTTTTATGGAAAGCAATCTTGAAAGAAAATCATTTACCGAAATTTTAACGAACACGAACACAAATCTTAACTCGACCGAACGAATCGTTTCGGTTACAGCGGGCGGCGCGCTTCTGACTTACGGCTTAGTCCGGCGCGATATGACGGGTATCGCGCTCTCGCTAATCGGCGGAATTCTGGCTCTGCGCGGCGCAACCGGGCATTGCCACGTTTACGACGCTTTCGAAATCGATACGCGCGACGCTTCGCTCAATTTGCAGCACTGGCTCTCGGGCAATCTCGAAATCGTCAAATCCGTAACGATAAATTCATCGCCTTCGGAGCTTTATAATTTCTGGCGCAGCTTTGAAAATCTGCCGCAGTTTATGAATCATCTCGAATCGGTCGTAAAAATCGACGAAACGCGTTCTTACTGGACGGCGAAAGCGCCGCTCGGCTACACGGTCGGCTGGAACGCGGAAATCACGGACGAAGCGTTAAACGAAAGAATCCAGTGGCGCTCGCTCGAAGGCGCGGGTGTTCCGAATTCGGGCAAAGTCGAGTTTCTTCCGACCGCCGATAGAGGAACGGAAGTAAAAGTAACGATTAATTACGCAGCGCCCGGCGGACGCGTCGGCGCGCTCGCCGCCAAAATCTTCGGCGAAGAACCGGGACAACAAATCGAAGAAGATTTGCGCCGCTTCAAACGCCTGATGGAAGCAGGCTTGATTATCAATACCGAAGGTCAGCCGTCGGGACGCGACGAGCAGGCGCAGACGGTTTCGGCGTAACACAGATGTCAGATGCCGGATGTCAGATGTTAGTCAGGAAGCATTCTTTCTCTTCACTAACATCTGACATCTAGCATCTGACATCTCTTTAAAACTTTACAGGAGGACAACACTAATGAAAGCAATTTGCTGGTTTGGAAAACACGACGTGCGCGTAGAAAACGTTCCCGACCCGACGATTCTCAATTCGCGCGACGCGATTATAAAAATTACGACGACCGCTATTTGCGGCTCTGATTTGCACTTATACAACGGTTATATCCCGACGATGGAAGAAGGTGACATTCTCGGACACGAATTTATGGGCGAAGTCGTCGAAACGGGCGCGGGCGTTACAAATTTGAAAAAAGGCGACCGCGTGGTCGTTCCGTTCACGATTTCCTGCGGCGCGTGTTTTTTCTGCGAGCGCGATTTGTGGTCGCTTTGCGATAACTCTAATCCGAAGCCGGAAATGCTGGAAACGCTCGAAGGATATTCAGGCTCGGCGCTTTTCGGCTATTCACACATGTACGGCGGTTTCGCGGGCGGGCAAGCCGAATACGTGCGCGTTCCGTTTGCCGATGTCGGACCGCTCAAAATTCCCGACGGTTTGGAAGACGAACAGGTCTTATTTTTGTCCGACATTTTCCCGACCGGATATATGGCGGCGGAAAACTGTAATATTCAGCCGGGCGATTCGGTCGCCGTCTGGGGCGCGGGTCCGGTCGGGCAGTTTGCGATAAAATCGGCGCTGATGCTCGGCGCTGAAAAGGTTTTTATCATCGACCACATCAAAGCGCGGCTCGATTTTGCCGTCGAGCAAAACGAAAACGTGATTCCGATTAACTTTGACGAAGAGGAAGTTTACGAAAAGCTGAGAGATTCGACCGGCGGGCGCGGTCCTGATTCGTGCATCGACGCCGTCGGTCTGGAAGCTCACGGAACTTCGCCCGACGCGATTTTAGACCGTGTGAAAGCCGCCGTTTATCTCGCCACCGACCGACCGCACGCGCTCCGGCAGGCGATTTTCTGCTGCCGCAAAGGCGGAACGGTTTCGGTTCCCGGCGTTTATGGCGGATTTCTCGACAAATTCAATTTCGGCGCGGCTTTCGGCAAAGGCTTGACCTTCAAAATGGGACAGACGCACATGCACAAATATATGCCGCCGCTTCTTTCCGCCATTCAGGAAGGCAAAATCGACCCGCGTTTTGTCATCTCGCATCGCTTAAATTTGGACGAAGCGCCCGACGCTTACGATAAATTTAACAACGATAAAAATACATGGCGCAAAGTCGTGCTGAAACCATAAAAGAGTCCCAAGTCCTAAGTCTCAAGTCTCAAGTCGAAACCTCGTTTGACTTGAGACTTGGGACTTTACAGCATCTCCAAAACCGCGACTAGTGCCACAATCGAAATTACAATCCAGAGCAGAATTCCCTGAATGAGAGGTCTGACGCCGACAGTTTTCAGCGCCGAGCGCGAAAGGCTCGCGCCGATTAGGAAAAGCGTAACGGTCAAGCCGGTTTTTGCGGCGTTGACTAATGAATCGAAAATGCTTGGCGGTATTGTAACAGGCGCGTAAGTTCTTAAAATCGTTGCCAGCAAAAACAAAAAAATAAACCACGGAACGGCGATTTTCGTCCGCTTTTCCGAATCATTCGAGCGATAGACGAACGCAAAAAAAAGTGTAACGGGAATAATCCAGAGCGCGCGCGCAAGCTTTAGAGTCGTCGCAATCTGCAATGCTTCGCCTCCGAATCTTGCCGCCGCGCCGACCACCGAGCTTGTGTCGTGAATGGCGATTGCCGACCAGACGCCAAACTGGTTCGGCGAAAGATTCAGCCAGTGTCCGATTGCCGGAAAAATGAAAAGCGCGACTGAATTGAGTATAAAAATTGTCGCCAGCGAAACGGAAATTTCTTCCGAGTCGGCGCGAATCGCGGGCGCGACCGCCGCAATCGCGCTGCCGCCGCAAATCGCCGTTCCCGACGAAATCAAACTCGATGTTTTATCTTTGACTTTGAGAATTTTCCCGATGAAATAGCCTAAAGCGAGCGTTCCGAAAATCGTCGCAATCGTAAACAAAATTCCGCTTCGTCCGGCGGCGATAACTTTACTCAAATCCATTCCGAAACCGAGCAGGACGATTGAAAGTTGCAGCAGAATTCTGGTCGGTTTGCCGATTTTTCCCTGAAACGGGTTGCCGACCGTAAAAGCCAGAGCCAAGCCGAGCGCAAGCGCGACCGGCGGCGAAACATAAGGCGTCAGGCAGGCGAGAATTAAAAGGAAAAAGAAGGCTTTTCGGAAAAACATATAAAAGTAAAAAGTAAAAAGTAAAAAGTAAAAAGTAAGGAAGAGTTTTTCTTCTTTTACCTTTTACTTTTTACTTTTTACTTTACGTCTTATTTCGCTTTGCCTTGATTGGCAACCGCAAGCTGCGCGGCTAGAACCGCTTCGGCGTCGCCGAGATAGAAGCTTTTTGTCGGCTTTAAATCTTCATCAAGCTCGTAAACGAGGGGAATTCCGGTCGGGATGTTTCGATGGACGATTTCTTCGTCGGAAATATTATCGAGATATTTAACCAGCGCGCGCAGAGAATTGCCGTGCGCGGCAATAATAATACGTTTTCCGGCTTTTATTTTCGGCGCGATTTCCGTTTGATAATAAGGCAAAACACGCTCGACCGTATCTTTTAGACATTCGGTTTTGGGAAACTTTCCTTTTTCAATCGCACAGTAACGCGGGTCTTTGCCGAGCCATCGCTCGTCCGTTTCTTCGAGCGCGTCGGGCGGAATATCAAAGCTTCTGCGCCAGATTAAAACCTTCTCTTCACCATATTCGGCGGCGGTTTCGGCTTTGTTCAAGCCTTGCAGAGCGCCGTAATGACGTTCATTCAAAAGCCACGATTTCGTTTCGGGAATCCACATCAAATCCATCTCGTCAAGAACAATCCAGAGCGTGCGGATTGCTCGTTTTAAAACCGACGTGTAAGCCTCGTCAAATGTAAAGCCTTCCGCTTTCAGCAACTTTCCGGCTTCGCGCGCTTCCGCTTTCCCTTTTTCCGAAAGGTCAACGTCCTTCCAGCCCGTAAAACGATTTTCCTTGTTCCATTCGCTTTCGCCATGTCTGATTAAAACTAATTTGTGCATAAATTTACTAAAAAAAATCTATTCGTTTCTAAATATTAAAATCTAAAACAGAACAAAAAGAAAGCGAGCGACCGAATTAAAATCAGTCGCCCGTTTTGCGGTGTGGGAAATCGCAGCGTGAGAGTTTTTATTCAGCCTGAGCCGGATTTATTTGCAAACCCAGCTTGAGCCGACTGAGAGAGCCAAAGCGCCACCGCCCGAACCAGTCGCGCAGGGAGAAGTTCCCGCCTGACAGTTTGAGCAATATGCCAGAGAACCAACTTCGAGAACCGTCGGGAGCGTCGAAGCTGTATAAGAAGGCAGTTTGACCGGACCGTCAAAATCGTAGCCTTTATACGGCGCGGACTGATTTCCGCGAAATCTCATCCAGCCGTTATTTACGTTTCTCGAAAGCGTGTAATAGTAATTCGCCTGTCCGAGCCGAAGTAAATCTCTGTCCCATGAAGGCGCAATAATCGAAAGCAGCGGCGTACTGGTCGATTCAGCCTCTAAATTACTTTCGATATTCATGAAGCTGCTCAAATATGAAGGAACGCTCGTCGTGTTTCTCTTTTGTGCCGTGCTGAAAAGCAAAACAGCGCCGCTTTCAGTGTCGATGTCCCATTTTGCGTCCGTCGAATCACAGAATGAAAAGCCTTCCGTACAGAATTTGTCGCCGATTGACGTAATCTGCGCGCCTTCGCTTGCCGCAGGCATCGGCGTATGGGCTACGCCTGAGTATTCCACTCCAAATTGGTTGGCGGTCGAAACGACCGTTGCGCCTTCAATATCGACTTTGTCTTGAAGAACGCTGTTCAACAGAAAAATCGGAGCCGTTAAACTGATTCCTTCAACTTTCAAATCATATTCGAAGCCTTCGGAAATGACGTTGCGAATGGTCGTTGTTCCGTGTTCCAGCATAAAAATCAATGCTTCGGATTGCGGCGTCGTGCCTGAAAATGTTCCGTTTCCAATCAGGGAATCGATTGTGATGTACGCGCCTCTTTGAATGTAGATTCCGTAAGCGTTTGCCGGCGAGAAGAACTCGATGCTGCTGATTTGCCAGCCCGAATTATAGGAATTGATGTAAACGCCGGTCAGACAGTTTTCAAACGAGCTGTGGTCGAGCTTTACGTTATCAAATTGCCATAAACCTGCATTTGAGCCTGTATTCAAAGCGTTCGCCTTTATTCCGACGGCGAAACCGCTGAACGCAATATTCTTGAATTCGTGATGCAGGCTGCTGCAATTTCCCGTGTCGCCCGAATTACAGTTATTAGTTGAACCGCCTTCGCCTAAAATCGCAATCGTGCCTGTTTGAGAGCCTGCCGTTAAGTTTATGTCTCGAATAGTTACGCCGTTGACTCCGGGACCGATTTTAAAGAGCGCGGTGCTTGAAGCCGTCAGATTTACGCGCGAAGAAGTTCCCGTGCTCGTGCCTTCGAGAATTAAGTTTCCCGGCAGACTTATCGTGCTCGAAACGTAATAATCGCCTTCGTTAAAAACCAATTTCCTGTTTCCCGAACCTAGCGCCCGGTTAATTCTGCCCGTGTCGTCCGTCTCGCCCGAATTTCTGGCGAAACAGCTCATATAATAAATTTCGTGAATCTGCCCGGAACTATTGCAGTCCGGGTCGGTCGCGCGAGCCGTTCCGGCATTTCCGCAAACGAATAAAAGCGCGACAAAAATCATTATAAATTTTAATCTCATTTTACCTCCGTGGGACGCCTACAAGATTAACTGTAAGAGTCTGTGTTATGTGTTAAAATCCTTTTGAAGCTAATAAAAATTAACTTCGCCCATTTGTTGAAGCAAACAATTCGCTCTTTTCAAATCAAAAATCGAGCTTATAAACATTTCGCGTTTAGAAATAAGAGCATCGAGCTTTTGGACATTAGCTTGATTTTCTATTTTTCCCCGGCTGCGTTTTTTTGTTTTCAAAAAGCAAATTGTTTGCTATATTCAATATTAGTCATTTTGGCGATTTTGTCAAATGTAATTTTCAATATGGCGATTAGAGAAGAAAATTCTATCGGATTTCGAATAGTCGAGGCATTTAATGCAAAAGACTTAAAAGAAGTGGCGCAAGCGATTGGCGAGAACTATTCGTCCCTGCATAACTGGTCAACAAAGCGGCGCGATTTCCCGACAAGCGTTTTAATTAAAATCGCCAAAATGGCAAACACATCAATCGATTGGATTTTAACCGGCGAAAATCAAAAAGCGGCGGTTGAAACCGGGACTTTGAGTTTTGATAAAATTCTCGGCGAAAAAATCCGCGAGATTGTCAGGGAAGAAATTTCCTCGGGAGCGGAAATTCACGAAAAAATTCAGGGCATTGTTCTGGCGATGCAGTCGAATATTAAAGAGCAGAACGCATTTGAATCGAAGGAGGAAAAAGCGGCGTGATTGTTAAAGACTGGCGGCGTGTAAAACGTGTTTCTTTAATAGATTACGGGCAAGTCGGCGCGGGCAGAATAATCGATTTCATTCCTCGCGGCAAGCGCGCCGTTTCGCTTCCGGCAAGCCAGCGCGCCGAAGGCTTGGTAACGGTTTCGGTCTGCGGCGATTCGCTCACCGATTTGGGAATAAACGACGGCGACAGCCTCGTCTGCCAGACGCATATCGAAAAACACGAAATCAAAAACGGCAAGCTCGTCATCGCACAGCTTCCGTGTCTCGGCTTGGTCGTAAAATTCTTTTTTCGCTTTGAAGATAAAATAGTTCTGCGCTCGGCAAATCCGCGCTACGAAGATTTAATTTTCGATGTCGAATTAGTTACGGTTAAGGCAATCGTCGTTCAGTCAATCAAAAATTGGGACTAGTTTCATCCAATATTTTCTGCACTTCGCCAATCAGATACAGCGAGCCCGTAACGCAAATTAAATCTTCGTCTGAAGAAATTTCCTTCACAATTTTCAAAGCTTCAGCAACAGTTGGGGCAATAAAAACATTTTCTCGCGGAAAATTTTCGGGCAGAAATTCCGCTAAATCTTCGGAAGGCATCGCACGCGGATTGTCGGGCGTCGTAAAAATAAATTTTCCGGCTTTCGGAAAAAGATTTTTGGCGATTTCCGATAAATCCTTGTCTATCATCGCGCTGAAAATCATTGTAATCGGCTTTTTAGTAAATTTATCGAGAAAATCCTTTAACGCCTTTGCGCCCGAAGCGTTATGCGCTCCGTCAAACAAAATATTTTTATAAAATTCGAGCCTGCCTTTGTGCGTCGCCGACTGCAAGCCGTCAATAATATTTTCGGTTGTGATTTTAAAATTTTCCTGCAAAATTTCGGCAATAAGTATTGCAACTTTGGCGTTTTCGATTTGATGTCTGCCGCGAAGATTCAGAAGAATTCGTCTATATTCGGTTTTTGCGGTCTTAAAATCAACGATACTTTTTCCGTCTGTTTCCCCGACGATTTCAGCCGGAAAATCCGCTAAATTCGGCGTAATGCCAAAACCCGCGCATCTTTGTAAAATGACTCTTTCCGCTTCCTTTGGCTGCTCTGCCGCCACAACCTTTGTGTCAGCGCGAATAATCATAGCTTTTTCGACGGCAATCTCGGCGAGAGTATTTCCGAGAAAAGATTGATGGTCATAATTTATCGGCGTAATCCCAACGATTTCAGCATTTGCCGCGGTAACGGAATCAAAACGCCCGCCCAAACCCGTCTCTAAAACCGCGAGTTTTACTTCGGCTTCGGCAAAGACGGAAAGCGTGATTGCGGTGATATGTTCAAAAAAGGTCGGAAGTTTTTTAAGCTCCTTTTTTGCTACAAGGTCTTCGCAAATTTTCCGCACAAGCGACGTATGCCGCGCAAAATCTTTTTCGCTGACTTCTTTACCGCTGATTTTTACCCTTTCCGTTATTGAAACCAGATGCGGCGAAGTGTATACGCCTGTTTTAATATGTGCGGAACAGCAAATTGCGTCGAGAAACGCACAAACCGAGCCTTTCCCGTTAGTACCGGCAATTTGTATTTTCGGAAAATTTTTATGCGGGTTTTTAAGCGCTTCGAGAAGTTTACGTGTCGGCTCAAGACTAAAATCCATAGTCAGAATTTCGTGTCCGAGAGAATGAAGATATAAAATGGATTCATCGAAATTCATTGATGCAGAACTGAACGAGCTTTATCTTTTGCCTTATTTTTACAAATACAGGAAGACCAAAATTGACAGGCTGTACATTTTTCGTGAAATCTGCGACAAAGCTTTAGCCAATCGATATTTTTTTTGAATGTAATTTCTGAACATACTCTTCAATATCAGAAAAAAGTTTTGCAAGTATTTTCTCTTCACTGCGAAAATACTCAAAGCCGGGGTTAGAATTCACTTCGATAATTTTATAGTCTTCGTCAAATATTTCGATACTGTCGGCAAAAAGGTCTATGCCGGCGATTGTTAAACCGAGCGACTTTGCGCACCGGTCGGCTAGTTCAAAATATTTTTTGTGACATTTACCTGTTACATCCGCCCACGTTCCGCCCATTTTTAAGTTAGCGGCATCAAAAAGCTTTAAATTTTCGTTCTTTTGAGGTACATATTCTAAGGTTAAACCGAGCTGTTTTAATTTAAAAGAGAGCTTTTCATCAGATAAAGATACTTGATGTCGCTTTTTCACCGTCTCGTTTCGCGCCTCAATCAATAATTTAATTGAGCTTAAACCGTCTCCCGTAATGACAAAGTGATTTCTATGATAGCAAACATAAACTCTTTCATTAAAAATAACTATTCTGAACTCGGGCTTTTCAATATATTCCTGAATTAAAATCGTATTGGAGAAATTTTTAGCGATTGAAAAGCCATGAAGTAAATCTTCAGAATTATATACCAGTAAAACACCGTTTCCGCCCAAGCCAAGATTTGGTTTAACTATAACCGGATAGTTAATGTCAGTTAAATCTATTTCTGAAATTTCTACTACGCAAAGGCTTTCTATAACGTTGATATTATCTTTTCGCAGAAAAAAATTAGTAAAAAATTTATCATTGGATACTCGTTGACTGGAAGAACTATTAAGCCCCAAATCTGCCCCGATAATCAAATGATTGAATCCATCGACTTGAAACCGCCCGCAAAAGCCGGTCGAGCTTTCGATATCAAAGTTATAGCCTTTTTCCTGCGCTATTTTGTCAAATTGTTCTACCGCAAAAGTTTTGAAATCCATATTAACTTAACCGATTCTCAAGGACAAACGCGAGCGGGATAATTTATGAGTGATAAGCCTGTGATTTTTGCGACTCTTTCTAATACGATATTTTAAACGAGATTTTACCTATGAGATTAAACGCCTGTGATAATTAATCTGTCCGAGATGGTAATTGAAATGTGTCAGAAGATGAAGCAGCATGAAATCGGTTCTGACGATTTTTTCGTGCTTTGCGACGGGAAAATCTTTCTCGAAATCTTCGTTTGATAATTGATTCAAGCTGTTTTTTACGACATCGAGCGTTTTTTCGATATTTGCCGTCAATTCCGCGCGAGTCGCATTTTTCGAGCTGAATTCGCTGTCTCTGTCGCGCTCGTAACCGGAATTTCCAAGCAAAGCGCCGATAAAATGATTGAGATTGCCGAGCAGATGCTGGCACAAATTCCCTGCCGAATTGCTGATTTCTTCTTTGACGACCCAGAGCTTGTTTTCGTCCGAATAAAGATTTATCTCGTCTTTCAGCTTATTTAAATCTCTTTCGAATATTTCAATTAACGCTTCCTTAAACATTTGCAATTTCCTTGTTCATCATAAAATCGAGCAGGCGAATAATTGTGTCGCGCATTTCGCCGCGCGGGACGACCATATCGAGCATCCCGTGTTCGAGCAGAAACTCGGAGCGCTGAAAGCCTTTCGGAAGTTTCTGGCGAATCGTCTGTTCAATCACGCGCGGTCCGGCAAATCCGATTAAAGCTTTCGGTTCGCCGATAATCGCGTCGCCGAGCATCGCAAAGCTCGCCGTAACGCCGCCGGTTGTCGGGTCGGTCAAAACTGAGATAAAAGGCAGGCGCGCGTCGTGAAGCTGCGCGAGCGCGGCGGAGATTTTCGCCATCTGCATTAAAGATAAAGTTCCTTCCTGCATTCTCGCGCCGCCCGAAGCCGAAAAAATGACGACCGCGCCGTTTGTTTCAAGCGCTCTTTCAATCAAACGCGTTATTTTTTCGCCGACCGCCGAACCCATCGAGCCGCCGATAAAAGACATATCCATCGCGCCCGCGTAGGTCAAATGCCCGCCGACCGTTCCCTTGCCTGAGACAATCGCTTCGGGCAAGCCGGAAGCTTTTTTCGCCTGTTCGATTCGTTCGATATAAGGTTTTGTATCGACAAATTTGAGCGGGTCGGCTGACGTAACTTCCTCATCGAGCTTTTCGTATTCGCCCTCGTCAAAAAAAGAATCCAGACGGTCGCGCGCCGGAAGCCGGAAATGATAGCCGCAATGCGTGCAAACCTGCAAAGATTCCTTCAGCTCGCGTTTATAGAGCGGGCTGTCGCATTCCTGGCATTTAACAAAGATTCCCTCGGTTTTAACTTTACGTTCTTCCTCGGAAACCTGCTCTTCTAATTTCGGCTTTTTTCGACTAAACCAAGTCATATTTAATTAAGTTTAAGGTTCAAAGTTCAAAGTTAGAATCGGTGACTTTGAACTTTGAACCTCGAATTTCGAACTTTGAACAAGGTTATCACACGCCTCAATCAAGTCAAAAAGCGCGAAAATGTATTTGCCGCGTAAAATAGATTGTTTTGCGATGGCTTTTTGTGATAAATTTTGAGGCGAATCTTCAGCTTATCCGATTTTTAAAGCTATGAAAAAATACGTTTTTTTACTTGTCCTGTTTATTTTCATTTTCTCATCCCGGGCATTTTCAGCCGTTAAGACGTGGGACGGCGGCGGCGCGGACACAAACTGGCAGACGGCGACAAATTGGGTTAAAGACATTGCGCCTGTCGCAAATGACGACCTCGTTTTTCCCTTAACCGCGACGCAATATACGGCAAACAACAATTTCTTTATCCTGACGAGCTTCCGGTCAATCACTATCGAAGGCGGAAATTATACCATTAGCGGCAACATTTTCCGGCTGACAAACGGTTTGAATATTACGGGCGGGCTGACGCACCAGATAAATACCGGAATCACGACAAGCGGCGCGCAGACTTTCAGCGCGGCGCAAGGTTCGACGACAACGCTTGCGCTTCTTTCGGTCGGAAGCGCCGGATTGACGATTGACGGCGATGGAAGTTTCGGAATCGGTTTGATTTCCGGTTCGGGCGCGATTACAAAAAACGGCGCGGGCGCGTCGCTCATCGCTTCCGCTTCCGGTTATAGCGGCGCAATTATGCACAATAACGGCATTTTCGTTGTCGATGCCAACATTCCGAACAGCCCTGTAACGATTAATTCAGCGACAACCGGCGGAACTCTCGGCTTCAGTGGTTTCGGCGGAACGGGAACGGTCGGCGCGACAAATGTTATGCAGGGAGCAATAAGTGCGGGAACTTTGACGGCTCCGACCGGAATTTTGAATATCAACGGCAATCTGACTTTCTCCGCAAACGGAAATTATCTCTGCAAAATCGGCGGAACGACTCCCGGAGCAAACGGGCATGATCAGTTAAACGTAACCGGAGCAGTAACGCTCAACAATGCCCGGCTCGCGCCGATTCCTTGGGGCGTGTTTCGTCCGGCAATCGGCGATTCTTTCGTGATTTTAAAAAATGACGGAGCCGACGCAATCAACGGAACTTTTTTAAACGCTCCCGAAGGCGCAGTATTCGGCGGCGCGCTCAATACGGCTTTCCGCATTTCGTATCACGGCGGCGACGGCAACGATATTGCCATCACGACTATCAATAAAGCCCCGTTCGACTTTGACGGCGACGGTAAAACGGATATTTCAATCTTCCGCCCGTCAAACGGAGAATGGTGGTATTCGAGAAGCTCGGACGGCGGAAATTACGCCGCGCAGTTTGGTAACTCATCTGATAAATTAACGCCCGGCGACTTTACCGGCGACGGACGCGCCGACATTGCCGTGTTTCGTCCATCGACAGGCGAGTGGTT
>JBARIW010000080.1:0-1530 GCA_049799955.1 Pyrinomonadaceae bacterium
CAGGGCCGCCAGGGGCACGCCCTTGCGCTTGAGCAGCGGCACCAGCACTTTTATTTCGGGCGTGTCGCCGCTCTTGCTGATGGCAATGACGAAGTCCCCGGGCTGAATCATGCCTAGGTCGCCGTGAATGGCATCGGCGGCGTGCATAAACAGCGCGGGCGTGCCCGTGGAGTTCAGCGTGGCTACCATTTTGCCCGCAATGTGGGCACTCTTCCCGATGCCGGTAACTACGACCCTACCCCGTAAAGAGAGTATGGCGGCTACGCATTGTGCAAAATCCGGCGTCAGGGCAATGGCCTCGGCCACGCCCCGAACGGCGTCAGCTTCTTCGAGAAGCACTTTTTTTGCAATTGTGATGGTGTCGTTCTGCTGTTTCAATCTAAATTTGTCTAGATTGAGTAGCCAACACCGAAGTGTTGGTGCTCAAGTCTGCAACCCAAAAGAGCAAGTGGAAATGTCGATGCCAGCGGTAAAACAAGCAGTCAAGCGTGAGGCTGATCTGAAAGGCAAGTTAAAGGAAGTTTTTGGGTACGGTCAGTTCCGCGGTACTCAGGACGCCATCATTCAGAACGTCATCGAGGGTAACAACACCTTCGTGATTATGCCCACCGGAGCCGGTAAGTCGTTGTGCTACCAGCTGCCCGCCCTGATTCTGCCCGGCACGGCCATCGTTATTTCCCCCCTGATTGCCCTGATGAAAAATCAGGTGGACCAGCTCAACGCTTTCGGCGTAAACGCGCAGTTTCTGAACTCGACCCTGTCGAAGTCGGAGATGAACCGGGTGAAAAAGGACGTGATTAGCGGCGAAGTGAAGCTGCTCTACGTGGCCCCCGAAAGCCTGACCAAGGACGAAACCATCGACTTTCTGCAAAAGGCCACCATCAGCTTCGTGGCCATCGATGAGGCCCACTGCATTTCGGAGTGGGGCCACGACTTCCGGCCCGAGTACCGCCGCATCCGGGGCATCATCGACAATATCGGGCAGGTGCCCATCATTGCCCTCACGGCCACGGCCACGCCCAAGGTGCAGCTCGACATTCAGAAGAACCTGCAAATGGATGAGGCGTCGGTGTTCAAGACCTCGTTTAACCGCACCAACCTGTATTACGAGGTGCGGCCCAAGCACAACACCAAGAAGCAGCTGATTCAGTACGTGAAGCAGCACAAGGGCAAGGCGGGCATCGTGTACTGCCTCTCGCGCAAGAAGGTGGAGGAAATTGCCGAGCTGCTGCGCGTGAATGACGTGAAGGCCCTGCCCTACCACGCCGGCCTCGACCCCCACGTGCGCATGGCCAACCAGGATGCCTTCCTGAATGAAGAGGCTGACGTCATCGTGGCTACCATTGCCTTCGGCATGGGTATCGACAAGCCCGACGTACGCTTCGTGATTCACTACGATACGCCCAAGAGCATCGAGGGCTACTACCAGGAAACCGGCCGCGGCGGCCGCGACGGACTGGAAGGCAACTGCCTGATGTTCTACAGCTACGACGACATCGTGAAGCTGGAGAAGTTCAACAAGGACAAGCC
>JBARIW010000081.1:0-4245 GCA_049799955.1 Pyrinomonadaceae bacterium
GGCGAAATTCAACACTACTTGCGGGACAAAAGCCCTTCTGTGCGAGTTCCCCGCCACTGGCTGTCCCTGGAACGCAAATCTGTAGCAGCGATCAAGGATTTGCAGGTGCAGTTCAACCGCAAACCTACGGATGCTGAAGTAGCAGCAGTGCTTGAGGTTTCTGTAGAAGAATGGCAAGAAATTAAGTTGGCCCATCTCAACAGATCGCCTCTGAGTTTGGACGCGCCGGTGCAAGATGAAGATGAGGGGGCTACTTGTCTGGGAGAATTGGTTCCCGATAGTAAGTATCGGAGTTTTCAGTTGGCGCAAGAGGATCAAATCCGCCTACAGCAAGCTTTGGCTATGTTGGAAAAACGGACTCGCGAGATATTGGAGTTTGTTTTTCTCTACGATTTGACGCAGAAGGAAACGGCCGAACGCTTGGGTATCAGTGCGGTGACTGTTTCTCGGCGAGTTAAGAAGGGGCTGGATTTGCTGAAGGAAATTATGACAAAACAGCTTTAGTTATTAGTCATTGGTCATTGGTCATTAGTCATTGGTCATTGGTCATTAGTCAGCAGTCAGCAGTCATTAGTCAGCAGTCAGCAGTCAGCAGTCAGCAGTCAGGTGCTACCGATAACAAATCACAAATAACCACTGACTACTAACTAATTTTTAGATGCTGCGGACAAATTTATCCAGTCTTTCTAGGGCTTTTTTAATTGTGCCTAAATCGGTGGCGTAAGACAAGCGAATGTGGTCGTCTGCACCAAAAGCAATCCCCGGAATAACTGCTACTTGCTGCTGTTCTAAGAAAGCGTCGCAAAATTCCAGAGAATTCATTCCAGTTTTGCTGATGTTGACAAACATATAGAAAGCACCGTCTGGTTTGATGCAGCTAATTCCGGGGACAGCATCGAGTAATTCAAATATTACCTGACGCCTTTGGGCAAAAGCTTGACGCATTTTTTCGACAGACTCTTGGCTGCTTTCCAAAGCGGAGATCGCGCCGTACTGTGCAAAGGTACAAACATTTGAGGTACTGTGACCTTGAATGGTGCTGCTGGCTTTGATTAATTCGATCGGCCCGGCCAAATAACCGACTCGCCAGCCTGTCATCGAGTAAGCTTTGGCAAAACCGCTGCTGATCAGGGTGCGATCGAAGATTTCTTTGCCTAGGGAACCGATGCTGACGTGTTGGGCGCCGTCATATATAATTTTTTCGTAAATCTCGTCAGCAACGACTAAAATATCTCGATCGACTATCACCTCGGCCAATGCTTTGAGTTCGGCCCGAGTGTACACCATTCCCGTCGGGTTAGAAGGCGAATTCAGCACAAATAACTTGGTTTTGGGAGTAATCGCTCGAGTCAGTTGTTCCGGTGTAATTTTATATCCTGTAGAAGCATCTGTCCGTACAATTACTGGCTTGCCGCTGGCGAGTTTCACCATTTCTGGGTAGCTCAGCCAGTAGGGAGCCGGAATAATTACTTCATCTCCAGGCTCGATCAGAGCCATCATCAGATTGTAGAGCGAATGCTTGCCGCCGTTGGTGACAAGGATATTTTCCGGTTGATAGTTGAGATTGTTGTCGGATTGGAGCTTGCGGGCGATCGCAGCTTGTAACTGCGGTTCCCCAGGCACAGGGCCGTACTTAGTCTTCCCCGCGTCTAAAGCTTGTTTTGCCGCCGCTTTAATGTGTTCGGGGGTATCAAAGTCTGGTTCTCCCGTACTCAAACTACAGACATCAATCCCTTCGGCCTTCATGGCTTTAGCCTTAGCTGCGATCGCCAAGGTTATGGAAGGAGGAACCTCACCCACTCGTGCTGCCAACTTGATCATTGGATTTTAGATATTAGATTTTTGACTTTAGATCTTAGGGTAAACTACCCCACGGCTAGAAGCCGGGGGCTTTCAGTAGCCCTGATGTGGTCTGCAAGATTGCAGGACAACACCGAACCTCCGAGCGGGTTTACAAATGCCGCTCCCACAATTGAAATCACCTTTGAACCATTCTCATCAGCATCACCATGATTGCCACAATGCCCACATTTAAAACTCTTGCCACTCCAGGGTAAACGCATCTAATTTCTAAATTTCCATATATAGCGTTTGAGTAGAGACAAAAGCGCTACAGGTGGAAAAACCGTTCTCAATAAACAACAATAAAGCCGAGTCCGCAGTGCTAAAACCCCTCGTTATTGACAAGATGCGTTTACCCTGCTTGCCACTCCGATAAGACTTGCCTTTTATAGGGTGGATGTGCAAGCAGTTATTGCAAGTCTGGCTGGTGTAGGCCGGGTTAACCGCTACCAATTCAACACCATACTTCACAGACTTGTAGCTCAAAAATAATCGCAGTTGGAAGAATGCCCAGCTATTACTGCGTCTGCGCTCATTCTTGTTTCTGGGTTGCTCATTGGTACGCTCTCTGATGCCTGTCAAATCTTCAATTGCAATGATTGCATTGTTTTGGATTGCCGACAGAACAATCAGTTTACTGATGTTGTGGTTCAACCAAGTTTGGTAACGTCGCTCCGAGCCCGACAGCCGTTGCAAAATCTGTCTTGCCCTCCGGCGAGTAGATCTTGTGCCTTTCGATGCTTTTTGTTGGAGTGATGCTCTGACCACAGCAAATTTGTCTCTAACGCCTTGAATCTGTTTGCCGTCCCATTTATCCCCGATGCTAGTTACTGCGATATCACGGCGTCCAAAGTCCACTCCGATTACTTGAGTCGAGTGGAGCGGCTCAGGTGCTTCATTTTTGAGTTGAATATGGACGTAGTATTGCCCGTCACGATGCTTACACAATTGAGCGCTAGTCGGCACTCTGCCCTTGAGCTTGCCTCTGTGGTAGTTGCCTGCATTCAACTTGATATGCTCACGCCCATCCAGTAATGTCAGGCTGACTTTCCAATCCTTCTCTCTGAAAGCAAAGATTCGGGCATCGTAATCGGCACTGGTAGGAGAAAAAACCTTGACAGGCTTGCCATTGATTTTCTCCGTTTTACGGTTAGCGCCAACGCGCGCACAAACTCTAACCGTTTGATTGGCGCTCAATCCAAACTGTTGACGCAATTCCTGATAGACCAAGTTCTGAATCGTGGTTTTACTGGTTATCCCAACTTTTACCGTTTGATTTGCCCAGTTGCAAGCATCTGCAAACGCCTTCAGCAAAGCATCTATTTTAGAACATTGTTCAGGTGTCGGTTGGAGCTTACAAACTAGAGTCAGAACTTGTTCCATAATTGAGAAAGCCTCACCATGCGATCTATCTAATTCTACAGCACAACTGAAAAAACTCTGTTTATTTTCAAGGCGACGGTCGTCGCAACCGCGTTCCTCCCCAAGTCGGTCGCCAGGGGCTTACCGCTCGTTTTTTGGTGAGAAATCTTGATATTCAACCCTTTTGTTAGGGAATTCTGACATTTGTTTATATAGTAGGTAAAGGATTAAGCAATTAAAGAATAAAAATTAAAGAAGCTCTTAGTTGGAATTTTTATTTTTAATATTTTAAATTTTGACGTTATTATTGTAGCATTTTTGATGCCTCGTTACCTTCAACCCGGATCTGCAAGCTTATGGATCTCAAATCTCTAATTCGCGACATTCCTGATTTCCCGAAGCCGGGAATTATGTTTCGAGACATTACAACTTTGCTGCGCAACCCGCAAGGGCTGAGCTACACCATTGACAGCTTAGCCGAAAAATGCTCAGAACTGTCTGTTGACTATGTGGTGGGCATGGAATCGCGGGGCTTTATCTTTGGCGCGCCTTTGGCTTATAAAATGGGAATAGGTTTTATTCCTGTCCGCAAACCGGGGAAACTGCCTGGTGCGGTTCATTTTGCTGAGTACGAGTTGGAGTACGGTGTCGATCGGCTGGAGATGCACCGAGATGCGATGACATCCGGTAGCCGAGTGCTGATTGTGGACGATTTAATCGCGACTGGCGGAACAGCGGCGGCGACGGCTAAATTGTTGGAGCAAGCTGGTTGCGAGCTTGTCGGTTTTGCTTTTATCATCGAATTGCAGGCTTTGGGCGGCAGGCAGAAATTGCCGGATGTGCCTATTGTTACGCTAGTGGAGTATTAGTCAGTTAACTGTTAACTGTTAACTGTTGACTGCTGAATAAAAACTACTGAGAAATAATATCGTTGACCTTTGCATCGGAATAATAATTTTCGGAGTGCAGTGCGATCGTTCCACTCAGCTTCGAGAGTATAATTCCGATGTATAGCAGAAGGAAGAAGGAAGAAGGAAGAAG
>JBARIW010000082.1:0-51683 GCA_049799955.1 Pyrinomonadaceae bacterium
CGAATTCTTATACAGCCTAAGAATTCGCTTATTAAGCAATATCAAGCACTGCTTAAGACGGAAGAAATTAATCTTAAGTTTACTGAAGATGCTATATCGACAATTGCTGAAATGACCGTAAATATCAATAAAACAACGGAAGACATTGGCGCTAGAAGACTGCATACGCTTCTCGAAAAACTTCTTGAGGAGATAAGTTTTCTTGGAGGCGAGCTAGAGGATAAGGATCAAACAATCGACTCTGGCTATGTCCTTGCAAAGCTTGGAGAGTTAGTTAAAGACGCAAACCTCAGACAATATATACTTTGATTTATACACATGCTAAAGACATCGCTTAATCCATTTTATTCAAGTAAGCGCATTTTATTATTAATCGCTATAGCGTTTATTTTTTTTGCTTTGCTTATAACGCTAAATTGCGGAAAACGTAAGCCGCCGCTACCGCCGATTGAAAAGATTTCACAGAGAGTCGAAATCTCAGGCTTACAGCGCGGAAATAAGGTTATTATTTCGTGGACTATGCCAGCGAGAAACGCTTCAAACACAAATATTTTAAACATAAGTCGCGCGGATGTTTATCGGCTTGCTGAGCCGCAAAACGCTTCATTAACGTTATCTGAAGAAGAGTTTGCCGCCAGCAGCACCCTGATTGCAACCGTTCCCGTCTCAGAAACTGATTTTGGATTGAAAAGATTGACTTATACAGATGAACTCGAATTTTCCGGGCAAGCTGCGCGATTGAGATATGCAATTCGTTTTGTTAACGCGCAAGGTCAAAAGGCGGCTTTTTCTAATTTTTTGATTATTGAGCCAGCGCCGAAAATTGCAGATTCACCAAAGCTTTTGGTTGCTGATGTCGATGAGCGTTCAATTAATCTCAGTTGGGATTCTCCTAAAGCAAATGTTGATGGGACGATTCCCGTAAATCTTTTGGGATACAATATTTATCGCACATATAAAACAAATGAAATTTCAAAACTTCTCAATTCAGCGCCGGTAACAAAAACGGAATTTTCTGATAAATCATTCGAATTTGGCAATGAATATTCGTATTTCGTCCGCGCAGTTTCGCTCGGGAGCAATGGAGCGCCGGTTGAAAGTCTGGATTCAAATATCGTGAAAATTTTACCGAAAGATATTTTCGCGCCGAGTCCGCCTTCGGCGATAACTGTCGCGGCGGCGCCAAGTAATTTATCGATTTTCTTTGCGATAAATCCTGAAAAAGACATTGCAGGCTATAAGATTTATCGTTCGACTGAGCCGAATTTACCAAAAACCGAATGGGAGCTTTTAACTTCTGAAATTTTAAAAACCAATACTTATCAGGATAAAAGCGTCGAATCCGGAAAGACTTATTATTATTACATTACATCGATTGATACAGCCGGAAACATCAGCCAGCCTTCGGAGATTGTTTCGGAAAAAGTGCCATAAATAGAAATGAAGATTTGTCGTTACGAATACAATAATCAAACCAGCTTTGGAAAATTTGAAAATGATTTGATTTTTCCGGTTGATAATAAAAATTTGAATTTGCTTGTCGATAAAGAGCCGATTAAATTTCAGGATGTAAGACTACTCGCGCCTGTTGCGCCTTCCAAAATTGTCTGTGTCGGGCGAAATTATTCCGAACATGCAAAAGAATTAGGGAATGAAGTTCCGAAAGAACCGCTTTTGTTTCTAAAAGCGCCCTCGGCGATTATTTCTGAAGGTGATTCGATATTTCTGCCCGAACAATCCGAACAGGTCGAACACGAAGGCGAATTGGCTGCCGTTATCGGACGCGCCTGTAAAAATCTGAGCGAAACCGATAATCCGTTTGAATACGTGTCGGGTTATTTATGTCTGAATGATGTTACGGCGAGAGATATACAACGCAAAGAAATTCAGTTCACAAGGGCAAAGTCATTTGATACTTTTTGTCCCGTAAGCTCTTTTATGGAAACAGACTTAGACGTTTCGGACATTCGACTTACGACAAAAGTTAACGGCGTTATTAAACAGGACGGAAGAACCTCGCAAATGGTTTTCCCGGTTTCATTTCTGATAAGATATATTTCAAATCAAATGACTCTGAATGCCGGAGATGTAATCGCTACGGGAACACCTTCGGGCGTTTCGAAACTGAACGCGGGCGATATCTGCGAAGTAGAAATTGAAGGAGTCGGAATTTTGCGAAACGCGGTCGAATAAAAATGAAACGCTGTCCGACATGTAAAATCGATTATTTTGACGAAATGCTCGAATTCTGTCTCGATGATGGAGCAAAGCTCGTTTCGATGTCGGGTTCGGCAGGTGAAACGCCGACGGTAACGAGGTCTGACCGGCAAAATCCGGCAACAAATGAAACCGTCGATTTATCTTCTACAAAAGTTCCCGAACTTTTTGAAATAAAAGACGCGAATCGGGAAATCAAGGCAAAATCCGCCTCGCCCTTAGAAACAGTTTCGGCAAGTCCTCTAAAAGAGAAGGTTACATCGCATAGCTATCGAGTTTTGGAGATTGCGCCAGTTATCGTTTCTCTGGCGCATAACTGGTGGCAGTGGGTTTATCTGCGCAATCAATATTATTATACTTTTACGAGCTACGTTTTCTCGGCTAATTTTTTAATGTGGCTGCTTTTACTGGCTGCCGGCGCAGTGGTCGGGCTTTTGGCGCTCAGGCTTTGCCGGAATAAAAGCTTTGCTTATACGGGACTTGTCATACTGGCGATAAATCTGCTTTTGTTTTTAGTTCCCAAAGGGTAGTAAAGTTTAAAATAGATTTTTTTTACAGAGGAGCGATAATGAAATTTTTTATTGATACGGCAAATTTAGATGAGATAAAAGAAGCTAATGAGCTTGGTTTGATTGACGGCGTAACAACCAATCCTTCGCTGGTTGCAAAAGAAGGAAAAGTAGATTTTAAGAAGCATTTAGCTAAAATTGCAGAATTAGTTAAAGGCGATATTTCGGCGGAAGTTACGGCGCTCGATTTGGACGGGATGCTGAAAGAAGGTCGTGAATATGCGAAAATCGCGCCGAACATCGTCGTCAAATGTCCTCTGACATGGGACGGATTAAAGGCGACGCGCGCTTTTCGTGATGAAGGAACGAAGGTCAATGTTACATTGTGTTTTTCGGCTTCGCAGGCGCTTCTGGCGGCAAAAGCCGGTGCGAGCTACATCAGCCCGTTTATCGGTCGTCTGGACGATATTTCGTTTAACGGGATGGATTTAATATCCGATATTGTGCAGATTTACGGCAATTACGGCTTTGAAACGGAAGTTCTGGCAGCGAGTATTCGCCACCCGATGCATATTGTCGATTGCGCGCTTGTCGGCGCTGATGTCGCCACAATGCCTTTTAAAGTCATCCAGCAGCTTATCAAACATCCTTTGACAGATAAGGGCTTGGACGCGTTTCTGGAGGACTGGAAAAAAAGCGGGCGAAAATAATTTTATAAATTTCAACATTTCCGGGCGTGATTTTTCACGCCTTTTTCTTTGCGTCAAGTTATGAAATCTGCAATCGAAGCAACAAATCTTGTCAAAAACTTCGGCGACTTTCGGGCAGTCGATTCGATAAGCTTTTCGGTCAAAAGCGGCGAAACATTTGCAATCTTGGGCGAAAACGGAGCCGGAAAATCGACGACGATGCGGATGATTGCGTGCCGTTCGCCGCTCAGCTCGGGCAGATTGATTGTCGAAGGATTAAATGTCGAAACCGACGAAAGAAAAATCCGCTCGATTATCGGCGTCGTTCCGCAGGAAAATAATCTCGACCCGGATTTGAATGTGCGCGAAAATCTGATGGTTTATTCGCGCTATTATCGAATTTCTTCCGATGCAGCAGAAAAAAGAACCGATGAGCTGATGGAATTTATAAGGCTGACAAATAAAGCCAATGCAAAAGTCGAACACCTTTCCGGCGGGATGAAACGCCGTTTGATAATCGCGCGTTCCCTGCTTCATCGCCCGAAGATTTTACTTTTGGACGAGCCGACGACAGGACTTGACCCGAATGTGAGGCAGGAAATCTGGGAAAAACTCGAAGAGCTGCGCCGTCTGGAAAATCTGACGATTGTGCTTTCGACGCATTATATGGAAGAAGCCGAAAAATTATCGCAAAGACTTCTGGTTATGTCTCACGGAAAAATTATTGCCGAAGGCGCGCCGCGCCGGATTATCGAGGAAAACGTAAAAAAATTCGCGCTTGAAATCCGGGATGTCGGAATGATGGATTTGTTGAGCGTAAACGGAGGAATTCTTGCACAGAAACGAGGCGCGACGCACATTTATTTTGCAGATTCGGCTGAAGAATTAATGCCTTTGATGAACTTTTACAATTCCGCGCAAGTGCATTTGCGCCCATCAAATCTGGAAGACGTGTTCCTGCAATTATCAAGCAATCAATAGCTTTTATCTCTTCTGTTTTACCCGAAACAGGTATAAGATAAATCATATTTCTTTTGCAGAGGCAACGGTTTATGAAAATTTTACTGGCAACGGACGGGACAAAACATAGTGACTCGGCGCTTCGAATAATCGATAAATTCAATTTAACCGAAGGCGACGAGATAAAAATCGTTTCAGTCGTCGATATGGCTCTGCCGCTTTCGATTGATATGTATGGTCCGGGCTATCTGCCCTCAACCGCCGAAATCGAAAAGACGGCGCAGGAAAGCGCCGAAAAGCTTTTGCTGACAAATAGAGAAAAAATACTTCAATCTTTTTCCGGCAAAAATGTTTTTGTTTCGACCGAGGTGCTTTTCGGCTCGCCCGACAGCCGCATCGTCGAAACCGCCGAGGAAATGAGCGCGGATTTAATCATCGTCGGCTCGCACGGCTACAATCGTTGGGAACGGCTTCTGCTCGGCTCGGTCTCCGATTCGGTCGTTCATCACGCGCCTTGCTCGGTTCTGGTCGTCAGAACTGAAATCGGCGGAGTAAATAAAAAATGAAAATAGAATTTGAAGAACACGGCAAGGGCAAGCCGTTTGTTTTGCTGCACGCCTTTCCGCTTTCAAACAAAATGTGGCAGCCGCAAATCGACGCTTTGAAGACTGAAAACTGCCGTTTGATTTTGCCCGATTTGCGCGGGTTCGGCGAAAGCCACAGCTTTTCCGACATCAACACGATGGAAGATATGGCAAACGATATTGCCGAGCTGCTCGACACGCTGAAAATTGAGCGCGCCATCGTCGGGGGACTTTCGATGGGCGGTTACATCATCTTCAACTTTCTGCAAAAATTTCCCGAAAAAATCGCCGCGCTCGTTTTTTGCGATACAAATTCCGGCAGCGATTCGGAAGACACGCGCGAAGCTCGTTTCGATTTAATCGAAAAAATCGAAACCGAAGGCGCGCAGGCTTTGATTGATGTAATGCTCCCGAAACTTATTTGCGAAAACACAAAACAAAACAAAAAAGAACTGGTCGGGTCAATCGAAGAAATGTTCAAAAAGGTCAATCCAAAGGCTGCAATCGCGGCGCTTCGAGGAATGGCTGAGCGCAAAGACCGTACCGATTTATTAAGCCAAATTTCCAAACCGGCGCTTTTGATTTTCGGGCAGGAAGACAAAGTTACAAATCTCGAAACGGCGCAGAAAATGTCGAACAAAATTCTTAATTCTAAGCTCGTAACGATTGAAAACGCCGGACATTATTCAAATCTCGAACAGCCCGAAATATTTAATAAGGCTCTGATTGATTTTATTAACATGGTCGTGGTTTAAGACATAAAATGAGCGACTCGAAGGAAATATTCATAAACTCACGAAAATTTGACGGGAAGATTCATAAAAGCTGGAAAGCGGAATTAATTGAAAGAAACGATTCCCTGCTTATTTTTGTCGGCGAGTTTGAAAAGGAAGTAAAACATTCAAATCTTGGCGTTATCAGACGCGGAACTATCAGTTATGAATATTACTGGCTCGACCGATGGTATAACATCTTTCGTTTTCACGAACCCGATGGCGCTTTGCGTAATTTTTACTGCAACGTAAATATGCCGCCGAAATTTGAAAACGGCGTTTTGGATTATGTCGATTTGGACATAGATATTTTGGTCTGGAAAGATTTTAAATACGAAATTCTCGATGCCGGAGAGTTTGAAGAAAACGCCGGAAAATATAATTATTCGGAAAGTTTGAAACAAACCGTCGATTTGAATGTAAAAGAAATTATCAATTTAATTGAAAACAGGAAATATCCTTTTAACCTGGAGTTTTGATTTGGCGCTTTCCCTGGCAAAAGTTGATTTTACCGATGCTTTCGCCGTCTGGCGAAGAAACTCGCGCGTCTATTTTCGGCTCTGGAAAACCGAATTAATCGCGCCGATTATCGAGCCGATATTTACATTTTTTGCTTTCGGCTTCGGCGTCGGCGCGCTCGTAACAGCAAAAGTCGAAGGCTACAGTTATCTTTCGTTTGTCGGCGCGGGCGTTCTTGCATTTACGGTTTTGATGCGTACGGTTTTTGAAATGACCTACGGCGCGTATTTCCGAATGGTTTATCAATCGACTTACGACGCGATTTTAGCGACGCCCGTTAATGCCGAGTCGCTCGCCTTCGGAGAAATTTTCTGGGCTGTTTCAAAAGGTTTTATCGATTGCCTTTTTATACTTCCGCTGGTCGTTTTCTTCGGTTCGGCAACTTCATATTTTACGCCGCTTGCAATTTTGCCTTTATTATTCGGCTGTCTTTATCTCGGCGGTCTTGCGCTCGGTCTGACCGCGCATATATTTGAAATCGACCATTTCAACGTCTTTTTTGCTCTTTTCTTTTCGACGATTTTTCTATGCGGCGCGTGGTTTCCGGTTGAAAGTCTTCCCTTCTGGCTACAAATTATCGCTTATATTTTGCCGACTACGGCGATAATCGATTTAACACGAGCTTGTTTAAATGGGATGTTTTTCGTTCGGCATATTTACGAAACAATCTATGTTTTGCTGGTTTCTTTCATTTTTCTGGAATGGTCATTACGAAGTCTCAGAAAAAGAATGGTCGTTTGACGGGTTTCAATTATCGTTTATAAATGCTTGTAAAAGGAGAGTTTTGATATGAAAACGAAAATTTTATTTCTTCTGACATTTTTATTTGTCAGTTCGATATTTTCCCTTGCTCAAAAAAAACAGCCTACTGTCGCGACGAATGAAAATTCGACACAACAGACTTATTTAATTGAAGATATTACCAAAGAATTAGCAAAAATCTCCAAATCGGTTGAAGAGTTAAATAAAAGACTCCAAAAGTTTTCCGAGACTTTTTCCAGCAATCAAGGCTTAAAATTAACCGAAAGACAGCAGAAATTATTAATCGCTTTCGAATTTCTCAATCGCGCCGAACAGCGTCTTGTCAGTCTTCAAAACTTAAAGCTCAATTTTACCGAAAAACAAACTGCCATCAGATTACAGCTCGCGCGTATAACCGATGATTTGCTGCCTTCGAGCATCGACCGCTATGTTTCTCTGCGCGGCACGACAAACGCCGAAGAGCTTCGCGACATTCGCCGTCAGGCGCTCTTGAAGGAAAAATACGATTTGACACGCAGCGTAACCGAGATTGAAAATGACCTGCGCGAAATAAACGAAGAAATCAGGCAAACCGACATTTTTTTGAAAAATATTCGCCGTCGTCTTTTCCCGGAAGTCGAAAAAGAGCTTTTGGATTTGTAATAATTTGCAAAACCCCGCAAACTCGCTAAACTTTATTTTATGCATCCGACAAAAAAATCATTGAGCAAATTTGAGCTTCTAAAGGAAAAATCACGCCTTGCCGAAGAAGGCGGCGGCAAAGAACGACTGGAAAAACAACGTGCCTCCGGCAAAATGACGGCGCGCGAACGCGTCGAGTTTTTTCTCGACGATGGCTCGTTTGAGGAATTCGATAAATTCGTCGTTCACCGCTCGCAGGATTTCGGGCTTGAAAAACAAAAATATCCCGGCGATGGCGTAATTACAGGACACGGATTGGTTGACGGGCGCGAGGTTTTTATTTTTGCACAGGATTTTACAGTTTTCGGCGGCTCACTTTCGGAAACTCACGCGCAGAAAATCTGCAAAGTGATGGATTTAGCGATGAAAACCGGCGCGCCTGTGATTGGATTAAATGATTCCGGCGGCGCGCGAATTCAGGAAGGCGTCGTATCGCTCGGCGGTTACGCGGATATTTTTCTTCGAAATACGCTTGCAAGCGGCGTTATTCCGCAAATTAGCTGTATTCTCGGACCTTGCGCGGGCGGCGCTGTTTATTCTCCGGCGATAACCGATTTCAACATAATGGTTAAAGACACGTCGTATATGTTCATCACCGGACCGGACGTAATCAAAACCGTTACGCACGAGACCGTAACAAAAGACGAACTAGGCGGCGCTATGACGCACAATCAAAAAAGCGGCGTCGCGCATTTTGCCGCTGATTCCGACGAGCATTGTCTGAGATTAACGCGCGAGCTGCTTTCTTTTATTCCTTCGAACAATCTCGATAATCCGCCGTTTGTGCCGACAAATGATGCTTCTAACCGGATAGACGAAAAGCTGAATTCAATGGTTCCGGAAGTTTCAACCCAGCCCTACGACATCAGAGATATTATACATTCGGTCGCCGACGAAAATTATTTTTTTGAAGTTCAGGAACATTACGCGCCGAATATTGTTATTGGTTTTGCCCGTTTAGGCGGGTTTTCAGTCGGGATTGTAGCAAATCAACCGGCATTTCTGGCAGGCGTTCTCGACATCGATGCGTCGGTGAAAGCTGCAAGATTTGTCAGATTTTGTGACTGTTTCAACATTCCTTTAATTACGTTTGAAGACGTTCCGGGCTTTCTGCCGGGCGTAAATCAAGAACATTTAGGAATAATTCGTCACGGCGCGAAGCTTCTATATGCTTTCGCCGAAGCAACTGTTCCGAAAATTACCGTTATCACGCGCAAAGCTTACGGCGGCGCATATTGCGTTATGGCTTCGAAACACATCCGAACCGACATAAATTTTGCATATCCGACGGCTGAAATTGCCGTAATGGGCGCGGAAGGCGCGGTCGGAGTTCTGTATCGAAAAGAAATCGCCGAGCATGACGAAGAATTTCGCAAACAAATGGTTTCCGAGTTTGAAGAAAAATTTGCAAATCCTTACGTCGCGGCGGAAAAAGGATTTATTGACGAAGTCATCGAGCCTGCTTTAACCAGACCGAAACTAATTCGCGCTTTATCATTATTACAAAACAAACGCGATACAAATCCGCCGAAGAAACACGGCAATATACCGCTTTAGAAAACACTTTAAAGGTCTGCAAGCAGACTGTTAAAGTATTTTCTGGCTAAAGTTGCAAGATTTTACTTATCAACAGCTTACATAGATTTTTTAATCGAGTTTATTAACGAGGAAATGTCCGAAACTTTTGAAAAACGACCGACATGGGCGAAAATTGACCTGAACAATCTCAAGTATAACTTTAACTCCGTCAAAAACTTTATCGGCGAAAACATTAGCTATATGGCAGTTGTCAAAGCTGACGGCTACGGGCATGGCGCAGTTTGCTGTGCCAGAAAACTTGAAGAAACAGGAATTGACTGGCTTGGCGTAGCATTGCCGGAAGAAGGTTTTGAGTTGCGTGAAAACGGAATTAAAACGCCGGTTCTCTGTCTTGGAAGTTTTTGGGCAGGTCAGGAAAAACTTTTACTTGAACACGATTTAACTCCTGTTATATATAATTTAGATATTGCCGAAAAATTAGATAAAGCGGCTAAAGATAAAGGTGTTAAAGCTCAAATCCACATAAAAATAGATACTGGAATGGGTAGAATCGGGATTCGTTTTGACGAAGCTGACGAATTCGCCGGTCGATTGAAAAAATTTAATAATCTTGAAGTTGAAGGATTAATGACACACTTCGCTTCCGCCGATGATTTAGATGAAAATGATTTTACCAATCTTCAGATTCAAAGATTTTATGATGTCGTAAAAACATTTGAAGAAAAAGGATTTAATCCTGTCTTTAAGGATTTGGCAAATTCGCCCGGCGCAATCGCGCATGAAAATTCGCGCGGAAATATGGTGAGATTAGGCGGCGTTTTATATGGTTTGGGCGACGACATTTTACCTCATCAAATTGCTTTACCTAAAGTGATACCTTTAATGTCGCTACACAGTAAAATCACACACTTAAAGAAAATTCCCAAAGGTGATACATTAGGTTATGGGCGAACTTTCATTGCCGGTAAAGAATCAATAATTGCTACAATTCCCATCGGTTATCAAGATGGATACAGTCGTTCGCTTTCAAACTGCGGAAGTGTTATTGTCAACAATCATTTTGCTCCGGTGGTTGGCAGAATTTCAATGGATTGGACGATTATTGATGTTACAGACATTCCCGATGTTAAAATCGATGATGAAGTGCTGCTGATAGGAGAATCTGAAAAATTAAAAATTACGGCTGAAGAATTAGCCGGGAAAACCGGAACAATTTCGTACGAAATAATCTGCGGAATTAACCGGCGCGTAACCAGAGTCTATGTTGGAAGCTGAAAAAAGCGTTTTATTTGAAAGGATTTTTGCAATTTATAATCGTAATTTGCTAAAACGTAAATTTCATTCGCTTCAAATTTCCGGCTTGGACGTTTTGAGAAAAAAAGAGGCGAATATTCCTTTGATAATTTATGTAAATCATTCGAACTGGTGGGACGGTTTAGTTGTCTTTCAAATTTCGAACGCATTAAAAATGGATAGTTTTATAATGATGGAAGAACGACAGCTAAAGAAATTAAATATTTTTCGCAAGCTTGGAGCGTTTTCAGTAGTCAGGGAAAACCCTTTTGAAGCAGTAAAAAGTATTAATTATGCCGTGCAGTTATTGAAAGAAAAACCTGCCCGGGCATTATGGATTTTTCCGCAGGGCGAGATTCTTAATAACGATATACGTCCTATTACGTTTTATAAAGGAATTTTGAAAATCATCGAGAAGGTCGGGAAATGTTTAATCGTTCCGATTGCTTTAAGATACGAATTTTTAGGCGAATATAAGCCGGAAATTTTTATAAACATTGGCGAAACGGATGTTTTTTCCGGTAATAAGAAATGTGAAGTAAAAGATTTGGAAAGAAAGTTAACCCATTTATTAGATGAGCTTAAACACAACGTGTTAAATAAAAACTTTAATAATTTTGAGAAGATAATCTGAATGCCTTTACCGCAAACCTCAGCTATTGAAACCCCTATTCTTCAGGAATTAGTCGCCACGGGCGGCTCGGATGATATTCGTTTTTTGTATGTAAGATTAATTGCTTATTTCCCGCAAATTTCGGATGTAGAAATTTCAGATATAAAGACCGGGACAAATCATAATTGGCGCAAGGCGGTTCAGAAAGCGGGTAAATCCTTAGATGAAAAAAATCTCGTCAAGCGCAGCCAGGGATTGTGGACAATAACCGATAAAGGTAAAGCTATAGTTGATGAGGAAACTTCAGGATTTACTTTAACTCAGGTAAAACAGGAGGAAACTTCTCATCTGAATTTACAGGAAATGCTTGTCGAAATCGGTCAATATTTGGGATTTCATGCAGAAATCGAATTTGAATACTATGATGTCATTTGGCGTGAAAATTCCAAAAGCCAGCGAATATCGCACGTTTTTGAAGTTCAAAGTAAAGGCAATATTGATTCGGCATTTGCCAAGCTAAAACGCGCTTATCAAAACCAGCGTTCAAAACCTTTTCTGGTAATTGCGTCCGAGCGTGATTTAAATCGTGCCGCAAAATCTTTGTCTCGTGAGTTTCAGGATGTCGAAACGATTCTCACAATTTTGACCTTCGAGCAGGTAAAAAAAGTTCATCGAAATATAAAAAATATTGCTGATATTCTGAAAGAATTTCTGTTAAAATAGTTCTCATAAATGAAAGCGGAAACTCCGATTCGGCGACAATATCTCGATATTAAAGTTAAGCATCAAGACGCAATTTTACTTTTTCGTCTGGGCGACTTTTATGAAGCGTTTGACGACGACGCGCGGCTGCTCGCGCAGGAATTGAATATTGCGCTGACTTCCCGCTCGATGGGCAAAGACAATCGTGTTCCGCTCGCCGGCGTTCCGCATTTTGTGTTGGAAAAACATCTCGCCACGCTTATTTCTCGCGGGCATCGTGTTGCTATATGTGAGCAGACTTCTGCCAATCCTGTGAAAGGAAAAGACGGTAAAAAGCTGATTCAGCGCGACGTAGTTCGCATCGTTACGGCTGGAACAATTATCGAACCTCAGCTTCTGGACAGTAAATCGAACAATTATCTCGTTTCTTTTGTTAGCGACGGAAATCGCGCGGGAATCGCTTATGCCGATATTACGACCGGAGATTTTGCGGCGACTGAAATCGAAAATAAATTTGCGCTCGCCGAATTACAGCGTCTTGCGCCTGCCGAAATTATTATTGCGCGAACCGGTGAAGATTTTAGTAACAGAGGCTTGACCAGATTTGTTACAAAACTGGATGCAGAGAATTTTGTTTTCGAAAATGCGCGCAAAACCCTTTTTTCTCATTTTAATTCGCAAACGCTAAAACCTTTCGGGCTGGAAAATCTTAATCTTGCAACTTCCGCCGCCGGAGCTTTGATTTCTTATTTACGGACGACGCAGGAAGGAATTTCCGAGCAGTTAACACGCCTGACGACTTATGATAGTCAAGCCTTTATGCTGCTCGACGACAGGACGTTGCGGAATCTGGAAATTTTCCAAAGCAGCTCCGGCAAAAGCCTTCTTTCGATTATCGACCGGACGAAAACGGCGATGGGCGGCAGACTTCTCCGAAAATGGCTGCGCCAGCCGCTGCTTGAATCAGCCGAGATTTTTCGCCGCCAGGAACATATCGCTTGGTTTAAAGATAGTTCTGAAGAAAGAAAAGCTTTGCGTCAAACATTATCAGACGTAAAAGATATTGAACGACTTTCGAGCCGCGCAAAGGCAAATTATTTATCGGCTTACGAGCTTATAGCTTTCGGCAGAAGTCTCGAATTAATTCCGCAGATAAAAAAAGTTTTATTAAAAGATTCGGTACGTTTCGGGCAGCTTTTAGCGCATTTGCCGGAATGCGCGGAAGTTTCCGATTTGATTCGAGCCGGAATCTCGGATGAGCTTCCCTCTCGATATTCGGAACAAATCGGGATTATCCGCCAGGGCTTTTCGGAAGAATTGGACAAGCTGCGCGAAACTTTACGCGACGGAAAAAGCTTTCTTGCCGACCTCGAAAAACGCGAGCGGGCGCGAACCGGAATAAAAAGCCTGCGCGTCGGATTCAACAAGGTTTTCGGCTATTATATCGAAGTTACAAAACCGAATCTGCATCTTGTTCCCGCAGATTTTACGCGCAAACAGACGCTTATTCCTTCGGAACGGTTTATAACACTCGAACTGAAAGAGCATGAATCATTGGTCGTTCACGCGCAGGAAAGAATTGCCGAGCTTGAAAATAATCTTTTTCGGCAGATTTGCTTCGAAGTAGGAAGAAATCGCCCGCAGATTTTGCTCGCGGCTTCGACAATCGCTTATCTCGACGCGATTTGCTCGCTTGCTGATATTGCCGACGAACAAAATTATTCGCGTCCGACGGTTAACGAAACTTCACTTCTGCGTATTAAAAACGGTCGTCACGCAGTTGTCGAGAAAATTCTGCGCGAGCAAAATATAGAATTTATCGCCAACGACGCGGCGCTCGGCGGAAACGGCGCTCCGCAAATCGCCTTGATAACAGGTCCGAACGCTTCCGGCAAATCGACCTATCTGCGACAGGTCGCTTTAATCGTCTTACTCGCTCAAATCGGCAGTTTCGTTCCGGCGGAAGAAGCCGTTATCGGCATCTGCGACAGAATTTTCACGCGCATCGGTTTGTATGACAAGCTCGGAAGCGGTGAATCCACGTTTATGACAGAGATGATTGAAACCGCCGAAATTCTGCATCACGCGTCGCCGCAAAGCCTGATTTTGCTCGACGAGCTCGGACGCGGAACTTCTACTTACGACGGTTTAGCCGTCGCGCGCGCGGTTTTGGAATATATACATAATCATCCGAAGCTGAAAACCCGAACTCTTTTCGCAACGCATTATCACGAACTGGCGGAACTCGAAGAAATTCTCCCGCGTCTGGAAAATCTGCATTTTATTATCGAAGAAAAGGATAAAGAGCTAACGTTCAAGTACAACATGAAGCGCGGCACGGCTTTAAAAAGTTACGGCGTTTACGCGGCAAAGCTCGCCGGTTTGCCAAAGCCGGTTGTGCATCGCGCCGAAGAACTTTTAGGTGAATATGAAAAGGAAAACGGCGAAATTGAAAACAATCAGAATTATTCTCCGGCGGAAAGCGAGTTGGAAACAAAATTGCGTGAGATAGATTTGGATAATCTTTCGCCGGTCGAAGCTTTGATGAAAATTTATGAGCTGAAAAACCTTTTGAAAACTAAAGAGGAAATCGAGAAATTTCACGAATTGAAGAGAGCGGTCGGCTAAAAATCACGAACAGGGGCGAATAAGACGATGTTAGGATTAAAGGTTGATATCAAGAAGTTTGTCAAACGATTTTACGAAAAAGCTTTTGCCGAGGAAGATTTAATCAGCAATGCCGCGCAGGTCGCTTTTTATTTTACATTCGCGCTTTTTCCGCTTCTGCTTTTTCTGGTCAGCTTATTCGGTCTTATTCTAACTTCAGCCGATGAGTTTCGCAGCGAGCTTTTCAAATATTTGCGCGACCTCATGCCCGCGTCGGCTTATGATTTGGTGTTTAAGACAATCGGTGAAATTACCGAAAGCAGTTCGGGCAGCAAGCTGACTTTGGGAATTTTAGCGGCGTTATGGGCGGCTTCGGCGGGCATCGACAGCATTAGAGTCGAACTAAACGCCGTGTATAATCTGACGGAATCGCGTCCGTGGTGGAAAACAAAACTTCTGGGTTTGTCGATGACTTTCGGTCTGGCGATTTTAGTTACAATCGCTCTCGGCGTCGTTTTCTACGGCGGAAAATTTATTTCGCTGATTTTGAACTGGCTGACTCTTTCAATCTCATCTCCCTTTTTTCTGGGCGTTTTGCAGTGGATAACAGTTCTGGTTGTGTTGACCGTAATTTTCGCGCTGATTTACAATTTCCTTCCGAATCACAAAAAACCAAGATGGGTATGGATTACGCCGGGCGCGATTATCAGCATGATTTTATGGCTTTTACTTTCCTACAGTTTTCGCCTTTACCTCGGATATTTTAATTCTTACGACAAAACTTACGGCTCTCTCGGCGCGGTTATAATTTTAATGCTCTGGCTTTATCTGACGGCTCTCGTAATTCTTATCGGCGGAACTATAAATGCCGTCTTGCAGGAATTTACCGATACGGATACGGCAAAAGCCGGTGAGCGAAAAGCCGAGGCGCAGGAAATTGTCGAAAATCCCGAAGATAAATCGATTAAAAAGGCAAAAGGAAAACATTTGCCGAAGAGTAAGGATAAAAAATAAATTTATGTCTTTAATGCTGAAAGAAATTTCCGAGCAGCCCGAAGTTTTGGAGCGAACGATTAATGCCGAAAGCGAAAAATTGAAAAAGCTCGGTAACTTTCTGCGCGGAAAAGACATTGATTTGATAGTTCTCGTCGCTCGCGGAAGCTCTGATAACGCATCGCTTTTCGGTCGTTATCTGCTGGAGATAACCTGCGGCATTCCCGTTTCGCTTTCCGCGCCTTCGGTTTTTACGCTTTACAACGCCAATCTGAAGTTAAATCGCGCGCTGGTCATCGGCGTTTCCCAATCGGGCGAAGGAGTTGACATCAATCAGGTTTTGAAAAGCGCGAAAAAATCCGGCGCGTTTACGCTCGGTATTACAAATGAAGCCGGTTCGACAATGGCGAAAATCACTGACGAAACGCTTCTCATTCACGCCGGGCGCGAGAAGAGCGTCGCCGCAACCAAAACTTACACCGGGCAGATGCTTCATTTTTATATGCTCGCGTCAGTTCTTGCGGCTGAAAAACTGGAATTTGAAAAAATTCCCGATTTTGCGTCCAAAGCATTAGCTCTCGAATCCGAAATCGAAAAAATTGTCGGGCGTTATATTTTTATGGAAAACTGCGTCGTCGTCGGGCGCGGTTTGAATTACGGAAACTCCTACGAACTCGCGTTAAAGCTGATGGAAACCTGTTATGTCGTTGCTGAAAGGTTTTCTTCGGCAGATTTTTTTCACGGTCCTCTGGCGATTATCGAAAGACGTTTTCCAGCCTTGTTGTTCGCTCCGAACGGCGTAACAAAAAAAAGCACGATAGATTTATTGAAACAGCTAAAAGAGCTTCACGCCGATTCTTTTTCGATAACAAACGATGAAGAAATCGCTTCGCAAAGCTCGCTTTCGCTGATGATGCCGCGCGAAATCGACGAATTTTTGTCGCCGATTCCGTTTATCATTCCGGCGCAGCTTTTCGCCGCGCATCTGGCAAAAGCCAAAGGAATCGACGCCGACGCGCCGCGCTCGCTTTCAAAAGTTACCAAGACAATTTAACCACAGAGACACAGAGATTTTTAGAAATAATTGCCCGCAGATGAACGCATATAAATACAGATTTATTTTTTTCTTCCTCTGTGTCTCTGTGTCTCTGTGGTGTAATTTTCCTGTTTCAGCGCAAAATAAACCGTGTGAATTCAATCCTCAGACCTTGCAGTTTGCCGGAACTGCGATTGAACAGGCGCGATGTTTGCTCAGACCGAATAAAATCGGCGGCATACTCGGCGACGAGTTAAAATCTTTGCCGAAGACGCTTGAAAAGCTTATCGGCGCTAAAGTTAAAATTAAAAAGGAAAAGCTGAGAAAGTTTTTACAGGAAAAGAAAATCGACGAAAATGCGCTCGGCGGCTCATTGGACGAAAGTTTAGCAAAAGCCAAATTGCCGAACGGCGAAGAGATTCAGGCGCTTTATTTTATTATTCACGACACTTCATCTCCTTATTTGAAAGACGAGCTCTTTCCCGAAAACTTCAACACCGATAAGAATTGGAGCGGAAATAATCTCGAAATCTGGCTAAAACAGCCTGTCGCGCATATTTTCGTCAATCGTCTCGGAGAATCGATTACGACGACGCCTTTCGGCAAACCCGTCGAAAAAGGCTGGGGTACAAAATTTGCGCGTGATTTTTTAAAGGCTGACGGCAAAGGTTTGCAGATTCATATCGAGCTTCACCAGCCGCGCAGGCGCGACGCAAATAATCCGAATCCCGCAAACGATTTAATCGCGCCGTTTCCGGGCTTTACCGGCGGGCAATACGAGAGACTGGCTTTGCTGTATTTATGCGCGAGCGTCCGGCGCGGAACGTGGCTGATTCCGGCATATCATTCGGCGATTGACGCCGGAATAAAAGACGCGCACGACGACCCGCAGAATTTTGAATTGGAAAGATTTGGAAATGAGCTGAAGAAATTATTAAATACGGTCAAATAAGATTTAATACATCGCTCTTAAAAGCGCTTCGCGCATCTCGCCCGCCGTTCGCCAGCGCAGGTTAACTTCTTTGGCGAGAGCCGTTTCGATAACTGCCGCGACTCTGTGCGGAACATCGTTTATTCTTCCCGCAATCGGGACAATCGGTTTTTCAAAAATTGCTTTTACGGTTTCGGCGATTCCGGCGCGCGGCGAAATGTCGAGCGCGTGCGAGCCGGTCAAAAGACTGTAAGCCGTCATTCCGATAGCGTAAATATCCGAAGGCGGTCGAACTTCCTTAAAATCTCTGACCTGTTCGGGCGGCATATATGCAATCGTTCCGGCAACATCGCCGACCATTGTAACGCCGCTCATTCCAGTTTGCTTGAAGCTCTTTGCCAGACCGAAATCGGTCAGTTTCGCGACATAATCGGGAAAATTTCCGTCAACCAGAATGTTTTGCTCTTTGATGTCGCGGTGCACGAAACCCAAAGAATGCGCGAAATCCAAAGCGGAAAGCGTTTGCTCGATAATTTTGACGACTTCCTGATAATTTAATTTTCCGCCGCGATATTTTGAAAGCTTGGCGGCATCCATTCCGGCGACAAACTCTGTAACGAGATAAACAATGCCGTTATGTGTTCCATGTTCGAGATAGCTGACGATATGCGGATGCCGGAGGCTCGCGGCAACTTCGATTTCACGTATAAAACGCTTCAAAGACTGCTCGCTGACGGCAACCTCGGGCAAAAGCGTTTTTATCGCCACGACGCGACCGTCGCCGACGTGGCGCGCGAGCATAACGCTTCCCATTCCGCCTTGTCCGAGAACTCTTATCATTTGATAATTCGGAATCGGCTGCGGATTTTTCTTTAATTTTTCGCGGCAATCTTCGCAAACATAAGATAGATTTGCATTCGGGCGCGAGGCTTCGGCGCTTGCCGGAATGCCGCAATTTAAGCAGTTTACGGTTATCAGCGAAGGCGTTGTCCTGACAAATTGGTCGGGCTGTGAAGTAAAAGGCTGAGTCGCATCGCCGACGACCTCGACTTCGAGAACCGTCTCGCCGCCCTGAATACGGTCGCCGTTTTTCAAATGCGCGGTTTCGACTTTTATTCCGTTGACGAAAGTTCCGTTCAGCGAACCTAAATCACGCAGGAAACATTGCGGCGGAGCCATTTCCAGAATGCAGTGATGACGCGAGAAAAATCTATCCTGAGGCAGGCAAAAATGCGAGTCTTCGCTTCGCCCGATCATAAATGTTTCGTGTTGGTCAAACGTGAAAATTCGTCCTATTTGGGGACCGGAAACCACGCGCAGTTTAACTTGCATTAAAAAACTTTTCGTTCACAGGCAGCTTTTCTAAATTTCTGCCGACTTTATAAAATTAGGTGATATTTTCCAAAATCGCAAATATAAGCAATATAAATCGAAACGCGGCTCAATTTACTGCGCTGATGATTGCCCAAATTATGGCGAGTGCAAAACTGACTCCGCCTAAAATCATTCCGGCGATGGCTAAACCTTTGCCGCCATAGACGGACGGATTATTATTAGCGTTATTCATTCCTATAAACCCGACAATTAATGCGGCGACGCCGAAATAAAAACCGCCGAAACAGCAAACCAAAACAAGACTTAAAATTCCCAGAACCAGTGAAATCGTCGGCAAAGTCTGGTCGTTTCCGCGCGCATACGACGGTTGTGCGAATTGCATATTCTGCTGCTGCGTCTGAAACGGATTATTTTGCTGCTGCTGTTGAAGCGGCTGGCTCTGCCACGGTGAAAATGGGTCTTGATTTGACCAGTTCGAAGCGTTGGTCGTTCGCGCCTGATTCAACATCACCGTCGGCGCGGCGTCGTCGATATTTGTTAAAGTTCCGCCGTCATTAAGACAGAAATTTAAATTTTCATCTGTATATTGCTGCTGACAATTCGGACAAACTTTCATCTTTATTTCCTTAAATAACTGTGATGGATTTTAGCATAATCTCTAAAATTATACGTTATTATTCAATGAAAAAGTTGCGTAAAAATTTGATTTGAAAATTGTTTTAACTGAGAGTCGTGCCGCAGCGACCGCAAAATTTGATGTTTGGCGGAAACGAGGAACCGCAGCGCAGACAGATTTTTTCAACCGTTCCGCGCGTAGCCTGCGGAAAAGTCGATTTGAAGCCGGCAGGCACGTTCGACGGCTGGCTGGTCGAAGCCGGCGGATTGCCCGGATATTGTGTCGTACTTTGATTATTCGGCGGCGGCATACTCGTATGCAGATTTGCCGCCTGTTCCATTCTCAGACCGCAGCGACCGCAAAATTTCGACAATGCCGGAAGCTTTGCCGAGCAGCGCGGACACGGAAAGCTTTGCGCGTCTTCACCTTCGCTGATTAGTTTAAACGAGCGATTGCCGCAGCGACCGCAAAATTTTACGCCTTCGGCAAAACGCGAATGGCAGTTTGTACAGGCGACGATTCCGGGCATTATACTCGACTGCGCTACGCTGCTGCTTCCCTGTGAAGACGAAGGCTGGCTGGCTGTTCCGCCATGCATTGATTTCAAATGAGCCTGAATAACCTGCTCGTTTCCGTCCTCGCGAACTTCGATAACGCGCTCATCATCTTTTTCGCCTATTTTTGAGACTCTTAAAACGTGCTGCCCAGCCGGAATTGTTGTCAGGATTAATCTGCCCGAACTGCCGATGCTTCCCTTTCGCTCGTCGTTCAGATAAACTTCCGCCCCGACCGGAGCCATAATGACAAGGCGCGATTTTCCGACCTTTTTATCATCGTCGATGTCCTTCGCCGCGTTTTCAAGCTCTGTAATCCAATCGGAAACCGAAGCCGGACGCATTGCGGCTTTGATTTCGAGCGCGTTCATAATAACTTTTTCCACTTTCGGCGGAATATCCGTCCTTAATGTCGAAAGCGGCGGCGGCTGATGCATAATTTTCTGCATTACAAGCTGCATCAAATCGCCCGCAAAAGGAGTTCTGCCGCCGAGCATTAGATAAGCAATCGTTCCGAGCGCATAAATATCGGCGCGAACGTCCATTCCGAGCTCTGGCTGCATCTGTTCGGGCGCCATAAATTCGGGCGTTCCGATAATTCCGCGTGAAGCCGGACCAGAATCCGAGCTTGCGTCGGTCGATGTGTGATTGACGATTTTTGCCAGACCGAAATCGCCGACTTTGATAAAGCCGTCGCCTGTCGATTTGCCTTTCTGCATTATAAAAATATTGGCTGGCTTTAAATCGCGATGCAAAATTCCCGCGTCATGCGCGGCTTCGACGCCGTTTGAGATTTGTCTTAAAAGATTGACGGCGCGCTGAACGGTCAAAGTTCCTTCGCGTCTTAAAAGCCGGTGGAGCGTTTCTCCTTCGACGTATTCCATGACGAGATAAAAAACGCCGTCGGAGGTTTCGCCAAAATCGGTAACGTCAACGATATTCGGATGGGAAATCGAAGCCGCCGAACGAGCCTCGCGCTCAAAACGCGCAATCGCTTCGCCTTCCTGAAGATTTTCGCTGTTCAGCAAATCCTGACGAACGGTTTTGACGGCAACATGCCGGGTTCCCAGATTTTCGTCCTTAGCGAGATAAACCTGTCCCATCGCGCCGCGTCCCAAACGTCTTTCCAATGAATAACGATTTGCGAGAAGCAGTCCGCCGGGCAAAGCAAACCGCGTCTGCGTCTGGTCAACCGGGCAGAAATTTACTTCGTCCTCGTAACAAACTTCACATTTCGGGCATTCTTTCATTCTCGCCTTTATTTTCGCTTTTTCTTAAAAATCAATCAAATAAAGAACGCGGACAATTCTCTAATTTGCAAAATTTAGCCGTTGGACATTCGATTTTAGGCTTGCTATAATCCGTCAATGATTTGGGTTGTTAGCTCAGTTGGTAGAGCAACGGACTCTTGTTATTTGAAACGGGAGCTTTTATTGGAAACAATAAAATGAAAATGCGGCTGTATGCTGGAACACCTTTAGAGCTTCAAGTACGAGTTCCATCGTGAAAACCTTGAAGATTGGGCAATCAGCAGGCAACTTTGGACAAAGTTTTAGCGATTAGTTCAAAAATTATAATAGTGGAATAATATTATGACGATTGAAAATCCAAATAAAAAAGGAACTTTGGGAGAGATTGCAGTTTGCAAAGAATTATTACAGCTTGGTTATAGTGTCTTTATTGAATTCGGCAATCATTCAAAAGTTGATTTGATAGTTTTAGACGAAAATTATAAAACTTATAAAATTCAGGTTAAAACTACCAGCTCAAAAAATGAATGCGTCGAAGTTTATTCGATAAAGAATTGTTTGAATCCGAAATATAATTCAACTTATACAACTGAGCAGATTGATATTTTTGCCGTCTATGTAATTGACAAAGATTTAGTCTTTTACGTTTCGGCAAAAGAAATTCTTAAAAACAGCAAAAACTCTAAATTTAGGTTTTCACCAAGCAAAAACGGACAGAGCAAAAATGTTCGTTATGTCAACGATTATCTAAACTTTGAAAAAGCCCTCAGAGACTGTACGCCGCACATCCAAACCGCTTTTGCGATGGATGATGAGACAGTCCAGACTACAACGCGAAATTTTTTCGCGGTCGGCGAAAGTCGGAGTGGTAAGTAATCCGTGGGTCGCAGGTTCGAGCCCCGCACAGCCTACCAAATTTATAAAAGGCAAGTTCTAATTTGAGCTTGCCCTTTTTATTTATTGATATTTAGACTTTTTTTTATCTTGTTGCGTCTAAGAAATGAGCGTAAAAATGTTTACGCAGACGAGCGCGTTTGGTAGAATTCTCGTATTTATAACGAGTAATGGTGACGAATTTGACGGATGAGCAATTAGTCGAGTTGGCGGTTACGGATAACCCTGATGCCTTCGGCGTAATCGTAAACAGATGGGAGCGCAAAATTTTCGCGCTCTGTTACGGTATGCTCAGCCGCGAGGACGAAGCGAAAGACGCCGCGCAGGAAACTTTTATCGCCGCTTTTCGAAATCTGAAAAACTTTCGCGGCGATGCAAAAGTCTCGTCGTGGCTGCATCGAATCGCCGTCAACCAGTGTTTGACAACCAAACGACGGACGAAAACGCGTTCGGAAAGTTTTCTGGACGATGAAGAAGGCGCGGAAGACAAGTTTTTTGTCGCGCCGCTGAATTTATCGCCTTCGAAAACGACAGAGCAAAGCGAGCGTCTGCAAGTCGTCAGACAGGCGGTGTTTTCGCTTCCGGTTGATTTAAGGCAGATTGTCGTGATGAAGGAATTTGAAGATATGACGTTTCAGCAAATTTCCGAAATGCTCGATTTGCCGCTAAGCACGGTCAAAAGCCGTCTTTACACCGCTCTGAAACAGCTTCGGATGAAATTGGAGAGAGTTCCGCTGGAGATTGTTTGAGAGTTTTGAGAAAAGCTATGTTGAATACAAATGGTCATAATTCGTCTTGCGCCTTTCAGGAAGAAATCGTTTCGTATCTTTATGACGAAGCAAGCGTAAAAGAAAAAACCGAATTTGTCGCGCACCTGGCAAATTGTTCCGGTTGCAGCGAGGAGCTTTCGGCTTTCGGCTTCGTGCGTTCTTCCATTCAGGAATGGAGAAACGAGGAGATTTTCTCGCTCGAAATGCCGGCGCTGGAAATTCCGCATTTGCAACCCGCAAAACTTGCCGAAAATTCAGCCGTTTCGGACAATTCCGGCGCGTGGCTCGACCGGATTCGAACATTTCTAACTCTCTCTCCGAAGCTTGCCTTCGGCTCTGCCGCATTTGCCGTTCTGGCTGTTTGCGTCGGATTGGGTTTGTTTATTTTCAACTCTTTTAATGAAAGCGATATTGCTTCAAACAGCAATCGAAATTCTCAGGATGAATTTGCGGCAAATGTAAACAAAACTATTAAGCCAAATAGTTCAAATCCGGTTATTGAATCGCAAAAAGCTGAATCTCTGCCGGAAAATAAACCGGAACAGGCTCAATTCAAGACACCGAAGAATTCGACTGAAAAAACTGCCGAAACTCCAAAAGACGCGCTGAAAAATAAGGTTTCTAATAGAAAACCGAACGGCACAATGGCGAGTACTAATATTGAAAATAAACGGGACAAAACAAATACGACTCAACCACAGGAAGCTCCGAAACTTTCTAATTTGAATGAAGAAGAAGATAATTCGCTCCGTCTTACGGACTTGTTTGCGGAAATCGGAACGGAATAAATTTCGAGGTTAAAAGGATGAAAATTTTAAATTTCAAAAGCTTAATTTTAGTCGGCGTTATGATAATGCTTTCTTTTGCAGCGACTTACGCGCAGCAAAATTTACAGCAAAAACCGCCGAAAGACGGTTTTCGACCGCAGGAAATATTAAAGGAACTCGGCTTGTCGAAAGAACAGATTCAGCAAATCCGTCGCATCAACGGCGAGCGAAAACAGCAGATGGACGAAGCTCAGATGCGTTTTCGCGAGGCGAATCGAAATCTTGATATGGCAATTTACGCCGATAACGTCAAAGAAGATGAAATTCAGACGCGATTAAAGGAAGTTCAACTGGCGCAAGCGGAAATCATTAAAATCCGCTCGCTGACCGAACTTGCGGTTCGCAGAGTTTTAACTCCCGAACAGCTTTCCAAATTTCGTGAGCTGCGCGAGCAATTTATGAAACGGATGGAAGAGCGTCGAATGGAAGAGCGCGACGATATGGAAAGACCGCCCGTTGACGACCGCCCTTTCCAACAGCGTCCGAAAAATCGCGTGAATTTCTAGTTAAAATCAAATCAGTAAAAAAAACAATCGACTATTCATCCGGTCGATTGTTTTTTTTATTTGTCGTTTTTCTCACTTCATTGTAACCTTTAGCAAAACGAGTAGTTTTCCTTTAATTGCTTTACAAATGAGTCCACTCAAAAAATTTTTATTTGAGCTTCAGGAAATTATGCTTCTGATTGTTTCGGCTTTCAGAGGCTTGCTGAGTCCTCCGCGTTATTTCGGCGAAGCAATCAGGCAGATGGATTTAATCGGCGTCGGTTCTCTGCCGATTGTGCTTCTGACCGGATTTTTTACCGGCGGCGTGCTTATTTTGCAGACTTACCCGACGTTTGAATATTACAGCCTGCAAAATCAAGCCGGACGCTCGATTGCCACATCGCTTATCCGCGAGCTCGGTCCGGTTTTGTCGGCTTTGATGGTTTCGGGACGAATTGGCTCGGCAATTTCGGCTGAACTCGGCGCGATGGTCGTCTCTCAGCAGATTGACGCGATGCGCGCGCTCGGAACGAATCCGACGCGAAAACTCGTCGCGCCGCGCATACTCGCGCTGATTTTTATGATGCCGCTTTTGACCATTGCCGCAGATATTTTCGGCATCATCGGCGGCGGAATCATCGCCACCACCATTTTTAATCTGGACATAAACGTTTATGTTACATCCGTCCGTTTCGGAATCACGACGCAGGATTTAATCGGCGGAATTATCAAGCCGGTGTTTTTCGGCTTAATTATCGGCGTCGTCTCCTGTCATAAAGGTTTAAGCACGACGGGCGGAACGGTCGGTGTCGGGCGTTCGACGACGAACGCGGTCGTGCTGGCATCAATCTGGGTAATTATTTTCGACTTTTTTCTTTCGAAAGCGATTCAGTCGATTTTTGGAATTCAATATATTTAGGACTTATAATAAACGAATTTTTTTATGGACTCACAACAGAGAGCAGAGGCTTTATCAGTCGAGGAAGAGCTCGCGCCGCAGGATTTTGAAGACGCGGTTGACGAGCCGAACCGGATTTTGCCTGCAATCGAATTTCGTGACGTTCATTTGTCCTTTGACGATAAAAAAATTCTCAACGGCGTGAGCTTTACCGTTCGGCGCGGAGAATCAAAGCTGATTTTAGGCAGAAGCGGCGGCGGAAAATCGACGACGATTCGTCTGATTCTCGGACTTCTCAAACCCGATTCGGGTCGGATTTTAGTCAATGGCGAAGACATTACCGATTACACCGAAGAAGAAATGATGGCGGTTCGGCATAAAATCGGGATGGTTTTTCAGGAAGGCGCGCTGTTCGATTCGCTTTCGGTTTATGAAAATGTCGCTTATCGTCTGCGCGAACAAAACGTCGATGAAGAAACGATTGAAAAAGAAGTCCGTCGAATGCTCAGGTTTGTTGACCTCGAAGACGCTATTGATAAAATGCCGGACGAGCTTTCGGGCGGAATGCGCCGCCGCGTAGGGATTGCCCGCGCGCTCGTCGGCGACCCGGAAATTGTCTTGTTTGACGAACCGACCGCCGGACTCGACCCGCCGACGGCTCGCACGATTTGCGAGCTTGCCATCAAGCTGCGCGATTTGGAAGATGTTTCGATAATTTTCGTAACGCACGAAATGAACAATGTTCAATATCTCTCGTCCGAGTATGCTACCGTTAACGAAGACGGCGAGATTGTTTTTGAAATGGAAGGCGAAAAGCTTTGTCTGATTAATACCGAAATTATTATGTTCCGCGACGGGAAAATCATTTTCAGCGGCAAAGACGAGCAATTAAATGCTACGGAGGATAAATATATTCTTCGTTTTATTCACGGAAAACTATAAAAAACTTATGGCAACGGCAAAGAAAAATCTAACATTTGGTCAACTGCGTGTCGGGATATTTGTTCTTTTCGGATTGGCTGTCCTGGCTTTTATGGTTTTGAACGCGACCGGCGATTTTAACCCGTTTGAGAAAAAACTGCATCTGAGAGCGCGTTTCGAAGCCGCCGACGGGCTGCGCGAAGGCTCGGAAGTGCAGCTCGCGGGCGTGCATATCGGAAAAGTCGAAGAAGTTAATCTGCTTCCGCCGGATACGACCGAAAACGCAAAAGTCGAAGCAATTTTAATTGTCGATAACGAGCTGAACGGCAGACCGATTACGGAAAGAATTAGAACGGATTCGACCGCAAAGCTCGTCGCAACCTCGGTTTTGGCTAACGATAAAATGATAAATATCACGCCCGGAACGCCGAACGGAACGGCTGTCACGGAAAATCACGTTCTCGATTCGACCGAGGCGATTTCGATTAATAATTTGACGCAAACCGGAAACGAACTGCTCCAGCAAATCAACAAAATCGCCACGCCCGCCAACGATATTCTAAATAAAGCGAATCGCGGCGAAGGAACGCTCGGAGAAATTATCAACAATCCAGACCTTTATAAAAACCTCGACGCCACCATCGGCGAAACGAAAGTTACGATGGAAAAACTGCAAAACACGCTCGAAAAAGTAAACAGCGGGAACGGAAGCGCCGGAAAGCTTCTTAACGACCCCGAACTTTACAACAGCCTGAACAGAACCGCCACACAGCTCGAAGCCATTTCAAAAGACATTCGCGCCGGACGCGGAACAGCCGGAAAGCTTATCTCAAACGACGAGCTTTACAACGACACGCGCGCCGCCATCAATGACCTTCGAATTACTGCCTCCAAATTAAACGGCATCGCCGACGATTTCAAATTAATCACCACGGATTTGACCGCCGGAAAAGGAACGGCGGGAAAATTTTTGAAAGATGAACAGCTCTATGAAGACGCGCGCAACGCGCTGGCGAAATTTAACTCGACGGCTGAAAAATTCGACCTTATAATCACCGACGCGCAAGCCGGAAAAGGCACAATCGGAAAGCTTCTGACGGACGAAACGCTTTTTATGAACCTTAATCAAACCGCTTCGAATGTAAATCAATTATCGTCGGAGGGCACAAAATTAATTTACGATTTTCGACAGAATCCAAAAAAATATTTAACTATTAAATTCAAGCTTTTTTAGCAATAAATTTACTGACTAAAAACAATAAAGTTGGTATATGAACAAAAAAATTCTTACCAAATCGATTGGCAAAAAAAATTTTATATCTTTAATCTAAGCTGATAACATTAGATTTTTATCATTTTTCCGAGTTCTTAAAGCCAACTTAGTTGCAGGCAGACGGCGGATATAAATGATTCCAGTCGGCTCGCCGTCGCAACCCATCATTTAATTATCAAGGCTGGGAAGTCCTCTTCTGATGATGTACAAACCCAGAAATAAGCCTAAAAGCAAGCCTATTCCGCCAAAAGAAAGACTTATGGATTCGCCAATCAGTTGACGGGCGGTGACCGATTTATGGGGCATAGTGAAAAGTATCAGATACACGAAGACGGCGGACAAAAACATCGGGAAAAAGATCCATAAACTGTTGTAAGTAATCTTTGAACAGATTATTTTAGAAATTTCGAATAGCCCGGGATCCGCGGATTTTGATTCTATGTCTGAAATGTGCTTTCCCCACCATAAAAGCATCCGCCGCGCCGCTGCGCCCGAACCGAGTCCGATGAGTCCGCCGTAAATCGGCATCGCAAAAGCAACACCGGTTTGAGTTATGACTTCGAGCATTTCGCTGTTCTTGGCGGGAATCCAATGAATTTCTGAAAGTGTGTCTTCGCCATAAATAAGAACAAGAACTATCGTATTTAAAGTGCCGCCGATGAGTCCGCCGAGCGCGCCGACAAGCCACGTGTATTTTCCCTGCCACGGTTGCTTTCTTTCGCCGACGTACCACCAAAACAAGAGTGGAGCACCAATAAACATACTCCAAACTATTGCTCCGGCAACTCCGTTAAATGCGCCTTCGACGATGTTCGATAATTTTTTGAACAGTTGAATCGATAATACAAGGTTATTCTCGTCGTTTACACTTTCGATTTGCTTAATGCCGGAAACCTGTGTAATCGTCAAGCCAAAGGTCGCCAAAGCCGCTCGCGGCAGAGCAGTAAGAATTGTTGTTGTAAAAAGCGAAATTATTAAAATAATCAGAATTTTAATCTTTGCGCTTTTAAAACGGGAACTAAGAATTTTTCCCCGAAGATGCAGGCGCTCCCAAAACGACAGCATTCTTGATTCTTCGCGAAATGACTTTATCTTTGAATCGCTGATTGTATCGTGAATCCAGGTTAGCGCATCATAGACTCGCGGGCGCAGATTGATATTCCCCGTTTGGGAAAAAATCGGTGACCATGAATTCAGATTTTCTATATTAGCCAACGAATAAGCGGCATGTTTCCTGACTGACTCGTCAGCATCGCTCAGGACAAGATTAAATAGTTCTTCCTCTCTTTTATCAATATCGAGCAAGCCTAAAATGTAAGCACTGTTTCGCCGGATAATTAAGTTCTCCGATTTCCGCGCAGCATCGAATAAAATCTCGGAAGTCGTTGAAGGATATATCTTTTTAATCTGAAGGACAAAATATTCCAGGTGATTTCCGGTCGCTAAACTCGCTCTCAGCACAAATCCTGCTTCTTTTTCGGAAAGATTTTCGACTCCTACAATTTCCTTTATATCATTTAGAAGTTTTTCGGATTTATCGTCCCATAAATCTGATTTTTTATCCGAATCATTTTGATTTTCCAGATTGGTTTCCAGCAATTTACGCGTTCCGTATAGCCGGCTCAATCCCCGAAATCTCTTGCGGTAGATAGCTTCTGCAAGGCGAGGATGATAAATTTCGAAGATTTCTTGGGTTTGAGAAACTGTCTTTCGAAGAATTCCGTGCTGCACGAACCCATCAATGAATCTGAGCGGCAGGCGATTCGAAGCTCTCTCCAGTAATTCTCGCGAAGCCTGCAAACTCGAACCGTCCTTGCCGATAAAAACCAGACAGAATTCCTGAATAAGCGCTTCCGCCTGCATTTGTTCTTCGGAATTGACTTTAATTGTCGTCATTTCCAGTGCAGTGTTCGTAAAAATCGTCCATAAAGTCTCGTCGTCTATTTTGTTGATACAATTCAACAGCGGGTCAATCAACGTGTCGTGGGCAAGTTCATATAACGATTTTCCGTGTCGATACTCGACACGAAGAAATTGCTGTGCCGCAAGTTTTTCAACTATTTCATTCGGTAAACGACCAGTTCCATAATCCTCCCGATAAATCGCAATGCGCGTTTTCTGTTCGGAAATAAACTGGTAGCAACCGAGAAAAACGAGCTCCTTTGAAAAGGAAAAACCTTCGACTGCCGACAAAGCGTCAACAACCGCCGCTTCGCAAAACTCGTGCAGAACCGACTCGACAAAACGATTGACAATTGCATCGGGATGTAGGTCGTCGCCTTTAAAATTCTCTTTATGAGTAGCCTTAATCAGGTCATCCATAAAAATATTTCTTTGTCGGGGTTCAAGGACTTTCCAAAGGCTATGACAGGTTAGCTGAAGCTGAAGCGGGGCAACCGAATTGGTTGGTTCTTCGCGCAAATTTCCCAAATAATCGATAAATCGAATACAGGACAATTTGGTTATCAGCCGGGACAAAACGTCCGGGTCATATTTCACGTCGAAATGGTCTGCCGGATAAATTATCGCCAGTTTCGCATCATCGAGCGAGAGCAGCGCCATCGGGGAGAGCACACAAAACTTTGAAATATCCTTCGATATACGCTGCAATTCGGCTAGATATTCTTCGCGAAAGGCAATTACAAAATGTAGATTCGGGTATTTCTCAAGCGCGTCTCCGATTTCTATAAAGAAATTTCTCTTGTTTTGATATTCGCCGAAATTAATTGTCAGAAGTTCTTCAGCCTGATCTATGACGACAATCGTGTCTTTATTGTTTTTGTCATTAAATTCTGACAGGTATTGCGTCCAGTTGACGGACTCGCCGGTGTTCTGAAAATCATTCTCGCCCATACTCGTAAGAGCCGCCAGCGTGTACGGATTCTGACCGGGAATATTCCCGCTGCCCGGAACAATTAGCCGTGCAGTCGGCAACACGTTGTAGCGGTCGCCGAGCGTCTTTCGAAAGACGGTATTGAGGAGCGAAGTCTTGCCCGCTCCCGACTGGGAATATAAAAAGATGATGCGTTTTTGCTTGTCTGAAATCAAATCGCAAAGGTTTTTGATGTCATCGTCGCGTCCGAAAAAATATTTTGTATCTTCCTCTTGAAACGGACGCGGTCCGGGATATGGCGGCGTTTCGGGAGCCGCGCCGTTTGAATTATTCGAGCCGACAGTTAAATTCTCCGAATCTTCAATTTTCGGAGCGGTCGCATTTGCCGTATCGAGTTTTTCGACCTTTGGATCAATCCGAAAATCATTTCTCGGAATGTAGAGCGAATCTTTTCTAGCTTCGCCAAGCTTCTTTCGCAGTTTGCTGACTTGCCCCTGTACCGTATGCGTTTCGACCCAGTTGCCGTCCCAAACGCTCTGCTTTAGCTCTTCAAGCGACACAGATTTGTTAAACGGGTCATTGGCAGCTTTTTCCAACAAAACCCTCAGGATTTCGCGTTCCTTCTTTTCAAGGTCAATGCGCTTCTTGTTCCGGGTTAAATGAAATCCATCAAAAATATATTGTCCAAACCGATAAATCATATATTTACTATATTTACCCTAGCTTGTTCGTTCTAAATTTTCTTGACTGTTTCTTGATTTTTCTTGACGTTAAATGATGCCGAATAACCGGGAATTTATTGTATGCTACTCATCGTAGCAAGAGGTTTGGCAGTAAATAGTTAAACGGCTTCGAAAATAAAATAACACAATTTGAGTTGAGAGGAAAAATGAAAGAAACGAATTTGAAAAAGGCGGCTTGGACAAGTGCCTGGACTTTTGGAATTTTATGCGCCATCAACGGCGGCATCGGCGGATTTTTCGGCGGGATGATTATCGGCTTTTTTATCGGAACATTGCTTTATTTCGCCGCCGCGTTTTTAAGGCTGGCGATATTGTTCGCTATCTGGGCTGGCTTGCTCGGTGTCGCAGTACTGCTTTTGTCGAATTAAATCAGACGGCTGGCGATGAATAATATGCAGTATGGCAAACGGACTTTTTTATAAAAAAGGAGAAGTTATGAAAAAAATAATTATCAATTACGGTCTGGTGTTGGTTGCGCTCTTCGCTTTCTTTTCGGCGGGGTGCGATACGAATAAAGAAGAACGAGGCTCGTTATTAAGACAAATTTCGACGCGCGAATCTGAAACCAAGCGTCTCGATGAACAACGAACCGCATTAGTTAATAAAAACAATCAGCTTAAAACTGATATCACGCAGATGACGAATAATTTAGAACAAAGCCGACAAAGAACGACCCAGCTGAAAGATTCGTTAGCCGCATATTTGCTGGAGCATAAACTGGTCACGGCGGCAATTCTGGCAATGGGCGGCTCGGCTGCCGTGATTGTTAAGGATAACGTCGATCAGAAAACAAAGGACACTTTAACGGGAGTCGCAATTATCGGAGCGGCGATTTGTCTCTACAATGCGAGCGAGTGCGCCGACGTGACTTCAAAAATACTGTATTACGGCTCGGAAATCGGTTCAGCCAATAAGTATGTCAACGAAGCCGCAACGTTGATTACCGGCAAAAAGAACCAATTGCAGTTATATGAAAAGGAATACGTTACGCTGACCAATCAGATTAACAGTAAAGCCGAAGACCGCAATTTATTACAACAAAAGCACGACTCGCTTGTTTGCAGTTTTTGTTTTTAACAGGAGCCGCTTTGGAGTGCGTTATCAATTATTTCGTTTGATATGAAAATTAAAACTTAATAAATTCAACTATTTAGGAGAAAAGTTATGATTACAATCAATTTTTGCAAATCTGTTACGGCGATATTGTTCATGTTTATTTTGACAATGATTTTTACGGGTCATACAACGGCTCAACGCAGCCCGACAATCAACTTTCCGCCAATTTTCGGACCTAAAATCAAGGATTATAATAAACCGCCTGATCCGAAAGAGTTTCAGCCGCCCCAGAACGGCGAATTCAAGGCGAATCCGCCGTTTTTCGTCGCGGTTTCTGATAATAAAGACCGTTGTGATGCCATCGATTTATGGCTGTCGTCCGTCAGATACGAAGCCTCTAAGCCGTCAAATTACGGCAATCAAAGATATTACTGGGATAAGGATGTGCTCGATATGGACAGAATAGGCGGTCAGGAAATTCAAAACTTCGCGACACCGTCTTTCCGCAATATTTTCGGTAAGGGGTTGTCGGAATTTTCCGACAAAGATTTTAAAAAGGTTGCCAAGTCGCTCAATAAATGCAGTCATCAGCGATGGGTTACTCACGCGCTGGAGGAGCCGTTTAATAAACCGGCGCAGATGCAGGCGTGGATTCTGAGTTTTGAAAAAATGGAAGAATCCGTCAGAAAAGCCAAATTGGAAGAGGAAAAGAAGCTCTATCGGGAACGCTATCAACGTGAAGTTCAGCGAACCGGTTACAATGCTGCCGAACTGCTGAAAGAAACGAATTCATTCCGGCTTCACGCGGCATTTCTTAATAACGGGTACGGTGAATGGTGTTCTTCGTCCGACCGGCAGGCGTACGTTGCTCTGATTCTTAATAAAAGTGAAAACGAGCCTGTTGACGGCTCCGGTGCATACTGGGCGAGCTTCGAAAACGAGATGCTTCCGGCAATTCGTTCAGCCTGCCCGACGGCAGAGAAAGTTTACGTTTTTAACTACGTCAGCGGATTTTTTATCAATTATGACCAATATATAATTGTAGAAAGGACAATTCCGTCATTTCAAAGCGACCCGATAAACATCGGCATCTTTACGCCGGGTGCGCAATCGAAATACTCCTGGTTGAACGGGGGCAATTTTTCGGAAATTACCAACGGGCGATCACAGCGAACACCCCGGCGGGTTGTCATTGACGATCAGGTCGGCGGAAATGCCAGCGCTGCACAAAACTCAACCATCACCGAATTGAAACAGAGCTTTAAGAAAAAGCGGGATGAGATTGCTGTCAAAGAACAAAAACGAAGGGACGAACAGAAAAAAAGGGATGAGGAAATAGCAAAACAGCGTAAAGATGCAGAGGAAGCACGTCAACGTCGGCTTGCCTTGGAAAGCAAAAACGGTTTAGAACCCAATTCGGAACAGCTCGCTATCGCTTTCATAAGACCGGCTCTTGCCGCCTCCGGATGCGGAAATATCGTCTTTAACGAAGTCTGCGTTGGCAATTTCGGTATGACCTTTAAAGTCTATGAGGCAAAGAAAAATGGCTGCAAAATGATCACAAAAGGATCGAACTACCATTGCGTTTTCACGATGAAAATTGAGGTTCGCGGGCACCCGTTATATGCTCCGACCTTTGAAAACGGCATAAATGGGGTGATTTATAAGATCGGCTACACAAAAAGCTCGAGCGGTTGGACTATATACCCGCTGTCAGAGGAACAGCGAAACGCAATTTGATGACGGCAAAATTTAATCAATCTCGCAGCTATTGTTTTTTTGGATACGGCAATAGAATGTGCGTGGTCAAAGTATCCTGTTCAAAAGTGAGAAGGAGAATATATGAATCAATCTACTACAATCGCCAAACAGCCCGAAAATCCGGCGACGGCTTTGGATTTCGTCTGGTTGGAGTTAACGAATCGTTGTAATCTGCAATGCGTCCATTGTTATGCCGAATCGGGTCCGACGGAAGGAAAAACCGATGTTTTAACCGAAAGCGATTATCTGAACCTGCTCGAACAGGTTCACGAACTCGGATGCCGCAAGATACAGTTTATTGGTGGCGAACCGACACTCAATCGCAGCTTGCCGAAGCTCATCGAAGCGGCTTTTCATAAAGGCTTTGAGCTGATTGAGGTTTTCACCAATCTAATCAGAGTTTCCGATGAGCTTTTAGGTGTTTTCTGCCGCTTTGACGTGGCAATCGCGACATCTGTTTATTCTTACGATTCAAAGACGCATGATGCGATTACCAAACAATCGGGCAGTTTCGCGCGTACGACCGCCAATATGCGCAAAATTTTGGATGCCGGTTTGTCGCTTCGTGTCGGAATCGTCGAAATGGAGGAGAACAAGAACGATTTTGTGGAAACCCGAAAATTTCTCGAAGATTTCGGCATCGAAACCATCGGTAAAGATCATCTGCGCGCCATCGGTCGTGCGGATCATTCCGAATGCTCGGGAATGGAAGAGCTTTGCGGCAACTGCGCCGGAAATATTTTGTCAATCGGACCCGACGGTGTCGTTTCGCCCTGCATTATGTCGAAACAATGGTCAGTCGGGTCGATTCTTGAATCGCAGTTAGCGGAAATCGCCGGTTCACAGAAATTGAACAGTTTGCGCAACAATATTTACGCAGCAACACAACAGAGCAACGAAAAGTATGAAATGGGCGGGTGCAATCCTGACCGTCCGAATCGTTGTAATCCTGATTACGGCGGACCTTGCAATCCCTGCAATCCAAATCAGTCCTGCGGTCCGAATTCGTGCCAACCGGTTCGGCGCTCCACGAATAATAGTCTTCAGCTAAACGTTTAGCGCCAAAGGCAACAACGCCGGCAGTTATTAACTCCAAGAATAATTGTCGGCGACAATCCTTGCCCCAACTTTCCGGGCATGATTTAGCGTATCGCGACTGCCGGCGAACGCTTGAAACGCAATTTCGTCAATACCTGCGGCAAGCAAACGCCGGAGCGAATGATATTTAAGATAAACGGTCGCCCAACTGCGTCGATGGTGCGAATTAATTATGACCGCGTAGACATAAGCCATTGTCGAGTGTTTTCTCGAAAGAACAAGCGTGACTCCGACAACTTGCTCTGCGAGTAGTAAAACGGTCGAAGTTGTATGACAATAATTGACGATTCGCGATGTCCCGCGCAATCTTTCGGCAACTTCGAGTGGTTTGACATCACGAAATAAGTCTTGATGAAGATCAATAAGAGCCGGGAAATATTGTGAAAAAATAACAGATGCCTGCGCATTTTCCGGTATTTTGCGCCGCTTCAGCAGTTTGTTGTAGGTCGGCTGTAAGTTTTCTAACATCCTTACGACGTTTACAACAATGATTTTCGACAGTTCGGGCTGTAGCGAAGGCATATTTCGGAAATTTAATATTGGGTATGAATATAAAAGACAATCTAACAAAAAGAGGATATCATATTTTTCCGAATATTTGTGCTCCGTCGCAAATCGATGGTTTAATGAACGCACTAAACCGAATGAACACGCGCCGTACACCGCTTAATGAAAAAAATCACTCCGTTTGGTGGGAAGAAATTAATATTCCGCCATCGTCCCCGCTGACCGCGATAATTTTGGATGAATCTCTGAAGAACCAAATTGAATCCGAATTTTCCCTGATTCGAGATACAGTTTTCTGGGCAAATCGGTATAATTTGGGCGAATATATTCCAAAGCATCGCGACACGCAAGGCGATTTACAAATAATTTTGCCCGTTCTACTGCCGCCATCAAATTGCGGAGGAAAACTTGTGATTCATCATCCGAACGGCATCAATGAGGTTTTTCAATCAATCGGACAGCGTTTGTTGTTTCAAGCCACCCAAACCACGCATGAAACAATTCCAATAACAAACTCTATCGAATGCTTAAAGCCTGTAAGACTAGTCTGTGTCGCCCGAATATTTTTTTGAAGTCAATCCGATTTATTCTGAGAAAATATTTTCAGGAAACAAAATACTTCAGACGAATTTTTCACTGAAGGTTTGTTTTTGCTTCGTAATTTATCTGTTGAAGTAAAAACTTTTTTACGGGTAACATATTTTCAGATAGGGCTTCTGTTAATGTCAGAAAAGTCTTGACTAAAAATAGCTGTTTGTAAAATCTAGATCTTTGTAAGAACTTTAATGGTTTTTATAAAAGATTCCTTAAATTGATTTTGGTAGTTTAGGTAACAACTTTAATAGTTTTCATAATTTTTGTTCTATCATAAATAAAGAGCTTAGCTCGATTTCGGGTAAGAACTTTAATGATTACAATCAATTTACTGACTAAAAACGGCTTTGCAATTTTAGTCCGGGTTTATTGCATAAAACTGAATGTTTGCTCATAAAATGCCAAATTATTCAGTTTTTATTCGTCTTTTCTGAATAAAAATGCAAAGCCCTCAACAGCAAATAATCGCAAAAAGAGGAAAGCAAATGAAAAATAGGAGCGTCTACGCACTCGGTTTTCAGGAAATCGATAAAACAAAGCTTGCAATGGTTGGGGGCAAAGGCGCAAACCTCGGGGAACTATCCACGATTGAAGGGATACAAGTGCCCGAAGGATTTTGCGTTACGACGGAAGCGTATAAAGAAATTATCGGGAAAGCGAAAGAGTTTAATTCATTGCTGGCTCAGTTGGTCATTCTAAAAGCAGATAATAGGAAAGGTATTGGTGAAATTAGTGCAAAAATCCGAAAGGTGATAGAAGAAATAGCTATTCCGAAAGACATCGATAATGAGATTACCCGGCAGCTTGAACAATTTGGTGAAAGAAATGCTTATGCCGTACGTTCCAGCGCCACGGCGGAGGATCTTCCGACAGCCTCTTTTGCGGGACAGCAGGACACATATCTGAACATCACCGGCAAAAAAGCGATTCTGAAATATATCAGCAAGTGCTGGGCGTCGCTGTTTACAGACAGAGCTGTAATTTACCGTTTGCAAAATGGATTTAATCATAGAACGGTCTATTTGTCTGTTGTCATTCAGAAAATGATTTTTCCGGACGCGGCAGGGATTATGTTTACAGCCGACCCGGTTACCTCAAATAGAAAGGTACTGTCCGTCGATGCCGGCTTCGGACTTGGTGAGGCATTGGTTTCGGGAATTGTAAATGCCGATAATTATAAAATTCGTGAGGGCAGGATTATTGACAAGAAAATTTCTATAAAGAAGCTTGCTGTTCTTGCGTCGGAAAAAGGCGGCACAAAGCAGCAAGAAATTGGGCTGGATCAGCAAAATGCCCAAACGCTTACGGATGAAAAAATTATAGAGCTTGAACGAATGGGCAGAAAAATTGAGGCTCATTTTGGCAAACCTCAGGACATCGAATGGTGTCTTTATAAAGGTGATTTTTATATTGTACAGAGTCGTCCAATCACTACTTTATACCCCATTCTTGAAACGAACGATCAGGAAAATCATGTCTATGTATCCGTCGGTCATCAACAAATGATGACCGATGCCATGAAACCATTGGGATTGTCTTTTTGGCTGTTAACAACTAATGCACCCATGCATAAAGCCGGTGGCAGATTGTTTGTTGATTGCACGCGTTATCTGGCTTCACCTGAAAGTAGAAAAAATTTATTAAATGTCATGGGACAACACGATCCGCTCATGAAAGATGCATTGACGACCATAATAGAACGAGGAGATTTCATAAAAACGTTACCGGATGATAAGAAAGAACAAGTTCCCGGTAAAAGCAATAAACCTTTGCCGGATTTTAAAGCACAAATTGAATATGACCCGGCAATTGTTCCTGATTTGATTAAACGTAGTCAGGCAGCGATAGACGAGTTAAAACAAAACATCCAAACGAAATCAGGAGCGGTTCTTTTTGATTTTATTCTGGAAGACATCCGGCAATTAAAGAAGAGTTTATCTGATCCACAAAGTTTTGCCGTGATCATGACCGGAATGAATGCTTCCGTCTGGCTCAATGAAAAAATGAACGAGTGGTTAGGTGAAAAAAACGCAGCAGACACAATTTCTCAATCCGTACCAAACAATATCACGTCGGAAATGGGTCTGGCGCTACTCGATGTCGCAGATGTGATTCGCCCCTTTCCGGAAATAATTGAGTATTTACAACACGTAAAAAATGACAACTTTTTGGATGAATTGGTTAAGTTTAATGGCGGACAGGAAGTCCAGGACGCTATCTATAATTTTCTCAGCAAATACGGAATGCGATGCGCCGGTGAAATCGATATTACCAGAACTCGTTGGAGCGAAAAACCGGCTACGCTTATCCCCTTGATTCTCAATAACATCAAAAACTTTGAGCCTGATGCCAGCAATCGGAAATTTGAGCAAGGGCGACAGGAAGCTTTGAAAAAAGAACAAGAGTTATTAGAGCGATTAAAGCAATTACCCGATGGTGAAGAAAAAGCCGAAGAAACAAAGCGAATGATTGAACTGGTCAGGAATTTCGCCGGTTATCGCGAGTATCCAAAATACGGCATTGTTAGTCGTTACTTCGTTTATAAGCAGGCTTTACTGAAAGAAGCCGAACAGCTCGTACAATCGGGCGTTATTCATGAAAAAGAAGATATCTATTATCTCACTTTTGAAGAGCTTCTCGAAGTCGTGCGCACAAATAAGCCGGATTACAAGACCATCAGCCAACGAAGAGACGAGTACAAATTATATGAAAAACTAACTCCGCCACGCGTTATCACGTCTGACGGTGAAGTCATTGCAGGAGAATATAAACGAGAAAATCTCCCCGCCGGAGCGATTGTTGGGCTAGCTGTTTCTTCAGGAGTTATAGAGGGACGAGCGCGTGTAATTTTAAAAATGGAGGATGCCGACCTTGAGGAAGGCGATATTTTGGTCACTACATTTACCGACCCTAGCTGGACACCGTTGTTTATATCCATCAAAGGTTTGGTAACGGAAGTAGGCGGGATGATGACTCACGGAGCAGTTATTGCGCGTGAATATGGCTTGCCGGCAGTTGTCGGAGTGGAGAATGCCGTCAAACTGATAAAAGATGGGCAACGAATTCGCGTGCATGGAACAGAGGGATATGTAGAAATCCTCGAAACCGGGCAAGACACTATAAAATAGGCTTCTCTATTGAATGGTAATTTATGTAAGAATTTTATCGGCTATAATCATTTACGAATTTTATAAAAGCCTTTAAAATAAAAAAGACAGGCATTCAACCTGTCTTTTCCTTTTTTGGTTTCAAAGCCAAACTCAAAAAACCGTTATTTCTTTTAATATTATTAAATACTCTATTTTAAACCATTTAATAATACGCACTTAGCGCAAGCCTTGACAGTAAAGCTTGAAGATTTATCACGTTTAAGAAAATAAACCGCCTCAACAAGTTGTAATGAAGTTGCCTCCAAAAACGACCTATTTTTTAGAGAAATCGCCGGACGCGCCGCCTGAGAATAACCGAACGCCGAAAATTTAACCTCGGCGAATTCGACATTATCCAACATTACGCCGATACCGTCGTCAATACCATTGACATTGACGCTTATTCCTGAAATTTCTACCGCTTTATGATTTGAAATATCTATTGCTCTAAGCGCTCCTTCGTCAAAACGACAGTCCTGAATTCGGGCTATACGCTGCCCGTTTGCGCCAAATGCCTGGTCTTCATTCTCAATTTTTATCCATGAACCCGGTAAAAGATGCGGCACTTTTGTCAGATACATATTCAAAAAATGGGCATAGTCAACGAAAGATGTATTTTTGACGGTAATACCTCTTGAGGTCTTGGAACGAATTACTCCCAGTCGTGCCGAAGTGCCTTCAAATAAGGATTTCTCAACAATCAAATCCGTATTATGCGCATCTATAACAGCCGTTTCTGCGCCGATACCGAAAAAGGAACAATTCGTAATTCTTGTTTGGCTTGTATAGCCGCTTTGGATAACTGTCTGCGCATTTATTATTTGCTCAGCCGGAGCGTAAAATATTAATCCGTCAACTTCGGCTTGATTGACGTTTCCGAATTTAAAGTAATCTGTTTTGCCGTCGCCATTCAAACGTATAAATGCGCCGCCGTCACCGACTAATCTGTAGGTTTGATAGTTTCCATAATTAATAAATGGAATTTCCCCGTTTATATCGGTTGTACCGGCTGGAAAGACAAGCGTGCCGCCTCCGGAATCTACTAATCTGGAAACTGCATTTCTAACAGCTTGAGTGTCGTCTCCGTTATCATTCGGAATCGCGCCGAACTCGGTGACATTAACCGTTGCAGCCTTAACGGTGAAGCTAAGAACCAATAAAAATAAAATTGCAAATAATTTTTTCATAAGTAATTTAATGTGTTGTAATAATGTAATTTAATGCTTAAATATGTGAAATATCTAAGCAGCTTATGATGTAAATTATAATATTAAGTTGTTATTTTGTTTGTTAAATTTTGTTAAATTTTATTAACTGGATTAGCGGATTTGTTAAATTTTATTAATTCGAAGAAATAAAAAGACTGTCCGTTATTTAACGGACAGTCTTTTTATTTCTGTGGTGCCGAGGACGAGACTCGAACTCGTACGGTTTTCACCACACGCCCCTCAAACGTGCGCGGCTACCAATTACGCCACCTCGGCTTGGGAAAATATTTCAAAAAAAATCTATTTGTTTGCTGCCGCGTTTGTATTGGTCGCCGTGTTCGCAGTTGTGTTTGCAGGCGCGGTATTTGCGGGAACTTCGACAGCAAGATTGGTCGGCTGAGCGACATTTGTATTTGCATTCGTATTTGCGTCGTTGCTCAAATCCGAAATCGGCGGCTGCGATGTTTCGGTCGCGTCCGATGTTGTCGATAAAACCGAGACGTTTCCGGTCAAAGCGGGCATTGCCAGAAGCAGCGCCGAAAGCATAAACGCGGTTGCGGCGGTGATTGTGATTTTTGATAAAATCGTCGCCGTTCCGCGCGGACCGAAAGCGGCGCTCGAAACATTGCTCGTAAAAAGCGCGCCGGCGTCGGTTTTTCCCGGCTGGAGCAAAACGCTCGCAACCAGGACGATGCAGGAAACAAAAAATAATCCGTATAGAAAATAAACCAACTTCTTAACCTCTATCTGTAATTAACAATTTTAGCAAAGCTTTCCGCTTCGAGACTAGCTCCGCCGACCAATGCGCCGTCAATATCCGCCGCGTTCATTAATTCCGCGATATTTTCCGGTTTGACCGAGCCGCCGTAAAGAATTCTGACCGCATCAGCCGTTTCTTTTCCGTGCGTTTCGGCGACACTCGCGCGAATAAAGCCGTGCATTTCTTGAGCCTGTTCGGGCGTGGCAGTCTTTCCGGTGCCGATTGCCCAAACAGGCTCGTAAGCGATTATGATACGTTCCATATCGGAAACTGTCAAACCGTCCAATGCGCCGGCGAGCTGAGTTTTAACGACCGTCTCCGCTTTGCCCGCTTCTCTTTCCGCCAGCATCTCGCCGACACAGACGATTGCATTTAAATTCGCTTCGAGCGCCGCTCTCGTCTTTTTATTTACGCCCGCGTCCGATTCGCCGTAAAACTGACGACGCTCGGAATGCCCGATGATGACATACGCGCAGCCGACATCTTTAATCATCTCAGCCGAAACTTCGCCGGTATTCGCGCTTTGTTTCGGTTCGGGCGCGCAATTTTGCGCCGCGACCTTTATATTCGAGCCTTCGAGCCGGTCGGCAATCGTTTTCAAATAAACAAAAACAGGTGCTATGATGACTTCGCAATGATTTGCGTTCGCCACTAAAGGCTTAAGAGCAAGCGCCGTCTGAACCGCTTCGCTCGCCAGTTTATACATCTTCCAGTTTCCCGCGATAACAGGTTTTCTCATTTTTTATTGTATGTATTCAAAAAATCGTCTCTTGTAATTCCCGCTTGCGTGCAAATCGTACGCAGCGTCGAACTTTTTATTATCGAATGATTCGGCATCGTCAAAGGCGTTTTAGTTCCGTTTGCATTTTCACGAATCATGGCAATATGTTCTCTTTCACGCACAATAACAAAACCAAGACGTTCGAGCGTCTTAATTACTTTGGCTTTTGGCGCATCGACTGGAAATTTTGACATTAAGCCGCAAGTTTTGTTTCCGCTATAAATGCTTCGAGCACGGGAGAATCATCTTCAAAAGCTTCGTCGCCGAAAGTTTCAATGTGAAAAGCTATGGCGGACTTTACATCGAGAAGCGCTTCATCATACGAATCGCCCTGACCGACGACGACACCTTTCAATCCGAGCGGATAAGAAATATAACCGTCCTCGTGCTTCTCGATAATAATCTTTAGATTGCTCATAAAACTTATTTTAAATTAGTTTCAATATATCTTCCAGTTTCCCGCAATAACAGGTTTTCTCATAAGCGTCATTCAAAAATAGATATTCTAACATAAATAAAAAACGGCTTGAAATTAACCAAGCCGTAATTTATAAAAGTATATTATTTTCTGATTACTCCTTCGGCGGAGTTTTCTTTTTCGGGCTTTTATATTCGCTTTTCTTTTTCATTCCGGTCGCGGCTACTTCGTCCGAATTTTCGCCGAATTGCGCTTTTACCTGCGTCTTCGCGTTTCGATTATAATCGTGAAACGCCCATTGGTCGGTAACTTTTTTATCACGCGCCGCCTGCCATTCGTTATATTTTTGAATTTCCATCGCTTCGCTCGCCTGCATCATCGTCTTTAACGCCGTCCCGTTGACGAGTTTATACTCATCGTTTGCAGGAGTATATCCCGCGATGCCTTCCAAACCCGCAAAGATATCAAGGTCTTCCTGTAATTCCGCCGGACTCATTTGTCTTGTTTTTTTGTCTGCCATTTCTTTTATCTCCTCTAATTTTCCTTAAATTTATCTTTCTATCTTCTAAACAATTCGTCGTCGGTAAAAAAAAGACTGAGGCGCGATTACTTTTTTGCGAAAATTTTTGATTTTTTTTCGGATTGAACGGAACAAGGTAAGAGTTATAAATAAAATATATTGGTTTGAGCTTTAAAACCTTTGCTTTTTTGTCCCAATCCGATGGTTTTATATTGAAAGGTAATGGTTTTAAATGATAAACCATTGGTTTTCACGTGAAAACCAATGGTTTGAAAAAAAAATGTAATGGTTTGTGATAAAAAGGTTAAGCATTTCGGATTAAATCTCTTTCCTCGCGGCTTAAATCATATAAATCGAAGACCGTATCATCAATCGAGCTTTCGAGCGCGTCGCATTTATTCTGCAAATGCTCGCGCTCGCCGTCGTTTTTGGCTTCCGCGAGCTTTGCCTTTGCCTGCATAAGCTGTTCAACCGAACGAACAAGCGCGTCGTGCATCGCTTTTTCTTTTTGATTGTTGAAATTTATGAGGCGAATGGGAAAATCTTTGAAATAAACGTAACTTGGTTCGTAAAAATCGCCTCTAAGTTTGGGTAAAACTGATTTATAAAGGAAGAAAGTTATACTGCTGTTAAGTAAAGCAAGCAGATATTTGTCATTTTTTGAAATAATGAAGCATTTTTGATTTGTAAAAGTGTTTTCATCATCGAATGTAAATTCTGGTTGCTTTGAAATGTTTGGATAAATGATTTTCGTTACCTGAAATTTATCATAATAATCACAAGCACGAAGCTCCCACCAAAACTCACCTTTGTCATAACGGTTTTTAGCCGCTTCTGTAAATGGTTCAAGGTAATCAGCGATTGCAGAATAATTTTTATTTAACCATTTCCACGCCGTTTTTTCGGTTAAAAGCGGCGGCATAATTACCGTTAGCGGTTGTATGAGTTTTATTTCCGAATTTTTCCCCTGAATTTGTTTGCGCGTCCAACCTTTCGGCATTAAAATCAAAAAATTTTCGTTTTTTGGTTTTTGATAACGCTTTATTTCGCGCCCTGCGAGAAAAGGTTTGATTAATTCCGCGCTTCTTGCATCTTCGGCAATTAATCTAGCTTTTGTTTCCTCGTTAATTACAAATGCTTCATTCAAGCCTGTTATGATTCCTCGATAAACTTCACTGTTTACATATTTACTAAGTGGTACGCCAATCTTGCGAAGTTTGGTTAAAAGGTTTTGCTGTACCTTATCAGTTAAATTCCAACCGCCATTATCCAAAGTTATTTGATTTACAGTAAAGGAATTTTCGGCGACATAGCCTTGTAAACCTCTTTCATCAAACTTAAGCGTTTCAACATTGACCGCATTGAATGTTTCATTGGCTTTTTCACTTCTCACGCGCACGATACACGGATAAGTTGTCGCGTTCTGGAAAACCTGCAAGTCTCCGAAATCTATAATTTCTAAAATGTCGTGCATCTTTAACCAGCGCCGCAAAGGTTCGCCGTAATTCGCGCGCATCCATTTGTTTGCCACGATTATTCCGAATACGCCTTTTACTTTTAACAGCGAAATATAACGCTCAAAAAAGTAAACATACAAATCAGCGACTCCGTGATAGACATCATATTTCTTTTGCAGATAGCCTTTCAGGTCGCTGATTAATTCCTGCCGAACATACGGCGGATTGCCGACTATCGCATCGAAGCCGCCTTTCTTCATCACTTCGGGAAATTTCTGTTTGAAGCTCATCGGATTTAAGCGTCTTTCCTTTTCATAGTCGAGCTGTTCAAACAAATCGCCGCCCGTTACGTCCCAATCGACGAGCGCGTTGCCGCATTGGATGTTATTTGAAAGCGTCGGGAGCATCGTTTCGCGCACGCCCGTCAGATACTGCTGTTTCGTGCCCTGCGTTTCTTCTTCCAGAAGCTTCAGAAAAAGCGAAAGCTGCGTAACTTCAAAAGCCTGCCGGTCAATGTCCGTTCCATAGATGTTATTTGTCAGAATTTCTCTTTTCTGCTCGAAAGAAAGGTGAAACGTGCCGTCTTCGTGCGCCGCGCATCCCGCTCTCTTTGCTTCCGCTTTGTTTTTCGGCTGATTGTAATACTGCGTGTGCCACCTGAGCAGGTAATCGTAAACGCCGAGCAGAAACGAACCCGAACCGCAAGCAATATCGGCAAAGCGCATCGCGGCGACATCTTTGGGCGTTTTCTTTTCGACCAGTTTGCCGATTGTGTTTTCGACGATGTATCGAACGATATATTCGGGCGTGTAGAAAACTCCGCCCGCTTTTCGCACTTCGGGCTTCGGCTCGACTTCCGCGTTTTTCCCTTTGACGACAATGACGTTTCCCAAAAATCGCTCGTAAATGCTTCCGAGAATGTGAATCGGGACGTAGTTAAAATGATAAGGCGAATAAGCTGACGCGAAATCGTTGCAGATGTTTAGGAAAACATCGTCGTCAACCGCAAAGCCGTCCGCGTCAATCACGGGATGAGATTTGAAGATAATTCCGTTATAAGATTTGTCGAATTCTTTGGATTTGGCGACAAATTGCTTCCAGGCGTGAGGCTTTTCGCCGAATTTATCGAGAATCGTACTGGGTTCAATCAGTTTGTCTTCGAGAAATCGTATAAATACGAGCCTGTCCAGCGTTCTTTGCGTAGCTTCGGTTAAATCTTCGCTGTTCAGCGCGGGATTTTTACGCTTGAACATCTTCGCAAGCTCGGCGCGATATTCTTCGAGCTTTTCGAGAAACGATTCGTCAATCTCTCTATAACCATCGGCAGAACGTTTGCGTAATTTTCCTTTTCCTTTATTGGTTAATTTGGTTTCAGCGTATCTGTCTAATTCACTATTTGCGACCGCTTCCCTGCCGAAAAGATAAAATATCTCAGCAAATTTTTCCGCGTCTTTGAAATCTTCAAAATAGAACTTTTTGTGAACCTGCTTGACGGCAGTTTTTATGTCCGGTTCATATTGACAGTCCATCACGATAAACTCTTTGAAATTTGTGAGAAGCGAAAGCGCGGCGCGTGAGCTGCTGTAAGCATAGCGAATTGTCTGAAAACAGTTGTCGGGCGTTTCCAGCGTCGCCGAAGGACGCTTTGCCTCGACAAAGAATCTTTCGGTGTGAAAATTAGGCTCGATGAAAAAGGCATAGTCAGCCTTTTTCACGCGAGCGGCAACCTTTACGCTTCGCTCGACCTTCACTTCCTGTGCGTAAGGATTTGTCTGCGTTTCGTGATTAACGTCCCAGCCGAGCGCGATAAAGAATTTATTAAGAAAATCGTTTCTGACAGCCGTTTCGTTATAAGATGCTTCGTGATATTTGTCGAAACTGGCGGAAAATGTTTCGACGAGCCTGATAACTTCTTCGTGCGCCTGTGTGAAATCTTTGGCAATCATAATCTCATCTACCATCTATCATTTAATATTTAAGTGATTTTGATAAATGATAAATGATAAATGGTAAATGGTAAATGTTTTTTATTTATCATCAAGCGCCGCAACGCCGGGCAGTTCTTCGCCGGAAAGAAACTCTAAAGTCGCGCCGCCGCCGGTTGAGATGTGCGAGATTTTGTCGTCTAAATTCGCTTGATTGATTGCCGCGACCGAATCGCCGCCGCCGACGATTGATGTCGCGCCTGCGTCCGTCGCTTCGGCTACGGCTTGGGCGATGGCGACTGTTCCTTCGTCGAACGGTTTTTCTTCGAACATTCCCATCGGACCGTTCCAGATGATTGTTTTCGCGCCTTCGAGCGCATTTTTGAATATCGCGATGGTTTCCGTTCCGATGTCCAAGCCGACAAGTCCGGTGTTTGTAAATTCGACGGGAATCGTTTTGCGCGAATTGAGCGGGTCGTATGAATCGACGACCTGATGGTCGGTCGGCAGGATTAATTCGACGCCCGCGTCCGCCGCCAACTGCTCGATTTCAGTCGCAGTTGTAAGCATCTCATCTTCGACCAGAGATTTTCCGACGGTGAATCCTTTTGCTTTGAAAAACGTGTAAGCCATCGCGCCGCCGATGAGAAGCTTATCGACTTTGCGTTCAATCAAGGATTTGATGACGGGAATCTTGTCGGAAACCTTTGCGCCGCCGAGGATGGCGACAAACGGGCGTTCGGGATTGTTTAATGCTTTCGAGAGAAAATTTAATTCCTTTTCCATCAGAAGACCGGCGACCGAATCATCGACAAATTTTGTGATTCCGGCAGTCGAAGCGTGTGCGCGATGCGCCGCGCCGAAAGCGTCGTTGACGTAAACGTCGGCGAGTCCGGCTAATGCCCGCGCAAATTCCTCGTCGTTTTTTTCTTCTCCGGCGTGATAGCGCAGATTCTCAAGCAGCAGCGTTTCGCCTGCCTTAAGCCTTTCGACTTTCGCTTTAACTTCGTCGCCGATGCAGTCCGAAGCAAAGAAAATTTTATCGTTTTTAACTTCGGCTTTACCCATTGCCGTTCCGCTTTCGCTCGTAAAAACAGGCTCGTCGCCGCGTGTTGAAACTTCCTGAAATTCAGGCATTTTGCGAAGATATTCGTACACGGGTTTGAGCGAGTAAGCGTTCGCGTCGTAAGGTCTTCCCTTTTCTTCGGCTTTCTTTTTGTCCTTCAAAGGTCTGCCGAGATGCGAGGCGAGAATAACTTTCGCGCCCTGTTCAATCGCATATTCAATCGTCGGCATCGCGCCGCGAATGCGCGTGTCGTCCTCGATTTTCCCGTCCTTTATCGGCACATTGAAATCCACGCGGATAAAAACTCTTTTGCCCTTGATGTCGATGTCTTTGATTGTTTTCTTGTTCATAGATTTAAAATTAAAAAGCGTTCGGTTAAAAGCGAGTAAATTTTATCATTACTCAACGCTTTTAAGCCAAACGCCTTAGATTTTGCCGCAGGAGAAATTTATTTCAGATTTGCCTGAAACTTCGACGAAACTTTATCGCCCGTCATCACAATCGTTATAAATTTATAATCGTCGCCTTCCCATTTGAAAGACTGTACGCGATATTTGCCCGAGCCGGAATCCATCGTTTCGACACCTTCTTTGCCGAGAATATCGACGACTTCCTTGTAGCTCATGCCGTTTTTGATTTGATTGTATTTATCGAGCGTCAAACCCGATTTATCGTCAGATTTTGTCGAACTGTTTGAAGGCGAACTCGTTGCCGAAGTGTTCGTCTTCGAAGCGTTTTCAGCTTCTTTTGCCATATCCTGAATCTTCTGACAATTACAACCCAAAACGATAAATACAAGTATTACCAATACTAAATTCAGCGAATTTTTCATTTGTTCTCTCCCGTAACGTTTTGCATTGAAATTACAATAAATTAGCCAGCCCTGTCAAAACAATTTTCCCGTTTGGCAAATTACAAGCCTTTTGCGGCGATAAATTTGACCAAATCGCGAACGCGGCACGAATAGCCCCATTCGTTGTCATACCACGAAAGAATTTTTATGCACGTTCCGCCGATGACCTTTGTATTTTCGGCGTCAACAATCGAAGAATTCGGATTGCCGCGAAAATCAATGGACACGAGCGGCTCTTCCGAGAAAGCTAAGATTCCTTTTAATTCCCCGTTTGCCGCGTCCTTTAAAACTTTATTAACTTCCTCGGTCGAAGTTTCTTTTTCGACGTTCATGACGACATCGACCAAAGACACGTTCGGAGTCGGGACGCGAACGGAAATGCCGTCGAATTTACCTTTTAATTCGGGAATGACGAGCGCGACGGCTTTTGCCGCGCCGGTCGAAGTCGGAATCATCGAAAGCCCGGCGGCGCGCGCGCGGCGTAAATCTTTATGCGGCAAATCGAGAAGCTGCTGGTCGTTCGTGTAGCTGTGAATCGTGTTCATCAAAGCGTTTTTGATGCCGAATTTTTCGTGAATGACTTTAGCAACGGGCGCGAGACAGTTTGTCGTACACGAAGCGTTCGAAATGATGTGATGATTTGCCGCGTCATACATTTCATCGTTGACGCCGAGCACGATTGTAACGTCTTCGCCTTTTGCGGGCGCGGAAATAATCACCTTTTTCACGCTTCCGCGCATGTGTTTCGCCGCGTCTTCGGCTTTTGTAAATCTACCCGTCGATTCGATGACGATTTCCGCGCCGACCGATTCCCAGTCAATCAGCGCCGGGTCTTTTTCGCTGAAAACCTTAAAGCTGTCGTTATCGACTTTTATCGTGTCGCCGTCAGCCGAAATATTGTTTTCGAGATTGCCCATCACCGAATCGTATTTCAAAAGATGCGCCAGAGTTTTTGTATCGGTTAAATCGTTGACCGCGACAAAATCCACTTCCGCATCGCCGAGACAGGTGCGCAAAACATTGCGACCGATGCGCCCGAAACCGTTAATACCTACTTTTATAGCCATATCAAAAAAATCCCTCCAAAAAATAAATTGTTTATTAAAACTTTGAAGATATATTAATTTAAGCCGAAGTTCAAAGTTTTCTTTTATAAGTTAGTGTAAGATTTATGTCGTAAAGAACAAAACCCGCAGGTCTAGAAATATTTGAAACAAACAAAATATTTTCGGCGTAATATTTTACCGGGTTCAATACTTTTATTTAATCAAATATATTCGGAGTCTTACTGGAATGACATTTTTGCATCGCATCTCTTTTTTCTGTTTAATTTTCACTGCCGTCCTCGGCTTTGGCTTTGAAAGCGCCGAAGCAAGCCCGCAGGAAGAAAAGCCGCAAATCGCCAAAAACATAGATGTTACGAGCGACAAACCGGCAGTTGCGGAAGAAGAAACCACACCTAAAACCGAAGAAAAAAAGGCTGATTCTAAAACAAATAATTATACGATTAACTACAACCGCGTCGGCGTTCAAACCGACCGGACGATGCCGCTTACCTTAAATGATGCGATTACAAAGGCATTGGAAAACAATAATGACATCGAAGTTGCGCGAACCGACGTTCGCATTCAGGAACAGTCGCTTCGCTCGCTTCTCGGAACATACGACCCGGTTTTTAGCGTTACGCCGACTTATTCGCGCAATGCCACAACCGGTTCGAGCGCTTCGAATGATTTTCGCGTCGATTCGAGCTTTAATCAGCTTATCAGTCGCGGCGGCGGAAGCTACAACGCTTTTTTCAATACCAGCCAAACCGGAAGCACTTCGCCAAATAATACGAATTTTAATCAAACTTCGACACTTTCCTCGACTTCGAGTACGACTTATTTCAGCAATTTAGGCGTCAGCTTTACTCAGCCGCTTTTCAAAAATCGTTCGATTGATAATACGCGGCGGCAGATAAAAATCCAGAGAAAAAGACTTCAGCAGTCGGATGCGGATTTTCGACGCCAGACGATTAATATAATTTCACAAGTCCAACGCGCTTACTGGGATTTGGTTTTTGCCCTGCGCGACCAGCAAAATCGCGTGGCAAATCTGAATCTTGCAAGAGAAAGTCTGCGTCAGGTCGAAGCGAAAATCGAAGCCGGAGCCTCCGCGCCGCTGGCTCGCGCCGAAGTCAATACCGAAGTTGCCAACCGCGAATCCGATTTGCTTATTGCGACGCAGCAGGTTTCAATCGCCGAAAATTCTCTGAAAACGCTTGTCCTTCGCGACCCGACTTCTACCGAGTGGGAAGCTTCGTATGTACCGACAGACCGTCCTGTTTACAGCGACGAGCCGGTTGTGATGGGCGATGCCGTAAAAGATGCGATGGACAATCGCCCCGAGCTTCAGCGACTTAAACTGCAAAAAGAGATTAACGACATCGACATCAGATATTTCAGAAACCAGACAAAACCGCAGATTGATTTCAATTCGACTTTTTCGCTCGGCGGTCTTTCGCTCGGAAATGTCAACACATCGAGCACTATTTCGCCGCTAATTCCGGTCGGATTCGAATCAGTCAGCGCGGACGCATATCTTTTACAGCAAATTAACAGCGTCAGGGGTTATCTGGGCATTGGGGCAGTTACGCCGCCTACCGTAACTTCTCCGGGTGTTTCAAATTTCTTTAACGGCGGAACGTTACGCTCATTGCAAAATCTGTTTCGCACGGACGCGCCAAGTTATAGTTTCGGCGTAACTTTTTCTTTCCCGCTCGGTAATCGCACGGCGAAAGCAAATCTTGCCGGCGCGCAGATTCAGCAGGAACAGACCAATGCCCAAACGCGCGGGCAGGAACAAATCGTCATTGCCGAAGTTCGCAATGCGGTTCAAGCTCTGGAAACAGCGCGTCAGCGAGTTCTGTCTGCGCGAAAAGCGCGTGAAAATGCCGAGATTCAGCTCGCCGGCGAACAAAAATTGTTTGAAGCCGGACGCTCGACGACGTTTCTGCTTTTCCAGCGCGAGAACGCTTTAGCCAACGCCCGCAACGCTGAAATTCGCTCGGAAACGGATTACAACAAAGCTATTTCGGATTTGCAGCGCGCCACTTCGACCACTTTTCAACTAAATAATATTGAAATCACTTCTCCGATGAATGATAAATAATTACCGTTATCATTCTATTAAATAAAGCTTTTGCGGCGTTTTTCGAGTTATTCGCCGCAAAAGCTTTTATTTTTTTTCATGTAAAACTTTAACTGTCTGCCGCCGGACATTTTAAGTTTTTCTTTAACTCTGCCAAAATAAAGGCGTGAAAATTTCCGCCTGCATCATCACCTTCAACGAGGAAAATAAAATCATGGAAGCCATTCAATCAATCGATTGGGCGGATGAAATTCTGATTGTCGATTCCGAATCGACTGACCTTACAAGACAAATCGCCGAATCTCTCGGCGCGCGCGTTATCATTCAAAAATGGCTCGGATTTTCGAAACAAATACAATTTGCCGCCGATAACGCGTCTTTTGATTGGTTTTTTAGTCTCGATGCGGACGAGCGGATTTCCGATAAACTTAAAGTAGAACTTTTAGAATTAAAAAACGAAGAAAGTCCGCGCGCCGATGGATTTCGCGTTCCGCGTCTTTCCTTTTATATGAACCGACCGATTCGGCACGGCGGCTGGTATCCCGACTGGCAGATGCGTTTTTTTAATCGCCGAAAAGGAAAATGGAAAGA
>JBARIW010000083.1:0-1518 GCA_049799955.1 Pyrinomonadaceae bacterium
CGATGAAGGTTCAGGTGGAAGCAAAGCCCCTGCACGAGCCGCTCGCCGGGGGCACGCCGGGAGCGACCGTCGTCGTCGAACCGCTGATCGCCGGCCACGTCGACTTCCCGCAGGCGATGATGGTCAGCCCGGGTGGGCACTTCCTCACCCTGAAGCTGATGCGGGCGCTGTTCGGCCCGCGCGAGCCCAACGTGATCCCGGTGCCCGCCTTCCTCATTCGCCACCCCAGCGCCGGCGCGATCCTCGTCGACACCGGCCTGCACCCCTCGATCGCCACCGACGGCAAGGAGAACTTCGGCGGGCTCGGCAACCGCATCGGCAAGCCGACGCTGGAGGCCGGCGAAGACGCCCCGGCACAGCTGCGCAAGCGCGGCCTCGACCCGGGCGAGATCCCGGTCGTCGTCATGACTCACCTCCACACCGACCACAGCGCGGCGATCGCCGAGTTCTCGAAGTCGGCCTTCGTCGTCAGCGCCACCGAGTGGGAGGCGGCGACGAGCGGCTCGCAACCGACCCTCAACGGCTACCGGCGCCAGCACTTCGACTACGCGTTCGACTACCGGACCGTCGACTTCGATCGCCCCGGGATCGACTCCTACGCCAGCTTCGGCCGCACCTTCGACCTCTTCGCCGACGGCTCCGTCCACCTCGCCTTCACCCCCGGCCACAGCGCCGGCCACATCTCGGTGGTCTGCCGGCTCAAGCAGGACGACTTCGTGATCGGCGGCGACGCGATGTACATGGCGGCCCAGCTCGACGGCGACGCGGCGATGCCGCCGCGGCCGTTCGACGCCCACAACTTCCGCCGCTCGCTGCAGGAGCTGCGCCTCTTCCACTCCCAGTACCCGAGCGCCGTGATCACGCCGGGGCACGATCCGGACTTCTATCCGAAGCTCGCCGCTCGCTACGAGTAGCGAGCCCCTCGTACATCTCCCGCACCTCGTCGAAGACCGCGGTCGCCACCTCGAGCTGGCGGGCGCGATCGGGGCTCGGCTCGACCGCGAAAGTCAGCGGCTTGCCGAACTCGACCGTGACCTTGGGGAACTGCAGCCGCTTCCAGCCGCGCACCCGGGCGGAGCCATGGATCGCGACCGGGACGATCGGCGCTCCGGACTCGAGCGCGATCCGGCCGATGCCCGGTTTCGGCTCGCCCAGCTCCCGCGAGCGCGAGCGCCCGCCCTCGGCGTAGACGAGCAGCATCTCGCCCTGGTCGATCAACTCGTAGGCGGTCTTGAAAGCCTCCTCGTCGTGCCGGCCGCGGCGCACCGGGAAGACGCCGCCGTGCTTGAAGATGAAGGTCAGCACCGGCGGCCCGAAGAGCTGCGATTTGGCCATGAAGCGCACCTTGCGGCGCAGGTAGACGCCGGCGAAGAAGTGGTCCATCGGGCTGAAGTGATTGGGGGCGAGGACCAGCGCTCCCTCCCGCGGCACGTTCTCGACGCCGATCGCCCGGACCCGGTAGATCAGCAGGGTCGGCAGGGTGAGGACGATGCGGGCGAAGGTGTAGGTCCAGCCGAC
>JBARIW010000084.1:0-117885 GCA_049799955.1 Pyrinomonadaceae bacterium
ATTGCAAGAGTGCTATCGCACATTTGGTTGTCCTCTTTTGGTTGAATTTGTTTGGCGACAAAATTCTAAAAGAGGACAATTTTTATTTCAAATATCAAATCTTATAACTGGCAACTTGGGTTAATTATATTAACTGGTGCAAAAAATTAGGCGAAAAAATCATTTGTGACAGAGAAGTAAAAACCAATAAGGGATTTGACCATCTGCCGATAGGATTATCAGTAAAGGAATTCCAGCTTACTGCCCATTGTGCGACATGGAATCATAATACTTTTATTGAAACACCATTCTTATTGGTTTTGGACGAAGGAGAACCGATTGCAAGATACGACCTGCTTGATTTTGATATTAGAATTGATAAGGAGTGCTGCGATTCAAGGCAACTGACAATTAGTTTAACGCACGACGGAATTATATTAAGTTTCACATACGATTTCGACAATCATTTTCAATTTAAACTTGTTCCCGAATATGCTTTTGTTATTGAAATTGGAAATCATACAATACTTTTGCCCGAATATTTATGCGAGAACCCGTTGCACATATTTTTGGACGATTTTGCGGCGATAATCGACCACGAATATTTCCCGCCCGCCGTCGATGACTTTCAATACAACAGCAGCAATATAATTTGTCATAACTGGACTCTTAACAATACAGACATTACCAAAGAGGTTTATGATGACCCGACCGAAAAAGTTCACAATGGCAATCAATGTTCGGTTCAGGAATCGTTGCAGGTTAAACTACTTGATGAAGATTATCAGGTATTAATTTATGACCACGGAAAAAGAGAGATTGCCGATTTTATTGCCTTCAAAGAATCCGAGAGTAAAATCGAAATTACTCTTTATCATGTAAAAGGCTCGGGCGGAGACTCTCCCGGTGACAGAGTTAACGACGTTTATGAAGTTTGTATGCAGGCTGTTAAATCCCAATCGTGGGTTGTAAACAAGAGGACTTTTAAGAACAAAATAAACAGTAGAGTAAAAAACAAATCCCAGAAATTCCTTGTCGGAGATGTAAATTTGTTTTCGGAAATAATGGACAAAAACAAGATTATTGAATACAGTTTCGCAATCGTCCAGCCAGGATTGTCGCAAGCAACATTTTCAGAAAAACTCAGTTATATGCTGGCAGCGGCAGATGATTCAATAATTCATTGCGGATATAGACCTTTGATTGTCATTGGTTCATAAAGAAGTTGAATTATAATAATTGCTTATGGATACTGATACAAAGAATTTTGTTTAGGGAAGTGCGAGATATGATGAGGAAAAAAAATAGTGGACTTTTGATACTGTTACTTATTTTTATAGGTTTTTTACAAAATACTAATGCTCAAACGCCCTGCGGAGAAGGTCTTGCCCCACTGTTTGGTCTGACGACAGAATCTGTTGATGACCTTAATCGTCTTCTTCCAGCCTTACAAAAAATAAAGGAAAAGTGTGTTCCAGTTCTGCGCGTCGTTTTTCAGCCGGCAAATAGCCCGCAGGAAGATGACAAAATGCTGAAAGATTACGTGGATAAACTGGAGATAATTCGTGGACACGAAGCAAAGCCCAAATATGCTTATATTCTGGGATTACTGGTTGATTCAGAGAGTTTCTACAAATACGACGACAAAAAGATGCGGGAGCGGGCGCAAAAATACGCTGATGCGCTGAGTGATTATGTAGATATTTGGGAAGCAGGCAACGAGGTCAACGGCGATTGGGTGGGTTGGCAGAAAGGTAGTTACGAAAACAAAAGTGCGGATGAACTGGAACAAATGAGAATGTCAGTTGGAGCACGCATAAAAATTGTTTACGAAACGGTTTGGGAAGTTTATAAACGCAAAGGTAAAACTCCTAAATTTGCGCTCAATCTTTATTTTAATGATAGCAATATCGAATCAAAAAAACTGGAAGACGGCACTTACGGCAATAATAATTGTTTAAATGATGCCTTAAGAAGTTGTAAGGGAGAGTGTTTGCACGATTATGAGATGTTCACCTGGGCATATAAATATCTCAAGCCGCAGGAAAACAAGTTGAAGTTTGATTACGTGTTATTCAGTTTTTACAAGGATGATTGCGAAAAAGCGCAAACCGACCCCGATTTATGGGTGCGGGTTTTTACTAAATTGAGCAATAATTTTAATGTTGAAGGAAAAACTCCGAAAGTAGGCTTTGGCGAAATAGCATCACAATGCTATTGCTCTAAAAATTTCTGGGGCAAACCCAAAAAAGATGATAATCAAAGACGAGTTGATAAGTGTTGCCGGACCGAACAATTCACTTATATTATAGACTACTATCAAACCCTGCACCAAAATATTAAAACTGCTATTGAAAAACTTTCGGACAAAAAGCCTGATTATATTGGAGGATTCTTTTACTGGTATTTTTACCAGGATGCTACTGATGGAAGTAAGCCTTCCAATCAAGTCCTTAACTCGTTAATAAAATCCGCAGAGATGTGGAAATAATTAAAGCTATTATTTTTTATTGGGAAATCTTTGTAAAATTAGATTTATTCTCTTAATGATGTCAAACAAACATAATACTGCTTTAACTTGACTTATTATTAGAACATTCACCAATATACAATTGCATTAATCTAGTTTTATTTTTCGGTCTAATGGTAAAAACACTTAAATCAAAGTAATTTTGACAAACCCATGGTTGATTTTAACAAACTCAAAGCCGGTAAAGCTCAGCCCGATATTATTGACCCAGTAGAAATTTTCAGACGATTGCCAAAACCAGCGGGCATCAATGACCTTTATACCAGCCAAGCAGAAGTCCTAAAGCAATGGTTCGAGAGGAGAAATGATTCTGACTTAGTAATCAAACTTCACACCGGTGGCGGAAAAACACTTGTAGGGCTTCTGATTGCACAATCCATAATAAACGAAACAAAAGAGCCTGTTATATATCTTTGCCCAACGGTTCAACTTATTGAGCAAACGCTAGAAAAGGCAAAAGAATATGGGATACCGGCAGTCCCTTATGAAAAGGGACAAGACTTATCTAGAGAGTTCACTTCGGCAAGAAGTGTTCTCGTCTGTTCCTATAACGCCTTATTTAACGGGAAAAGCAAATTTGGCGTCAGAGGAAATATCGCAAAAGAAGCGATTAAAGCTGGAGGCATCATTCTTGATGACGCGCATGTTGCCTATTCAACCATGCGCAACGCCTTCACGCTCAGAGTGGAAAAGGAAAAGACCGAAGAAGACTACAATCACCTGACTAGCCTCTTTCGTGATGATTTCAACCAACACGGCAAAATTGGGAGCTTCGATGATATTGTTAGTGGCACGGATTATAGCGGAGTCATTGAGGTTCCATACTGGGCGTGGAGAGAAAAAACGCCGCAGGTTCGTGAATATCTGCAAAGAAGAGCAGAAAACTATTCGTTGGTGTGGCCATTTATTAGAGATATTTTCGATTACTGCCATTGTTTGATTACGCAGGATGCTTTCGTGATAACTCCGCTCTACTTGCCGGTAGATTTGGTGCCGACTTTCAGCGAGTGTCCGCGAAAAATCTATATGTCGGCGACCATCAGCGACGATAGTATGATTGTCCGCACTTTCGATGCTGAGCCAATCACACTCTCTAGACCAATAACTTCAAATTCGCTGGCAGGCGTCAGCGAAAGAATGATTCTTATACCGGAACTGATGCATCTTCCGGTTCAAGACATCGAAAAGACAATAAAACATCTAGCAACCGCAATGGCAAATACAGCCAAGGCAGGAACTATCATATTAACGCCATCGGTACGGGCTGCCCAAGAATGGTCAGACATCGGGCAAATCGCGGATATACCCGAAAAGGTTGGCGAATATGTGAAGAATTTGCAGGAAGGTGTTTCTAAGGGACCATTTATCTTTGCCAATCGCTATGATGGCATCGACTTGCCTGGAAATGCCTGCCGGCTCCTTATTATGGCAGGGCTTCCGCGTGGTGCGAACGAATACGACTCCTATCGCTCTTCTGTTTTTTTCGGTGGCGAAGAGTTCAAAAGCAGTCTGGCGCAACGTATAGAACAAGGTATTGGACGAGGTGGACGTGGTAGCGGTGATTTCTGCATTGTAATCTTAGCAGGGCATGACCTGACTGGATGGATTGACCGCCCGTCTAATCAGAATTTGTTGACTAGCAGCACGCGTGCCCAATTAACCATCGGCAACAATATAACTAGCGAGATTGAGTCAGTCAGAGAACTTTACGACACCATCAACAAATGCCTGAAGAGAGATGAAGATTGGAAAAGATACCATGCTGCGACTCTTGCAGAGTTGGTCACGCCGAGTGAGCCAGCCGAGCCGCAATTAAAATTTGCTGCTGCCGAGCGAAAGACTTTCGACCTTTTGCGCCAGAACATGTTCGATGATGCGATTCAAAAAATAAATAGGTATATTGAAAGAGAAGGAGATAAATTAGATGTCCAAGCACGCGGATGGCTCCGGCAATTAGCGGCGAGAATAGCGCTTTACTGGCAGCGCGAGGAACTCACACGCGAACTGCAGCAATCTGCATATATTGATAATGATAATTTGCACCGACCGTTAACCGAGCAGAGATATGTGCAAATTAAACCTCCCGGTGCACAATCGCAGTCAATTGTCGCTGGAATTAAAAATTTCAGGTCAAAGCGCGGTTTTCTTGCCGATTTTGAAGCGACGGTTGCACTCCTAGTTCCAACCGCTACCTCGAACCAGTTTGAGCAATCATTGGCAAAGCTTGGAATAATCCTCGGTTTTGCAACTGAAAGACCGGACCACAAATACGGCGTAGGTCCTGATGTCTTGTGGCTTCTGGACAACAACACAGCTCTCGTAATCGAAGCGAAAAGCCAGAAACAAATTGACAATCCGTTAACCAAAAGAGAGCACGGGCAATTACTGAGTGCCGCCGAATGGTTCAAAAGCGAATATCCCGGACACGGATTTATTCGCGTTTCTATGCATCCTAATAAAAAGACTGGCGATGCTACCGTAACAAATGATACGAAAGTTTTAACATTTGAGAAGTTGAGCGAACTCATCGGAGAAACTAGAAAGCTTATCATTGAACTAGACAAGTCATTGGTATCTGAAGAAGAGCTTCAAACGAAGTGCGAAGAGATTTTGAAAAACTCAAATCTAACATCAGACAAACTCCCGGAACAATTTCTGGAGTTATTTGAAAATGACAAATAGTAGATATTGTCAGTTTGCGGTTTTTGCCTAAAGACCTTTATATGAAATATAAGCTATAATACAAGAGTCGAGAGTTAGAAACTTTAAGACAGCTTATGCTTCTAACTAGCATTTTCAGACAACATATGCTTCTGAAAATAAAATTATGAGTCCCGTAAGTTATTCATTTTAGGTTCGGTGCTAGACAACTTATGCTTCCAGCAACGGACAAGTTATGGGTAAAGTGATAAGGGATTGTGTCACTTAAACCATAAGCTTGCAGAATCGGCAAGCTTATGGTTTATTTTTCTGAAAGCCGACAGTCTTGCTGCTTCAAAGAAAAATATGAAATATTATTTATTTCGATTTTTTACCGGCTTTCCATTTTTTATAGTGTCAAATACTATCTGAGCTATATCCCTTCTACCTTCATAACCAGGTTTATTTAGAAAACCGGTATCAAGAACCGCAACCGTTAACCCGTTGCCATTAACCTGAAAACTATCTCTTGCCCGGTTAACTCTAATTAAGCTGTCAACCTCAACGTCTGCAACGGTCAATTGCGGCGTATCGAACTGAACCGGTTTTTCAGGAATTTCAATTGGTCTATTTTCATCTGCAATAAGTTCATCCGGCATAAATTTTCCCCTTAATCGAAAACATAGTAATAAGCACCAGAACCGCCGCTGAATTTAACATATTCGTCTCCTTCATATTGAAAATCCTTCTTCTAACCTGCATGAAGAAAATCTGCGAAATATTGCATTTGTTTCGGAAATATTTTTACACGAGATTTTTGCAAGCATCTACATTCGGCGAATCATAAAAGAAAACCATCCCGCCCGAAAGCAGTTAAGGAAAATCATTCTAAACTTTTTATCCCGGCATGAATTTTTGACCGGAACGTAACGTTTTATAAGAAAATGACATGTAAAATTGTAAAGGTAAAAAATTCGTAAAATAGAATCATATTTGTGATACATTTCGTCTAATTATTTACAAACATAAATTAAATAAATGAGACAAACATTTTGTTCTGTCTCCGAAGGAGAATAAACAAATGAGTAGTAAAACAGTAATTTTTCAGTCTAAGGAAGAGATTTCCCCCACAAAAGTTTTGTCTAATACAATTTCCACACATAGTTCTTCGGAAAAATTGCTCAATGCAATTCCTGAGAACGCTTTTATGATAGAAAAAGTATTTGATATTGCAGAGGAAGCAGAACCTTTTGAAGCCGCTTTGTCACAGAAATTGGAAGATACCGATGCTATGAGAGAATTATCCGACCTCAAAAAGAGAATGAACCGGACTTATAAGATTAACTGTCCGAACAGCGAGGTAGCTGAATTTGTTTATAAAATTCTGGAATCGAGCCAGGCAATTGAATTTGTTCAATATGATAATCCCAATGAATTAGCTTCAAACGACGAATTTGTAAACTGGGGAGTCGGAAAAATAGGTTGTGAATCAATCTGGGATATTTCGAAAGGCAACGGCGTCATCGTTGCCGTCATTGATAGCGGAGTATTTTATGAGCATCCCGATATTAGGCTCAATATGTGGAAAGACCCTTTAGATGGAACTCATGGTCGGGATTTCGCTAATCCTAACACAGACCCGGATGATGCTAGTACTCACGGAACACACTGTGCCGGAATAATTGCAGCCATTGCCAATAACGGAATTGGAATAGCTGGAGTTGCGCCGGAGGCGCAGATAATGGCGTTAAAAGTTTTTCCCAATAATGCGAGTCTCCCGGTGGAAGATTCTTTTTGCGCGAATGCAATGATATACGCGGCTGACAAAGGAGCAAAAGTCCTTAACAACAGTTGGGCGCCGGCTAAAGCTCTAAAGTGCAATAAAACGCTTCAAATGGGAATTGATTATGCTTATCTAAAGGGATGTATTGTGATTGTCGCTGCGGGGAATAGTAAAAACGGTCAGGACGTTAAAAAATATTTTCCGGCTAATTATAAAAGAGTTATTACCGTAGCGGCAACGACTGAATTCGATAATCGCTGGGTTGACTCCAATTATGGAGATGAGGTCGATGTCGCCGCTCCCGGCGAAGATATTATATCCTTGCTGTCTGACGGCACTTCCGGTCCTCTTATAGGAGGAACTTCAATGGCTTGCGCGCATGTTTCCGGTTTAGCGGCTTTGCTGGTTGGGGTTTCTTTGAAGGCAGGAAAAAGCCTGTCATTTGAAAAAATAAAAGATTATATATGCAACAAAATTTATGTGGAGCCTGTTGTTAGAGATGTTGATAAGCGTATCGGCTCTGGAAGAATCAATGCTGCGAAAAGTGTCCGAGCGGCGGCGCAAGAATTGAATTTGCTTGATTTTGATAATGAAAATTCAAATCTTGAGGTCATCAGTAAGAAATTAAACTCTGAACTGAATGAAAGTAACGGGTACAGAGAGTATACGCAAATATTCAAAACAGAAGTGGTCACTGAAATAACTACAAAAATTCGTATGTTTGCAAAAGATAAAGAATAATCAATTAATAACGGTTACTTAAGATTTTTCTTAAGTAACCGTTATTAATTTAGTTAAATTTTCGCTCTTCCAGCAAATTTGCTAATTGTCTAGCAGCTTCCGCCATTTATAAAGTACCGTTCCAAACTACATCCTCCCGGATCACCGATTACCGGATTGCAAGCGGTTTCCTTATCTGCCTCGCGTATCAAGCTATTGGAAAGAGCTGTCATTTCAGGCTCGACGGTTTCTCCATTTAAAGTATCAGGAGGTATTTCTTCAAATTTGACGCCTCCTCCGTCTAAAATATCGTAGTAATAGCGGAAATCATTGAAGCAGAAATCATCAGGACAAGTATTATCAAATGAAATTTCGTATGTCGTGTCGTCTTCTTCCAAGTAAGTAAAACTTTGTCCTAAAAAATTTAGAGTAAAACTTCCACCAGTATTAATGTCAAATTTCACTCCAAGATGAGTTTTGATAAGACGCTCATCTATAAAAGTTTTACTCGTGCCGTTAGGTCTATCCAAGGTTACGCCCTCAAGTTTCCACATCTCGTGCTTCTTGACAGTAAGCGCTGCTGTATGCAGAACATCCGCTCCCGGAATAGACAAATAACTTAATTTGAAGTTTTCAGAATTAGCCAGCGGCTTCAGCGAAAGATGTGTAGAAGTATTAGGATAGTGCAGCTTATCAATATTCACGATGGGCTCACTTGACGATGTTCCGGCAGGAGTTGCCATTGTTGTGAGCAACTTTATTTTGGTAGTCTTCGGAATATTATAAGTTGCCGTAACCTCCCCTATCCCACTCTTCTTTTTCATGACATCTAATCTCAATTTATGCCGATTATCGGGATGCAAAAAAAGAACTTGCAGCTCTTTTATAGGCGGAGACTGCGCCACATCCGCTAAATGACAATATGCAAGACCCGTAATTTTAATTGTTACTCTCATCATAGTTAATATTTCTCCTTAAAAATTGTACTCGTTTAATACAGCTAAGCTGTTTTATTCAGCAGGCATTAAAATCCTTATCGGAAAAAATCGTTAGTTACACAGTTCCTCATAAATTAATGAAGAATAATGATAATTTCATCAGTTCTTAAGCTGGTAAAATTTGATTAATAACGCCTTCTAAACGTGTATGTATTTTTCTGGCAAAATGTTACTTTACTTATAAAATTTCTTTCTATTTGCGGTAAGAATATCTTTAATTACGATTTTCAGGTTCGCGGGCGAATAAAGCTCAATTATTAATTAATCGCAGTTTCCGGTGCGAAAATATCCTCGTAAATCACAATCCGTGTTTCCGATTACGAGATTGCAGGCAGTTTCTTTGTCTCTTATTTCAAGATTGATGTCTGGTATTGTAATTTTTTTGCTCTCCTTATCTAAGTCATGCTTTTGTTCCATAATCGTTATGCCCTTTCCGTCTAGAATTTCGTAGTAATAACGAAAATCATCTTCACAGGTATCGTTAGGACAAAAATTGTTGAATGTTATTATATATTTTGTATCTTCTTCATATGGAAAAGGATGTGGAGTATTATCAATCTTAAAAACCGCTTTTTCATCATCGTCTATAGTGAAATCAACTCCGATTGCAATTCCTAATTTTCGCCTGTGTAGAAAAGTTCTTGAACTGCCGTTTTTTAATTTAAAAACGTCGAACACTTTCTCAGACAAAGCTGCCGTATAAAACTCACCTCTCGGAATGGACAAGTAACTCAACGCCATACTTGGGTTATCTATTAGTTTGAGAGTGGTGATAAACGGCGGGATAGAATGTAATCCGTCAATGTTTGTAATTTGTTTTAAGTGTTTATTCATGTCTAGCGGAGCAGGATGATTAGACCTGATAGGAGCGGAATGTCCCGAACTTTCCTCCAACAGAGCAATCGACATATCTTTTACTTCACCAATGACGCTTTCTCCTGAATTTACCCCATTCTTACTGACAGAATACGTCAGTTTATGTCTTTGGTCGGCATGAAGAAAAAGCACCTGTAACTCTCTTGTAGTCAAGCGACAATAGGCAAGACCGGCAATTATAACTGTTATTTTCATATCTGACATAATTTTTTCTCCTTAAAATTGTAGTTCCGATAAAGCTAAAATTGCGCGTATCCGCCGAGCACGATAAATCCCGCCCAGTAAAACGGCTCGCGAAAGCCCGGCGTATTCAGCATCTCCAATTGAGCCTGCCGGAGTGCCGAAGCGGTCGGGAGTTTTTTTACCCGCCGGTAGAAATGAAAATTTTTCATTAATCCGGCAGTTGCGTCAGAATCTACTTTCCACTGACTGGCTACTATGAGTGGAACGCCGAGAGCCAAAAAGGTGCGCCCCGCGCCAATCATTCCTTCACCTTTGTAATATCCTTCGATTCCTGTCTGACAAGCCGAAAGAACAATCAATTTCGGCTTGTCGAGTTTTTTTTCTGCCAACAGCTCATAATTTGCGAGACGACTCTCTTTCCCGATTCCCGCAACCAGAAAACTGGAAAATAGCGGGGAAAACTCATTGGTAGTGTAATGCGCAGCAAAATTCACTACATCGGCTTCCGAAAGTTTTCCCAGCAAATTGCTTTTGGTTGCGTTCTTGTTTAATAAAAGTGTTGGGTTAGGAGGATACAAAGCGGCGATTTCCCTCGCTTCTCTTTCCGCTGCCGGCAAGTTTTTAAAATTGGGAAATTCCGTTCTGTCAAAAGTTGGATTACCGATGCTTAAAAGATTTTCCTCATCCGATTGATTTCTTTCGCGGGCATTTTCCGAGCTAATCAGAAAAGCATTAGCGCTCAGAGAAAATGAGAGCTTGTAGTCGGCAACCAAAAAATTTCCTGTTTTGTCGGACATAAGCGCGACGAAAGGTAAATGAAATAAAATCTTATCGGGAATTAAAAATATGTCTTTGCCCGAATCAATTTGTTCTTCAACCTGGCTGAAAAGAATCCGGTAAAGCTTACGAGCTAAATCGGCTTGTTTGGATTGGTCTGTATTTTTAACCGCATCAATAAAGGATGCTGTTTTTTCGGTCAAATCCTCGATTGAGATGGCGAATGAAAATGTCTGGAAATTTTCCTTCGTAATTAACCAAATCAGGACTTTATCTTGTAATACGGCGTATTGAATTAGTTGAGCTTCGACGGGCATCTGTGCTTGGATTTCCGATAGCGATAACGGGCTGGCAACCGTATTTTCGGGAAAAACAATCTGCGGTACGCCTTTTATAAATTCAACCTGTCCGCCATTTTTCTGCCAATCAAGCAGTGAGCGCGAGCGTGAACTTTCCGAATAATTAAAAGCCTGCTCGGAGTTTCCCCGGCGATATTCATAGTCAATCGCTAAATCATACACGCTTTGCGCGTCATTAAAAAAACTGTTTCGATTTGACTCTTCCAGGATTTGATTTCTGTAATTTTCAAACAAACGCAAAAGCTCGGGTAAAACCAGCTGAACCGCTTCGTCATTATTACCGGCTAAATAGCAGAGCAATCGCCCCTTTTCTGCTTCATACCGGTATGGCTGGAATTCCATCGAACCATAAATTTCGATTACATTATTGTAATTAGATAAAGCGTCCTGATAATCTCCTTTTTCCAATTCCAAATCAGCCAATTGCAAATAGGCGAAAGCGATTGCCTTTTGCCCGCCTTCCTTTTCGGCTGCCTTTCGACATTTTTCCGCAAATTCAAATGCCTGTTCGTATTTTTTCAGCGCCCCGTAAATTCTGCTTAAATTTGCCGAAGAGAATTTTTCAAATGAAGTTTCTCCAACCTCTGTTTCATTCAATTCAATCGCCTCTTTTTCAAAGGGAACTGCTGCTTCATACATCTTCATTTTATAAAACAAAAGAGCAATACGTTCATAATCACGACATTTTTGGCGCAAACTGTATTCGGGCGAATCAATCACCGCCAGAACTTTTTCCATATTGGCGAACGCTTTTTGATACTGATTTATCATAATTTGAGTGTCCGCCATAAAGGAATATGTCTTTTGAGTATTGTAAAAATCGAATGTTTCTAAGGACATTTTCAAGGATAACTCGCTATAATCAAGCGACTTTGAAACTTCATTCGAGGTTGAGGTATTAACCGAAAACCAGTAGGCAGCTTGTGCTAAAAGCCATTTGTAATTCTCCTTCTCGCAAATTTTAAACAGCTTGATTAAGCGTTCGTTGCTTTCATTGAGTTTATTGATACGATAAGCGAAATATACCAACCAATAATCACATAACAGCGCTTCCCAGACATTTCCTGCTTTATCAAAAAGCTCGCGGGCTTGGCTGAACGCTTCATATGCCGCCTCGTTCTTGTTAACCTTATTCTTATCCTTAGAAATTTGATAGCCGCTCTTAACCAACTCCTGCGCTTTCTGCAAAACTTTTAGGTTTTCTCCCGAAGCGAGCGCGTAATATTGTGCGATTTCCGCAAAATATTTATCGCCGGACTTTTTCTTTTCCAAGTCGCCGACATATTTTAAAGCATCCAGATACTCCCGTTTCTCAGCGCCTTCCTTCTCTACAAACAAAAAAGCAAGCTGTTGTGGTATTAGCTTGCTTTCTATCATTTCCCGGTTGCGACTCACGATTTGGTATGCTTTTTCGCCATCTCTCTCTCTGTAAGCCGATAAAAATTCCTGCAAAATACCGCCTGCCGTTTTGCCCGGTATTTGGCTTGTTTCGAGAATTTTAAGATTTCTACGCGCTTCCTCCGCCCATCGTGAATCCGCATCGAGTTTCAAATATTCCTGCCACGCCTCACGCGCTCGATTCGTCAGCTTCATTTCTTGCAAAACGAGGGCTTTATTAAAATATGCCTCCGGTAATTCGGGATTTAATTCGATGGCTTTTTCAAAATTTACCAACGCTTTTCCCTGCAATTTCAGGTTCTCTCCGTCGAGATTTTGCGTGTCGTTTTTACTTAGCTCTAGTTGAGCGACGCCTAAATCATTAAGAATTTTTGAGTTCTTTGGTGCAATCTGCCCGGCTTTTTCCAATTGCTTAACAGCTTCGTCAAATTCTTTTTTTGCCAGATATAATCGCCCAAGAACTTGAAAATTTTCAGCGTTCGGGTTTTTTTTACTTTCATCAATTAAAGTGTTTTCGGCAAGATTGAGTTCGTTAATGTCAATTTTACTTTCCGTTTCGCCCCGAACGTCCTTAAAGGGAGCATAAACAAAGTCTGTAATGCGTGATTTTAGCGGACGTTCAAGTTGATAAGTTCTATTGAGCGAAGCCATTTCCTGCTCCGCGACCGAAGAACGCAGGTAGAAATACCAGATAGAGAAGGATGCAAAAACGATGACTAAGAAACCGGTAGCTGCCGCCAGAGGCGAAGCGAAAAGTGATTTGAAAATTGACTGAAAATTCTTTCTTTCTTTTATCTTTGGTTCAACTTTCAGGGAAGTTTCCTGCTGGTCAACATATTTTCTTAATGCCAGCGCAAATTTTACTTTTTCGCGTCTTTCGTCAGAAATTAAAAATTTTTTCTTGAAATCTTGCTGCTCGGCGGAAGTTAATTCCTTGTCCACATATTCTTGAACTAATTCCTCTTCCTGCCTGAGAAGTTCCTCAAAATATTTTTTATCAAGCATTATTCGTTCCTCAATTTTCTCTATTTCGGTTTGAAGAATGATTTTTCCAAGTAAATACTTTCTAATTTCTGTTTTCTCTTCCGTGTTTTCCAACATCTTAAAAAGTTTCTAATTATATATGCTAATTTCGATTAAAATGTTTCAGCAAAATGTTTCTGCACACAGCTTAAAACACATTTTTGCAACACCGCTCTCAACCGTAATGCCCGAACACGCAAAGTCTGGTTTGAAATTCCAAGAATTTGCTCCATTCTTTTTCGCTGTTCTATCTTGGAATGCTTATCACTCTGATAATACGCAATAATCAATTGATGTTGAGCGGGCGGCATTTTCGCCAGACACTTATCCAGACACTGGTAATAAACCTCAGAATCTTCATCGGTGGTTTCTTCTTTGACAAGCGTGGGCGGCAATTCTTCGCTTCTGGGTTTTCTTGAATACTCTAAAAATACTTTTTTGGCGACGGCATAAAAATACAGCGCAGGCTCGCCTTGATAGGTTTCGGCGAGACTTTTAATTTTGACCGTTACCCGGTCAATTGTCTCATCAGCCAGTTCTTCCGCCTCATAACAACCTCTAGTGTAGAAGATTTTTGTTAATCGTTGACGGATTGATTCATATTTCTGACCTGCTGCCTCCCGGTCTTTGTGAAGCCAGTTAAGCATTTTTTCGAAATTGTCTTGGCTGATTTCAGATACTTTAGACATTACGAATCAATAATTTCTTTTATTAAATTCAAAATAGAAAAGTAAAAACTTTTGTAAAAAACTACGCAATGTTAGAACTGAATGTTTCAGTGAAGTCTATGCTGAGTATTGTAAATAAGTCAAGCTAATTCTATTCAAATAAGTGCATTAACTGCCAAAGCATTATTAACAAAAGTCATACAAATTAATCGGTTTTAGGAAAAACTGAAAATAAGCCTTTTACTGGAAAATAATCAACGCTAATAAAAGCAATTTCCAGAGTTGCGGGCGATTCGCTCTAGCTGGCTGCGCCCGCAACTTTTTTTACTACTTATCTCGGAAAATGCTTTAGGCGGCATTCTCCTGTCGTGGCGGGTAAACACTCTAAATATTCTTCTATTTTTGCTTTTACTTTATTATCAATTGACATTTTTTATAATTAGAATTATTTTAAATCCAATCTAAGTTCATAAATCATGCAATGAAAAATGTCGAAAGTTTAGGATTTACGAAACAGCGCCAAGCTGTTTTCCGGGTGATCCGCGAATCGGACGAGCATCTGACTGCCAACGAGGTCTTTGAGGATGCCCGCCGACTTCTGCCGGGAATCTCTTTTGCGACCGTTTACAATTCTCTGCGCTACCTGAAGAACGAGGGGCTAATCGGCGAGATTCGGTTCGGCACTGACTCCACGCGTTACGACCCCAAACTAACGCGGCACGACCACGCGCTCTGCAACAAATGCGGAAAGCTGGTCGATTTGGAGCTGCCGCTTCCGGACGGACTGCTTGAAGAAGCAGCCGAGCGCTCGAAATTCGAAGCCGAATCGATTGAATTCACTCTGCGTGGTTTATGCCCTGAGTGTAGCAAATAAAAAAATGACAGCATTTCAAGGCTGAGCTGGAACGAGCAACGTAAATTTGTTCCGAAAAAAATCTAAATAATAATTCAAAAGGTAAATCAAAAATGGGAAATAACGAAAATAACAAAGAACATACGACAACGTCAGAAAGTCCGGTTTTGGATACTAACGAACCAAGCCGATGTCCGTTCACGGGCGGAGCGATAAAGTTCACGACCGAAAGCAGCCGCTCAAACCATGATTGGTGGCCGAAGATGTTGAATTTGAACATACTTCGACAGCACTCCAAGAAATCCGATCCGATGGGCGAGGATTTCAACTACGCGGAGGAATTCAAGACTCTCGATTACGCGTCCCTTAAGAATGACCTTGCGGCGCTGATGACCGACTCGCAGGATTGGTGGCCCGCTGATTTCGGACATTATGGACCATTGTTTATTCGCATGGCTTGGCATAGCGCCGGAACGTATCGCATCGGCGACGGTCGCGGCGGCGGCGGTCGCGGACAGCAGCGTTTTGCACCGCTCAACAGCTGGCCCGACAATGTCAGCCTCGACAAAGCGCGCCGGCTATTGTGGCCTATCAAACAGAAATATGGACGAAAGATTTCCTGGGCTGACCTGATGCTCCTCACGGGCAACGTCGCGCTGGAAACAATGGGCTTTAAGACGTTCGGCTTCGGCGGCGGTCGGGAAGACGTGTGGGAGCCCGATCAGGATATTTACTGGGGCGCCGAACTGACGTGGCTGGGCGGCGACATTCGCTACAAACATGGTTCTGAAGGCGTCGACAAGGACGGCGGCGTGCTCGTGTCGGACGACGATGCTGACGGAGATATTCACAGTCGTAAGCTCGAAAATCCGTTGGCTGCGGTGCAGATGGGTCTGATTTACGTCAACCCCGAAGGACCGGACGGCAATCCCGATCCGATTGCTGCTGCCCGCGACATCCGGGAGACGTTCGGTCGCATGGCGATGAACGACGAGGAAACCGTCGCGCTGATCGCCGGCGGTCATAGTTTCGGCAAAACACACGGTGCTGCCGATTCGTCGCACGTGGATGTTGAGCCGGAAGCGGCTGGCATCGCGACGCAGGGCTTCGGTTGGAATAACAGTTTTGGAACGGGCAAGGGCGGCGATACAATCACAAGCGGTTTGGAAGTGACCTGGACCAGCACGCCGACCCAATGGAGCAACAATTTCTTCGAGTACCTGTTCGGTTTCGAATGGGAACTTTCGAAGAGTCCGGGCGGCGCTCAACAGTGGGTTGCTAAAGATGCCGACGCGATTATACCGGATGCTCACGATTCTTCGAAGAAGCGCGTTCCGACCATGTTGACCACAGACCTGTCGCTGCGGCTAGACCCGGCGTACGAAAAGATTTCGAGACGTTTTCTTGAAAATCCGGATGAATTCGCCGACGCGTTCGCCCGTGCGTGGTTCAAGCTGACGCACCGCGATATGGGACCAAAAGGACGCTATCTCGGACCGGAAGTGCCCGGGGAAGATTTAATCTGGCAAGACCCGATTCCCGACGTAACGCATGAACTTATCGACGAACAGGACATCGCCGCGCTCAAGGGTAAAATCCTTGATTCGGGATTATCCGTGTCCCAACTCGTATCAACGGCGTGGGCGTCTGCATCGACGTTTCGCGGCTCGGATAAACGCGGCGGCGCGAACGGCGCGCGAATTCGCCTTGTGCCGCAGAGGAATTGGGAGGTCAACAATCCGTTCCAGCTCGGAACGGTGCTGGCAAAGCTTGAAGGCATTCAAAAAGAGTTCAACGACGCTCAGTCCGGTTCGATTTTTTCCGGCGAAAAACGGGTTTCGCTTGCCGACCTGATTGTTCTCGGCGGATGCGCCGGCGTCGAAAAGGCAGCTAAAGATGCCGGACATGATATAACGGTTCCATTTGTGCCGGGACGCGGCGATGCGTCGCAAGAGCAAACCGAAGTGGATTCGTTCGGGTATCTGGAGCCGCAAGCTGACGGGTTTCGTAATTACAAGAAGAGTCATCACAGGACTCCGGCGGAGGAAATGCTGGTTGATAAAGCGCAACTGTTGACTTTGACCGCGCCTGAGATGACGGTTCTTGTCGGCGGTATGCGTGTTCTTAACGCCAACTTCGACGGTTCACAACACGGCGTTTTCACCGCTGGTCCGGAAACGCTCACCAACGACTTTTTCGTCAATCTGCTCGATTTTGGCACTACGTGGAAGGCGACTTCGGAGAACGAGGATGAATTTGAGGGGCGTGATCGCGCGACCGGCGAACTCAAGTGGACAGGCACCCGTGTCGATCTCATCTTCGGTTCTAACTCAGAGCTTCGGGCAATCGCCGAAGTCTACGGAGCTGATGACGCTCAAGGGAAGTTCGTAAAGGACTTTGTGGCGGCTTGGAGCAAGGTGATGAACCTTGACCGCTTTGACCTGAACTGATTTTAGCGCCGTCCGGCAAACCGTAGGGGCAAACATTTTCCGTGCAGGTGTAAGCAGGCTTGGCGCTGCTGAAAAACTTGCCGCATATTTATTTAGAGTTAAGAGATGGTCTGGCAACGGACCATCTTTTTTAATTTCCAACCTCCTTATTTATTAAGCGGCGACCGCGACTAAGGCATTGTAGATTTGCTCTTTGGCGGATTTATCTGCCCCGCGAATTGTTTGGATAGTCAAAGGATTAATCCGTCTAAAATTAAATCTTAACTTTTTACCGAGATATTACGGGCTGAAACAGAATTCACTTGACAATCTAATACTTTGGTATTATGCTGAAAGCGAATTTTGCCAGTGAATAAAATGGGGTTTATCCGTGCTTTCAGGGTCTAACCTGCTTGTCTTTTTTTTTATTCTTTTATACCAAATTAAATGCTCGCTGATGTCTTTCAACTCCTTGCTAGAAATCTGGATGCATATTTTACTAATGCTCCGGGAGGCGGCAATGAGCCTCAGTCCGCCGTTATCAAATTACTACAGCAGGATGGCGACGAGGATGCCATCAAATTTCCATTAAATAAAGTTACCCCGCTTTTAATCAACGTAGAGGAAGAAGGACATCTGCGACCGGGAGATCGTTTTTCACGAATATCCGTAAATGGAAGCCGCGAGTCCGTTTTTCCCGATGTGCGGCTGAATTTATATATCCTTTTTGTCTCTAATTTTCAGGAATACGCGGACGCGCTTAATTATCTGAGCCTGATAGTTAAATACTTTCAAAGCCATCCCGTTTTGGATCATCAGAATACGCCCGAGCTTCATGAGGATATTGATAAACTGATTATCGAGCTAAAAACTCTGCCTATCAACGAGCAAAATGAAGTTTGGGGCGCACTCAGGTCTGCTTATCGCCCGTCATTGTTATATCGTGTAAGGATGTTAGTGTTTCAGGCTCAGCCTTCGGTTACTGCTCCGGGCGATGTCGTTGGGGTGCAGACAACAACGGGAAATTTCAATTAGGATATGAATAAATATATCTCCATTTTGAAATTGGAAGTCCGGCATGAATATTTCACGAGCGGACTTTGTACGGATTTGATATTTTCTCCCGCGCCGGAAACCCGAAACCTGATTGAAAATCGCCGCTTGCGCGTAAAATATATGCCTGCCGGACTGGAAGTTTTCGCTCCGCTCGACAAAAATGATAAGCCGTTTATGCCGGTTGAAGAGCCTCTCGTCTTCAAATGGTTATTACAAGCGAAATCTGCCGATTTTTTTACAATCTCGGACTTGCCCGAAAAAGACCGCAACGGTCAATACCGTATCGGCAACGACAATGCAGCGGACAATTTTAAGGATTTCGGCGGATTGTTTAATGAAACTGACAAAAAGGCGGAAGGCGGCTTTAGTAGTCTGGTCGAATCCTTTACCGGCAAATATGTATTAAATGAAGGTTTATCGGAACATGTTGTAAAACTGAGCCGGTTGCCGGCGCTGAACGCCGACTTAAATAATTTTATATTTGAAAATGAATTAAAAGATGATATTATTACGAAAATTAATCTTAAAGTGAAATCTTTTGAGCGGGAAACCAATGAGTTGCGCCTGAAAGCAAATCCGTTTCCTTCAAAAAAATCTGTCAAGATTACTTATCCTGTTGCGGCGAAGGCAAGCAAAAACGCATTTGCATTATTGGAGCTCAAGCTGAGCAAGGATACGGGAATATTTTATACGTTAAATTTTAAAGCCAGAAAGGAACAGTGGCAGTATCTGATTTTAACCGACAAAAAAAATGTCCTTGAGCAAAGTGGTCAATGGCGGCTGAATAGCGCCGATAAAGCTTTTCCTCAGGGAATAATAGTAAAGGAATTGAACAAAAACACAGCGCCGGAAAGTAATCGCCCGATGGCAGGTTTAATTTGGAACAGGCTAAAATCCGGAATTGATTCCGATAACGAAAAAGCGTATTTCTTTTGCTGCAAAAATCCGTTGCCCGTAAAAGAAAAACCTTTAACCGATCTTGTGATTCAGCAGAAAAAAGGAAGCGATAAATGGGAAGATATTATTACTGATATTCTGGCTCCGACTTTTAAGGATAACGGGGTACGACTTATCACTGACCCGATAATTTCATGATGAAGGTAAATTAACAGCTTATGACTAATTACAGCACTCCAGGCGTTTACGTCCAAGAAATTTCCACATTGCCGCCATCTGTCGCGCAGGTATCGACGGCAGTGCCGGCTTTCATCGGTTTTACCGAAAAAGGCGAGGCTAACCAACCCGTCCGGATTTCCAGTATGCTGGAATTCCAGACTATTTTTGGTTCTTATTACCCGGCAGAATTCAGCGTCAATGTTATAACGGATAATATTACCAACGCAAAAAGTATCGGAGCGGTCAACCGGACATCCGCAGATAATTTTTATCTCTTTTACGGTCTGCGCCATTTTTTTGATAACGGCGGAGGAAGCTGCTATGTCGTCTCGCTCGGCGCATTCGGCGAAAGAGAAGGTAAAACGGAAACTGTGTTCACCGATGCTTTGGATGTCATCAGACAGCTCGACGAGCCGACCTTGCTCGTGTTTCCCGATGCGCTGTTTCTTTCGAGCGCCAAATATTATGCGGTGGTTAATGCTGCTCTGAGACAATGTTCGGATTTGCAGGACAGGTTTACAATCATCGACGTTGACGGCGACGCTAATGAATTAAGAACCGGAACCCAATTCAGAGACGCGGGATTGACTACCGAATATCTTAAATACGGCGCGGCTTACACGCCTTATTTAAATACTTCTTATTCTTACGGTTTCAGCGATGCGGGAGTTACCATCAGCGAGATTGCCGTCAATGAAAAGGGAAGCGCAATTTTGGAAATCGACAAAGTCAATGCGGTAAAAATCGAAGTTTCGTTTAATGGCGAAAAACCGGCGGATGCCGCTCTCCCTCAAGCGCAAATAAGTGAGAGCGCCGGTGCTGCCGAGCCCAAAATAGCAATCACCCAAAACAACAAATTAACAATTACCGTTCAGAAGGTCGATGCGGCGGATAAAACTAAAGGAAATACCATTGCCCAGATAAAAACGGCGTGGCTGAATATGGGATTGGCTGCCAGACAAAATTTCGAGCTCAGATTTATCGGCGATGAAGCAGCCAAAGTTAATGCGGTTTCTTTGGTTTCCCTTGATTTTCCCGGAAAATTGCGGGACGTTCCTCTCGATAATTCAACAATAAAGGAAAATAATTCCGCATTGTATAATCAAATAAAGGCAAGACTCGGGCAAGAACTTGTAACGCTTCCGCCAAGCGCGGCGATGGCAGGCGTTTATGCAAGAGTGGACAGAGAGAGAGGCGTCTGGAAAGCTCCCGCAAATGTATCGCTTTCCTCGGTAATCGGTCCGTCAGTTATCATCACGAATGAAGAACAGGGACTTCTTAACATAGACCCGACCAGCGGAAAATCCATCAACTGCATTCGCAGCTTTACAGGCAAAGGCACACTCGTTTGGGGCGCGCGCACGCTTGCCGGCAACGACAACGAATGGCGCTACATCAACGTCCGTCGTCTTTTTATCAACATTGAAGAATCCGTGGAAAAGGCTTCGGCTTTTGCCGTGTTCGAGCCGAATGATGCCAGCACGTGGCTCAAAGTAAAGGCAATGATTGACAACTATTTATACGGGCTTTGGCAGCAGGGCGCGCTGGCGGGTCCGACGCCCGAATCGTCATATTTTGTCAACATCGGGCTTGGCAAGACGATGACGACCGAGGATATTCTCAATGGCTACATGGTTGTTGAAGTCGGAATTGCAGCCGTACGTCCGGCGGAATTTATTGTGCTGAAATTTTCGCACAAATTACAGGAAGCTTGATTCGGGCATTTTTAATGTGAACTAAAAATAAGACTATGGCAATAAATACTGATGAAATAAAAAACTCTTATCCCTTGCCTGTATACAATTACAGGGTGGAGATAGCCGGAGAAACCATTTCTTTCTCGGAAGTTTCGGGACTCAGTCTTGAGTTTGAAACCACAACCTTTAAAGAAAGCCAAACGGAAAGCGGTCTGCGTGGTCCAAAGATTATGTATATGCCTTCCCAGATTAAGCCGCTCAACATCACGCTTAAAAAAGGCGTGGTTCGCGGCGGCGTGAGCTTGTCGGTTCTCTATAACTGGTTGAATACGACACAAATTAACCAGATTGAGAAGAAAGACATTTACATCCGGCTATGCGACGAAACCGGCGCGCCGGTTATTAGCTGGAAAGTAATCAATGCTTTTCCGACAAAACTCGATGCCCCGACATTTGACGCTAATTCGAATGATGCGGCGATTGAAAGTATGGCACTGATGGCTGACAGGCTTATGATTGAAGAAGCTTAAAGCAAATGGCGACAGAAAAAAAGGAAATCAAATCGGATTATCCGTTACCTGCCTACAATTACCGGATGACCATTCTCCCGGGAGGTTTTCAGGATATTCCGTCAGGTACTAAACTTTTGGAAAAATTAGATACCGTCAGCGTGGTGAGCTGCTCGGAGATAACCGGGCTTTTTCAGGAAGTCGAAACGACCGTTTATAAGCACGGCTTTAGTTTTTTGACAGGTTTTCAAGTGATTCCGGGACAAAGCAAGGAAGTGCGCCTGTCGGTTAAAAAAGGCATTACAAGCAACGGCAAATATTTTTCGGACTGGATTAAATTGATTTATCCTTTTACGATGCCTTTACCGTTCAGTTTATCGCGCAAAAGAGATATTTTAATCGACCTTTGCGACGAAAAAGGCGAGCCGGTCGTGCGCTGGATTGTCGTCAAAGCCATGCCGACAAAACTGGAAGCGCCTACTTTTGACGCAACCAATAACGAGGTGGCTTTTGAAAAGATGGATTTTATCGCTCACCAGTTGAAGATTGAATATATTAACGGCAATTAAATTTTATTAATTCTTTAAAATCCGGGGAATCATACTTTGGCTTTTACAATACCAATATTACCAGAATTAGATAATCCTTTATTGGGATTTCGTTTCGGCGTCTTTATTTTTGGAAGCACCGGGATTTCACATCCGCTCGACTTTCGATTTCAATCGGTGTCAGGGCTCAGTGTGAGTGTCGAATTGAGCGGCGGCGGAAGCGAAGGAACCAATGCAAGCAAGAGAGCGCTCCCGGAAAGATTGAAATACGAAAATCTTACGCTTAAAAGAGGCTTGCCGCTTTTTTCAACCCTGAGGATGGAAGTTCATAAAAGTCTCAGTCAATTCAAATTCAGTCCCAGAAATGTATTGGTAAGCATTCTTGATGAAAACGCCCTGCCGCTTAGCAGTTGGATGTTTTCGGAGGCTTTTCCGGTCAAGTGGTCTTTGTCGGAACTCAATGCGAACAGCAATGACATTATTGTTGAAGAATTGGAGCTAAAATACAAAAACTTTAAGCCCATGATTCTTTAAACTAATTGAAATGGCTATAGAAATTAAAGAACTTGTTATTCGCGCCGTCGTCGACTATCCGTCTTCCGGCAATGAAAAAGGACAGGTTTCTCCGCAAAATCAAGCCGATTATGAGGAAAGAGACGAGTCGGCGATAGTTGATGCCTGTGTCAAACAAGTTCTGAAAATCATTGAACGAAAACAAAAACGCTAGAATCGTTATGCTTAAATCCCCCAAAATAGAACGACTTAAAGTGATTGCTTTCAAAACTCCCAATCGCCAGGGAGCATCGAAAACATTTGAGTTTTTAATCGACCCCGACACCATTAACACGCGTCATGAAAACAGATTTACTCAGCCCAGAGGCATCAACACCAGCGGCAGAAAAGCGGCTTACGCCTTTTCGAGCTCGGATGAATTGACTTTGCAGTTGACTCTCGACAATACGCTTTCGACGGAATTTCTTCCGGCAATGCCGTTCACGCCCAATGATTCTGTAAAAGATAGGGTTGAAAACTTCCTGAAATATTGTTTTTATATGGACGGCGACATTCATGAACCGAGATATTTATTGGTTGAATGGGGCAAATTCAATTTCGAATGCCGTTTAAAATCCATTTCGGTCAGCTATTCCAAATTTGATGATCAGGGCGTAGCCCTGCGGGCAAATTTTGATGCCGTTTTTGTGGCGGATATGCCGGACGCCAAACGCATCAAGCTGGAAAACAAAAAATCGCCCGATATTACCCACAGCAGAACTGTTTTGGAAGGACAAACCCTGACCGGTCTGACAAAAGAAGTTTATGGAGACTCCGCGTATTTTTTGACGGTCGCCGAGGCAAATCAGCTTGACCATTTTCGTAAACTTAAGCCCGGGAGCCGATTGCATTTTCCGCCGTTAGAGAAATGAATTAAATATGCCTGTTGTTACCGCGATTATTAAATGCGATGGAAAAACGCTGCCTGCGGAATACGAATTGTTGAGCATCGAAACTCTCAGCGAGGTAAATCGCATTCCTTCGGCAACTCTTGTATTCGTAGATGGAAATCCGGCTAAACAACAATTTGTATTAAGCGACCAAACCTTTTTCGAACCCGGAAAAACCGTGGAGATTCAGCTTCGTTATGAAGACGGAAAAAAAAACTCCGCAACTATTTTCAAAGGATTGGTTGTAAAGCATAATCTCGAAGTAAACGCGCAGGAATCCACTTTGTCGGTTGAATTACAGGATGCTGTCGTGGGCATGACGAGAGGAAGAAACAGCGCCGTATTCCGGCAAAAAAGCGACGCGGACATTTTCAAAAGTTTGATTAACGATGCTGGAGCCAAAGCAGGCAGCATCGCCCCGACGGAGCCGAAATACGAGGAAATCGTTCAATATTACTGCTCAAACTGGGATTTTATGTTATCGAGAGCGGAAGTCAATAATTTACTGGCTGTAGTCAAAGACGGGGAAGTTTCGCTAAAAAAACTCGAAATCACCGGCGCGCCTAAACATCAGCTTGAATATGGGATTACCGAAATCTATTCTTTTGAAATGGAAGCCGATGCCAGCCGGCAGTACGAAAGTATAGAAACCGTAACCTGGGACATTAAAAGTCAAAAACTCAGCCAGAAAAACAAAGCGGCGGATTTTCCGCTTTCTCAAAGCAATCTTAAGGGAAAAACCATCGCAGGCAAGTTCGGAGGTAAGGAATACCTGCTCAGCAGCGCCGTTCCGATAAATCCGAAAGAAAGTAAAAACTGGGCGGACGCGACGATGGCGCGGACGCGTATGTCTTTACTCAGAGGAGTGATTTCCGTGCCCGGCGCGGCGGAAGCGAAGCTCCTGGAAGTGATGGAGCTCAAAGGTATGGGAAAGCGCTTTAACGGCAAGACTTTGATTACCGGCATCAGGCATACGGTTGAGCATAGCGGATGGGCAACCCATTTGCAGTTCGGTTTGTCCGGGCAGTCGTTCTCGCGGCAGTCGTTTATACAGGACGCGCCGGCAGCAGGTTTGCTTCCCGCCGTTCAGGGATTGCAAATAGGAATCGTCGATGCATTTGAAGAAGATGAATCCAAAGAATTCCGGGTGCAGGTGATACTTCCGGGCGTCAATCCGGTTAAAGGTAAAGTTTGGGCGCGTCTGGCAAGCCCCGAAGCCGGTCTTGGGGCTGACGGGAAAGGGAGAGGCTACTTTTTTCGCCCGGAGAAAGGCGATGAAGTGGCGGTCGGTTTTTTTAACGATGACCCGAGGCAAGCCGTCATACTCGGCGGTCTTTACAGCAGTAAAAACGTGCCGCCGAAAGGCTGGGAAAAATTGGATGCGGAAAATGCGTTCAAAGGCATTGTCAGCAAGACAGGGATAAGCTTTCAGGTGGATGACAAAGAGAAAACCCTGAAATTGCTTACCTCCGAAAAACAGTACATCTTAATCGATGAAAAAAAGAAAGGCATCGAGATTAAAGATTTGAACGAAAACACAATCACGCTCGATGATAAGGGCATCAGTATCAAAGTTGCCGGTAAGCTCGTTATAGAAGCGAAAGGAGACATCGAATTGACGGGAAAAAATATCACGCTCGACGCCTCTGCTAATGTAGAAATCAAAGGAAGTAAAGTTGATGTCAAATAAATCAGACAACATGAATGAAATAAATTTAAAGCTGACCATCGAAGAGGTTAACCAAATTTTGGAGGCGCTCGGCGCGCAGCCGTTCGCCAGGGTTTTTTTGCTGATTGGAAAAATTCAGGCTGCCGCCGCCGCTCAAATAAACGGGCAGGAAGAAGCGCTGAAACAGAATATTGAAGAGGAAAAATGAGTAACGCGACACCTTTTTTAGGTCAGGGCTGGGCATTTCCGCCGGAATTCACTTCCGGCGGCTATGATGCAGTCATGGCTGCCGATATCGAAGACATCAAACAAAGTCTGGAAATCCTTTTCGGCACGCGTCTTAACGAGCGTATCATGCAGGAAGATTACGGCTGCAACCTTGATGAATTTATGTTTGAAGAGACCAGCAGCGAGACGCTCAATCGATTGGAATACATAATCAAAGAAGCGGTGTTGTATCACGAGGTGCGCATCGATTTGAATAATCTGCAATTCGATTTGGAGCGGGAAAAAGAAGGCGTTCTGCTGATTCAACTGGACTTTACGGTTCCGGCGAGCAATTCCCGTTACAATATGGTCTATCCTTTTTATTTGAACGAAGGCGAAGGCTGAAAATAAAATTAAAAAATGGCGGATTTTATACTTATCGAAGGCGACAAAGCCAATTTTATTCCTGCTTTCGGAATCGCTATGGTAGTCGTTCAACCCGGCGACCTGAAAGGCAGCGGTCCGGCGACAATCGGAGGTAAAAAGATTTGTGTGGAAGGCGATGAAACCAAAGTTTCAGTGCCCGGCTGTATGTATTCTGCGGGACCGTTTTCAATCCCGGGAACCGGCACTTTGAAAATTGCCGGTCTGGCGGGCAATCAAACGGCGAAAAAAACCAAAACCGGAGGAAAGGCTGTTTTGCTTAAAGGAACTATATTTACGGCTAAATTTGAAGTTCAAAGTCCGGCGCAGCAGCCGACCGCCGCCGGACCTGTGCCGGACAATACGCCTTCATACAGTGGTCAGGGAATGTTTATCGCAAGCAATACAAAATTTAAAGGTGCATGACTTCAGCATTCAATCAAAATCGAAACGGCACAAGCCAGTCGCAGCGAAATATAGACGCGCTGAGTCCGGATTATTTTTTGCCGGAAGAAAGAAGCATCTCCGACCTGATTTTATATGCGAAAAGCCATGCCGAAATCCTGCGTTATTTTAACTTAAACAATAAAATCGACAATGTTAAAGCTAACTGGTCTGCCTTTCTGGACGGAGACCCGAAGGAAATGGTCGATTTTTTGAATGACCCGACTTTTTTTGATGCCTTTCCCGAGAAAAAAGCAAAATACGGCAGACCGCATCTGGTTCTCTTCCTCGTTTTTCTAAAGCTCTTACAAAAATCGAATGCGCGGATAAACAGCCTGACCAAAAAACAGATGGATTTTTATTACCTTGAGGCGCTGCGTTTCAGCACTAAAAAAGGTGTCGCCGACCGCGTTCATGTATTAGCAAACATCGATGCTGCCGAATCACAGGTTCTGATTCCGAAAGGGACTTTGCTTCAGGGCGGAATTGACGGGCAGGGCAATCCCGTTCAGTATTCAACGGACGCGGATTTAGTCTCCAGTCATGCCCGGATAGCGCGCCTGATGAGCTTGTATGTCGAGAAACAAGTTACGGATATTACCCTTTTGCGTCTTCAGGGAGAAGAGGAAGCAGACGGAGGATTTCTCTCAATTTTACGATTAACCTATCGAAAAGCCGGTACCGCTGATTCTCCGAGAAATTTTCCCGATAATCTGGAGAAAGACCGGACGCTCGACCAAACTCTAATCACGCAGCTGGATGAATTGGAAAAGACCATCACGCAAACGTTTCATTTAAGAATTGCCGGTTTTCAACGCCTGATGCAGGATTTTCATTATTGGGAAAATGAAAATATCTGGAATGCGATAAATAACTTTTTGCTGATTACCTATAACAGCCGAAGCAGCAAAGACAACAAGGGGCTGGAAATTTTTACAGACCCGAAAGATTTTGACAGCAATTTTGAAAAGGCGCTCGGATTTACCGTTGACGGGCTGAAAAAAAATGGCACTAATGTATTTGACGGCATCCCGGACGTAAATAACTTATATGATTTATACGATAATCATCTGCGTTTTCCTGACGACGTTAAAATCTTAAATTTCATTTCCGGTAATTTTAAGCAAGGCACAAAAGAATTTAGAGATTTCATGGTTGCCCGCAATCAAACCCTCGGGTTAATGAAAAATATAAATCAGTACCTTAAGGCGGCGGCGAAAAAAAGCGGAATAAAATCTGAGCCGTGGGATTATTTTCAATATAAAAAAGACGAAACACTCTCCATGTGTTTTTCTAAATATCTCGGCATAACCTCCCTGAAAAATGAGCAGGATTTGGTAAAATACGAGCATGATTTGAATGACATCGAAACGTATTTTAAGATGAATGCCGAGGATTATTTTTTTATTCGGAGCCTTTATTTGCGGGAAAATCTCAAAAAAGTCCCGGGCTGGAAATGGCAAAAAGCCGATTCGCTTTTAATACAGGCGCATCAGGTATTATTAAATCCCGCTGCCGGCAAAAAAAATGTCGGTCGTCCGGTCATACCGGAAATCATACGTTGGAAAAACGTTTACGCCGCGCCTGATACGACCCTTTTACAATTCAAATCTTCAGCACAGGCAGAACCTTTTCCCCGTTGGAAATGCTTCGGGGCTAAACCGTCCGCAGGCGTTGACACCAAAATACTTTTTGCCGCCGACATCGGATGGGCGATTTCCAGTCCTGCGCTGAATTTATCCGAAGGCGTAAGAGAACTTACGCTCAAATTCAGCTTCCGGGAAATTGAATTTGAGAATCAAAGGGAAACACTGAATCAATACCTGAAAAATTGGGAGCAGGTAAAAGGTCCTTATCCTTTTCGAGTAGAAGTGAGTACCGGAAAAGGTTGGGTAACTTTCGCGGAATGGACATCCTTCAGAATCATTAAAAACGAACCGGCTATGGAAATCGGAGTGCAGGCAAAGGAAGATGTCGAGCCATTTGCGCCGCTCGCCGACGATTTAAATCCTTTCCCATGGCTGCGATTAATACTGAACAAAGATGCTTTTGGCGAGGAAGACCCGCAAGTCTATGAACTATTCAAAGAGCAATTTCTCGAACAGATGGAATTGGGAATTAAAGTAACCGGACTTAAAAATCTTCTCATTCAGAATAAAGATGGCAGTGTTGACCCAAAAAAACCGTTTGATATTTTCGGAACCGTCCCGGAAACAGGAGACCGGCTTTATATTACGCATCCTGAACTGGCGGCTCAAAAACTCGATTCGCTGACGGTAAATCTCGAATGGAAAAATCTTCCCGCAGAAGGACTGACCAAATATTATGAGGAATATAGTAAGTCCGGCGTAGTTCCAGCCGTAACCGACAACAGCTTTCAGGCTAAACTTTCCCTCATGGAAGCGCATCGACAGTTAGCGCTTCTTCCAAAGCCGCAGAATCTTTTTGCGGAAGCCGGTAAAACCACGCAAACGATTCAGTCCGGGAAAATTCCTGATAAATTTGAAAATAACGAAAATGTTTACGCCCGTAAACCATTTGCAAAAACGGATTCCGAGGTGATTAACAGCGACCGTTATCTGGAAATCGAGCTTCAGTCGCGAGATTTTTTACACAACCAATATGCTGCCATAGTTCAGAAACTTGCTAACAAAAGTCTCAAAGAATCCTTCAAAGACGGTAAATATGAGCCGGTTCCGCCTCCTGTTTTACCCGAACCCTATACACCGACCTTGAAAAGTATTCAGCTCGATTATGAAACCTCATTAAAGATTGACTGGAAAAAAGGGCTGAATTCAGCGGAAGACAGGGCGGCTCATGTCGAGCCTTTCGGGCTTTATTTTCTGTCCGGCAACGGAGACGCTGTTCCGTTTCTTCCTGATGTTGAAAAAGAGGGCAGCCTTTTTATCGGACTGGAAAATCTTCATCCGCCGGAAAACATTTCTTTCCTGTTTCAATTAGCCGAAGGCAGTGCTAATCCCGACCTTGACCCGAGCCCGGTCAACTGGTCGTATCTCAGCGGAAGCGAATGGATAAAGCTTGAAAAAGAGCAGTTATTAACGGATACGACCGGCGGACTTCTGAACAGCGGTTTGATTCAGATTCATATTCCCGAAAATGCCGGTCTTCATCACCAGAGGATGCCCGACGGGCTGTATTGGCTGAAAGCGGAAGTCGAACGGTTTACGGAAAGCTTAAGCGACTGCATAGATATTCGCACGCAGTCCGTCAGCGCCACCTGGATTGATTCGGGTAAATTATCAGACCATCTGGCGCAGCCTTTGAACGCCGACATCATCAGCGAGCCTGTCGAACCCATTGCGGGGCTTTCGTCGTTTGTCCAGCCTTTTAGCTCTTTTTTGGGAAAGGCAGCCGAAGGCGATGACGAGCTTTATCGCCGAGCCAGCGGCGTCCTGCGTCATAAGCAAAGGGCGCTTACCATCTGGGATTACGAAAACCTCGTATTGGAGGAATTCCCCGATATTTTCAGAGCCAAGGCAATATCCGCCGATATTTGGGGCGACGATTACGAACCGGGAAGCGTCAGGATTATTGTTATTCCCGATATTCGGAAACGAAAGCCTTTCGATCCTTTTGAGCCTAAAGTGCCGGTTTTCCGGCTAAGAGAAATCCAGCAATTCCTCCAGAAAAGAGCGCCTGCCTTTGCGCGTATTCATGTTCAGAATGCGCGTTTCAAGTATCTCCAGATACGGGTGCTTGTACGTTTTAACGATATGAACAACTTCGGCTTCTTTGCCGAAAAATTACAGCAGGAACTGTTGGAATATCTGGCTCCGTGGGCTTTTGATAAATCTGTGGATATTATGTTCGGGGGAAAAATCTACCCGAGTGTAATCGTCGATTTCATCGAAAATAGACCATATGTTGACTATATAGAGAAACCGGGATTAAAATTGCTGGAAAGAAAGTCCGACGGGTCGATCAAGGTATTGGAAGAACAGCCTTTTGATGACGAAGACCATTTAACCATCAATGAGCCCGATGTCGTTATTGTTTCAGCGCATCAGCATTTTATTGAATACCTGACGCTGCCGGAAGAAACATCCGAACGCATCAGGCAAGGTATCGGGTTCGCCAAATTAGAATTTGATTTTCGAATTACTACATAACCATTCAGCAAAAAAATACGATTATGGCAGACAAAAAAACACGCGTCGATTTAGAAATTCTTTTTTCCTCCGGGAAAATTCCGACCCAAAGTAATTTTGCGGATTTGATTGCCTCCGGCGTCAGCCAAAAAGATGACGGTCTGCAAAAGGCAAGCGACACGCCGCTGAAAATTCAGGCTCCGGTTACTGTCGAGACCGATGCAAAGACGCCCAGAGACCTGATTTTATTTTACGAGAAAATTGAGGATGACGCCGCCAAATGGAGAATGAGCATTCGTTCGGGCGGTCTTGAAATAAGTCGCGGCGCTCAAACCGATTTTCTTATAGATGCGAACGGCAGCGTCGGCATCGGCACGACAGACGTTAAAGCCAAACTGCACATAGTAGGCGGAGCTATCATGCCGGCGATAGGAAATAGTGAATCGGCGGGAATTTTATTTCCGATAGATGCCTTTGGCGGCAGCGGCGACCGCGCTTATATCCGGTATTATGCCAGAAGCGGGGAATCTACAACGCTTGAAATAGCCAATAAAAATGACGCAGATGACCATATTTCTTTAATGCCGGGCGGCAACGTCGGCATCGGGACGACCACGCCGGGATTTCCGCTTACTTTCGCCGATGCGTTGGGAGACAAAATCTCACTCTGGGGACAGTCCGGCGCTAACTATGGCTTTGGCGTCCAAACTTTGCTGCTGCAGATTCACACCGACTCGGACACTGCCGACATCGCCTTCGGTTCCGGGGCGAGCAGCTCGTTCAAAGAAACAATGCGAATTAAAGGCAACGGCAACGTCGGCATCGGGATAAATCCGGGAGTCGCGCTCGAAGTCGCCCAAAATAAAGCCATTCGATTAGGTAACGCAAATATCAGTTCAGGAGGAGATTACGTCCATCTTAGCAACCATTCATGGTACAACGGGAGTGCCTGGCAGTTTGACGGGGCGGTCGGCGCGCTGTATCAAATTGGCGGACAAACTCATATCTGGTACCGGCATGATGGAAAGAGTCACACAAATGTGATGATGATAAACTCCAACGGCAACGTCGGCATCGGCGCGTCCAACCCATTGGGTCCGCTCTCGGTTGGTGATTCATCGGTTGAAGGTTCTGACGGCTATCTTGTCATCGGCAAGAAGAAAGGCGGTACCCGGCATCTGAGGATGGGATATGACGACGCCTTTAACTTCGTCATTGGCGACTACGGGCATACTAATGGCGCGGGAACATGGAGTTCTCAATTTGCCATACACTGGCAAGCGCCGGCTAAATCCCTTTATATTAATCAGGGCGGCAACATCGGCATCGGGACGACGGACGTTAAAGCCAAACTGCACGTAGTAGACGGAGCTATCATGCCGGCGGCAGGAAATAGTGAATCGGCGGGAATTCTGTTTCCGCCTGATGCCTTTGGCGGCGGCGGCGACCGCGCTTATATTCGATATTATGCCAGAAGCGGGGAATCTACAACGCTTGAAATAGGCAATCAAAATGATGCGGATGATCATATTGCCTTAATGCCGGCAGGCAATGTCGGCATCGGAACAATTAACCCCACTAAAGCCAAGCTGGTAGTCGAAGGTTGGGGAAATCCGGGCGATTTTCTGTTGAGGTTATATATGGATGGGGGATCTACGGCTGACCACAACAGACAATGGGGAAACGGCTCTCATGCATCCATTTGGGCAAGTAATGAAATTATAGGAACCGCAATAAGAATACAATCCGATACCCGGATAAAGAAAGTTATCGAACTTCCTGACACCGGTAAGGATTTACTATTTATTAACAAACTAAACCCGGTAAAATACCGGTTTATAGATACGGTTGAAAATGGATATGAAATAAAAAGCGGTTTTATTGCCCAGGATGTTGAAAAAATTAACCCCGCAATGGTGAAAAGAGCAACAAATTTCATCCCTAATATTTATTGTCAGGCTGAGGAAATAAAATATAACGCGAGTGAGAAAACATTATGTATTTCGGTATCAAACTCCCATGATTGTGTTGCCGGAGACAAAGTAAGAATCATAACGGATAAAAGGCAACTGGAATTAACCGTCGAGTCTGTCATTTCAGCGAATAAGTTGATATTGGCAGGATGCGAAGAAAAAACTGAAAAAGTTTTTGTTTTCGGAAAGGAAGTGAGAGATTTTCTGACCCTCGATTATAATAGTATTTTCACCAAAGGCATAGGAGCAATTCAAGAGCTAAGTAATCAAATAAAAGAGCTTCACGAGGGCTGCGCTCAAAGCAGAGCGGAATTAGAAGCTATTAAATCGCAGTTAAAGGAAAATAAAGAAATGCTGAACATCCGTCTCAATAAAACCGAAACGGTGGGATAAATGAACCCTTTAGACTAATCGGGTAATCGAATACTTTTATGGATTATAGTTCTCTGTATCGTGAAGGCATTATAAACATCCAGCGTTTAGCCGGTTCTACCTGGACCGACTACAACGCCCACGACCCCGGAATCACCATTCTGGAGCAAGTTTGTTTTGCCCTGACCGATCTTAATTACCGGGCGGAATTTCCTGTCGAAGATTTGATGGCGGAAGCCGGAGCCGGTGTATTAACCGACCATTTTTACCCAAGGTCGATGCTTACGAGCGGTCCGGTCAGTTTGCCGGACTGGCGTATGCTTTTATTAGATATTCCCGGCGTGCGAAATGTTTGGATAAAGCCGGTAGATACGACGGAAGACGATTTTCAGCCCAGAGTTTTTTTTGACGACGTTGAAGGCTTGCTGAGTCTTTATCCTGTTACGGGCACGAGATATACCGAACCGCTTTCGCTTCAGGGGCTATATCAGGTGGATTATATACTGGATGAAGATTACAAGGACGCTGAAAATAATGTGCTGACCGGTATTTTTCGCCGGTTTCAGCTACATCGCAATTTGGGAGAAGACCTTTACAAGATTAACAGGCTAAAGGAATATCCATTGACCATCGAAGCAAAAATAGAAATTACGGAACATCCTGACCCGGAATCGCTGCTGGCGGAGATTTTTGCACAAATCCATAGCTATCTTTCTCCTTCCATTCGTTTTTATACGCTTCAGGAAATGACAGCCAAAGGCTATCAAATCGATGAAATCATGAGCGGTCCGAGATTGGAGCATGGTTTTTTAGAAAAAAGGGAGCTGGAGGAATTCGGTCTGCGGCAAAGCGTCAGGATTTCTGACCTGATTCAATTAATTATGGCGGTAAAAGGAGTCCTTGCCGTGAATAGTTTAAAACTCACCGCCGACAATAAAACACTGGCAGGAACCGACGCGCTCGATCCGTGGGAATTTAGCGTTCCCCCAAATTATGTGGCAAGTCTCAATATTCCGGGAGAAAATTCCAAGCCCGAAATCGGGCTGCGGCATCATGGGCTGGAAAGAAATGTCGATTGGAAAAAAGGTCTGGCTAAATTTCAATCGTTGATTCAGGAAAAAAAAGGAATTAAGAAGAAAAGGAATATTGCCGAATTAGACCAGCCTCCTCCTGCGGGAAGAAACCGGCAAGTAAGTCTGCACCAGTCTATTTTACATCAATTTCCCGATATTTACGGAGTCGGGGAAAAAGGATTGCCCGCCGACAGCAGTTTGCGGCGGCAGGCGCAGGTAAAGCAGTTGAGAGGATATCTGAGCTTCTTTGACCAGCTTCTGGCTAACGCTTTTTCGCAGTTGGGCGGTGCGCGCGCCCTTTTCGGACTCGATGAAAAACAAACTGCCGGGCAGCAAACATATTTTAGTCAATCTTTAATCGGAGAAAGTCCCGGATTTGAGGAGCTGGTTGACGCGGACGATTATACAAAGAATTTGCCGTATGCAAAGAAACCTGCGGCGGAAACGGGTGAACCTGAGGCGAAAGCCAAATGGGAAGCGAATGAATTGCGGCAAAAACGACTGACACAGCATCTGCTTGCACGTTTTGCAGAGCGTTTTAATGATTTTAGCCAGCAGGAATTTGAAGAGCAAAACGCCGACCAGCGGGAATTTCTTCAAAATTACGCGAACATGAGTTATCAGCGTTACCGGGGCTTTGATTATACCTCTGAAAGTTGGGAGCTTGGAAATGTTTCCGGTCTTGAACGGCGATTGTGTTATTTATTGGGTTTTCCGGAAGCGAAACGCCGGAGCCTGACAAAACTGCCTGCTGACGACGCGGGTGCGTTTCATTTGTTGGAACACATTCTTTTGCGTCCGGTTGCCGGTGATATTTTTCAAAATAGTCCGATGCTGCTTCTGCCTTTTAATGGCGACAATCAGCGTCCGCCCCAAAAAGACCCTTATTCGCTTCAATTAAGCTTTGTATTTCCCGCGTGGCTGGGACGGTTTAAAGATGATTCCTACTGGCAATTTTTGATTAGCACAATTAGAGAACAGACGCCGGCGCATCTTAAGATTTACATTCACCGGCTGAATAAAAAAAATATGGCTTCTTTTGAAGAAGCTTTTAAGGATTGGTTAACCCAACTCAGGCTTTTTACATATGACCCTATATCATGACATTCCATTTCGAAGTGCCAGAGATCAGATGTTCGATTTTCTCTTCCGGGATTCCGCTTCCGGTTCGAAATCGAAAGAAGATACTTTTGAGCCTGTCCAGCAAATTATCGCAGACCCGTTGAAAGATTTGCCCGTTTTCTATAATTCAAGGGTTACGGACGGCAAGCCGACAGATTTTTATATTCTCGGCGGACAAAAGGACATCGAATACATTTTGTGCGATAAGGAAGATGTTCCTTTGATATCAAATGGTAATGAAATAAACGCTCAACTCTTATCTCTGGAGACTAATTCGGAAACATTGCTGCACAATCTGCGTTCATGCCGGATGTTATCGACGGAAAACCTGACCGAGATAAAAATCCCCGAAGCGGAAGACACGGACGGCATTGAGGATTTTGCACGGACATGGAGAAGAGTTGCGCAAATTACGACTCCCGACATAAAAAAAGACCAGACATTTCGCCTTCTGGCTCGCAAAAAAAATGTTGCCGGGAATAACGACCAACTTGAAGAATATTTACTTCAGGCAGTTTCGGTCAGGGTCGGAATCGACACGAGCCTGCCGGTTCAATTTCTTTCACAACTCGGCACTGACGTTTTGAGTGAAAAAGGGGACGGCATCACCATAAACTTCAATCAACCCGAAGCTGCAAATCTCCCGTTAAAAATCAGAATCCTGCAAACTCAGGAAGGTGTTAATTACCAAATATTCGAAACGACCGGCGGGGATAAAAGAATCGAACGGTCTGACACCGCAGTAGGAGGAACTCAAGGCTCGGAAGGAAATATGACTATCGAGTTGGAAACTACCGGGACATTTGAAGAAGATACTGTTTTAATCATCCGGGCATTTCGAGATATTGCCGACAAGGAAAATTCCGACCCGTTACTGGCTGCGGATTTAGAGCAAAAGCTAAACGTCGCGGTTCGTCCCAACAAAGAGTTAGAGCCGAATTTTGCTGACGAAAAAATCCCGTACAATGGTTCGACATTAATTCGTTTAGATAAAATTCAAAAATCCGTAGATTACCAGTTATTCGCCAGACCGGTTGAATTGTCGGAATACTCAGCCGGGGGCGCTCTGGAAATTGCGGATGTGGAAAGTATCGGGAATCTAATCCCGATTGGTGAACCGAAGTCCGGCAAACAAGGCGGTTCGGTAAGCTTTGAAACAGAAGCCCAACAGGAAGATTCTGTTTTTATCATCCAGGCGACCAAAAACAATCAGGCAAACGGCGAAACTCTGCGCGTAAAAAAAGGGCTGGTTTTGCTTGTTCAGCCAAGCCCGTCTCCAACTGTTACTGCTGACAACAGCACCATTTCAAAGGGCGAAGAAGGACTGGTTATTTTGAGTGAAACTCAAAAGGGAGTTAAGTATCAGTTGCAGTTAAGTAAGAAAACGATTGGCGACTACGGCTATCATTTTTCGGAGCGTGCAATCGGAGGCATCGTCGAGCGCCGTGAATTCGGAATGCGGATTGGAACGGATTTCAAAATCGGCACGGCGCAGGACAACGCCGCCACACTATTCGGTGATGAAAAATTAATCCTTCCGACCGCACCTCTTAAAAAGACGACAACTTTTAAGGTGATAGCCAGAAAATCCTATACAGGACTCGAAACGGAATTGTCTGAAGACGTTACAATCACGGTCGGTGAACCTTCTTCTTAAGAATCATGGATTCAGTTCCAAATCATGTCATCCGCCGTCAAATTCTGGAATTTCGCGGGGTCAGGGAAGCCGACGCGCGACAATTGCAGGAAGAAATCGGCGAGTTGTTCCGGGAGAAAATTCTTCCTCTTCTCGACCGATATCTGTCGGAGCATAGTCCGGGCGGTGTTACACACCGAATCGAGCGGCTGGAACTGAATATCGGAACTGTTTTTCGCAATAATCTCGAAAAAGATTTCATTGAAAAAGTAACCCGGCAACTGGAAATTTATTTTCAACCGCAACCGTCTTCCGATTCGAATTTTAAGGCAAAGAAAGAGGAAATTCCGGCTGAAAAAAGTCATCTGGAAACGTTTAGCTTCTTTATAGAAACCGGCAATTTGCCCTGGTGGACTGATTTCAAAAATAATAATCCGGTGAAGGAAAGTCTGGATTTTCTCCTACGGAAGGAAGACTCCACGCTTAGAAATCTGATGTACAAATGGGCGCGTCAACCCGATGCCCTCAAGCGAATCGTCATCCAAACCGGTTTCCCGAAATGGACGGAACTGGCGGCGGCGAACATGGATTGTACAGGCGAAGAGTTAAGTTCGATGCTCTCACAGCTAATGGATTTATTAAAAAAAATAACTCCATGGAATGACTATCCTGAACATAAATTACAGGAAACCGTCGGGCTTAAATTGTTGCCCTGGGTATTCTTGTCGCCTCGTAAAACACAAACTACGACGGATTTTTGGAGCAGTTTTTTGATACAACTGACAGCCGGGCTGTCTATAAAATATAACGACCTGTTTGCCGAATTATTTCTACAATTTGAAAAAAATAAACATGGACAAACCATGCAGGAAGAAGAGCCGGTCGCTTTTTTATGGAAAAACATAACTCCGGGCGGAGATTTACAGGCGAATTTATTTGAACGAATCAAGCGTCTTTTAGAATTCAAAACGCTTGCCCCGGAAAAGAAAAAACAATGGCTTGAATATTTACAAAAGCTTAATGAGCAAGTGGTGGAGGGCGAAGCTTTGCAGGCAATTATTCAACTGCTTGAACAGGAAGCAATGGCTGAGCCTGACAAATCTGCAATCGCTCTCCTGAGTGATAAAAGAAAAGATTCGGATTTGACGGAAGCTCCCGACCGGCAAGAAGATTTTAAGTTAGTAAAACAGGAAGTTCTTAAATTAATAAAAAAGGAAAAGGCTCGATTCAGCGACACCGATGAACTATTCGTAAGCAATGCCGGGTTGGTTATATTCTCGCCTTTTTTAGCTGGATTTTTTGAAAATTTGCGCCTGCTTGAGGAGCGCCGGTTCGCAAATGCCGCCGCCGCGCATCGTGCGGTCGGGCTTTTACAATTTTTGGCGGACGGCAGGGAAATTCCGGCGGAGCACCAATGCGGGCTTAATAAAATTCTATGCGGATTGGACGCTGAAACCGTGTTGGAATTTGGCGAGCCGGTTACGGCTGAAGAAGCGGAAGCCTGTCAAATTTTGCTCGAAGCCGTAATCGCCAATGCCCCGATTTTAGGAGAAATGTCGGTTGATGGATTTCGGGGTAGTTTTTTAATTCGAAAAGGAATGCTTCGCGCGGGCGCGGGCGCGTGGCATTTGAATGTTGAACGGGAAACCTTTGATATCGTTCTGGAGCGTTTCCCGTGGAATTGGAACATTGTCAAACTGCCCTGGATGGAGTGGGCAATCAGCGTCGAGTGGATATGAAATTTCCTTTTTCCCTTTTATTTCCCTTCGGGAAATGGATAACCTGCTTCCTTTCGGTAATCCATATTCGGCGGCGTGGTGTCATCCTGCCGCTGTTGGTTATCTAAGTATTCCGCCCCTTCAGCCGTAATCCTCATGGATGCCGAGTTGCTGTTTAAAAGGTTCATATAAGCTCCGTTTTCGGCGAGTATGTTCCGCATGTTAGTCAACAATATCTGTTCGCCAAGTCTGGCACTGCGAACGAGCGTCAGTTTATGTGTTTTTGAACCCTTTCTAAAATCCCTCCAACGCAATGGTGCGTTCAATTCCTCACCCAGAGCTTGCAGCATGACGTTCAGCTGCCTCTTGATTTCCGGTTCATTATCATCAATGTCACTGCTGACATGAGCCACCAGATAACCTTTGTCCGTTTCGGTGTGGCATTCAATCATCACCTCGACGCAGCCTATCAACCCGCCTGTTCCCACGTATTCGTAGGGACCATCGTTAATAACGATTATCGCGTGATTAATCGGAGCATACAACGTGGCGTCACGCGGATAGTGGTCGTCTGATTCTCTGGTTTCAAACGCGACATCGGTTGTCCTGCTTGCGCCAAGCTCATTCCGCAATTCCTGTTTGGACTTCACAATCTGAAGTTCAACGAGTTTAAGCCCATTTTCCAAATCGTAGACGTTTTTAGGGTCATTCAGCTTTTTCGCTTTGTCAGCGTCCTTGGAGGCTTGATATTGCGTAAAAACATCATTACCTTTTTCCGAGCCAACGTCCTTCAGGCTCTTGTATTGCTTTCCCTTATAGGTGATAACGCGCTGGATTATCCCGCCATTATCCTGAATTACCGGCTGATGTCCGGCAGAGCCTCCGGTCGTCGCGTTGTCCAACTGCAAGGCTTTAGCGCCCATCGCATCTGCTTCGCGCTCCAAGCCCGCATCATCATTAATCTCTACCCCTTTCATTTGCAGTATAGGATTCACCTTTCCCTGCTTTTGCTGAACCACGTGCCACGCCTCATGCGGAAGATGTTTTTCCTGTCCGGCAGCGACATGGATGTTTGTCCCTTGCGCGTAAGCATGAGCTTGCAATCGAGCAGGCTTATCAGAGTTATAATGCACTTTCACGCCATCCATAGAATAACCCGAAAGATTTTCTATTCCGGATTTGAGGTTATCAGGTAATCCGGTTTTGTTTTCTTTCTTCTGTATTGGATATTGTTGAGCGGAATAATCATTAGTCATCCTCTGTAATTGAGCTGCTTCTTTAGGATGTGAGTCGTTTTTAGTCATTTCCTGAACGGTTCTCAACTGCTTCACCTGAGAATTATTATTCGCAATCTCTTTCAGTTTTTTTTGAGCTGTTGCCTCAGGTCTGTTGTCGGAAAATTGAAAAGCGGACTCGCCGTCATGCTTTTGAGAAACTGCATTTCCCGCCGATTGGCTTTTGTTTTCCTGCGTTTTGTCTGCGCGAGCATTCATATTTTCTCTTTTAATATCGTATCGGCATAGCCCGCCACATCACAGTCGGCGTGTCTTCGTGTCCTGTTATATTCATCCGATAATCCCCGTCTGCCGGACTTATTATTGTTCGCACGTTATCCGGTTCCATCCAACTGAGCCAGCCCGGACGACCTTGATAAGTCGTTTCGTCATACAACAACTGGCAATTGTCAGGTCTCTCTCCGGCATACTGCTCGAACCTCCTGACCAGCGCATTGACTTGCCGCTTTAAGACCTGCTTACTTTGCGGCACTCCATCGGTGACTACCATATGGCAAGCAAACCCTGCATTTTCACTTTCTAATATGAATCCAATGCAAGAGATTAAACCGCTTAACTCAAGTCTGGCGCGAGCGCCGCTTGCCGGTCTGTAACCAACTCCATACTCTCCCACATACGAATACAAGGGGTCTTCATATTCATCATCAACCGTTGCGTCTCCGGTGATTTCTTCCATAAAATGCGGTGCGAACCGTTCGTCAATCTCAGCTCCGTCCGAGCTGAATCTATACTGGTCGTACTCCTCTTCGTGAATCATGTAGGATGCGCTTGGCGCGCCGTTTGTTCGCAACAGTTCAAATGTATTGTTTCCCAAATCGCGTCTGTGTATCATCCTCATCCACGGGTATTTACTATCTGTGTACACGATGTCCATTTCATTCAGGAATATCGGAAACCTCTGTACCACCGGGCTGCTTTCGGCATCCGTTAGTCCGACATTATTCCGGATGGATTGCTCGTCGCGCGTCATCCGCAAAGCTTTCGCGCCCATTACATCCGCTTCGTTCTCCAATCGCTTATCATCATTAATCGATACTTTCTTGTCCTTCATCTGCATCGTCGGATTCACTCGACCCTGCATCTGCTGTACGGTATGCCATGCCTCATGCGGCAGATGCCGTTCCTGTCCCGGCGCGACGTGAATTTCAGTTCCCTGCGTATAAGCCAAAGCGTTTAGCTGTGCGGGGCGGGACGAGTTGTAATGAACCCGCACCGCATCCATTGAAAAGCCGGAAAGATTTTCGATTCCTTTTTTGAGATTGTCGGGCAAGCCGGTTTTATTCGGAAGGGATTTTGATGGAATCGCCGTAGGATTTTTGTCGTTTTCTTCAAAAGAAAAGGTTTCCTCGGGCGAAGATTCAAATACGCCCTGAACCGGCGCATCGTTTGAATTATTTTGCCGGTCAACAAAATTAATTCCATATGCAGGAGGAGCCAATCCCTGACCGGAAACGTTCGTTTGTTTTCCGGAAGTTTTGGCAGCGGGCTTTGGAGATTTCTTTTTCATTTTGCTATCTTAATTTTGCGAAATGTTTTGTAATTCCAATCGTAACAGCCTTCTCGTTTGTTACAAACAAATATATTTGCTATTCAGCTAAAATTATTTTAACTATTTTACATGAAAAGCCCTCTTAACGATAACGCCGGAGACCTGGAACAGGAACTGAACTGGTTGACCAGAATCATAGATAGACGCTTTCGTCTGTATTTTGAAAAGGAAGCTGCGGAGACGGATATTTTCGCCATTGCTCCGCCGGACTTTACGGAATCAAAATCTCAATACGCCGATTTAATCAGGTATTATCACGTATCTTTTGCCGAGCGTTTGTGCCTTATCCTGGCATTGACTCCGCACATCCGTCCTCGTTTGTTTGATGTATTTTATACTAAAAACTCAACTTTTGACAAGAAATTCACGGAGTTCGGCGGAATAAGCGAAGGCGCGGAGGGCGACTTTGTTCCCACCGGAGAAACCCTTGCATTTCTGCTCGCCGGAGTAGACCTGAAAATTCGTTTTTCGTTAAATCCGATTCTCGGGCGCGACCATTTTTTCACAAAGCATAATATTTTGAATCTGGAAACAGGCAAGCCCGGCTTGTCTCCCTTAAAAGCTCCTCTGCGGTTATCGGAGGAATATCTCAGCTACCTGACTACGGGCGAAGCGCAGCGACCGCATTTCAGCTCTCATTTTCCTGCCCGTTATATTGAAACGCAGCAAAACTGGGATGATTTGGTCTTAAACGCCGGAACTCTCAATATGGTGCGGGAAATCGAAAGCTGGATAAAACACGGAGATACTTTATTAAACGATTGGGAGATGGCGGGCAAAATCCGTCCCGGCTTGCGGACTTTGTTTTACGGACCGCCCGGAACAGGTAAAACCATGACTGCCTGTTTGCTCGGAAAATCTACCGGGCATGATGTTTACCGCGTTGACCTTTCGGCGGTTGTTTCCAAATATATCGGCGAAACGGAAAAAAATCTGTCCAGAATATTTGAAATGGCGGAAAACAAAAAATGGATTTTATTTTTCGACGAGGCGGACGCTCTTTTCGGCAAGCGCAGCGAAACCAAAGACGCGCACGACCGCTATGCCAATCAGGAAGTTTCCTTTCTGCTTCAGCGCATCGAAACCTTTAGCGGCATAGTCATTCTGGCTTCGAACCTGAAGGAAAATATGGATAAGTCTTTTAGCCGCCGCTTTGAATCAATCATCTATTTTCCTCTGCCCGGCGCGCGCGAACGTCTTCTGCTCTGGCAAAAAGGATTTTCGTCAAAAGCGAAAATGGAAGAGACGGTTGACCTCAATGAAATCGCCAAAAACCACGAGCTTTCCGGCGGAAACATTATGAATGTGATTCGTTTCGTGTCGCTCCAGGCGATTGCCCGCGGAAATAATACCGTCATCCATTCGGATATTATGCAGGGCATTAAACGGGAATATATAAAGCACGGGAAAATGGGATAAGGCGTCGGCATGTCTGAACCGGAAACTTAAAATAAAGACTGATTGGCTTCGAGCTGGTCGGTCTTTTTGTTTGAGATTAAAAATCCGTTCGTTTTAGCAATTTTTCAAGTTCCGAACTCAGTTAATGAAGCAAAAAGCTTCGTGAACTAAGCTCAGAGCTTCGTCGATGGAGTTAAAAGCATCGTCGATGGAGCAAAAACCATCAATGATGGAGTTAAAAGCATCAACGATGGAGTTAAAAGCATCATCTATGAAGTAAAAAGCATCATTGATGGTGTAAAAGACTCCATCGATGCAGTAAAAAGCTTCGTCGAGACGGCAAAAAGCTTCACGCGCAAAGCTATTTACTTCAATTTAGCTTGAAAAAGCTTTGTGTTAATCTTTTTATATGTCTTCCTTCACCGGAAAAATCAAACAAAAAGCGCTCGAAATCGGTTTTCATAAAATCGGCATCGCGCGCGCCGAAAATTTAGAGCGTGAAGGCGAGCGTTTGAAAGAATGGCTCGGCAAAAATTATCACGGCGAGATGCGCTGGATGGAGCGCGAGCCGGAAAAACGCGCCAGCCCCGAACTGCTTTTCCCCGGCGCAAAATCGATGATTGTCGTCGCGCTGAATTACTACACGCCGCACGAACACGAACAAACGGACGCAAAGGGAAAAGTTTCGCGCTATGCGTGGGGCGACGATTATCACGATGTCGTTAAGGAAAAATTAAGAGAATTATTAAGTTGGATAAAGACGGAAAACGCAGCGGCAGACGGGAAAATCTGCGTCGATACTGCGCCCGTGATGGACAAAGCCTGGGCGGTTCGCGCCGGTCTCGGATGGCTCGGGAAACATTCTAATTTAATCACGAAAGAATACGGCTCGTGGGTATTTATCGGCGAGATTCTGCTGAATTTAGAGCTTGAATACGAAACCGAAACGATTCAAGACCATTGCGGAACCTGCACGGCTTGTCTCGACGCCTGCCCGACCGGCGCGATTGTTTCGCCTTTTATAGTTGATTCTGAAAAGTGTTTGTCTTATGCTACTATCGAATTGCGCTCCCCCGAATTTTCACCTGAAATAAAAGAAAACCTGAGCGGCTGGCTTTACGGCTGCGATATTTGTCAGGACGTTTGCCCGTGGAATCGTTTTGAAAAACCGACCGGAGAAGCGCGATTCGAACCGCGCGAGGGAAATGTTTCCGCCGATTTGGACGAAATTCTATCGCTCTCACCCGAAGAATATGCCCGGCGATTTCGCCGGAGCGCGATGAAGCGTACGAAGCTCGGCGGCTTGCAGAGAAATGCAAACGCCTTGCTCGCACATTCAAACAAGCGGGTTGAAAATAGATAAATTCAAGATTCAAGATTTAAGATTCAAGATTAGAAAACGGCATTCCCAATCTTAAATTTTGAATCTTGAATCTTGAATTTTGAATCCTGAATTTACCCGGAGAAGAAATTATGAAGTATCAAAATAAACGTTTTCAAAATATCGGAATTTTAATCGTTGTCGCAATCTTTTTGTCGCTCGCTTTTATCGGCAATACAAGCAGCGCGCAGACGAGAAATCGCGGCAAGGCGACGCCGACTCCGAAATCGAAAAAAGCGACGCCGACGCCGAAGAAAAACGCGAAAGCCACTCCGACACCGAATAAAAAATCGAATCAAAAAACGACGGCGAAAACCAAACCGACGCCGACTCCGAAGAAAAAGGACACGAAAACCACTTCGAAAACGGATAAAAATTCGAAAACCGATAAAACTTCAAAATCGAAGACCGTTTCGACCAAAGATAAAAACACGAAATCGAAAACGGATACGAAAAATACTTCAAAGAAAACTCCGACGACTTTGAGCAAAAACACAAAGCCGACCGTTAAGAATACGAAAACGACGACGACATCCGTAAAGCCTAAAACGAATCCGACCACGCCGAAAACTACAAAAACGACGACCGTTCAGCCGCCCAAAGAACTAACGCAAATCGTCGTCAGCGCGCCTTCGCAGGTCGTTCGCAGCGCGCCTAATTCTTCCGCTTCGGAAGTCGGTCGCGCAAGGTTCGGCGCGATTTACAGCGTTGTCGATAAAAGCTCCGGCTGGTATAAAATTCAAATTCCGAACCGCACAAACACAATTACAGGCTGGATTCCGGTAACCGTCGCGGTCAATTCCGACAAAAACGGCAACGATGAAATCTATCGCCAGGTGCTTGCCAAATATCCGGTTTCGGCGAGCCTGCCGTTCAGCGAATTTGCCGAGCTTTACGATTTTCTGACGCGCGTTCAGCCGGAAATTAAAGACGCGAACACGGCGGCTGAATTTGGACTGAAACGTCTGACCACGCTCCGCTCCGCGCTTCATGCGATTCCGCAGGGACAATCCGGTCAAAAAATCTATCAGGATTTCATCAAGGCGCAGGACGAAAACATCGTCTACAGCGACCCTTCAGCCGAATGGTATGTCCGCGCGCCGCTTTTCTGGGATTTACATTCAAAATATACGGCGACGCCGACGGGCGAAAAAATCGCGTGGGAAGCGGCGAGAAATCCTCTGCCCGGCGAGTGCGAAGGTTATGTCAACTGCTATATTTTCCTGCTTCGAATGACCGACGGCGAATATCTGAATTTTTACCCGGGCGGCACGCATTCAGCCGAAGCGCTGAGAAACATCACGACTTCGCTGCAACCGATTGCATCGGACGCCGATACGAAAAAAGTTTATAACGGTCCGACCGACGTGAGCGACCGCGCCGAATTTAACTCTTTGATTACCGAGCTTCGCGTGATAATCTCGCGCCTGCCGAATACGGAAAAAGAGAAGGCTTTGCAGCAATTAAAGAAAATCGCCGAAGGCTTTAAGTAGAAGAAAGGTGAGAAATGAGATGTGAGATGTGAGAAATGTTTTCGCTTCTCACATCTCATTTCTCATTTCTCACCTGTTTTTGTATCATTTCCCTTATGCTTCTGCGCGATGCTCACAACCGAATAATCCGCGATTTACGCGTTTCTCTCACCGACCGCTGCAACTTTCGCTGTTTCTACTGCCTGCCGCACGGCGAGCCGCCGCTTGCAAGAAAAGAAACAATTCTGACTTTTGAAGAAATCGAGCGAATTTGCGAGATTTTCGTTTCTCTCGGCATCGAAAAAATTCGCCTGACCGGCGGCGAGCCGATGCTCAGAAAAGACCTCGAAAAATTGGTTGAAAAACTATCCTTTTTGAAACTCAACGCGGAACTTGCGGCGAGTGCGGAATGCGGAGTGCGGAATGCGGAATTAAAAGCCGAAAACCAACATTCTATTCCGCATTCCGCACTCCGCACTCCGCACTTAAAGGATTTGGCTTTGACGACAAACGGGCACACTTTCGCAAAACGCGCCGAAAATCTAAAACGAGCCGGACTTGACCGCGTAACTTTAAGTCTCGACAGTCTGAAGCGCGAAAATTTTCAAAACATAACCGGCGTTGACGGTTTGGAAATGGTTTTGGAAGCAGTCGAAGCGGCGAAGCGCGCGCATCTCGCGCCCGTCAAAATAAATGCCGTGATTGTGCGCGGCAGGAACGACGACGAAATCGTCGAATTTGCGCGTTTTGCGCGTGAAAGCGAAGTTTCGTTTCGCTTTATCGAGTTTATGCCGCTTGACGCGGGACACGAGTGGTCGCGTGAAATGGTCGTTTCGGGCAGGGAAATTCGTGAAAAAATCGAGTCGGTCTTTCCTTTGAAATTAAAAACAAGCTCGCGCGGCGCGGAAACGGCTTGGAAATACGAATTTGCCGACGGCGCGCGCGGTGAAATCGGCATTATCGCGCCCGTTACGGAAATGTTTTGCGGCGCTTGCTCGCGCATCAGATTAACTGCGGACGGGCAAATTCGAACGTGTCTTTTTTCGACAAACGAGCATAATCTGCGCGACGTGCTCAGAAGCGGCGCGAGTCGCGCGGAAATCGTCGAATTTATCCAAAAAGTCGTCATGAAAAAAGAGCCTCGGCATTTTATAAACGACAAACAATTCACGCCCGCGTCGCGCTCGATGAGCTTCATCGGCGGTTAGCTTGAAACCGTCCGGCATTTTTCAGCGAATCCGTAAAAAATTAATATTTTGAGGTGTAAAATGAAAAATTTAATCGCTTTCGCAATTCTTTTGGTTTCGGCTTTTGCAATTTCGGCGCAGGAACGCACTTTCCTGCAAAAAATTGAGGGAAAATGGGAAGGCACGCTCGAATATTCCGACTATAAAACGGAAAAACGCGTGTCCCTGAAAACCACGCTCGAAATCAAAGCTTCGGCTGACGGGAAATCCGCCGAATTCTTTTATGTTTACGACGATTTCGGCAAAATCATCAAAGAAACGGATGAAGTCAGAATCGACCCGGTAAACAAAAAATTCTATTTTGGCGAAGATGAATTTTCGCTCGAAGAATCCGGCGGAAAGCTCGTTCTATTTGGAAAGCAGATTGACAATGACAAACCCGAGCCGGTTCGCAAAACAATTATTTTTACCGTCGATTCGCTGCAAATTCTAAAGGAAACCCGCACGCCCTTTCAGTTTCGCAACGTGTATAATTTCAAACGAGTCGGCGGCGACAAAGACAAATGCGAGCCGGGTGCAATCGGTTCGGTTTCGCGCTAAAATAAAACAAACTACGAACAAAGGGAATTTATAAGATTTATGGAAAATAAAATTTTGGAAACGGCGACACTTGCGGCAGGCTGTTTTTGGTGCGTCGAAGCGGTTTTTGATGATTTGCGCGGCGTTGAAGACGTAGTTTCGGGCTATTCGGGCGGGCACACGGAAAACCCGACTTACCGCGAAGTCTGCTCGGAAACGACCGGACACGCCGAAGTCGCGCAGATAAAATTCGACCCGAACGAGCTTTCATTTAAAGAGCTTTTACAGGTTTTTTTCGCCGTTCACGACCCGACGACTTTGAATCGTCAGGGAAACGATGTCGGCTCGTCTTATCGCTCGGCGATTTTTTATCACGACGCGGAGCAGAAACGAATTGCCGAAGAAGTGATTCGTGAAGTTACCGAAGAAGGCGTTTACGACAATCCGATTGTAACGGAAGTTGCCGCCTTTGATAAATTTTATCCGGCGGAAGATTATCATCAGGAATATTTCGCCAATAATCCGAGCCAGCCTTACTGCGCGGCGGTCGTCGCGCCGAAAGTCGCTAAATTCAGACAGAAGTTTTTGACCAGATTAAAAAAATAGTCAGAAAGAGAAACTTTTTTTCTTTTTACCCGTAAAAATCGCAACAAACATTTTTTAATGCGGTTTCTACGGGCATTTTTATTTTTATTCGAGCGAGGAAAACAATGAAAAAATTTCTGTCATTTATTTTAGTTTTAGTTATTTATTCCGGCGGCGCGCAGTTGGCGCTTGCTCAAACCAAAGCGAAAAGCGTCAAGACGAATTCGGCTGTCGTAACCGCGCCGAAATTCGGCAATACCGACGGAATCACGTCGCAGCAGCTCAAAAATTATCTTGAGTTTATCGCGTCGGACGAGCTCGAAGGACGCGACACGCCTTCGCGCGGGCTGGACATCGCGGCGATGTATATTGCCGATCATTTAAAGGCTTGGGGAATTAAGCCGGCGGGCGACAGCGGCAGCTATTTTCAAAAATTTCCGCTCAAACGCAGCAAGATCGATGCGCAGAATATGCGCCTTGAACTAAACGGGCAAAATTTTAATTACGCCGAAGATTTTTTTTCGAGCCTGACTCAATCAAACGTACCTGCGAGCAATCTTGTTTACGTCGGGCACGGCTGGGTTATTAAATCGAAAAACATTAATGCCTACCAGGGAATCGATGTCAAAGACAAAATAATCATCGTGGTAAACAGTCTTCCGAAAGGCGTTACGCCGAACGATTTGCAGGGCAAGCCGGGTGACGATTGGTTTTCACCGTCGCTTTATGCTCAGGCAAACGGCGCAAAAGCGGTAATCGCTTTCGGAAGCTTCAATGATCTTGCGAACTGGCAGGCGACGCGTTGGAGACAAACCGAAAGAGGCGCCGTGAATTTTGGAAATCCTCAAAATCAGATCACAGTTCCGACAATCACCGCCTCGCCGCGACTCATGAATGCAATCTTTCAGGGCGAAAAATCCAGCGGCGGAAATATTTTTACAAAAGGAATTCAGCAGGATTTTGTCGAACCTTTCGAACTCAAACCGACTAAAAAAATCAGCCTGAACGTATCGCTCAAAAGTGACACGGTTTACACGCAAAACGTCGTCGGAATTTTGGAAGGAAGCGATCCGGTTTTGAAAAACGAATACGTTGCCGTCGGCGCGCATTACGACCATGTGGGAACAAATCCGTTTGCGGCGGGCGACGACAAAATCTGGAACGGCGCGGACGACGACGGTTCGGGAACGGTTTCGGTTCTGTCGATGGCTGAAGCGTTTTCAAAAGGCGCGCAGCGTCCGAAGCGTTCGATTCTTTTCATCTGGCACGCGGGCGAGGAAAAAGGTTTGTGGGGCAGCGAATATTTTACCGACAACCCGACCGTGCCGATAAGCTCGATTATCACGGAACTGAACATCGATATGATTGGACGCTATCAAAATCCGGGCGACGAAGATGTGCGGAACAAACAACTGCCGAAACAGGGCGAAGTTTTCCTTATCGGCTCGCGGATGATGAGCACCGAGCTTGGCGAAATTAGCGACGCGACCAACAAATCATTTTTGAATCTGAGCTTTAATTTCAAATACGACGACCCGAACGACCCGGAACAGTTTTTCTATCGCTCAGACCATTTTAATTACGCGCGAAAAGGCGTTCCGATTATTTTTTATATGGACGGAAGCCACGCCGATTATCACCAGCCTTCGGATTCGGTCGAGAAAATAAATTTCGAGCAGATGGAAAAAGTTGCGCGAACGATTATGGCGACCGGCTGGGAACTGGCAAATCGAGCGACGCGCCCGACGGTCGATAAACCGCTTAAACTAAACGGAAATTAATATGAGAGCACAAATGAATAAGAAATTAACAGGGATAAAGAGTATGGACAGGGATAAAATCATTTTAAAAATCCCTTTTATCCCTTTCATGCCTGTTAATTTTTCTCTTTTTCTTGTTTTATTTCTTATTTTGTTCGTCGGCGCGTTTTCGGTTTTCGCGCAAGACACGAAAAAGCCGCTTGAAATTGCGACAATCGCGCCGCTTACGGAAGATGTCGGCTCGATTGACGGAATCGTTAAAGCTTTTTACGAAGTAGTTTCGGGCGGCATCGGCGTTCCGCGCCAATGGTCGCGCGACCGGACGCTTTATATTCCCGACATTCGTTTTGTCGGGATGAGCGAGCGCGGCGGCAAAATTGTTGCCGATGTGATGAGTCATCAGCAATATGTCGAAGACTCGAACGACTTTTTTTTGAAAGAAGGCTTTGTCGAAAAGGAAATCAAGCGCGTTACGAAACGATTCGGCAATATGGCGCAAATTTTCAGCACGTATGAATTTTCGACTTCGGGCAAAAACAAGATGAGCGGGCGCGGAGTCAACAGCATCGAGATGTTTTTCGACGGCAAGCGCTGGTGGATTTCCGCCGTTACGTGGGACGAAGAACGCCCGAACAATCCGATACCGAAGGAATTTTTGCCGTAAAACTTTAGCCCGCCGGACGCGCAGAATACGCGAAAAGACTGGCAATAATTTAGTGTTTTTCGCGCGTTTTGCGGGCTAATCCTAAAATCGAAAGAGATAAATTATAAAATGAAAAAATCAGCCCTTATCATTTCAATTATCGCAATATTTGCGGGTTTGGCTTTTGCTCAGAAAACGGATGATTCGAAAGACGCTTTAGCCGTCGTCAACAATATGTTCGCGGAAATGGCAAATCACAATCCCGCGGCAATCGTCGCGCTTTATACAAGCGAGGCACAGCTTGCGGCGGCAATTAAAAATAAAGAAGGAAAATCCGTCATCAGAACTTTTGCGGTCGAAGCTTTTTCGAAAAATTTCGCCGAAAAGAAAAATGAAATCAAGGAAGAAATGTATGCGCCGGACGTGAAAATTTTCGGCGATTTAGCGGTTGTCTTTGGCAGGTACGTTTTCTTTATCGACGGCAAAATCTCGCATTGCGGCGTCAACGCTTTTCATCTGGTTCGAACCGACTCGGGCTGGAAGATTGCGGGCGCTTCGACGACGATTGAGCCGCAGGGCTGCACCGAGCAGGAAAAAGCGATGAAAACGACTTTACCGGCGAAGCCATAATTTGAATTTAAGCGAGCAAAGGGCGGACTGAATTTTCAAAAAAAGGAGAAACTATGAAAAAAGAAAATCAAAGAAAAATCACGCTTGTTCTGGTCATTGCGGCATTTGCCTTTTACGGCGCGGTTACATTATTTAACCCGAAAACATATATTCTGGCGCAGACCAATGCCGTTTCTCCGACGCCGACGCCTTCGACCGAATTTAACCAGACGGACGCGCTCGCCAAATTGCGCGAGCAAATCAAAGGCAGGGAAACAGAGCCTGCCGAGAAGGTTTTCAAAAATATCCAGACGATGAAAGGCATTCCCGCCGGACGGCTTCTGGCGATTATGGAAATGGGTTATGCGCGTTCGCTCGGCGTAAGCTGCGCGCATTGCCACGTGCCCGACAAATTTGAATCGGAAGAAAAACCGACCAAGCAGATTGCGCGCGATATGTCGGCAATGGTCGGGAAAATCAACGGCGAGCTTTTAAAAAATATCAAAAATTTGAAAAGCGAAAGCCCGACCGTCAACTGCACGACCTGTCATCGCGGACAGGTCAAACCGGCGCTGAATCTGCCGGTGCCGAATTCAAAATAGACAGTATTTTCAGAAAATTTAATTTTTATCAGTTAATTTAAGGAGTGTTACGAACGATGTTGAGACGAAAAATTATTAGCGCATTTTTACTTTATACTTTTCTGTTTTCGACCTTTGCCTATGGGCAGGTCGCCGCAACGACGGCAACGGTTGCCAAAACTTCGCAGTCGGTTTACGCCGCGCCGAAGGAAACGATTGACAAAATCAGGGAAGAAGGAATGGGCAAAAACTCGCAGGTGATGCAGACGCTTTCCTATATGACCGATGTTATCGGCGCGCGTCTGACGGGTTCGCCTTCGATGAAGCGCGCCAACGAATGGACGCGCGACAAGATGAAGGAATGGGGAATGGCAAACGCCAATGTCGAAGCGTGGGGCGCGTTCGGTCGCGGCTGGTCGCTGAAGAATTTTTCGGCGCAGGTCGTCTCGCCGCAGACGATTCCGGTCATCGCTTACCCGAAAGCATGGTCGCCTTCGACCAAAGGCGCGGTAACGAGCGAAGTCGTCTGGTTCGACGCCAAGACGGACGCCGATTTTGCCAAATATAAGGGACAGTTGAAGGGCAAAATCGTTTTGACATCGCAGATTCGCCCGCTTAAATCCGTCGATAAACCGCTTTCGAGCCGCAAAACCGAGGAAACTCTGGCGAAACTGGCGAGCGCGCCCGACCCTTCGACGCTTAAAGATTCCAACCAGTTTACGCCCGAAGTGATGAAAAACATCGCCACTTTCTTTAACCAGAACGCCCGCGCGATGAAATTTTTGATAGACGAAGGCGCGGCGGTGATGATTGACAACAGCTCGCAGGGAAGCGGCGGAACGGTTTTCGTGCAGGGCGCAAATCTCGCCATCGAGCTTTCGCCGAATATCAAAACCATCGACGACCTTTTCAATTCGCCCGCTTTCAAGCCGCAAAGCAAAGAATATGAAGCGAGCATGATGCCGCAGGCGACGATGGCGACCGAAGATTATAACCGCATTGTGAGAATGATTCAGCAGGGCGTCAAACCGCAAATGACGGTTGAAATCGACGCGCAGTATTACGACGAAGACCCGATGCAGTACAACACGGTTGCCGAAATTCCGGGAACAGACCCGAAATTAAAGGACGAAATCGTCATGCTCGGCGCGCATCTCGATTCGTGGCACTCTTCGACCGGCGCGACCGACAACGGCGCGGGCAGCGCGGTGGTAATGGAAGCGGCTCGTATTCTTATGGCTTCGGGTTTGAAGCCGCGCCGGACAGTCAGAGTCGCGCTCTGGTCGGGCGAAGAACAGGGAATTTTCGGCTCCAGCAATTATGTAAAAAAACATTTCGGCGAGATGAAAGACGGCGCGCTCGTCAAAGGCGCGGATTACGAAAAGCTTTCCGCTTATTACAATCTCGACAACGGAACGGGCAAAATTCGCGGCGTTTATATGCAGGGAAATCCGGCGGTCAGACCGTTTTTTGAAACGTGGCTGATGCCTTTCGCCGATTTGGACGCGAAAACTCTGACGCTTTCGAATACGGGCGGAACAGACCATTTGTCGTTCGACGCCGTCGGGCTTCCCGGCTTCCAGTTCATTCAGGACGAAATCGAATACGGCACGCGCACGCATCACTCGAATCAGGACAATTTCGACCGCATCCAGGCTGACGACCTGAAACAGGCATCGACGATTATGGCGGCGTTCGTATATCAAACGGCGATGATGGATGAGAAAATGCCGCGCAAAACGATGAAATAAACACTATGAAACGAAAAAAATGGCTTCAAAAATGCGATGCTGATGATAAGCGTTTTCCAATTTCGACGCCGATTGTTTCAAACGAGGAATTTGCGCCTTCCACGCAAACTTTTGCGCAAAAAAAGGTCGGGCATCGTCTGATTGAAATCGCTTCGGACAGCTCAAAGCATTCCGGCATCAGTCGTTTATTTATGCGTATCGGGTTGTTTCTGGTATTTATTGCGCTGAACACAACGGTGGCGCAGATAGCTGACGCGCAACAGTCGCAAACCTTATCCATTCCGCCGGACTCGTCCCGCTGGGAATTGCAGGGGCAGGCAAAGACAGCCGAATATCAGGGTCGCAAGTGCCTTTACCTCGACGGCGGAGCGGCGATAGTGAAAGACCTTGAAATGCGCGACGGCGTTATCGATGTTGATGTCGCAACGCCTGCAAGTCGCGGGTTCTTCGGCATCCAGTTTCGAATCGAAACCGACGGCAACAACGCCGAATGGGTTTATCTTCGCCAGCACAAGTCAGGATATCCTGATGCGATGCAGTATACGCCGGTGCTCAACACCGGGCTTAACTGGCAAATCTACAGCGGTCCCGGCTTCATCGGCGCGGTTGATATACCGAAAGATGTATGGTTTCACCTGAGACTGGAAGTAACCGGCGCGCAGGCGAAACTGTACGTCAAGGACATGGATAAGCCCGCGCTTGTCATGGACGACCTGAAAAGCGGCGTCCGGAAAGGCAGCATTGCGCTGGCTGTTCTGACCGGCGCGACTTATTTTTCAAACTTCGAGATGCGCGAAACGCCTGCCGCGACATGGGAGCGTCACTATCCGCCGATGCCTCCGGGCACTCTGACCAAATGGAGTTTGTCGCCCTCTTACGACGCGCTGGCGCGCAATCTCGAACAGCCGCTCTCGCCGTCGGAGAGCAGCGCCATAAAATGGCAGGACGTAGAGGCGGAATCGCCCGGCTTTGTCGTCATTTACCGTTATCGCGAGGCTCCGCATCCGAGAGTCACTTTCGCCAACGACTTCGCAAAGCGGTTGGAGCCGCAGCCGGGCATGAAGGTCGTTTACGCGCGCACCAGTATCGTCTCCGAACGCGACCAGGTCAAGAAACTTTACATCGGCTACAGCGACGATGCGAGCGTATTCTTAAACGGCAAAATTCTCTATCGCGGGCGTAGCGCTCAGAATTTTCGCGACCCCGGATTCCTCGGAATTGTAAATCCTGAGAATGACGTGATTTATATTCCGCTAAAGAAAGGGCGCAACGAGTTGATGCTTGCCGTGAGCGAACTCGGCGGCGGATGGGGATTCATTTGCCGCTTGACGGACTTAAGCCGGAATCCTTAAATGAAAATCTTTTTAACTGGCATCCGTTTGTTTTTTGTCTTTCTGCTTTTGGCGGGAAACGCGAATCTTGTCAGCGGACAGGCGATAAAAAAAATAAAAACGGATAAATCGCGGATGGTTTTAATTCCCGGCGCGACGTTTGAAATGGGAACCGATGCGGCGGACGTTCCGAAATTGCAGGAGATTTTCAAAATTAAACGCGCCGCGATGTTCGCCGACGAAACGCCGCGCCATAAAGTTAAAATCGATTCGTTTTATCTCGACAAATACGAAGTAACAAACGCCGATTTCTCAAACTTTTTGCGTAAAAATCCCGACTGGCGGAAAGACAAAATTCCAGCCGAATTTCACAACGGAAAATATTTGCAGCTTTGGAGCGAAAACAAGTTTCCGAAAGCAATCGAAAAAAATCCGGTCGTTTTTGTGAGCTGGTATGCGGCAGTCGCTTATTGTCAATCGCAGGGCAAGCGACTGCCGACCGAAGCCGAATGGGAATTCGCTGCGCGCGGCGGTTTATCAAACAAGGCTTTTCCCTGGGGCGACGAAGCGGCGGACAAAACGCGGGCGAATTTCAGCGCGAGCGAAATCGGCGCGGCAACCGCCGTCGGCAGTTATCCGGCAAACGGTTACGGGCTTTTCGACATGGCTGGAAACGTCTGGGAATTTCTGGCGGACGAATGGCAAAAATATCCGTCGAATGTCGAGATTCAGGTCAATCCGGTCGCGGGCGGCGATTTTTTTCTGAAAGATTCTTTCCGGCAGATTAAAACCAGACGCGTAATTCGCGGCGGCAGCTTCGGCGGAGTTCCGCTTAATATGCGCGTGGCTTTCCGCGACAGTCATTTGCCCGAAAATGCAGGCGACCACGTCGGTTTTCGCTGCGCTCAAAATGTTTTAGCAACACAGTAAAAAGTTTTTTTAATTATTGATGGGAGGTCTGAAATGAAAAATATATTATTTGTCCTGATTCTAATTTTATTCAGTTTTACAGCAATTTCAGCGCAGACCGTCGCTTTTACAGGCGTCAATGTCATTCCGATGGACAAGGAACGCGTTTTGGAAAATCAGACGGTTCTGGTGCGCGACGGCTTTATCGTCGAAGTCGGCAAAAAGGTGAAAATTCCGGCGGGCGCGCAAATTGTTGATGCGAAAGGAAAATACCTGATTCCCGGACTCGTCGATATGCACACGCACATGCTTTCGGACGACGACACGTATCCCGATTCGATTGCCGAAGATGAATTGAAAGTTATGGTTGCCAACGGCGTTACGACGATTCGTTTTATGATTGGCACGCCGGAACAGCTTATTTTAAGGGCGAAATCGGCGAATGGCGAAATTATCGCGCCGACGATTTACAGCGCAAGCCCGCATCTGACGGGACGCGAGCAGGGAAATGATTTCGTCGTCAACACGGCGGAAGAAGCGCGCGAAGCCGTTCGTAAATCTAAACAAGCCGGTTACGATTTCATTAAAGTTACGACTTTTATAAAGGCGGAAGTTTACGAAGCCGCCGTTGACGAAGCCGCAAAGCAGAATATTCGCGTCATCGGACACGCCGACAGCCGTTTTGTCGGTCTGGACAGAGCGCTCAAAGCGCGACAGCAAATCGAGCATCTCGACGGTTATCTCGAAGCCGTTCTGGCGGACAATGCGCCGATGAAAGGCTCGGTTTCCGACCTTTACATCTACGACCCGAAAAACTGGGACAGCATCCAATATGTTGACGAAAAGAAAATCGCTGAAATCGCGCGGGCGACCGTAGCGTCAAATCCGTTTTCCGACCCGACGCAGCATTTTATGAAAAACACTTTCGGTCTGCCGCGCAGCGAAGAATCGATAAAAGCGCAGCCGGATTTTCGTTTTTATCCCAAAGCCGTACAGGAACAGTGGTTTAATTTTTACAGGCGCAACCGCTTTATCAATCAGGTTTCCTACGAAAAACGCGCGCGCTGGATTGAAATCCGCAACAAAATCATCAAGGCGATTTACGACGCGGGCGGAAAGATTATGACCGGCTCGGACACGCCCGAATTCCTCTGGCTTTACGGCTTTACGATGCACCGCGAAATGAAGGCTTTGCAGGACGCCGGACTTTCGAATTACGCGGTTCTCGAAGCGGCGACAAAAAATCCTTCGGAATATCTTGGAACTTCGGGCAAGGTCGGAACAATCGAAAAAGGAAAACGCGCCGATTTGGTTTTGCTCGACGCAAATCCGCTTGAAAATATCTCGAACACCGAAAAACGCTCCGGCGTGATGCTCAAAGGAAAATATTACACGCAAGCCGAGATGAACAAATGGCTCGACGAAGCGGCGTCGCGCATTTCAGGCTCTTATATCGAAAAATTGACGCCGCAGCAGGAAGCGGCGGCGGTTGCCGACAAGCTTTTTGAAGCGATGCGCGCAAAAAATGCCGATGCGATTCGCGGTTTATTTACAGCCGAAGGTCAGCTTGTCGCTATCGACAAGCCGCGCAGCGGTCAGGGAATTTCGACCAGACGCGTTTTGGCGGCGGACGCTTTTGCCAAAATGATTTCGGAAGCGAAGGGAGAATTTATCGAGAAAATGCCCGAAAAAGATGTAAAAATCAGCGGCGATTTCGCGCTCGTTTCCGGTCGCTACACGTTTTATGTCGGCGAGAAATTCTCGCACTGCGGCGTGAATTCTTTTCAAATGGTAAAAACCGAAAACGGCTGGCGCATTGCCAACGCCGCTTCGACGCTCGAATTTGACTGCGCGGAGGCGAAGAAATAAAAAAAATGGAGGTTTAGAGTTATGTTTCGGAATAAATTCGCAATTTTATTAATTTTAATTTTACCGGCAATAAATTTATACGCTCAAAACGGCGGGCGTTCGCAGCTCGACGGAACTCTTTACGGCGTGGTTTACGACGTTCCGGGGACGAAAGATGTCAAACTCAAGGCGGACGTTCCTTATTTGAAAGATACGAAAGGGACGCTGGCGATTGACATTTATACGCCGCCAAATTTGAAATCGGGCGAAAAGCTTCCCGCCGTCATTTTTCTAAACGCCATCGGCGACCGACCGGACGACAAGGTAAAAAGCTGGGGAATTTACAAATCTTACCCGCGTCTGGTTGCCGCGCACGGGATAATCGGGATTTCGATGGACGCCGACGGCGAAAGGATTCAGGAAAGCCTGCGCGCGCTGTTTGATTTTATTGCCGGAGAAGGCGACAAATACGGCATCGACGCGACGCGTCTCGGCGTTTACGCGGCTTCGGCAAACGTTACGCAGTCGGCGATTTTTCTGATGAATGAAAACGCGCCGAAAGGAATCAAGGCGGCTGTTTTGTATTACGGCGGCGCGCCCGAAGGCAGATTTCGCAAAGATTTGCCCGTTTTATTTGTCATGGCTGAAGGCGATATGCCGCGTCTCGGCGCGTCGATTCCGGCGCTCTGGCAGAGAATCGCCGAAAATAATGCGCCGTGGACGTTGATGATGGCGAGCAATCAGCCGCACGCTTTCGACGCTTTTTCCGACACGGACGAAGCGCGCCGGATTATTCAGCAGACAATCGCGTTCTGGAAATCGAATCTCGAACCCGTTCCGCAGCCGACCTGGAAACCTTCGCTGGCGCGTGAAGTAGTTGCCGCGACCTACGGCGGCAATCTGCAAAAATCGGCTGATTTACTTTCCAGATGGATTGCCGAAAACCCAAAAGACGCAGCGGCTTACCAGCAATACGGGCGCGTCTTGTCGCAGCTTCAGCGGGTTGACGAAGCAAATGCGGCATACGAAAAAGCGCTCGCGCTCGGCGGCACGGACGCGGGAATTTATCTCGGTCTCGGTCAAATCCGAAATCAGCAGAAGCGTTATGAAGAAGCGGCGAGTTATTTAAGCAAAGCCACCGAACTCGGCGCGCGAAGCAGTCTTATTTACGGGCAGTTGGGTTATATCCAATTAACTCTTAATCGCAACGATGAAGCGATTAAAAGTTATGAAAAAGCGTTTGAAGCCGGAATTCCGCCGGGCGCGAACACGCGCGGCTTGGCGTATTACAATCTGGCTATCGGCTATTTTCGCGTCAAACAAAACGACAAAGGCTTCGAGATGCTCAACAAAGCCGTTGACGAAGGATTTAACCGCCGCGCAACGTATGAAGACGACACGGATTTTGCGCCGGTTCGCACGGATGCGCGTTTTCAAAAACTTTTGGAGAGATTGCCGAAAAGTTCAGGCTAAATGAAAGGAGATTTTACCGCAGAGACGCGGAAGATTCGCAGAGAAAATCTCGGCGAATCTCTGCGTAAACTCTCTCTCGTCTCTGCGGTGAAATCTTAAATTATGAAAATTCGATTGACAAAAATTTTACCGGTTATTTTTATTTTACTGCTCATCGTTTCGACGGCGTTTGCACAAAAAACCGACACGAACGCTTTACGCCAAAAACTTCAGGCAAGCCTAGACGAATGGCATAAAAGCGCCAAATTTGCGGGCGCGACCGTCGGCGTTGTTCTGGAAGACGGAACTTCGTTCGGGCTGGCGACCGGATTTTCCGATTTGGAGACGAAAACGCCGATGAAGCCGAACGACATTCTGCTGGCGGGAAGCGTCGGGAAAACTTATGTCGCGGCGGTCGCTTTGCAGCTCGTTAAAGAAGGAAAAATCAATCTCGACGCTCCGATAGAAAAATATCTCGGACAGGAAAAATGGTTTTCGCGCCTGCCGAACGCGAAAGACATCACCGTTCGCCAGTTGATGAATCACACGAGCGGGCTTGTCAGGTACGAATTTAAAGACCAGTTTACGAAAGATTTGACCGCAAACGCGGATAAAGTCTGGCGACCGGAAGAGCTTATCGCGTATATTCTGGACGAAAAAGCGCCGTTCGAAGCGGGCAAAGGCTGGGATTATTCGGACACGAATTACATAGTTCTCGGAATGATTATCGAAAAAGTTACCGGCAAAAAATATTACGATTTGGCGCGAAGTCGCGTTTTAAAACCTTTGAAACTGCAAAACACTTTTCCGCAGGACAGCCGCGCGATAAAAGGTCTTGTGCAGGGCTACGCGGGTGCGGAAAATCCTTTCGGCGGGAAAGACAAAGTTCTGGAAAACGGGAAATTTATCATCAATCCGCAGTTTGAATGGACGGGCGGCGGAATGGCGACGACGAGCGAGGATTTAGCGCGCTGGGCAAAATTTATGTACGAAGGAAAAGCTTTCGACGCGACGCTTCTGCCGCAAATGCTCGAAGGCGTTTCCGCGCCGATGCTCGGGCGAGACGCAAAATACGGCTTGGGCGTGATAATTCGCCCGACCCGCGCCGGTTTATCTTACGGGCACAGCGGATTTTTTCCCGGTTATATGACCGAGATGATGTATTTTCCCGAACATAAAATCGCCGTCGCCGTTCAGGTAAATACGAGCGTTTTTCAAAATCTCGGCAAGCCGCTCGGCAGAGTTCTGGTCGAGACGTATGAAACCATAACCGGAAAACAGCCGCCGCAAACGACGCCGGTGAAAGGGAATTAGAAGGACGAAAATGAAAAAAATATGTTTCGGATTAATCTTAGCTTTTTTATTCGTTCAAACAATCTTTGCCCAGAGCATTACAAAACAGTCTTACGAGAAAGCGCGTGAAGTTCTGGGCAAATAAGAAGTAAAGGGAAATTTCATCACAGAGAACACAGAGAAGAATTAACAGGGATAACAGGATGAAAAGGATAAATCAAAAATAAATCCCTGTCTATCCTGACATCCTCGGTTAATTCATTCTTAAAAATCTCTGTGCTCTTCGGTGTTCTCTGTGGTGAAATCGTCTTATTTTTCCTCAGGAATTTCTTTCGTGTTTCCGCGTTCTAATTTGGCAAAGCGCGAAGTTGAAAGCCATTCGGGCATCTTGTCCATTTCGGAAATGCGCCAGCCCATAATTCCCATCACTTCCGCGACGGTTTCCGCGCCTTCCCACGCCCAATCCGGTTTTATGGTATCGCCCGGATTGTGATAATCGGTTTTTTCCCATTCCTTGCTGCGGTCAATCCACTTTTGTGCGTCTCCGGCAGGCGCGCCGAGAAGCATCAGCGCCGGAACGCCGCGTTCGACAAACGAATAATGGTCGGAGCGGTAAAAGATTTTCTCGTCGGGCATCGGGTCGGCAATGACTTTGATGCCGAAAATATTTGACACATCGCTGAGCATCGCTCCGAGGCTCGAATGTTCCGCGCCGAAGCCGACAAAGGTTTTCACAGGCGCGTAAATTTCCGTGCCGATGCCGTCGAGATTCAAATTCGCGGCAACTTTCTTAATGTCCCAAGTCGGTTTTTTCGCCCAGTATTTCGAGCCGTAAAGCCCGTATTCTTCGCCCGTAACGGCGAGAAAAACCATCGAGCGTTTCGGTTTCATTTTTGAATAAGCTTCGGCGACCGAAAGCATTTCCGCCACGCCGAGCGCATTGTCAGCCGCGCCCGGATAAATCTTGCCGTTTTCCACGCCGTAAGCGTCGTAATGCGCCGAAAACAAAACCGCTTCCGATTTTAAGGTCGGGTCAGAGCCTTCGATATAACCGGCGACATTTGAAGAAGTGCCTTTCGTCAGCTTGTATTTGGCGACGATTTTGGCTTTTTGATTCAGCTTAATCGGTTTGAATGAAGTGTTTTCAGCCTGTGCCAGCGCGTCTTTCAAGGTAACGCCGGATTTTGCGAAAAGCTTTTCGGCGGCTTTTGAGCCGACATAAATAATCGGCGGAACTTCTGCCGGATAACCTTTTTCGTCAGGCATCATAATTTGCCGTCTGCCCATATATTGGATTGATTCGTCGGGCGAATGTTCCTCGCGCCCGTGCCCGATAAAGACAATCGCCGCAGCGCCTTTCATCATCACGCCCTGAACAAAGACCTGACCGGCTTTTTGCGCGTCCCAAGCTTTTTTCGGAATGCTCGCGGGCGGACCTTCGAGCATCACGACGACTTTGCCGCTGACATCGACTCCGGCGAGGTCGTCGCGTTTAATCGACTGCGCCTGAATGCCGTAAGCGACAAAAACCATTTCGCCGCCGGTATCTTTGTTGCCGTTGTTCATCGGAACAAAAGCGAAATCCGTTCCGTGAGCGAGACTTTCTTCGCCGACTTTGAATGTGGTTTCGGCGGTTGTCGCGCTTTCTTTAAAATCGATTTTTTGCAGATAGCTGCCTTTATCGCCGAGCGGTTTCAAACCCAGTTTTTGAAAACGGTCGGCAATCCAGTTTGCCGCTTTATCGCCGCCGGGCTGCATCGTGCCTCGTCCCTGCATATCTTCAGCCGAAAGCGCGGCGGTAGCTTCTTTAATCGTCGGAATAGTGATTTTTTCGGCGATTTCCTTTTCGGTCGCCGAAAGCGAACCGGCGGCAGGCGCGACAGTTTGCGCGAAAACCTGTCCGAAAAGAAAAATTGCCAGCATCAGCGCCGACAGGCTCTTTTGCCATCGCGCCGTTTTACCAGATTGATATTTCATTATTACTTTTACCCTTTATTTATATAAGTTTATTAACTTTGCAGTTTGATTATAGATTCATTTAAAGGGCATTTAGTTGTCAAATGAAAAAGCTTTTCTTAACGGGTAAGAAAAGCTTTTTCATCTAATTTTTGTAAATTCTAAAACACCACGTCCGGCGGCAAATCGGGAATCGGCTCGGGCGGCGTCGGAAATGGTTCGGGTTCGTTAATCGGGTCGCTGACCGGATACGGGTCGGGAACGTTCGGTTCGGGCGCCGACGGCTGGTCAGGTTCTTTAAATGGATTATCCGGTTCTTCAGTCTGCATATTCGTTTCGTTAAATTCTTTCATGATTTTCTCCTTTTATTCATTTCTTATTTTACCGGCACGATGCGCATAATGCGGTCATCGTCCGTCGCCGCGCTGCCGCGACCGTCGCGGTTTGAGGTCGAAAAATAGATAAATCCGTCCGGTCCTTCCGCCATTTCGCGGATTCTGCCGTAAACGTCTTTCAGCAAATCTTCCTGGCTGGCGACCGCTCTGCCGTTGAGAACAACGCGAATAATGCGTGTTCCGCGCAGGCATCCGAAAAAGAAATTGCCTTTGAAATCGGGAAAAGCCGAGCCGTTGTAAAACATTCCGCTTGCGGGCGCGCACGACGGCGTGTATTCGAGAAGCGGCGAAATCATTCCTTCGCGAGTTCGATTGCCGTAAATTTCCGCCCAGCCGTAATTTTTGCCTGCTTCGACAATGTTGACTTCATCCGCGCCGCCGCCTTTGCCCTCGAAGTTCGAAGGTCCGTGTTCGGTCTGGAACATCAAACCCGAACCGGGCTGCCACGCCAAGCCCTGCGCGTTTCGATGTCCGAAGCTCCAGATTTCCGGTCGCGCGCCTTTCTGATTGATAAACGGATTATCCTGCGGAATCGTGCCGTCGTCGTTCAGACGCAGGGTTTTCCCGTTAACCGAATCCATTTTCTGCGACAGATTCCAGTCGGTCGCGTCGCCTGTCGTAACGTAAAGCTTGCCGTCGGGACCAAATCGCGCGCGCGTTCCGGCGTGATTCGGCGAAGCGGCGATTCCTTCGATAATCGTTTTCGGCTCGATTAATTTGCCGCCGTCAAATTTATATCTGACGACTTTGACCTGTTTGCCGTCGCCGCGATAGGCGTAGGCGAGATAGACGAATTTATTTTCGGCAAATTTCGGATGGAGCGACACGTCCATCAAACCGCTTTCGCCCGAAGGCTCGACATCCGGCACTTTATAAATCGGTTCTTCGCGCAGCTTTCCCTTTTCGATAATCCGAACTCTGCCCGGACGCTCGGTAAAAATCATATTGCCGTCGGGCAAAAAGGCGAACGCCCACGGAACTTCCAAACCGCCGGCGACAATTTCGACCTTAAATTTCACATCCGATTTCGAAGTCGAAACAGTCTGATTTTCAGCCAGACCTTTCGGCTTCTGCCCGCACGCGGCGGTGAGAAGAAGAGTCGAGATAATTAAGCTATAAAAAATTTGTTTTAATCGCATAAGCATATTTCCATTTTTTATTAGACGCCTCGACTCGTCAAATTCTTCCGACTTTTTTAATAGGTAATAAGTAATTGGTAATTGGTAATTGGCAAAAACTTATTACCTATTACCAATTACTTATTACCTTCCTGCCCGGCATACACTTTGACGCTTTCTTTTTCCTTTCCCCAGATATGGTCTTCCACGCCTTCGACACCCGCTCGGCGAGCGCAGGCGGCGCAACAGAAAAAATCCTCTTTTGCTTCGATTCCATGCCCGATTATCCGGCAGCCGCAATTAGCGCAGACGGGCGCGAGCTTATGAATCGCGCATTCGAAACAATCAAAAATGTGGCGCTCGCCCGCCGTTATCACTTCAAAAGCCAGATAATAATTGTTGCCGCAAACTTCACACTGTGCCATATTTTCTCCTTCGGAGAATAAATGATGAGTTAGGAATGATGAACGATGAATAAAAGAATTTCTTACGCTCATCGTTCATCGTTCCGCGTTCATCGTTTATTTCATTTTTCCCTGAATTTCCTTAATCTTTTCCAGATGCTTTTTCAGCGTCGGGAGAGTTTTTGTCGCAAATGCTTTAACGTCGGCGTCTTTGGCGTCCGTCGATTGTTTTTCAAACTCGCTTACGTCCTTTTCGTGGTCTTTGACCATCGCTTCGACATAAGCTTTGTCGAACTCCGCGCCGGATAAATTTTTCAGTTTATCCATCGTCGCTTTATGCTCCGAGCCGACATCCGAAGGAAGCGTTGCGCTCTTTTTCGACGCCAGCGCTTTCAGTTCGGTATTGGCGTTTGAATGGTCTTCGACCATCATCTGCCCGAATTTCTTGACTTCGGCGTTTGCCGCTTTTTCCGATGCCAGCTTGCCGAGCTCGACTTCCGCCATTCCGCCCTGCGCCGCTTTCATCATAAATTCATTGTCGCCGCTCGACGGCGTCGTGCTTGAAGTTGACGAATTATTGCCCATATTCGCGTTGTTTATGTTTGACTGCGTACTGTTCTGAGGCATTGACGGTCGGCTCGAATTATTTGTACTTCCGCTGTCGCCGCAGCCGCTCAAACCTAAAACAGCCATACCCGATAAAACACCCGCTAAAAAAATCTTCTTCATACTTTTCTCCTTAATAAAATAAAATTCACGAAACCGATTGTCATTTAGAAATGAAAAAAGTTTCGTGAATCTTTACCTGTAAAAAAAACTCTACCTCATATAATTCATATTGCTGTTTGAATTCATATTTGAATTGGAATTCATATTGCGATTGCTGTTTGAATTCATGTTCCCATTAGAATTCATATTACGATTTGAGTTCATGTTGCTGTTCGAATTCATATTACGGTTTGAGTTCATATTACGGTTCGAGTTCATATTTCCGTTTGAATTCATATTGCGATTAGAATTCATATTGCGATTAGAATTCATATTCGAATTAGAATTAGAATTCATATTTGAATTGTTATTGCGGTTTGAGTTCGTATTGCCGTTTGAATTCGTATTATCCGAATTCATATTCATGTTCTTCATCCCGCCGCTCATCGAACGCGCCATTTCCAGATGCGACTGTAGCGTCGGCAGATTTTTCGCGGCAAATGCCGTTATTTCCGCATCGCCGTTTTTTTGCTCTGCCTGTTTCTGAAACATTTTGACCGCTGCTTCGTGGTCGCTGACCATCTGTTTCAGAAACGCCGTATCGAAATTCATACCCGACATACCTTCCAGCTTAGTCATCGCCGATTTGTGTTTGTCGTCCATTTCCGCCGGAAGCGTTACGTTTTTGCTCGCCGCCAGCGTCATTAGTTCCTGATTTGCCTTTGAATGGTCGTCAACTATCATCTGAGCGAATTTTTTTACATCGTCGCTCTCCGATTTCTGCAAAGCCAGATTGCCAAGCGCGACCTCAGCCATACCGCTTTGCGCCGCCTTCATCATAAATTCGCTTTCGCCTTTCGCGCTGCTGGTGAATTCATTCGATACAAAAATACCAAAAGCCGCGAGAACCAGAAAAAGTCCAAAAATCTTACCCATTGTTCAACTCTCCTTAAATAAAATCTGAAAAATCTTTCGGCGTCATACCGCGAGCATGTAAGAATTTAGTTCAAAAAAACTCTTTGACACATAAACAAGCAAGCACGATGCCAATTTATAAAGATTAGTATTTAGTCGGGGCGAAAACTGTCTGCCAGCAGACATTGAGGCGGTTAAAACAGTATTAATTGAAGAAAGCGTGAAAATATCAGCCGGCTCTTTCCGAGAGTTCGAGCCATCTTTCGGTGTCGATTTCGAGCTGCGCGTTTAATTTCTGCTGTTCGGTAAATAATTCGTTGACTTTGAAAGAATCAGTGGCAAATTCGTTTAATTCCTTTTCGATTTCGGCGAGGCGTTTTTCGGTTTCGGGAATGTTTGTTTCCAGAAATTCAAGCTCGCGGTTTTCTTTGAACGAAAGTTTTAGAGATTTGTTTTCTTTCTTCTCGCTCAAATTTTGCAGATTCGCCGCCGCGCGTGTTTCCGCTTCTTTTTTCCCGGTTTGTTCGCTTTCCGCGCTTTCCAGATAAGCCGAATAATCGCCCGGAAACTCGCGGATTTTGCCTGCCGTTTCAAACTTGAAAATCGTATCAATCGTGCGGTCGAGAAAATAACGGTCGTGGCTGACGACGATTAAAGCGCCCGCGAAATCGTCCAGATATTCTTCGAGCGCAATCAACGTCGGAATATCCAAATCGTTAGTCGGCTCGTCCAGAAGAAGAACATTCGGCGAAGCCATCAAAATTCTGAGCAGATAAAGTCTTCGTCTTTCTCCGCCCGAAAGATTGCCGATAAACGAATACTGCGCGGCGGGCGTAAACAGAAATTTTTCGAGCATTTGCCCGGCAGTGATTTGATTTCCGTCAATCGTCGTTACATATTCGGCGACCTCGCGGATGTAATCAATCACGCGCTGCTCGTCCGAAAGAGCGCGGCTTTCCTGGTCGTAATAGCCGATGTGGACGGTCTGCCCGATTTCGACTTCGCCGGCGTCGGGCGCGATGCGATTGGTGATAATTTCGAGAAGCGTCGTTTTGCCCGCGCCGTTTGCGCCGATAATCCCGATGCGGTCGTCGCGTTTGAGAAGATATGTGAAATCGTCAACAAGGAGGCACTCGCCGTAAGACTTTGAAACGTCGCGCATCTCGATAATTTTCGAGCCGAGGCGTTTCGAGCCGATGGCAATATCTATCTCGGATTTCGCCCGCTCCTTCGGCTGATTCATCAAATCGTAAGCCGCATTGATGCGATGTTTCGATTTGCGCGTTCTGGCTTTCGCGCCGCGCCGGAGCCATGCTAATTCTTTTTTGATAAGCTGTTCGCGCTTGTGCCCTTCGACGGCGCGAAAAGTGTCCTGTTCTTCTTTTTTCTCAAGATAGTAAGCGTAATTTCCGTTAAAACTTTGAACCGCGCCGCGGTCGATTTCAAAAATTCGGTTCGTAACGCGGTCGAGAAAATAGCGGTCGTGCGTAACGAGCAGAAGCGCGCCCGTATAACGCCGCAGATAATCTTCGAGCCATTCGATTGTGTCGGCGTCGAGATGATTGGTCGGCTCGTCGAGAATTAAAATGTCGGGTTTGAAAATAAGCTCGTGCGCGAGCGCGACACGCTTTCTTTGCCCGCCCGAAAGCGTTTTCATCTTCAAGGAAGTGTCGGTGATGCCGAGCCTTGTCAAAACATTTCGCGCGTTCGTCTCGATTTCCCATCCGCCGGAAATTTCGAGCTCGTGCTGCAAATCAGAAACCTTTTCGAGCAGTTTCCGGTTCGCGCCGTCAAACTCCAAATCATGACAAGCCGTTTCGTAATCCTGAATCAGCTTCATCACGCCGCCTGACGCCGCAAAGATGGTTTCCAAAACCGTTGCTTCTTCATCAATCGCGGGATTCTGCGACAAAAAAGCGAGCGTCTTCCCATTTGCGCGCGTAACTTTTCCCGTATCGGGCGTTTCCATTCCCGCAATCACGCGCAGAAGCGTCGTCTTGCCCGAGCCGTTCGCGCCGATAATCCCGATTTTGTCAGAATCTTCAAGCCCGACCGAGACATTCTCGAAAAGCGGCTTGATGCCGTAATTCTTGCTGACATTTTCGAGCGAGAGAATATTCATAAGGTAAAATAGTAAAGCGTAAATCGTGAATCGTAAACGGGCGAGAAGCGAATGTGCCTGTTTTAGTTTTGCGTGTTTTTAGTCAAAAAGTCGAGAATCAGGGGCTTGGCGATTTGCGAGCCGAAACCGTTGAAATTATAGTCGAAACCGTGTTGAGCGTAAGGAATAACGAGCGTTTCGCGCCGGACGCCTTTTTGTTTTAACTTTTCGTCGAGAATGTCGAGATTTTCGCGCCTGACAACCTGGTCGCGCCCGCCGTGAATTAAAAGAGTCGGCGGCGAATTGGCGTTTACTTTTTCACCTGGCGAAGCGAGAGCGAATCTTGCGCTGATTTCGGCTGATTCGCGCGGACTGCCGCCGATAAAATTTGCAATCGTCCGCGGTCCGTCGATAACGAGCTGGTTAGCCGGATTGTCATAAGCCCAGACCAAATCGGTCGGCGCGTAAAACGATACGACGGCGCGAACCTTTTCATCATTTGCAGAATCATTTTCTCCGCAGGAAATCTGCCCGTCATTTGCCGTATACGCCGCAATCAAAGCGAGATGTCCTCCGGCAGAGCGTCCGAGAAGAACGATTTTGCCGGGCGCGACATTAAACTCCGCGCCGTGTTTTTTGACATAGCGAACGGCGCATTTTACGTCGCCGATTGCCGAAGCGTAATTCGGCTGCGGCGCAAGCGTGTAGTCGATGTCGAAAATTGTAAAACCATTGGCGGCGAGCCACGCGTTCCACCTCGGAAAATCGCTTCGTTCGCCCGCGCTCCATGAACCGCCGTGAACGACGATAACGCCCGCGCCGTTTGCCCCGATGCCTTCGGGCGGCGCGTAAACGTCCAGTTTTAATTCAGTTTCGCCGTCGCGTTTGTAAACGTAGGTTTTAAATTGAACGTTTGATTTCTCGCCCGTCAAACCGTCGAAATACCGGGCAAATGAAAGCGAAATCCCTTTTTCGCGCGCCGTTTGAAAAGCCGTAAGCAGCGGGTAAAGAGAAATTAAAAAAGCAATCGAGCCGAGAAATGGCGCGACTGCCGCAAGCCTGCCGGGTTTATAAAAAGCGTAATCGAGCAGCGCCGAAATTATTCCGATTAAAGCAATCGCGCCGAACCACAAGCTCCATTCGCTGACCGCCACTGAGTAAAGCCAAACGTGATAAGACGGCGCGGGAATAAGAATCCAAACGACCGAACCAAGCGCAAATCCAGCGCACAAAAGCGATGTCAAACTCAAAAAGCGATGCATTACAAACAGAATGATGAATTAGGAACGATGAACGATGAATAAAAGACAAGTTTCTTCAGTTCATCGTTCATCATTCATCATTCATCATTTATTTCACTCCGACGACTTCGACGAGAAAAACGAGCGTCGCGTCGGGCGGAATCACGCCGCCGCCGAAGCCTTCTTTGCCGTAGGCGATGTCGGGCGGAATAATAAATGTCGCGTGGTCGCCTACGCGAAGCTTCTGCAATCCCTCGTCCCAGCCTTTTATCACGCGCCCCGCGCCGAGCGGAAACGAAAGCGGCTCGCCGCGATTGAACGAGCTGTCAAACGGCTGCCCGTTCGTAAAAAGTCCCGTGTAATTGACGATAACCATATCGCCCGCCTTTAGTTGAGCGCCTTCGCCCTTTTTCGTTACGATGTAAGTCAAACCGGATGCGGTCGTTACAGCCGCCGATTTTATTGGAGTATTAGTCATTTTTTTTACCGTCGTCGTTTTAGTCGTTACACGCTTTTTGCCTGTAACCGTTTTTTTCTTAGCCTGCGCGAATGAAAGAGAAGCGCAGAGCGTAATCGTCAAAAAAACTGCAAAAATTAATTTTTTCATAACTTTAATATCTTGCAATTTAGCGGCGGCAATGTGCAAGCCTTTGGAAAAGGTAAAAGGTAACAGGTAAAAGGTAATTGGCGTTGACTTATTACCAATTACTTATTACTAATTACCTATCACTATTTATGAACATCAAAAAGCTCTCGTTCGCCTGCGCCCTTGTCTTATTGCTTTCAAGCTGTTTTTTCGCAAAGCCGCAGTTTGTGAAAGTCAAAAAACACCAGCTTTTCATCGGCAAAAAGCCTTATTATTTCATCGGCACGAATTACTGGTACGGATTGCTTCTCGGTTTGGAGATAAATCCGACGGGCGGCATCCCGCGTCTCCGGCGCGAGCTTGATTTTCTGAAGGCAAACGGCGTTACGAATCTCAGGATTTTGGCTGGCGCGGAAGGCTCGGGGCAAATCGCCGGCATCGACCGCGTCGCCGCGCCTTTGCAGTATCAGCAGGGAAAGTTTGACGAGATAGTCGCCCAATCGCTCGATTTGCTTTTAGACGAGATGGGCAAACGCGACATGAAAGCGGTCATATACCTCAGCAACAACTGGGAATGGAGCGGCGGTTTTCAGCAGTATCTGATTTGGAACAAACAAATACAAGGCGCTCTGGAAACCGGAAAGCTTTCGTGGGACGAGCAGCGCGACATCGTCGCGCGCTTTTACGGCTGCGAGCCTTGCAAACAGGCTTACAATAAACAGGTCGATTTTCTTCTCGCCCGAACGAACACATACAACAACCGCAAATACACGAAAGACCCGACGATAATGGCTTGGGAACTCGCCAACGAGCCGCGCCCGATGCGTCCCTTTGCCGAAAAAGATTACAAAAAATGGATTTCGGATACTGCCGTGCGGATTAAACGAAAAGACAAAAATCATCTGGTCTGCATCGGGCACGAAGGCAGAATCGGAACAGAAGGGATGCCGCTTTTCGAAGAGATTCACAGGGACGAAAACATCGATTATTTAACAATTCACATCTGGGCGAAAAACTGGAACTGGTTCAGAAACGGCAAGCTCAAAGAAGATTACGACGAAGCCGCCAAAAAAGCTCTCGATTACCTGATAGAGCATCTGACAATCGCCGAAAAGCTAAATAAGCCTTTGGTTGTTGAAGAATTCGGCTTGCCGCGCGACGAGCAAAGTTTTGACATCGACTCCCGCACTACTTTAAGAGACGATTATTACACAAAAATACTCGATCATCTGGTCGCCGCATCAGGACTCGGAAGACATCTCGCAGGCGTAAACTTCTGGGCATACGGCGGCGAAGCGCGCCCCAATAAAAAATATGCATTCTGGCAAAAAGGCGACGACTACACCGGCGACCCGCCGATGGAAGAACAAGGCTTAAACTCCGTCTTCAACACCGACCTGAGCACATGGAAAATCATCAATGAATTTTCCAAAAAGGCAGAAACGCGACCATGAAGGAGCGTGTAAAATCTCCATACTTAGAGAAGACACACGCTCCCTGACGGTCGCGTTTCTGCCTTTGAGTTGATAAACTTTTGATGAGCAATTTTCAGGAGAGCTGTACGAATAGCTGAGATTCGCCTGTTACGGGCGTTATCCTTTGAACCTGCTGCGGATAATACCGACGAAGGGAGAAAAACAATGAGTGAAAATAAAGAAAATTTAGAAAAAATTGAAAAGACCAGCGACGAGGTGAAATTGCCTGCTTCGCGCAAAATTTACGTTGAGACCAACGGCAATACTATCAATCAAAACAAACATAGCTTACGAGTTCCGTTTCGGGAAATCGCTTTGAGCGCGTCGAAGGATTTTGACGGCGCGCTGGAAGAAAATCCGCCCGTCCGCGTTTATGATACGAGCGGCGTCTGGACGGATGAAACGGTTAAATGCGACGTGCGCGAAGGCTTGCCGCAATTAAGGCGCGAGTGGATTTTGTCGCGCAATGATGTCGAGGAATACGTTGGTCGGACAATTTTGCCGCAGGACAACGGTTATCTGACGAAAGGCGCGGAAGACGTTGCGAAAATAAAAGACCGTGGAAAGCTCGAAGAATTTCTGGGCTTGAAGCGCGCGCCGCTTCGTGCAAAAGCGGGCGCAAATGTTTCGCAAATGCATTACGCGAAGCAGGGAATCATCACGCCGGAGATGGAATACGTCGCGATTCGCGAAAATCTCGGACGGCAAATCGCGTTCGAAGCGATGCAGAATGGAATGGAAAACGACCGTTCGTCGCTTTATCATCAGCACGCGGGAAACAGTTTCGGCGCGGCTTTGCCGAAGTTTGTAACGCCCGAATTTGTCCGTGAAGAAGTCGCGCGCGGTCGGGCGATTATTCCCTCGAACATCAATCATCCCGAATCAGAGCCGATGGCAATCGGGCGAAATTTCTTAGTTAAAATCAACGCTAACATAGGAAATTCGGCGATTGCTTCATCGATTGAAGAAGAAGTCGAAAAGATGCGCTGGGCGACGCTCTGGGGCGCGGATACGGTGATGGATTTATCGACGGGCAAGAATATTCACGCGACGCGCGAATGGATTTTGCGAAATTCGCCCGTGCCGATTGGAACCGTGCCGATTTATCAGGCGCTCGAAAAAGTAAACGGCAAGGCGGAAGATTTGACGTGGGAAATTTACCGCGACACTCTGCTTGAACAAGCCGAGCAGGGCGTCGATTATTTTACGATTCACGCGGGCGTTCGTCTGCCGTATATTCCTTTGACGGCGAAACGGACGACGGGAATCGTCTCGCGCGGCGGCTCGATTATGGCGAAATGGTGTCTCGCGCATCACGAAGAAAGTTTTCTTTACACGCGCTTTCGTGAAATTTGCGAGATTATGGCAACTTATGACGTTGCGTTTTCTCTCGGCGACGGCTTGCGTCCCGGCTCGATTGCCGACGCTAACGACGCGGCGCAGTTTGCCGAACTCGACACGCTCGGAGAACTCACGAAAATTGCGTGGGAAATGGATGTTCAGACGATGATTGAAGGTCCGGGACACGTTCCGATGCATCTTATCAAAGAGAATATGGACAAGCAGCTCGAAATCTGCGGCGAAGCGCCTTTTTACACGCTCGGACCGCTGACGACCGACATCGCGCCCGGCTACGACCATATTACTTCAGGCATCGGCGCGGCGATGATTGGATGGTTCGGAACGGCAATGCTTTGCTACGTTACGCCGAAGGAACATCTCGGTCTGCCGAACAAAAAAGATGTGAAGGAAGGCGTCATCACATATAAGCTCGCGGCGCACGCGGCGGATTTGGCGAAAGGGCACGCGGGCGCGCAGTATCGCGACAATGCGCTTTCGAAGGCGCGTTTCGAGTTTCGCTGGGAAGACCAGTTTAATTTGTCTTTAGACCCCGAAGTAGCGAAAGAATATCACGACGAAACTTTACCTGCCGAAGGCGCAAAGCTTGCGCATTTCTGCTCGATGTGCGGACCGCATTTCTGCTCGATGAAGATTACGCAGGACGTGCGCGAATACGCCAACGCGCAGAATATTGAAGAGGAAAAAGCTCTCGCTGTCGGAATGGCTGAAAAATCGAAAGAGTTTTTAGCTACAGGCGCGGAGATTTATCACGGCAATATTCCCGAAGGCGCAAAAGAGCATCATTAAGCGCCAAATGATTTGAAGGAAAATTAATTTTTCAGATTATGGAAAATTACGAAAATATTTTTTATCTTGATTGCCCGCATTTTACGGTCGGATATGTTGACCAATGGGGCGAGCAGGGTTATCTGTTATTTGAGGGCAAAGTTTACTCCTACGAAGCAGACCGAAAAGAACAATGCGGAAGAACGCATTCGCCCAGTACGATTAAGGAATTTTTGGCGTTTGCCGAAAAACTTCGGATATCGATTCCCGAAGACTTTTTAAAAAAGTTGATGGAAGCTGAAAGTGAAACCGCCTTAAATTGAGGATGCGTGCGTCGCTAAAATTTTTAGCCACGAATAGCACGAATTGGCACGAATAAAGTTAAAGAAAACTAATTCGTGTCATTCGTGTTTATTCGTGGCTAAAATTCTTCATCTGACAAACGCCGACGGAATCGGTTTATCACTGCTCAAGCCGAACGAAATTGCTTCCGCCGTTCCCGATTGCGTTTTCAAAATCCACCAAACGCCGTTGCGATAAATAGCCGCGTCCGTTCGCCCGTCGCCGTCATAATCGGCAGGCGCGGGAATGTCATCTGAAATTCCGAACTGAAACGCCAGCGAGCCTTGAGCCGAGCGCAAGAGATACCAGATGCCGCCGCGATAAACCGCCAAATCGGTTTTGCCGTCGCCGTCGTAATCTGCCGGAACTACACGGTCGTCTGCCAGACCGAAATGGGTTGCCGAACTTTGTCCGTCGGAGCTTTGGCGAATCCACCAGACGCCGCTGCGGTAAACGGCAGCGTCCGTGCGCCCGTCGCCGTCATAATCGCCTGCGACCGGTTTATCGCCGGAAATTCCCCACGGAATAACCGTAATATTGCCCTGCGGATTTCCCATCGATGCGCGATAATAAAAAACGCCCTGCGCTCCGGCGCGATAAACCGCCAAATCCGCCTTGCCGTCGGCGTCCCAATCGCCGCCCGTCGGAATGTCGTTTGACAGACCGAAGTGTTCGATGCGAAACGTGTTATCGAAACTGTTCAGAATATAAAAGTTTCCGTCCGAGGCGCGCCACACGGCAACGTCGGTTTTAAAATCTCCGTCGTAATCGGCGGGCGCGAGCACATCGTTTGAAAGTCCCCAGTGAACGGCTCGCTGTTCATTGCTCCGGCTCGACAGATACCACCAATCACCCGTGCCCGGTCGAAAGATTGACTGGTCGCTCCTGCCGTCGCCGTCGAAATCAAACAGCGCGAGGCGCGGCGCAGGCAACGGCTGCCAAACGGGGAAGTCGTTTCCGGTGTTCGAGGGAGTTAAAACCTGCACCAAACTGCCATCCGTATTTATTGTGCGAAGGCGATTTGTATTGTCAAACTGGCAGCAAGTGTATGCAACCTTTTTCCCGTCGGGCGAGTAAGACGGTGAACGACCACTGGCAGGAAACTGCACGCGATTTGTCCCGTCCGGGTTCATTGTCCAAATAGCCGCAACCTGCGTTCCGCTGTCCGGGGTATAGCCAAAAATGATTTTAGAGCCGTCGGGCGAATAAGACGGACGCTCGTAAGAAGGGGCAAAGCCGAAACTGTCGGGAAGCGCCTGCTGATTCGAGCCGTCGGCGCTCATCGTCCAAATTTTTGCCTGTCCGGTGCTATTGGATACATAAACGATTTTCTGCCCGTCGGGCGAAAACGCGGGCTGCGAATCGCTTGAGGCGTTGTTCGTCAGGCGAACCGGATTCGAGCCGTCGGCGTTCATTTTATAAATCTCGTTGCCGCCGTCGCGGGTGCTGACAAAAACAATCTTCGTGCCGTCGGGCGAATAATACGGCGAAAAGTCCGCAGCCGCGTTGTTCGTCAAACGCACGGGATTGCTGCCGTCCGTGTTCATTCGATAAATTTCATGGTTGCCGTCGCGGTCGGTGCTAAAGATGATGTTCGAACCGTCAGGCGAATAATTCGGCGCGCCGTCGGTTGCCGCATTGTTCGTGATGTTCGTCTGACCCGTGCCGTCGGAGTTTATCGTGAAAATATCCGAGCTGCGCGAAAAAGCAATCTGCCCGTTTCTCACGCATTTTCCGCCCTGACAAATTCCCAGTACCTCGAAATTATTACCCGTTTGATTTGAAGCCAGATTATTGAAAAGACGGTTCGGGGGCGTGAAATAATATCTCGGAAAGGACGGCGAAACGGTGTAATTTCCGCCCGCCGGAATATCTGAAAACTGGTAATTTCCGACCGCGTCGGTCGTTACGGCGGCATTTGTCGTGCCGCTTAAATTAACGGTTACGCCGCTCATAGGCAAGTTGTTGTAGGTTACACGACCGTTTATGGCGTAAGTATTCGGCGTTTGCGCGACGGGCTGCCATGCAGGGTATTCGTAAATCGTGTCGCAGCATAGCGGAAAGTTGATGTGATTGGCAACAATTCTCACCTGATTAGCGCCGTTTGCATCCATCGTGAGAATGCCGTCGCGTGTGAAAGCGATTTTCGTTCCGTCGGGCGACCACGACGGATGTTTGCCGCTTGCCAGAACCACTTCGTTCGTGCCGTCTGCATTAATCACGCTAACTCCGCTGCCGGATTTCGTAAAGACGATTTTCGAGCCGTCCGGCGACCATGAGGGGTCTGATTCTCCAACTGCGCTGTTCGTTACGCGCTGTTCGTTCGTGCCGTCGGCGTTAATCACCCAAATATCGGCGCCGCTCACGAACGCGAGCCTCGTTCCGTCCGGCGACCACGCCGGTTCTACCGGGAAGGGCTGCGTAATGCCCGGAAACTGCGCTTGCCCGCTTCCATCGGCGTTCATCACCCAAATTTGCGCGCCGCTTCCACTCGGATTGCGATGATAGGCGATTTTTCCCGTTACCGACCACGACGGATTACCTTCGCGTATCGGCTCTGCCGTATTCGTCAGATTAGTCAGCCCGCTTCCGTCTGCATTAATTACAAAAATATCACCGGTATCCTGAGTTCCGGCGAATGCTATCCTCGTTCCGTCAGGCGACCACGCCGGTTCGGAGGCACTCAGCGCGGTCGGAATCGGCAGCGCTGCCTGCCCCGAACCATCCGGATTGGAAATAATAACTCTACCTTCAGGAGCCGTAGGACCAGCTTGCCTGCTTGTAAATGCCAACCTGCCGAGCGCAAGGTTCTGCTCCGCAGATTTTTTGACTTCTTCCGTTTGCGCGGAAACATTAAAAAGATAAAAGCCGCCGAGAACTAATAATAGTAATCCGCCCAAAACACTCGCCCAACGCCGAAAAGAAAGAAGATTTGAGTCGTATCTGTTCATAAAGCTGCTCCCAAATAATAAAAAAAAAGCATATAACACTGAAATTAAAAATGAATTTATTATCAGATTACTTAATTTTTCTGAACTTTCCTATAACTTCTGAAAAAAAGCTTCTGCCGGAAGGATAAAAATTCCCTTTACCATAGATTAAATCAGTCGTCTGGAAAAGTCCTTAAAATATGTAAAAAAAGATAAAAATATAACTTTGTCGCCGATGTCCCGAAGCTGCAATATATTTTATTTTTTGGTAACGGGTGCGGAAGTCTGTCGTGGCAGTATCTACGCGCACCGACTCAATTACAAATTAAAAGAAATCTTCCCTCATTCGTAATTCGTCATTGATTTCCTCTCTGACCTCAAATAAACTTTGCAAGTGAATCAGATTGCGCCCGAAAATCTTAGCGACAATCCGCCGGGCGTTTCTGCCGCTTCCGAACGCCGGAGCGCAGATTGGGATGTTCGGAATGCGCCGAAAAATTATTTGTCGCTTGTTTTAACGCAGGGCGCGAGCGCGTTTTTCGCATTTGCTTCGGTCTGGCTGATAACAAGGATGCTCGGCTCGGAAGGCTACGGCGGAATTGTGGCGATAATTGCCGCTTCGCAGGTCGCGCAGGTTTTGGTCAACTGGACGAGCGTGGCGGTTGTGCGTTTCGGCGTCGATGAATTTATCGAAACCGGAAAAATCGCGCGCGCATTCTGGCTCAGGCTTTTTATTTTGCTGCCGAATCTTCTGCTTGTTCTGCTTGCCTCGAATCTGTGGTTTCCGCCGCTTGCCGGCTGGCTCAAACTCCCGACGGAGACTTTTTGGCTCGTTTTCCTTCATTTTACCGCGACGGCTTTCTGGATTCACTTTCAATTCAGCTTTCAAGCCGTAAAAATGCCGCGCTTGCAGGGCGGATTGCTGACGGTTGAAAGAATTTTGATTTTCTCAAGCCTTTTAACTTTGCTCGCAACAGGCAGGTTAAACGGCACTTCGGCGATGCTTTGCAATGCCGTTGTTCCGCTTTTGATGAATTTTGCAGGATTTTTTTATCTTCGGAAATTTATCTTTTCGCGTTTTTCGGTCGATAGAAATTTTATAAAAAAGATTTTTGCATATTCGCTGCCTTTGCTTCCGTTTACGCTCGTCGGATATTTTTCGGGAAGTTATGTCGACGCGGTTTTTATCTCGAAATTTCTTTCCGTAAGAGATTTGGGCATTTATTCGGTGGCGACGCAGATTAGCGGCATCACGCTTCAGCTTCCGACGCTGGCAAATTCGCTTTTGATTCCGCTTTTTATTACCCTCCAAAAGGAAAAGAGGACGCAGAAACTGGACGGATATTTTAAAGATATTCTGCCGGGCATAATTTTAGGATGGAGCTTTTTCTGTAGTTTTCTCGCTTTTGCCGGATACTTTTTTATTCCGCTCGTTTTCGGCGAAGAATTTGCCGGAGCCGTTCTGCCGTTCTGGATTCTGCTGGCGGCTTCGACTTTCAGCCTGCCGATTTTAATCGGTTATTCCGCGCTTTCTCATTCTATTTCGGCAACTTACATCTCGATGTTTGCCGCTATTTTTTCGGCGCTGGCAAACGTTGCTTTCAATTTTTTGCTGATTCCGAAATTCGGCGCGGAAGGCTGCGCGTGGGCAAGCGTCATAATGTATTTCGTCAGCGTTTCGACGTTTTACGTTTTACTTCACCGTTCGAGCCGGATACCGCTTTCGTGGATGTTTGCGGCGATGCTCCCGATTCTCGGCTCAGCCGCCGCGTTTTCATTAACCCGCAATCCTTTTATTTCGCTGCTTGTTTGTGCGATGATTGGAGTTTTGATAATTCTGCGTCGCAAAAATTCACTGCGCGAAGCATTTAATTTCTTAAAAACCTTTAGAAAATGAGCAATTCCATCGTCCAAACTGTCAAAAACGTGCAGCGCAAAGATATTGTCTGGACAGACCGAAATTTATCGAAAACGCCTTTTCACACAGGATTTTGGGTAAATAAGCGAATCGCGGACGCAATCAACGCCCACGCTCATCTGGCGCGCGGAGTTTTGCTCGATGTCGGCTGCGGCGTAAAGCCGTATGAAAAAATATTTGCGCCGTTTGTCGAAAAATACTACGGGACGGAATACTCTGCGACCAGCGGTTTTCGCGGAAATCGCGCCGATGTGGCGGGCGACGCCGAACGGATGCCGTTTGCCGACGCTAGCGTTGACACGATTCTCTGCACCGAAGTTTTGGAACACGTTAAAAATCCCGAAAAGGTCATCGAAGAATTTGCGCGCGTTCTCAAATCCGGCGGCGTTATCATCACAACCGCGCCGTTTTTTTACCCGATTCATGATTCATACGATTTTTTTCGATACACGGACACCGGCATTGCCGCGATAATGAAGCGTTACAATCTGGAAGTCGAAAAAGTCGAGCCGCTTTCCGGCACAGGCTTGACGGTGGCGATGATGTTTAATTTTTATTTGTTCGATTTGGGTTTTATGTGGACAAAATGGATGTATCCGATTGGGCTCGTTCTGCGCCCTTTGTTGTGGATTTTGATTTGTCTGGTCAACGCGCTCGGCTGGATAATGGAGAAAGCGATTCCGTCAAAGCAGATGGCGTTTAATCACCTGACGATTGGAAGAAAAAAATGAGTTTGCAGCCGATAAAAATTCTTCACCTGGTTCCAACATTATCGAGCGGCGGCGCGGAAAGACAATTAACAAACGTCGTTCGCGGCACGTCGCGGGAAACGATTAATCACGCGGTTTGCGTCATCGGAGAACCTTATTTTTTTTCAAAGGATATTCGCGACGCCGGCTTTAAGGTTGTCGAATTAAACATTTCCGCCAAAAGACCTTTTTTGCAAGCCGCTCGAAAATTTCGCAAAATCATCGCCGAAGAAAAGCCGGATATTATTCATTCGTGGCTTTACGACGCAAACGTCGCGGCGCGGCTTGCCAATCTGGCGAACGGGAAAACGCCGGTAATTACTTCTTTGCAGTTGGCTGATTACGAGCCGGAAGTCGCGCGCATCGGAAATTACAATCCGCGTAAAGTTCAAGCCTTAAAATATATCGATAAACTTACAGCGCTCGCCGCCAAACCGTTTTTCGTCCCGTGTTCGGAATTCGTTAAAAATTCTTACGCGCGGCGATACGGACTCGACGAAAGCAAAACACAGGTGATTTATAATGCGGTTGACCCTTCGGGTTTAGCAGCTTCGGAAGACGATTTGAAAAAGATACGCGCCGCGCTCGCTTTGCCTCCGGACGCTTTTGTTTATCTGAATGTCGGAAGGCTCGACCCGCAAAAAAATCATAAAATTTTATTCGAGGCTTTCCGCGCCGTTTCGGCAGAAATTCCGAGCGCTTTTCTGCTTTTAGCCGGAATCGGTCCGCTGGAAGAGGAATTAAAAAAATTAGCCGAAAGTTTGGAAATTGCCGAAAAAATCATTTTTCTCGGCAGAAGAAACGATGTCGGCGCGCTGTTGGAGTTAGCGGATGTTTTTGCTTTCCCGTCTTTTTTTGAAGGTCTTCCGGTCGCGCTGGTCGAAGCGATGTTCAAGCGTCTTCCGTGCGTCGCTTCGCGAATCGAGGTTTTCGAAGAAGTAATTACCGAAGGCGAAACGGGCTTGCTGATTAATCCGAATTCGGCGGCTGAATTAAAAGACGCGATGATTGAGCTTTATAAAAATGCAAATCTGCGAAAATCGCTCGGTGAAAACGCCCTTCGAGAGGCAAAGGCGAAATATGACATCGCCGTTACAGCCCGGCAATGGGAAAAATTTTATCAGAAAGTTAAGGCTGCCGCTTGATGTATAATACACTTTATCTTTGTTATTTCGGCTTGCGTGAGCCGCTCGTGCAGACGCAGGTTTTGCCGTATCTGCGCGAAATTGCGAAAGACGGCATAAAAGTTCACCTGCTGACTTTCGAGCCGGATTTGAAGAAAAAATGGACGGCGGAAGAAATCGAAAGCGAAAAACGAAAGCTCGCCGGAGAAAATATCGCGTGGCACTGTCTCGCATATCACAAACGACCGACCGCGCCGGCGACCATGTTTGATATTTTGAACGGAGCGCGTTTTGCGATAAACTTAGCGCGGCGCGAAAAAATCGACGTTTTTCATGCCCGCGCGCACGTTCCGGTTTTGATGGCTCTGCTTGCCGCAAGATTTACAAAAAGCCGGATTATTTTCGACATTCGCGGTTTGATGGCGGAAGAATACGCCGACGCGGGCGTCTGGCTGGAAAATTCAAAGCCGTTTCGCTTCGTCAAGCGCGTCGAGCGCAAAGGCATCGAAAAATCGTCGCAAATTGTCGTTTTAACCCATCGAATGCGCGATTATTTAATCGAAAATAATTTGAAAAAAAGCGAAAACATCGAGGTGATTCCGTGCTGCGTCGATTTTTCGCGCATCGGGCAGGCAGGCGAGATTGAAAAAAATAAGCGGTTTGAGCTGATTTATGCCGGTTCGGCGACGGGCTTATATCTTTTGCGCGAGATGGGAGCATTTTTTCTCGAACTCAAAAAACACAAGGCGGACGCTTTTTTTCAGATTCTGACTGCTTCCGAGCCGCGCGTTGTGCGGGAAGTTTTCAAGGATTTGAAAATCGACGAAGCCGATTACGCGGTCGAGAAGATTTCGCCCGCAGAAGTTCCCGCGCGGCTCAAGCGGGCGCATCTGGGAATTTCGTTTCGCAAATCGACCTTTTCGCAAATCGCCGCTTCGCCGACGAAAATTCCCGAATATCTGGCGTGCGGTCTGCCGGTCGTTTCAAATTCCGGCATCGGCGACACGGATTTTTTGCTCGAAACGGAAAAAATCGGCGTTTGTCTGAAAGATTTCAGTCAGGCGGAAATCGCGCGCGCGGCTGTCGAGATTGTCGGGCTTTCGAGCGACGCGGAAATGCCGGAAAAATGCGTCGGCGCGGCGCGCGCATACTTCGATTTATCGACAGTCGGCGGAGAAAATTACCGGAAAATTTATCGCCGTTTGTTATTAAAAAATTGAGGAAGCGTATTAAAAAGGAAAATGTCGAAAACAATTTTGATTACCGGCGGCGCGGGATTTGTCGGCTCGTCGCTCGCCCTTGAGCTAAAGAAAAAATATCCGGAATACAGGTTGTTCGCGCTGGATAATCTCAAGCGGCGCGGTTCGGAGCTGAATCTCGCCAGATTGAAAAAATCGGGCGTCGAGTTTTTTCACGGCGACATTCGCAGCAGTGAAGATTTTGACGCTCTGCCCGCGCCAATCGACACGATTATCGAAGCGTCCGCCGAGCCTTCGGTTCTGGCGGGAATCGACGGCGGTTTGCCGAATTACGTCGTCAACACAAATCTTTTCGGAACTATCAACTGCCTGAATTTCGCGGTTAAAAACAAATCCGATTTTATCTTTCTTTCGACGAGCCGCGTTTATCCGATTGAAAACATCGAGCGGATAAATTTTACGGAAAGCGAAACGAGATTCGACATTGCCGCCGCGCAAAACGTGGAAGGCGTTTCGGAAAACGGGATAAACGAAAAATTTCCGCTCGAAGGCTTTCGCTCGCTTTACGGCGCGACGAAGCTTTGCTCGGAGCTTTTAATTGCCGAATACAATCAATTTTACGGCTTGAAAACCGTTACGAATCGCTGCGGCGTTTTGACGGGCGCGTGGCAGATGGGAAAAATCGACCAGGGTGTGATTGTATTGTGGCTGGCGAAACATTTCTGGCAGCAAAATTTGGGCTATTTCGGCTACGGCGGCGAAGGCAAACAGGTCAGAGACATTCTGCACGTGAAGGATTTGTTTCGTTTGATTGATTATCAAATTCATGATATCGACCAGTTAAATAATCAAACTTTTAACGTCGGCGGCGGCATCGGGACGAGCGTTTCGCTTTGCGAACTGACGGAGTTTTGTCGTAACATTACGAAGAATAAAGTTGCCATTCAATCAATCCCCGAAAATCGTCAGGCTGACATTAGAATTTATTTAACCGACAATTCCAAAGTAACCGCGGCGACCGGCTGGAAACCCGAAATCGGTGTTCGGGAAATTCTCGAAGATATTTATGTTTGGATAAGGGACAACGAAAACGCTCTAAAGGATATTTTGAAGTAAAGTTATGAAAATTTGCGTCATCACAGGTTCAGGCGGTTTAATCGGCTCGGAAGCGGTTGATTTTTTCGCGCCGAAGTTTGATTTAATCGTCGGCATCGACAACGATATGCGCCGGTATTTTTTCGGCGAGGAAGCCTCAACCGATTGGAATATTCAGCGTCTGAGCGAAAATCATCCGAATTACAAGCATTTTAACGCCGACATACGCGACCAAGAAGCGTTAGCGAAAATCTTTCGCGAATACGGGACGGATATTTCTCTAGTCGTTCACGCGGCGGCGCAGCCTTCGCACGATTGGGCGGCGAAAGAGCCTTTTACGGATTTTACCGTCAACGCCAACGGGACTTTGAATCTGCTCGAATTTACGCGCGAATTTTGTCCCGAAGCGGTGTTTATTTTTACTTCGACGAACAAGGTTTACGGCGATAATCCGAATTTTCTGCCGCTCGTCGAATTAGAGACGCGCTGGGAAATTGACGAAAATCATCCGTATTTCGACGGCATCGACGAGCAGATGAGCGTTGATAACACGAAGCATTCGATTTTCGGCGCGTCGAAAGTCGCGGCTGACATAATGGTTCAGGAATACGGTCGTTATTTCGGGATGAAAACGGGAGTTTTTCGCGGCGGATGCCTGACCGGTCCAAGACATTCGGGCGCGCAGCTTCACGGTTTTTTATCGTATCTGATGAAATGCGCGATAACGAAGCAGAATTACACGATTTTCGGTTATAAAGGCAAGCAGGTTCGCGACAATATTCACTGCTTCGATTTGGTAAATATGTTCTGGCATTTTTACGAAAATCCGCGCGAGGGCGAAGTTTACAATGCGGGCGGCGCGCGTTTTGCCAACTGCTCGATGCAGGAAGCCATCGAGGTTTGCGAGCGCATTACCGGAAACAAAATGAATTATACATATTCGGATACGAACCGCATCGGCGACCATATCTGGTATATCAGCGATGTCGGAAAATTCAAGCGGCATTACCCGGAATGGAGTTTCAAATACAATTTAGAGGACACGCTCGAACAGATTTTTGAAGAATTGAGAAACAGATGAATTACGAAAGAATTTATGAATATCGCTTCAAAGATATTGACATAAAAAAGAAAAATATCGTCTGGAAAGAGATAGCCGCATTCATCCGTGAATTGACTGGTAACCCGCAGAAAGTTTTAGACCCGGCGGGCGGAATGTGCGAATTTATCAATAATATCGACGCACCGGAGAAATGGACGATTGATTTGAACGAAGCTTTTGTGGAAAAATACGCCGATAAATCGATAAAAAAAGTTATCGGCAATAATTTGAGCGTTGAGCTGCCGGACGCATATTTCGATTTGGCTTTCGTTTCAAATTTTCTGGAACATTTAAGCTCGCAGGAGCAGGTCGGCGAGTTTCTGCAAAAGCTTTTCCGTTCGGTCAAAACGGGCGGTTTTATCGCCGTGATGGGACCGAATTTCAAATACGCTTTTCGCGAATATTTCGATTTTGCCGACCACACGGTTTGTTTGTCGGAAACGGGCGCAGCCGAGCATCTGGTCGGCGCGGGCTTTGACATTGTCAAAATTTACCCGCGATTTTTGCCTTTATCTTTTCGCGGCGGCTTGCCCGTCAATAAATTTTTGATTCAATCCTACTTGAAAATGCCTTTTGCATGGAGATTTTTCGGAAAACAATTTCTGATTATTGCTAAAAAATGAAATTAAGCGTTATCATTCCGGCTCATGACGAACAGGACAATATTGTCGAGACAGTTACCTATCTTTACGAAAAACTGGCTGAGGATAATATCGACCACGAAATCCTCGTCGTCAACGACAATTCTCACGACGACACGGAAAAAATTCTTCAGGATTTGCAGACCAAAATTCCTACGCTCGTTTATTACAACAACGAGCCGCCAAACGGTTTCGGCTTTGCCGTGCGCTGCGGTTTAAGGAATTATCAAGGCGACTGCGTGGCGATAATGATGGCGGATTTGTCCGATTCGCCCGACGATTTGGTCAAGTTTTATCACAAAATGCAGGAAGGCTACGACTGCGTTTTCGGCAATCGATGGGGAAAGGAAGGGCACGTCGTCGATTATCCGCCGACCAAAAAATATCTCAACCGACTGGCAAATTTTATCGTCAAAACGTCTTTCAGAATAAAATATAACGACTGCACAAACGCCTTCAAGCTCTATCGAAAGGAAACCATCGAAGGCTTGAAACCGTTTCTTTCGCCGCATTTCAATTTAACCCTGGAACTGCCTTTAAAGGCGATTGTCAGAGGTTATTCGTATGCCGTTGTCCCGAATAGCTGGCGCAATCGAACCGCCGGAGAATCGAAGCTGAAAGTAAAGGAAATGGGCAGCCGATATTTCTTTATCCTGCTCTATTGTTTAATCGAAAAGTATTTTTCGCGCGGCGATTTTATGAAAAAAGATTAGCGATTTATGAAAAGTCTTTACGCATTTTTAGATAAAAAATCGATTTATTATCTTTTGCTTTCGGCTAATCTGGTTTCCGCGCTGATAGGTTTTTATCTCGGTCTGAAAGCCGTTTTCAACGACGCGACCGGCTACTGGAACATGGGAAAAAGCTTCGGGCACGGGACTTTTTCTTCGTGGTATTTTCTGCCGGTTTCCGCGCCCGAAACGCTCAGAACGTGGGGCTACCCGTTTTTCATATTTTTGTGCCAGCAGATTTACGATTCTTTTTTTACCGTCCAGATTATTCAGCTTTTATTTTACGGTTTCTCGATTTACCTGATTCTTCGTCTGATAAAACATTTTAATCCGGCTTTGATTTATCGAAACGTTTTTCTTTTGTTTCTCGCCTTTAACGTCAAAATTCCGTTTTACGCCGGACAAATCAACGCCGAAATGCTCTGCGTTTTCTTTATCGTTTTGTACGCGTATATTTATTACGTTCAGAAAGAAGGCATTTTGAAATCGATTTTGCTGGCAATTTGCGGTTTTTGTCTTTTCCAGTTAAGACCGGCTTTTCTGCTTTTTCCGTTTTTCTTTTTCGTTTACAAATTGATTTTCCGGCGCGACAATCTTAAATTCCACGCGCTTTCCTCGCTTTTATATTTGGTTTTGCTTCTGCCTTTCGGCTTCTGGAACTACAGCAATCACGGCGTTTTCAAAATTACGCCGCTCGAAGGCGGCGGCGGCGTAATTCATATCGGTTACTGGTGTCCGAAGCTGCCCGAAGGCTACAAGGAAAATTTTTACTGGGGCAATGTCTGCGTCGCCGATTACACGCAGCCGAGCTTTACGTCCGATGAAGAAAGACAAAAAAACGCCGCGCTTTTTGAAAACGAATGGCTCGAAATCAATAAAAAGCTCGAACCTTTTTTCAGCGACGAAGATAAAAAAAGAATCGCTCTGATGCAGGAAAATAATCCCGGGCAGTTTGTTCTCTATTCGGGCGCGTATACAAACGAGCGCGAAAAGCTTTTGATGGAAAAAACCGTCGAGCACGTTAAAGAAGACTTCTGGTTTTATACGAAAACGCGTATTTACACATTTTGCAGATTGTGGTTTACCGGCATAAACAAAGAGGAATGGAACGGCGCAACCGGCATTTCGGCGAAAGTGAAGGTGCTTTTTCCGTTTTTAAGCTCGTTTGTTTTTACTTTTTTAGGCTTGCTGCTTTCGGCAGCTTCGCTTGCTCTGGGAATTATAAAATGGAAGGATTTTCACTTTCTGTTTTTGCTCACGATTTATTACGGTCTTATTCACACGCCTTTCGCTTTTCAGGCGCGATTTACCGTTCCGGTTCATCTTTTAATCCTGATGATGAGTGGCTTTGTCGTTGTAAATATCATCCGCAAAAAATATACTGGTGAACGGGAAAACGGAAACGAAATTGTTTTGTAAGAAAGTTTTATGGCTGATAAAAATCAACGTATTTGTCCGGCTTGTCATGGCTCAGAGAGTGTCGAACTAGGCGAAAAAAACAATTTTCTAATGCTCAACTGCAAAACCTGCCGCTCTATTTATTCTTCAAATCTTCCAATCGGCGAGGAAACCGAAAATTATGACGATTATTACACGGAAGAAAATTTGCAGGTTCCCGCGTTTATCCGAAAAAGAATCGGGGAAATAATCGAAGACTTTTCGCCGTATTTTTCAAGCGGCAAACTGCTTGACATCGGATTCGGCTCGGCTATCTTAATGCAGGTTGCGCGCGATATGGGCTGGAAGCCATCAGGCGTGGAAGTTTCCGCGCCGGCAATCGAACACGCCGAAAAATTAGGATTTGAAGTCTTTCACGGCGAATTATCGGCGGCAAAATACGCGGACGATTATTTTGACGTGATTACGGCAAGCGAGATTATCGAGCATTGTTCAGAGCCGGAAATTTTACTCGATGAAGTAATTCGCATTCTGCGACCCGGCGGTTTGTTTTGGGCGACTACGCCTTCGGCAAAAAGCTTGTCGTATCATTTGACGGGACTCGACTGGACGACGATTTGCCCGCCGGAACACTTACAGTTATTTTCTAAAAAAGGCATTCGCCTGATGCTCGGAAAAGCCGGTTTTTCGAGCTTCAATATTCAAACTTTCGGCTTTAATCCTTTGGAAGTGGCTGATACGTTCCGCAGGCGTATCGGCAAAAATAATGAAGAAAATAAAGCTGATTTTAATCGTGTCGCGACAAGTTACGAGTTGAATGAGAGTTTGACTAAAAGCCCCGTCCGGCAGAAAGTTAAAAATTTATTGAACGGCACATTAAATTTTTTTAGTGTCGGGGATTCTTTAAAAATCAAAGCCGTAAAATGAATGTTTTGGGATTATCCTCATATCCGATTGAAGCGGCGGCGACACGCTGTCGTATGGTTCAGTTCGTCGAGCCTCTGGCGGAAAGAAAAATCGATTTGACGGTCAGCCCGTTTCTCGACAGCCGGAAATTTGCCGATTTTTATACGCCGGGAAAATTTTTTCGAAAAGCGTTTGGAATCGGTCAGCCCGTTTTCCGACGGCTGGCTGAATCCTTTCGTGTTCGTAAGTTCGATTTGCTGTTCGTTCAGCGCGAAGCAATGTTTTTCGGTCCGGCGTTTTTTGAAAATCTTTACCGGAAAATCGGAAATCTGCCGCTCGTTCTGGACCTGGACGATGCAACCTACGTCGGTTACGAAAGCCCGACTTACGGCAAGCTTGGAAGTTTCCTGAAGTTTTTCGGCAAGACGGACAATCTGATTCGGCAGGCGAGCGTCGTTACGTGCGGAAACCGTTTTATTGCCGAATACGTGCGGGAAAAGGGAACTGAAGCCGTCATTATTCCTACAGTCGTCGATACGGAAATTTTTCGCCCATCTGAAAAAACAAACAAGATTCCTGTCATCGGCTGGATTGGAACGCACTCGACTTTTCCGTTTGTCGAATCGATTTTCCCGGTTTTGCAAAGATTGGCGCAAAAACACGAATTCGTTTTGAAAATCGTCGGCGCGGGACGTGAAAAGGTGGAAATCGACGGCGTGAAAATTGAAAATCCGAACTGGAATCTGGAGCGCGAAGTTTCGGATTTCCGTTCGCTCGATATCGGGCTTTATCCTGTAAAAACCTCCGGCTCGGCTTCCAGCGAATGGCTTCTGGGTAAATCCGGCTTCAAGGCGATTCAATATATGGCGGTCGGCGTGCCTTTTGTCATGTCGCCCGTCGGCGTTTGCGCGGAAATCGGCGAACCGGACGAGACGCATTTTGCCGCCGAGAGCGATGAGCAGTGGTATAAATCGCTCGATAAACTTTTGTCCGATGCAAAGCTGCGCGAGCAAATGGGAGCCAGCGGAAGAAGACATTCGCTGGCGCGCTACACCGTTCCCGCTCAGGCTGATATTTTAGCGGAAACATTTCACGGCATTTTGCGGAAACGATTTTAGCGGTTTCGCCATAAACCGCGTCGCAGAGTCGGATGCAGGAAGCCGATATGTTTTGTTTTTTTGTAACCGTTTGATAAATCTTCTATCCACAGCTTTCTCGATTGGTAAGAGGCAAGAAACACGGAGTCGATTCTCGATTTATCTTCCCGAATCCAGTAAGAACTGAAAGTTGTCTCGGGAATAAACGCGCTTCCGGTATATGGAGAAAAGCCTTCCCATCCGCGCACCTGCGAAATCAAGCCTGAAAAGTTAGAATGAGTCGAGCCGCCGACATACACTCCGCCGGCTGATGTGTCGAGAACGGCGCATGTGGACGAGATGCGCGCGCCCTGCCATGAGCGCGTGAAAATCGGCTGACCATCCTTGTAGCCCGTCAACTGGTGACCCACCGACGCGACCGCAACGTGATACCAGATGTCCGGCTCGAAGATGTAAGAGCTGCTAAACTGGATTGTCGTTTCGCTCGCGTCGCAAACGCCCGACGGCAGCGCGCGAAAGTTCCCGATTAATCGATATTTGGTTAGTCCGTCGTTTGTAAATCCGAACAGAATGGCGTGCGCGCCGCCGTAGCCGCTCGACACGACATAGCCGCTCGTCAGCTCGGGCGCAATCTTGACCCATGCTTCCCATGCAAAATCCGTTTCGAGAACATTCGGATTGCCGGGCGAATAAACTGCCCAGAACGCGCCGTGATTGACGTTCTGAGTTAGCGCGGCATCAAATTTGAGCGACTGTTGGGCGCAGACGTTAAAAGTCAACAATAAAATGAGAAGCAAAGTTTTCATAGTTGAGTCCCCGGCGACATATCGGAAGCTCTGAGCGGCTTCGAGCAAAACAATTTTGATTTATAATATTGTAACTATATTGAATATTTATACAAGCTTTTTTTAGGCGGTGAAGGGCATAAGCCGCAATTTAAAGCGCTTTTGTCTTTAAATTTGGATAAATAGCTTTTTAAGCCAAAGCCGTTTATGATTTAAACGGTCTAATTTGAGAATCTTAATTACCGTCGAGCAGGATTTATCGGTAAGATAAGTTAAATAATGAGTAAGATTAAGTTATTGCTTCTCGGCTCAATCGCAATTCTTCCTTCATTTTTGAAGCGTCCGCTATATCGTCTTTTTTTCGGCTATAAAATCGGAAAAAACGTGCGTATCGGTTTCAGCTTGATAGACGCGCGCGAATGTATAATCGAAGACAATGTTTCAATCGGGCATTTGAATGTTTTCACCGGCATCAGGAAACTTTCAATCGGAGAGCATGCCAGAATCGGTCATATAAATATTTTTCGCGGCGGCGACGAGATAAAACTCGGGCGATATACGGAAATTATCCGGCTGAATGAGATAAATTCGATACCCGACCCGGTTATTGTAACGCCAGCCGAGCCGAGATTTATTCTCGGCGACGGAAGCGTGATTACGGCATCTCATAAAATCGATTTTACCGACCGTGTGGAGTTTGGAAAGCGGGTGATTTTAGGCGGAAGAAATTCTTCGCTCTGGACGCATAACCGGCAGCAGACTAAGCCGATAATCATTGGCGACTACAGCTATATCGGCTCGGAAATCAGAATTGCTCCGGGCGGCGAAATCCCGCCGAAATGTATTGTCGGCATCGGTTCGGTAATAACTAAAAAGTTTGAAGCTGAATATCAGCTGATTGCCGGAGTTCCGGCGAAAGTCGTCAAGACTTTGGATGAAGACGGTAAATTTCTGACCGAATATAAAACGCGCCCTGATTTACCCGAAGATATATAGAAACGGCTCAAAATAATATACAATTAAGTTGTTTGTCCCGGATAGAGGCAAACCCGGAGAAGAATTTATTTCATCGCAAGAGAAAGCTAAATGAACAGAATTTTAGCAATATTTACCATCCTCACCGTTATTTCGGCAATGTTGGCAACTTTTCCTGACGGCGTGGCTGGCGTCTTAGTCGTCGTCGTCGTCTCGTTCGCGGTCATCGCCTTACTTCGTCGAACGGATAGGGACAATCATTTCCTCATCAATATTTTTCTGACTGCGCTCATCGCCCGTATTTTATTCGGCTCGTTTATTCATATTTTCGAAATGCGCGATTTTTTCGGCGCGGACGCCGCTACCTACGATTTTCTCGGAAACAGATTGGTGGAAGTCTGGACGGGACAGGTTTCCGTCAATGACTGGCTGTCGCAAAGGGCTTTGGCGACAAGCGGCGCGGGTTGGGGAATGACTTACCTCGTCGCTTTTATTTACCTGATTGTCGGGCACAACATTCTCGCCGCCCAATTTTTCTGCGCCGTTATCGGCGCGGCGACCGCTCCGCTGGTTTATATCTGCTCGCATAAAATTTTCCAAAATCACCGCGTCGGGAAAATCTCGGCGCTTCTGGTCGCGCTTTTTCCGGGATTTATTATCTGGTCGTCGCAGCTTTTGAAAGACGGCTTGATTATTTTCCTGCTTGTTTTGTCGATGACGATGGTTTTGGAGCTGCAAAAAAAATTCAGCTATCCGGCAGTCGGAATATTGATTTTGTCGCTTTTTGGTATTCTCTCGCTCAGATTTTATATTTTTTACATGGTGGCGATTGCCGTGGCGGGCAGTTTTATCATCGGCGCGAGCGGCTCAGCCAAGTCAGTTATGCGCGGTTTTATCGCGCTCGTCATTGTCGGCATAGCAATGAGTTATTTGGGTGTTTTTCAGACTGCCGGGACGGACTTCGAGAAATTCGGAAGCCTTGAAAGAGTGCAGATAAGCCGTCAGGGGCTGGCAACAACGGCGGAATCCGGTTATGGCGAGGACATCGACGTATCGACAACCGGAGGCGCGATTTCGATTCTCCCGATAGGTTTTTCATATTTAATGTTCGCGCCTTTTCCCTGGCAGGTAACAAATTTTCGTCAAGCCATTACCCTGCCGGAAATGATGGTCTGGTGGTCTTTGATTCCGCTTCTTTTGAGCGGGCTTTGGTATACGATAAAAAATCGCCTGCGCAACGCGATTTCGATTTTGATTTTTACATTGCTGCTGACGATTGCCTATTCTATCTTTCAGGGCAATGTCGGCACGGCGTATCGCCAGCGCGCGCAGATACAGGTTTTCCTGTTTATTTTTATCGCCGTCGGCTGGACGCTCTGGCAGGAGAAAAAGGAAAATCGCAAAATGATGCGAAAAAAATAAACGAATGTGCGGAATTGTCGGAACAATTTATAATAATTCGGGCGCGGCGAGCCGCGAAATAATCGAGCGGATGAATGCGGCAATCACGCATCGCGGACCGGACGACGACGGATTTTACTTTCACCAAAACGCCGCGCTCGCCATGCGCCGCCTTTCGATTATCGACCTCGCGCACGGCAAACAGCCGATTCACAATCACGACCGCACAAAATGGATTGTCTTTAACGGCGAAATTTATAATTACAGGCAGCTTCGAGAAGATTTAGAACGGCGCGGGCACGAGTTTTATACAAATTCCGACACGGAAGCAATCATTCATCTTTACGACGAATACGGAGCGGATTGTGTCCAGCATTTGCGCGGAATGTTCGCTTTTGCAATCTGGGATGAAACGGACAAAAGTTTATTCGTCGCCAGAGACCGGCTCGGAAAAAAACCGCTTCTTTATTCGCACCAGCCAAACGGAGATTTGATTTTCGGCTCGGAATTTCAAGCACTTCTCGCGCATCCGGCGATTTCGCGCGAAGTCGATTTTGAAGCGATTGACAGCTATCTTTCATACCTTTGCGTTCCCGCGCCGCAAACGGCTTTTAAACAAATCCGCAAGCTCGAACCGGCGCACTGGCTTCGCTGGAAGGACGGCTCGCTGGAGACAAAACGCTACTGGCAGCCCGATTTTTCAAAGAAAATCAAGATTTCCGAAACCGAAGCCGAAGAAGAAACTCTGCGGATTTTGCGCGAATCGACCAAACTGAGAATGATTTCCGAAGTTCCGCTCGGCGCGTTTCTTTCGGGCGGCGTCGATTCTTCAACCGTCGTCGCGCTGATGGCGCAGGAAAGCGCGCAGCCTGTCAAAACTTTTTCCATCGGGTTTGAAGAACAGGATTTCAGCGAGCTGAAATACGCCAAACGCGTTGCCGAACACGTCGGCGCGGAATATCACGAATTTATCGTTAAGCCCGACGCGATGGAAGTTTTGCCGACTTTGGTTGAGCATTACGGCGAGCCTTACGCGGATTCTTCCGCGATTCCGACATATTACGTTTCAAAAGAAACCAGAAAATACGTTACGGTTGCCTTAAACGGCGACGGCGGCGACGAGAGCTTTGCCGGATACGAGCGTCATGCGGCGATGCGGATTGCTGAAACTTATCATCGCCTGCCGAAGGTTTTGAGAAAGGCTCTAATCGAAAAACCGATTAATCTTGTGCCGACATCGGAAATTCAAAAAAGCCGCGTCCGCGACGTGAAAAGATTTTTGCAGGCGGCAAATCTTCCGCGAACCGAACGTTATTTCAGATGGATGTCAACCTTTGACCGCGACGCCAAACGGGAGCTTTACACCGAAGATTTTTCGCGCGAAATCGCAAATAACAATCCGTCCGAAGTTTTGGAAAAATGGTTTGCAAAAGCAAACGGCTCGGGCATTCTGGACACAACGCTTTTGACCGACCAGATGACGTATCTGCCCAATGATTTGCTGGTCAAAGTCGATATTGCCTCGATGGCGAATTCGCTTGAAGCGCGCTCGCCGTTTCTCGACCATCACCTGATAGAATTTGCCGCAAGTTTGCCGGAAAAAATCAAAGCGCGCAGGTTTGAAACAAAATCTTTTCTCAAAAAAATTGCGGCGCGGCTTGTCCCGAAAGAAGTTGTCTATCGCCGGAAAATGGGTTTCGGCGTGCCAATCGGCAAATGGTTTCGCACTGATATGAAGGATTTTGTCCGGCAAATTCTTTTGTCCGAAAAATCTCTGACGCGCGGAATCGTCCGGCGCGAAATGATTGAAAAATACGTCCGCGAGCATACGAACGCGGAACGCGACCACGCATTTCAGCTCTGGACGCTTTTGATGCTTGAGCTTTGGTTCGAGAGATTTATTGATTAAAAATTATGAAAGGCATTGTTTTAGCGGGCGGTCTTGGCTCACGCCTCAAGCCGCTCACGAAAGTTACCAACAAACATCTTCTCCCGGTTTACGACGAGCCGATGATTTATTACCCGATAAAGACGCTCGTTAACGCGGGAATCGACGACATAATGATTGTTACGGGCGGAAATTCTGCCGGAGATTTCCTCAAGCTTCTGGGAAACGGCAAGGATTTCGGCTTAAAACATCTGAATTACACGTATCAGGAAGGCGAGGGCGGCATTGCCGACGCGCTTTCGCTAGTCGAGCATTTTGCCGATGACGAATCGATTTGCGTCGTTCTCGGCGACAATATTATCGAAGGAAATATCCGTGCTGCAAAGGAAGATTATGAAAGACAAGGCGCGGGCGCGAAGATTCTCCTCAAAAAAGTTCACGACGCGCAGCGTTTCGGCGTTCCCGAACTCGACGGCGGGCGGGTTTTGCAAATCGAGGAAAAACCGCAAAATCCAAAGTCCGACTATGCCGTCATCGGTATTTACTTTTATGATTCGCGTGTTTTCGATATTATCAGAACATTGGAGCCTTCCGAAAGAAACGAGCTGGAAATTACTGACGTTAACAACGACTATATCAACCGGGGAGTTATGACGTGGAACGAGCTGGAAGGCTGGTGGACTGACGCCGGAACTTTCGAAAGCCTGCTTCACGCGACAAATCTGGTGGCGGAAACGGGCGCGAATAACACGGAGATTTCACGCGAAAATTTAATGGCGAAGAATGCGGAATAGTTTTTCGCCGCGTTTAAAATAAAGTTGAATATGACACAAACAATACAGGAAAAAGAATTTTTCAAAGAAGGCGAAATACGCGATGTCATCGCATACCCTTTGAAAAAATTTAAGGATGAACGCGGCTGGCTCGCCGAACTTTTTCGCCATGACGAAATATCTGAGGAGTTTTATCCCGTCATGGCTTATCTTTCGGTAACCGAGCCGGGCACGCAGCGCGGTCCGCATGAACACGTTGACCAGGCGGATTTGTTTTGCTTTATCGGAACGGGAAATTTTAAGCTTCGAATGTGGGACAATCGCAAAGATTCTCCGACCTTTCAAAATGTGATGACGCTGATTGTCGGCGAAGACAATCCGATGGCGGTGATTGTGCCGCGAGGCGTTGTTCACGCGTATAAAAATGAAAGCGAAACCGAAAAGGGCGTGGTGATAAACTGCCCGAATCGTCTTTATATGGGCGAAGGCAAAAAAGAAGAAATCGACGAGATTCGCCACGAAGACGACCCGAATACGATTTATAAAATGGATTAAGTTTAGTCTGGGAAGTCTTGGAAGTCTGAAGTCTGGGAAGAAAGCGTTTTGACTTTCAAGACTTTCGAGACTTCCCAGACTTTCAAGACTTAAAAACGTCAGCAGGCGGTAGCGAGCTTCCCGCACAATCGTGCAGCCAAATGCCGCCGAGGTTTGTAAAAACCGAGGTCGCGTTTAGTTTATCGCCTGCTGGCTTTTAAGAGTTTTAGATGAAAATAGTTCGTATTATTGCGCGGCTCAATGTCGGCGGACCCGCGCGGCATGTCGTCTGGCTCACGAAAGATTTGAATGCGGAAGGATTTCAAGTAGTTCTGCTGACCGGAACCGTTCCCGAAGGCGAGGAAGATATGAGCTATTTCGCCGCCGCAAACGGGGTCGAGCCGGTTTATATTCCCGAAATGAGCCGCGAGCTTTCACCGAAAGACATCGTTTCGCTCTGGAAAGTTTATCGCCGCATCACGCGCGAAAAGCCCGACGTTATTCACACGCACACCGCAAAAGCCGGAACAATCGGGCGCGCGGCGGGTTTTCTTTATCGCTGGCTGACGTGGAAAACTTTTGTCGGCAAACCGCGCCGCGTAAAATTCGTTCACACCTATCACGGACACGTTTTTCACAGCTATTACGGAAACGCGAAGACGAAGCTTTTTTTGTTTATCGAAAAGGCTCTGGCGCGTCTGGCGACGGATAAAATCATCGTCATCAGCCGCCAGCAGCTTGACGAAATTCACGGAAAATTCGGCGTCGGGCGCGTCGAACAATTTGAAGTCGTTCCGCTCGGAATCGATTTGGAGTCGTTTGAAAATGCGCGCGAAAAACGAAATATTCTGCGAGCGGAAATCGGTGCGAAGGATGACGAAATTATTGTCGGATTCGTCGGCAGATTAACCGAAATCAAGAATATCTCGCTTTTTCTGAAAGTCGCCGCGCTTTATCGTGAAAGAAAAACGCCGGATTTACCGAATCTGAAATTTGTTATTGTCGGCGACGGAAATTTGCGCTTGAGTCTGGAAAAAGAAGCCGGCGAGCTTGGCTTAAAAGACGTTGTGAAATTTCTCGGCAACCGCGAAGACGCGGATATTTTTTACGCCGGTCTGGACATTGTCGCTTTAACTTCTTTGAATGAAGGCACGCCGCTTTCGCTGATTGAGGCGATGGCAAACGAAAAAGCGATTATCTCAACTTCGGTCGGCGGCGTGATTGACCTTCTCGGCAAAGTCCGCGCGGAAAAAGACGGGTTTAAAGTCTGCGAGCGCGGCGCGTCCGCCGAATCGAATGACCCGGAAAGTTTTTATAAAGGCTTGATTTATCTGGCGAAGAATGGCGGCGAGCGCGAAAAAATGAGTTCCGCCGGAAAACGCTTCGTCGGGGAAAATTACTCCAAACAAAGGCTCGTCCGGGATATAAAAAGGCTTTATCAAAAATTAAATATTTCGTAAATTACCAGTCGTAACCGCTTGCTTTTAAGTTGAAATTAATTTGTAATAAGTTCAAGTATATAAACCCCCTAGAGTTTAATGTTATCCAGTCCCTTCACAGTTGCGATAATCAGTTTTGCCCTATCAATCGGGCTGACTTTTGCCGTGCGCGAGCTTGCCGGTCGCTTCGGCTTTGTCGCCAAGCCGAAATCAGACCGCTGGCACAAACGCCCGACGGCAATGATGGGCGGCGTCGCCATTTTTCTGGCAACCGTCATCGCATATTTGTTTTTGGTTGAACATACACGCGAGTCCTGGGTGATTTTAGGCGGAAGCTCGTTTCTTTTTCTGGTCGGCTTAATCGACGACATTCTGCACATCAAGCCTTATCAGAAACTTATCGGACAGCTTATCGGCACGGCAATCGTTATCGGTTCGGGTATGATGCTGCCGTGGACGGATTCGCCGATAATCAATATCGGGCTGACGATTTTCTGGCTTATCGGCATCACCAACGCGATAAATCTGCTCGACAATATGGACGGCTTGGCAGCTGGAATCGCCGCGATTGCGGCATTTTCGCTCGCAATCGGTTTCGGCGCGAGCGGACAGTCGAACGAGATGGCGCTGATTCTGACTTTTACCGGCGCGCTCGTCGGATTTCTGGTTTTTAATTTTAATCCGGCTTCGATTTTTATGGGCGACTGCGGCTCGATGTTCGTCGGATTTCTGCTCTCAAGCTCGGTACTTTTAACGCAGGTCGGCGGGCGCTCGCGCGGCGTCGTAACGATTCTGGCGGTTCCGGCTTTGATTCTTTTCGTGCCGATTTTTGATACGACTTTTGTTACGGTTATAAGAAAGCTCTGGGGACGAAAGGCGTCGCAGGGCGGGCGCGACCACACCTCGCACCGGCTCGTCGCGCTCGGACTTTCGGAGCGCAGCGCGGTTTTGATGCTTTACGGTTTTGCGATTCTGGCAGGCATTTTGTCGCTCTATATCCGCGAATTGCAGCCGACGCAGAGTCTCGCTTTAATCGCGTTTTTTACGATTGTCCTGACGATTATCGGCGTTTATCTCTCAAAGGTGAAGGTTTACGAGGAACAGCAGGAAGACCTTGCGCTGCAAACAGGCGCGGTTTTCGGGTTTTTGCTGAATTTCTCTCACAAGCGGCGTGTTTTCGAGGTTTTCTTAGACGTTTTTCTAATCGCGCTTTCATATTACTGCGCTTATATCCTGCTTTTCGGCGAGCTGGAAAACACGGATAACTGGAATCTTTTTCTTAAAACCCTGCCGGTTTTGATTGTTCTGAAGCTGGCGGCATTTCTCGTCGTCGGAGTTTATCGCGGCATCTGGCGCTATACGAGCATTAACGATTTGATAACTTTTGCGAAAGGCGCGGCGCTCGGCTCAATCCTGAGCCTTCTGGCAATTCTTCTGCTTTATCGATTCCAGAATTTTTCGCGCGCGGTTTTTGTTCTGGACGGAGTTATTCTGCTTGCGGCGCTGGCGATGAGCCGGATGGCTTTTCGCTTTTTCCGGCAGCTTTTACCGTCGCCTTCGGGCGGCGACGGGCATAAGGTTTTGATTTACGGCGCGGGCGACGGCGGCGAGATGGTTCTTCGCGAGTTGAAAAATAATCCGCATTGGAATTACGCGCCAATCGGATTTGTTGACGACGACCCGCTTAAAAAAGACAAAGTAATTCACGGCTTAAAGGTTTTTGGCGGCAACGGCTCGCTCGCCGCCATTTGCCGCGAGCGCAACGTGCAGGAAATTCTGATTTCCTTCCGAAATATTTCACCCGAAAGACTCGACGATGTCAGGGAAATCTGCCGCGAAGCCGACGTTTCGCTAAAACGCGCTCAACTAAAAATCGAGCCGGTAGATTTTGAATAAATTTAAGATTCGAGATTCAAAATTCAAGATTCAAAATTCAAGATTTGAAGTCGGAAACCAATCTTAAATCTTGAATCTTGAATCTTGAATCTTGAATCTTAAATCTTAAATCTTAAATCTCGAATCTTAAATCTTGAATCTTGAACGGATGATAAAAACTATCAAACTCGAATCTCCCGCCAAACGCATAGCTTTGCTCGCCGCTGTTTTGCTGTGTCTGGCGGGCGCGTTTTACTTTGCGAAGTGGTCTTTCGCCAATACGATTGCGGTGCAATCCGGTTATAACGCGGAACGCGCCGCGCCGAAAGATTTAGCCGAGCTGGCGGTTTATTTAGCGCCGAACGACCCGCAGACTCATTACGCTTTAGCCGTCGTCAACGAAAAATCGTTTGTGATGGAAGATTTTACGAAATCTGTGGCGGAATATGAGATGGCGACGGCGTTCTCGCCAAACGATTTTCGCCTCTGGCTGGCGCTCGGCAAAGCGCGCGAGCGCAGCGGCGACGCGGCGGGCGCGGAAAAAGCTTTGCGAAAAGCGCTTGAGCTTGCTCCGAACTATTCGGAAGCGCAATGGACTCTCGGAAACGCGCTTCTTCGTCAGGGAAAAACTGAAGAAGCTTTCGATGAGATTCGCAAATCGGTCGCAAATGATTCGAAATACGTCGCTCCGGCGGTTTCGACGGCGTGGCAAATTTTAGACGGCGACCTCGCGCAGATAAAACAAAATCTTGGCGATTCAGCCGCGCTGAATTCCGCGCTTGCCGCGTTTTTGTCAAAGCAAAAGCGTTTTGACGAAGCTCTCCAAATCTGGAACGCTTTGCCCGAAAACGATAGAAAGACGACTTTCAAACAAACCGGCGAAGAGCTTTACAGGGAAATGATTGCGGCGAAAAAATATCGCGCCGCTTTGCAGTTTCAAAATCAGGCAGGCTCGGCAAATCAGGCTGTCGGAAAAATAACCGACGGCGGTTTTGAGGAAAAAATCAATCCTTCGAATCCGAACGTCTTTGAGTGGCAGATTGCCGAAGGCGCGCAGCCGCGAATCGGTCCGAACGACGCGCAAAAACACGGCGGCGCTTTGAGTCTTCTGCTTATTTTTAATTCGTCCGACGGAAAGGATTTTCGCAATATTTCACAAGTGGTCGCGGTCGAACCGGGCAGAAAATACAATTTCGAAGCATTTTATAAATCAGACCTGAAAGCTTCGGCGACGCTCAAATGGGAAATCGCCGACGCCGACGGAAAAGTTCTGGCGACGACTGCTGCGGTTTCGGTAAATGCGGACTGGACAAGCTTAAAGGCTGATTTTACAGCGCCGGAAAATATGGACGCCGTAACCGTTCGCCTCGCGCGCGACGGCTGTAAATCGGTGATTTGCCCGATTTCGGGCAGCATCTGGTTTGATGATTTTTCAATTAATTAGAAGAAATTTCCCGCAAAGGCGCAAAGTTCGCAAAGGCATAAAGATTAAATTTTATTACTGAACATAATGCCAGAAGAAAATAAAACTAACGGCGTTTCAAGCTCTTCCGAGTGGTTTGACGCCACGATTGTCAAAGAAAAACCTTCGCGTCTGAGCGGCGTGATTTTCTTTTTTCTTTGCGCCGTCCCGATTTTTTCGGCGATTGCATACGGCGCGGTCGATAATTGGGCTGTGGGCATTTTGTCGGTTTTCGCCGCGCTTATCGCAATTTTCTGGATAATCGACGCGTGGCAAAAAAACGAATTCAGGTTTAGCGCAAACACGCTTCAGCTTCCCGTTCTCGGGCTGCTTTTAATCGGTTTAGTCCAGCTTCTGCCGCTTCGAAGCGCGAGTGTTTACGCCGGTTTGCTTGATATTCCGGCATCGACTTCGCTCTCGCTCGACCCTTATTTAACGCGCTTTGGTGTGATTTTGCTTGTTATTTACTTTATCTTTTTTGCCGCCGCGCTCGTCTTTATCAATGACCAAAAACGCCTGCGGAGAACACTTTCGGTAATCATAATTTTCGGCGCGCTAATGGCTTTTTTCGGCATTTTGCAGCGGCTCGCCAATCTTGAAGCGATTTACGGTCTGCGCCCGAGCCCGCAGGCGATTCCGTTTGCCTCGTTTGTCAACCAGCACCATTTCGCCGCGTTTATGGAGATGACCATCGGCTTGACGCTCGCGCTGCTTTTCGGCAAAGCGACTAAAAAAGATTTAACATGGCTTCTTCTAATCGCCATTGTCTTAATGGGAATCGCGATTGTTTTAACCGGCTCGCGCGGTGGATTTTTAAGTGTTTTGGGCGTTTTCGGTTTTGTCATCGCGGCGAATCTGCTGCAAAAACCGGACACCGAAAATTCGGATACGGCGAAAATTTTCCGGCGCAATTTCGCGCTAATCGGCGGCGGCATCGCCTTGATTTTAGTTTTATTCGGCGCTGTTGTCCTGCTCGGCGGCGACGAATCGCTGCTTCGCGGAACAGGCTTGCAAAACGCGCAAGCCGACATCAGCAACGGCAGAACTCATTTCTGGCAAATCGCCCTTAAAATCATTCTCGACTACCCGATTTTAGGCGTCGGATTAAACGCTTTCGGCACGGCTTACACGCATTACGATACGTGGAACGGCGCGCTGCGCGTCGAACAGGCGCACAACGATTATCTGCAAATCTTAGCCGACGCGGGAATTCTCGGCTTTGGCTGCATCGCCGCTTTTATTTACATGCTTTTCCGAAAAGGCGCGAAAATCATCGGCAAAGCGACAGACCGTTATCGCCGCAGCGCCGCAATCGGCGCGCTGGCGGGCTGTTTCGGGATTCTGATTCACAGCTTTTTCGATTTCCCGCTTCGCACGCCCGCAAACGCATTTTTCTTTCTGCTTTTAACGGTTCTGGCAACGGCTTCGATTAACTATCCGAAGCTTTATAAAAAGGAAAGATAATTATTCTTCCGTTTCGGCAGGTTTTAACTGTTTGCAGATGATGTTGTTGATGACGGTTGTTTCGTCCTCTTCGGTATGCCGCCAATCCTGCGCGCTGAGCGCTTTGACGATAGCGTTGTATTGCTGTCTGGTAATTTCACAGGGCGGTTTGCCAAACACTTTCGCAATGTATTTCACGGATTTTTCGCCGCGCTCCATACCGAGATAAGCTTTCCTGTCATTATCAACTGCCATTCGTTTATTTTAGCAAAAATCTTTTTTTATGGCGCAATCTTTTATTTTAAAGCATCAAACGAATTCGAAACGCGCGAGACCCGTGCCGGAAGAAAAATAAGCGGACGGTTGAATTTTATGCGTTGGAAATTACCAAAACACACGATTAAGACTTGATTAGAAATTTGATTTAATATACATTTACCGATTAGATTTTTACCAACAAAATTTTATCAGTCAGGAAGTATAAAAGATTATGAAATTAATAAAATTAATGTTGTTTGCATGTATATTGTGCCTCTCAGCCAATACATACGGGCAGAACGTTCAAAAAACTTTAGAAAAACCATATCAGCAATGGAGTCAGGAAGAGGCGATGAAAATTGTATCCGCCAAGCCTTTTGCCGACCAGTATCAATCGACCAGAGCCTTAACCGCGCTTTCTCAGCAGCAGCAGAATAGAGAGCAGTCCGACACAAGAATGAGCGGAAACGAGCGCGGAAGAACCTCCGTTATTCAAACGATTCCGCCCGTTGTCATCAGGCTTCATTCGGCTTTGCCCGTGCGGCAGGCGCTTGTCAGACTGCGGCAAATCCAAGCCGGTTATGACAAGATGAAAGAAGACGACCGGAAGAAATTTGACGAATCGCAAAAAGTCCTTTTAAATTGCGCGATTTGTCAGAATTATTATGTAGTTACTTTAACCAAGTGGAAGGACACATCGGCATCGATAGACGACGGGTTATTTCAGGAAATGAAATTTGAAGATTTCAAAGGCAAAGTCTGGTTGGTTAATGACAAAGGCGAAAGACGCGAAGTAGCGCAGTTTACGCCGCCGAAAGGCACGGGCGACCCGGCTATTTTCTTTTTCAAGCGAACGGATGAAAACGGCAATCCGCTGCTGACGACCGAAACCAAGGAGTTTAAATTCCTCTTTGACAACTCGCTGCTGGATATGAATAACGACTACGGCTACCTTGTTCCAAGGTCTTTCGATTTTAGCGTTTCCAAGATAATTATTGACAATAAGGTCGAATTTTAATTTGACGGGAAAGTTGAGATTTATGAAAAAGAGGCTTTAACGAGCCTCTTTTTATTTTATTCGCTGAGAATAACGCGGACGAAGCCTTTTTCGAAAATCAGGTACATCACCCACGGCTGTTTTTCCGAAAGCTCGTCGTTAAACTCGACCTTTTTCAGCGTTCCGCCGAGAAAAACCTGTTTGTCGAGATACGTTTTCAAATCTACTTTTTTCTCGAACACGACGTAATCGAACGAATGAATAGCCGTTCCGTCCTTGTTCGTCGCCGCCGTTCGAACGGCTTTCTCATTATTTTGAACCGGGCAGACAAAATTTAAAACCTTTTCGCAGCTATTTCGATATTCGCGCGGCGGAAGCAGGAATTCCTTGCCGATGAGCGCGTTCACGGCTTTGTCGAGTTCTCGCCACGCTTCTTCTTCGTTCGTCTTTTTGCCCGCGTCGCGCGCTTTGTGAATCCGTCCGGCGAGCGAGAAAAGATAAAAATACCGGAGCTGCGCGATTTGCCGCCGCTCGTTGTCAACCTTCAGACGGTTCAGAAGATTTCCGGCGTAAAAAGCGGAAGTGTCCCAATTTTCAGCCGTCAGAGCGTCGGTCAAAATCTTCCATTCGTTGTCGGAAATCGTCGGCGCGTTCGGAATCGAAACCGTCGCGGCTGCTTCCGAAGACTGATTGATAATTTTCTGCCCGAAAACAGGCGAAAGTGAAAGAGAAATCAGGACGGCAATCGTAAGTTTTTTCATAAGCGTGATAGGTAATAGGTGATAGGTGATAGGTGATAGGAAAGAAACTGTCTTTACCTATCACCTATCACCTATCACTTATCACTTCTTCATCAATCTCTCTCTCGCTTCGACCGCTTCCTTATACGCGCCGCCCGCAACGTCGCCAATTTTTATGGCGGTTTCGTAGATTTTAACGGCGTATTCGTTCTGGTCGTAAAATTCGTAAATTCTTCCCAGCGCGACATACGAAAGCGAAAGCAGAGCTGTGTCCGTGTCGGGCGTCGCCGAGCGAATCACGTTTGTATATGCGGTTTTCGCTTCCAAAAGACGAAGATTGCGCGTCTGGATGTCTTCTTTCGGCAAACCTTCGGCGGAAAGGCTGGAAACGCGCCCGAGCGCGTAATAAATTCGCGTCGATTCGGTTGGGTATTCTTCCAGAAGCTTTTTCAATTCGGCGTCGGCTGCCGGATATTTTTTGTCGTTGATGATTTTGTCGATGGCGAGAAGCCTCACGGTTACCGGATTTTCGATAATCTTCGGCTGCACGGCGTTTGCTTTTCGCCGGTCTTCGGCGCGTCGTCTGGCTTCGGCAAACTCCGTTAGACGATTTGTTTCTTTGGTCGCGTCGAGCGACAAAATTATATCGCGCAGAGAGCCTGCAATGTCAAAACCCGCGTCTTCCGAGCCTTTCAGCGCATTCGCAAAGTAAAACGCGAGCACCGCGCCGCGCTCATAAGCTTCGGAAAGCCTCTGCGCCGTATCGTCGGCAAAATATTGCTTGAGTGCTTTAAGCTCTTCGGAAACTTTTAATTTGTCCTCGTTCGTTTTCATCAAATCGATTTTCTGGCGCGCCTGCGACGTAGCGAGACGTACCCTTTCGAACTCGACCTGCCGCGCGTCAACCGCCGCGACGAGCGAGCGCGAAACCGCCAGAAAAACATCGGGCGAGACGTTCGGATTAGATAATCTTCGCTCGTCGAGCAAAGTCTTGATGCCGTCGCGTAAAGTCGAAATATCTTTCGCGTATTTCAAGACAAGCGGGTCAATCACGAATTGCAGGTAAGCGTTGCGCACTTCCGACGCGCTCAGATTCGTCTCCGGCGGCACGACCGCGTAATAATCGTCGCCGATATTGATAAAATTAATTGTTCCTTTCGGCGTCAAAAGCTCGGGCACGATGTAAAAACGGCGCTCGCGCTCGCGCGGCTCATATTTTTCGATGGCTTTGTTCTTGCCTGTTTTTACCTGAACTTTTACTCTTTCGATGTATGTAATTTCCGGTTTTGTGTGCAGATAATCGAGCAGCTCGCGCACCATCTGCCTGCTCGAGCCGCGCAGGTCGGCTTCGGCGCTCTGGTAGAAATCTTTGATGTAGCCGTCGAGATTCGCGCTCAGACCGGAGCGGCGATAAAATTCGCGCACCAGCGGCGAAAAATCGAGAACTTCGAGAAGGTCGCCGGGCAAATCGGTCGTGCGCGAAGGCTCAAGCAAATCCGGCGCGGGCGAGAGCGTGTAAGCCATCGAAATAAAAGGCGAGATAATCTGCGCGTCAGTCGCTTTCGGGTGACGATTTTTGTACTGCGTGATAAAAGACTTCATTTTATCAACCAGTTCTTTATCGAATTTCAAATCGGCGCGCATCTTCTTCCGAAATTCCTCGCCTTTCGCCGTCAGAGGCGTTTCCAGCCCGGCGGCTTCGAGCGATGCAAGCACGGTAATCAAACGACGGTCAGGCTCGATTCGCACGCCGAACTGCGCCAAATCGAAACCCTGCGGCTGCGTGTTTTGCGCGAAAACATTCGGCGCGAAAATCAGGACGAGAACGAGAAATAAAGCTTTTTTCATTGGTGTCTGTGAATAGAGAAAGACGCAATATAAGCAAAGAGTTCGAAGGGGAATAACTTAGAAATATCTCCACATATTTTGCGTCTTTCCGATATTAAAGATGCTTTTTTTGATGTCGGGGATGCTTTTCAAGCGCCTCAAATTAAAAGATTCGAGATTTAAGATTCAAAATTCAAAATTGAAAGCCCAAATCTTGAATCTTAAATCTTAAATCCCGAATCTTAAATTTTGAATCTTAAATTCTTTCTTATTTATAGCTGCTCAGCGCGTCGCCTTCGTTGTCGAAGACATCGAAAACTGTAAGAAGCTTGGTAATCGCCAGAAGGTCTTGAATTTTCTGCGTCAGATTCAAAAGCTTCAGCGTTCCGCCTTCTTTGCTGACCGCCGTAAAGCTGGAAACAAGCTCACCGATGCCGCTCGAATCGACATAACCGACGCTGCCGAGATTCAGAAGAATTTTGGTTTTGCCTTCGCCTAAAAGACGACGAATCGTGCTGCGCAGCGCGACGCTGCCTTCGCCGATAGTTACCTTGCCGTCGAGGTCGAGAATCGTTATGTCGCCCGCCTGACGTTCAGAAATGTTAAGTTCAGCCATTTTTATCTCCTCGTAATTGTTTTAAAAAGTTTTGATTGCAAATTTTAGACTAAATCGTAAGTAAAAGTCCAAACAGCAAAAATTATTTAGCGCTTTTTGCGCATTTTTATTATCGTTCCGCCTTCGGGATGATTATACCATTCAACCTCATCCATAAAAGTTCGGATAAACAGAATGCCTCTGCCCGAAGCTTTTAAAAGATTTTCGGGGTTGGTCGGGTCGGGAATTTCCTCGACCGCAAAGCCTTTTCCGAAATCCCGAACCGACGCTTCAAATTCGCCGTCAGAACTGCTAAACGCTATCTCGACCAGCTTTGTTTCATCCAAAAGATTTCCGTGTTTGACGGCGTTGGCGACCGCTTCGCGCACCGCCATATCAATCGGATATGTTTCTTCGTCTGAAAATCCCGCGCTTTTCGCAAATTTTAATGCCTCGGAGACAGCCTCGTCTATCGACTCAAGCCGGCTCGGTAATTTGATTTCGGTAGTTTCCGCTGTCATCAGGTTTATCATTTGAAGTTAAATGTTTTCACGGGTTTGTGTCAAGAAAGCAATTAAAATTAGTTCGGGCGCGAAAAAGAAATTTTTATTACAATTAAGTTTTTCTGCTGTTAAATTTATGAAAATTCAACCCGCAAGCCGTCTCAAAGGAAAATTAATCCTGCCCGGCGACAAATCAATCTCGCACCGCGCCGCGCTCGTTTCGGCGTTAGCGGAAGGCGAAACGCGCATCGAAAATTTTGCGACCAGCGCCGACTGCGCTTCGACGCTTTCCTGTCTGCAAGGCTTAGGCGTCGAAATTAGAAAAGAAAATCGAAGCGTTTTTATAAAAGGCGTCGGCAAAACGGGCTTTCAAAAACCTGAAAATCCGCTCGATTGCGGAAACAGCGGAACGACCGTCAGGCTTTTATCGGGAATTCTCGCCGGTCAAAATTTCGATTCAATTTTGACCGGCGACGAATCTCTGTCAAAACGCCCGATGAAGCGAATTATCGAGCCGCTTTCAATGATGGGCGCGCGCATCGAAGCGACGGAAAATCATCTGCCCCTGAAAATTTACGGCAAAAATCCATTGCAGGCGATTTCCTACACGCTGCCCATCGCCAGCGCGCAGGTAAAATCCTGCGTTTTATTGGCTGGTTTAAATTCAAACGGGAAAACAAGCGTCATCGAAAGCGCGACACGCGACCACACAGAAAGAATGCTGCGCTGGTTCGGCGCGAATGTTGAAACCGAAAAAACCGAATCAGGTTTGAAAATATCGGTTTCGGGCGGCGATAAACTGGCGGCGAACGATTTGCAGATTCCTTCGGATATTTCTTCAGCCGCGTTTTTTATCGTCGCGGCGGCGTGTCTCGACACTTCGGAAATCGTTATCGAAAATGTCGGTTTGAACCCGACTCGAACGGCTATTATCGAAGTTTTACAAAGCTTCGGCGCGGAAATCGAGATTTTGGGCAAGCGGGAAGTTTGCAATGAAATCGTCGGGGCTTTGCGCGTTTCGGGAAATAAAAATCTTCAATCCAAAATCGATTCAAACATAATCGGCGGCAAAATTATCGCCAATTTGATTGACGAGATTCCGATTCTCGCCATTTTCGGAACGCAAATCGAAAGCGGTCTGGAAATCAGCGGCGCGGGCGAGCTTCGCGTGAAAGAATCGGACAGAATCGCGGCAGTCGTCGAAAATCTGCGGCGGATGAACGCGCGCGTCGAAGAATTTCCCGACGGTTTCCGCGTCGAAAAATCCGCGTTAAAGGGCGCAAAAATCGATTCTTTCGGCGACCACCGGATTGCGATGGCTTTTGCGGTCGCCGCGCTTTTTGCCGAAGGCGAAACCGAAATCGAAGGCGCGGAAAGCGCGGGCATTTCGTTTCCGGAATTTTTTGAAGTGTTGTCAAAAGTCGTGAAATAATTCGGAGGAAATAGAACGCGGATGACACGGATGACGCGGCTTTACACGGGCTTTAATAAAAATTTATCCGTGAAAAGCCGCCAAATCCGCGTCATCCGCATTCTATTCTTACTTGTGCGCTTGCTACTTCACCGCATTGCGCTAAAATCAACTCTAAACCAAATGGAAAACTCGCCGCCGAAAACTGTTCTTACAGGCTTTATGGGCGTCGGCAAATCTACTGTCGCGCGGCATCTCGCGTATTTGCTCAAATGCGAGCGGCTCGACCTCGATTCGGTTATCGAAGCGACGGAAAAACGCACGATTGCCGACATTATCAACAGGGACGGCGAAGCGCGTTTTCGTGAAATCGAAACGAAAAATCTGCGAAAAATTCTTCAATCCGACGCGCGTATAATCGCGCTCGGCGGCGGCGCATGGACGACCGAGGAAAATCGAAAGCTTATCAAACAATCCAACTGCACGACCATCTGGCTTGAATCCAGCTTCGAGCATTGCTGGCAAAACATCAAATTTTCGCGCCGCGAGCGACCGATTGCCAAAAATAAGCGGCACGCGCGGAAATTGTTTGAAGAACGGCGGAATTATTACTGTCTCGCAGACTGGCATTTTATCGTCAGACCCGAATTGAATTCCTATGAGCTGGCAAAAAAAATCGCCGAAGAAGTTTTTTTATTAAAACAAAACTGAAATTTTTCGGAAAATGTTTTAGACTAAGCTTTCAAATGATTTGAAGAAAAATAGCAGATATTTAACGAACTAATCTGCGATTTTTTAAGATAAGGGAAATAAACAGATTTTCAGGAGGAAAAATGAGATTTAAATTTTTAGTAATTCTTAGTTTAGCCGCATTTCTGCTGCTCAGCGGCTGCGGCGGAAACAAGGACAATACCAACGCGAATGCCAATAAAACGACGGCTACCGCTACGCCGACACCGGTTGCAAAGACAAACGAAACGGCGGCGGTCGATAACACTTTAAAGACGAAAACCGAAGAAGCTTTAAAGAAAAAAGGCTTTAACGACGTAACGGTAGATGCGACGACGACGCCCGCAACGCTTCGCGGTTCAGTTCCGAAAGGAAAATTGGCGGAAGCCGTTCAAACCGCGCAGGAAGCAGCCGGAAAACCGTTTAAAAACGAAATAACCGAGAAATAATCGAGGAGGAAAAAGGAAAAATGTCTGTACAAGAAAAATATCAAACGTTAATCGACATGGCTAACGAACTCGGCATCTCCGGGCTGAACGTAACCGAAGGCGACGGCTTTTTAAAAATCGAAGGCTCGGCGTCAAGCTCCGAGCATAAAAAGCGGCTCTGGGACGAATACAATCGCATCGACCCGGAATATCGTTCGGGCGACCTGGTTCTGAACATCGACGCGCCGGAAGCGACGGCGAACACATACACCGTCCAATCGGGCGACAATTTAAGCAAAATCGGACAGCATTACGGCATCAGCTATATGAAAATATTTGAAGCCAACCGCGACAAGCTCGACGACCCCGATAAAATTTATCCGGGACAGGAACTGAATATTCCGTCCGAGTAAAAATTTTATTGCTTTTTTACGAGGCACTTTGATATGTTTGCATTTAGCAAATACGTCAAAGTGCTTTTTCTATTGATAAGGAGTTTTATGAAATTATCAGCCGGAATTTTCGTTTTTGTTTTATTGTTTGGTTCAATCGCTTTCGGTCAGGAACTGACGCGCGAGCAAAAATTACAAAAAATCGACGAGCTTAATAATCAAATCAAGCTTCTGGAAGAATCTTTTATCCAGCCGGATGAGAAAGATTTGAAACAGGCTCAAAAAGAAAATTTCAGCGTCTTCAGAATTCTTCCGAGAGAGAAATACGACCATAAATTTACGATTCAGGGCGGCGGTTCTTATTATTCGTTCACGACAAAATCGCACGATTACCAGAAAATTGCGCAAATCGGTCTGGAACAGAACAATCTTAAAGTAGGCTTTGCCGGCGCAGATTATGGATTTCTCGCCGATTTGGGCGAAATATCGCTTACAGACATAGATAAAGAAACCGCCGAAGTAAATTTCTTAGTTAATTACAAGCCGCCGACAAGTCTGCCCGATGTCAGAGTCGAGCAGCTTAAAGTGCGAAATTATGAAGTTAACGGTCTTTCATTCAAACAAAGCTTTCCGGCAGTTGTCGCACATACTTATATTTTACGCGCAATAAGTTTTGATGACGCGGATGTTCTTGTAGCTTTTAAGATTTATCGAAAAGACACGGACGGAAGTTTGATAATCTTCTGGAAATTAATAGAAAACTTTGAGAAGCCAATTCTGGCAAGAGCCGAATAAAAAAAGCCTGTGTGAGAAATCGCACAGGCTTTTTTTAGAACTCACGCTTTAGCTTTGCGCCGAATCACAAGCTAAAGCGCGAACTCCGAACTTTATTTTTTCGACTTGTTTTCGTCCCAGATTTTCTGAACGTTTTCGTCGATTTTAGGTTCTTCGCGCAGCTTCTTGCTTTGCGCCAGAGTCCAACGCTCAAACCACGAAATTCCCGATTTGCCGATTGAGTCCTTCGTGCCGCCGAAGTTTTCCTGCGTTTTGTAAGCGTCGTCGGCTAAAGCTTCTTCCATCGAAACATAGCTGTAACCACGTTTTTCAATCATTCCGAAAAGGTCGTCGGATGAATCCGCGACCAGACGGCTCGGCGATAAAACCATCGTCTGCGCGATGTCGCGCCCGAACATTTCCTGCGAATAAGCCTCGTAATGGTCGAACATCTGCGACATATATTTGATAAACGCGACGCGAATCCCGGTCATCGTGCCGATGTCGTTGTCGTTTCGAGCCATGTCGTAGGCGTAGGAATACATCCATTCGTTGTTGTCAATCGTGTATTTTACAGGCGTAAGCCCGCGCGCGCCGAGCCATGATTCGAATTTAACCCTGTCTTCAGCGGATTTTCCGGTGTTTAGAAACGGATAGCTGAAAAACGTAAGCGGCAGATTTTTCTCAGCCAGAATCTTTTTCGTTACCGTCTCGTTTTTCTCGACGTTTGCGACATAATCGTCATATGAATTGTCGTAAAACCAGATGTGTTTGAAGCCGCCGATGCCGATTTCCAGCCCTGCGTCGCGCCAGAGGCGAACCATATTTGCGCGAACCGGAAAAAGCTTTTCGCCGTCGGAAATCATGCCGCCCTGCACGAATCCGATTGCCGGAATTTTGTGTGATTTGAGTTTTTCAATCATCAGGCGAATCGTCGCGTCCGCGTCTTTCGGCGGATTTGCCGTGCGGTCAACCGGCGGAATCGAGACGAAGCCGATTGCCAGTTTTTTATTCTTTGTCTTCGATTGGGCATTGACAAAAGTGGTCGAGCCAGCCGAAAATACACTTAGCAGAACTGCCGAGATAAGCACAAAAGCCAACGATGCCGTCCAAAGCGAACTGGCGAAGCTTCTCTCGGTATTTTTTTGTAAAATTTTAGTTATTCTTTGCATTAAATTACCTCCATTTGCCGCTACCAAAATCAGCGGCGCGGTTTTGTTCGTCGTCAGACGAATTTCCTCTAAGTTTGCCAGCGCGCTGGCGTAAGTAAGGCGCGATGCGCCAAAGCTTTCAATTACCGCTTCATCAGCCGCAAACTCGCGCTCGACGCGAATCGTTTTTGAAATCCACCACGCGCACGGATGATAGAAAAACAAGACTTCAACGGCGCTCTGCGCGAAATTTACAAGGCAATCGTAACGCCGAATGTGTACGAGTTCGTGCGCGATAATCGTTTCAAGCTCGTTCGGGCTTATCTGCAAAAAGACGCCCGCCGGAATCAAAATCAAAGGTTTTATAAAACCCGCGACAATCGGCGTTTCGACCAGATTCGACTGGAGAAGTTTCACATTGCGCTTAATTTTTAATTTCTCGCACAAGACCGCAAACTTTTCCTGCCATTGCGTGTCGGGCGCGTCAATTTCCTTCGTTTTGTATTGATGAAGCTGCCAGACGCCGCCCGCGAGGCGAAACGCGAAAAGCGCGACGCCGAAAAACCAGAAAGCGACGACGAACGGCAGAAAAACGGAAAGATTTTTATCGAAAAAGTTTTGAATATGCTCTATCGAAGGAAAAACGTTTTCTGATTCAGCAACGGCAGCCTGCGTTTTCGCCTCGGTAAAAACAGGGAAGTTTTCGGCGCGGCGCAGATTTTTGTCCTTTTCCCGCGCGTTATTTGCGGCTGAATATTCGTCTGATAAAAGATTCGAATTCGAACTCGAAGATATTTGAACGAATGTAACAACGGGCAAAACGAGCGCGAACGCGAGCGCGAAAACCGAAACGAGATAACGCGCATTTGCGGAAAATTTGTGCAAAACGCGCAGCAGCAGAAACAAAATAAACGCGATTAAAGCTATCTGCCAGAGCGAGTGAAGCAGCGTCCAGCCGAGGTTTTCGATGAGTGTCGAGTTGGCGACGATTTCCATGTTCATTTATTTTTCTCCTCTGCTTCCGCGATGAGTTTGCGAATTTCCGAAAGCTCTTCCGCGCTCGCCGGTTTCGTTTCCAAAACGTGCTGAACAAGCCTTAAAGCCGAGCCGCGAAACGCTTTTTCGAGCAAATCCGAAACGAGATTTTTCTGCGTTTCATCCTGCGTCTGTTTGGCGCGATAAATGTGAGCTTTGCTCGACACATCGCGCTCGACCAAGCCTTTTTCATGCATAATCTGCATAAACTTCAAAACGGTCGTGTACATTGTCGGTTTTCGCTGATTCAGAATGTCGTGAATTTCCTTTACGGTCGCCTGTTCGCGTTCCCAGAGAAGGTCGAGAATTTCCAGTTCGGCTGTTGTCGGTTTATTTTGTTTTTGTCCTTTTTTCATAATTCTTAACGGCAAACAACATCTACGAAGAATTTACTACGAAATATTTCGTATGTCAATGGTAAAATTTGAAAAAATAAAAAACGCTTTGCTTTAGACTTGAATTGGCGGGTTTGTTAAAGTTGATTTTTATGGCTTTGGAAACAGATTTTATCGTCATCGGAAGCGGCGTTGCCGGGCTTCGCGCGTCAATCGAGCTGGCAAAAAGCGGCGCGCGCGTTACGGTTTTGACGAAAGATAAAGCAAGCGAATCGAACACCGAATACGCGCAGGGCGGCGTCGCGGTCGTGCTTTCCGACGACGATAATGCCGAGCTTCACGAAGAAGATACGTTAATTGCGGGCGCGGGACTTTGCGACACGGAAGCGGTCGAAACGCTCGTTACCGACGGTACGCGCTACATTAAACAGCTTATCGATTGGGGAATCGAGTTTGACCGCGAAGGCGGAAAACTCGCTTTTACGCAGGAAGCCGCGCACTCGCGCCGCCGGATTCTGCACGCGCACGGCGATTCGACCGGAAAGGAAATCGTCCGCGCTCTGATTGCGCGCGCGCGTCAGGAAAAAACGATTGTTTTGATGCCGTTTGCCAATACGGAAAGCCTTTTGGTCGCGGGCGAAAGATGCGTCGGCGTGAGATTTCTCGACCCGATTCTTCGCGCGCCGCGAGAAGTTTTTGCAAAAGCCGTAATTCTCTGCACCGGCGGCGCGGGACAGCTTTACCAGCACACGACAAATCCGCCGGTTGCGACCGGCGACGGAATGGCGATGGCGTATTTTGCGGGCGCGGAAATGGCTGATATGGAATTTATCCAGTTTCACCCGACGGCTTTGAGCGTGGAAAACGCGCCCAGATTTCTTTTATCCGAAGCGATGCGCGGCGAAGGCGGAATTTTGCGAAACAAATTCGGCGAGCGTTTTATGTCGCGCTACGACGAGCGCCTGGAATTAGCGCCGAGAGATATTGTCTCGCGCTCGATTGTCGCGGAAATGCGCCGGACGGGAACGCGCAATGTTTTTCTGGATATGACCGCTTTGAGCGAAGAATATCTCAAAGAACGCTTTCCGAAAATTTATGAAACGTGCAAATTCTACGGGCTGAATATCGCCAAAGACTTGCTTCCGGTTTCGCCCGCTTCGCATTACTGCATGGGCGGCGTTCGCACGGATTTGCATGGCAGAACAACGGTTTCGGGGCTTTATGCGGCGGGCGAAGTAACGTGTACGGGCGTTCACGGCGCAAATCGTCTGGCGTCGAATTCTCTGCTCGAAGGCTTGGTTTTCGGCGCGAGAGCGGGTGAAGCGGCGATTGAAGACAATTTAAAATTCAAAATTCAAAATTCAAATGAAGAAAATTCAAAATTCAAAATTCAAAATTTAAAATCGGGAAATCCGCAATCTGAAATTCTGAATCTTGAATCAGGAATCTCGACGGCTGTTAAAAAGCGCGTCAAGCGTGTGATGTGGGAAAGAGTCGGGATTTTGCGCGATAAAGATTCTTTGCGGCGCGCTTTGAGCGAATTTGAACAAATCGCGCAGGCGAATCTGAGCGTTTCGTCGCGTAATTTCGTAACTCTGGCAAAACTAATCGCAACCGCCGCGCTGTGGCGCGAGGAATCGCGCGGCGGGCATTTTCGAACGGATTTTCCCGAAACAAAAGAAGACTGGCGGGTTCATTCGATTCAAAAAATCAATGCGGAAATTTCGTCGGGCGAAAAAGTTAATTTTTAATCAAATAATCCGAAAACAAAAAGCCGCGCGGTGAATTTTCGGCGCGGCTTTTTGTTTTAATCGATATACAAATTACGCCGGTTCTATCGGAACTTGTTCGGTTCGCTGTCTGGATTTCAAAAATCCTCCGACGAGGAAAGATAAAACTACCGCGACCGCCGCGCCGATAAAGATGACGATGGCGAGATTCCAAAAGATACCGACGAGCGTTTCCTGTTTCGGTTCAAATCCGCCTGCGATTTGTCCGGCGGCGAAACTCCCGAGAGATGACGCCAGAAACCAAACGCCGAGCATTAAACCGACCATTTTGCCCGGCGCGAGCTTCGTCATCGAACTCAGACCGACCGGCGATAAGAAAAGCTCTCCGCAGGTATGCAGGAAATAAACGACGACAAGCCACATCGGGCTGACTTTGCCCGCGCCCGTCATACCGGAAGCGTAAGCCATGACGACGAAACCGAGCGCGAGGAAAAACAAACCGAGCGCAAACTTGAAAACGTCGTTCGGCTGTTTTCTGCCCCATTTTACCCACATTATCGAGAACAGCGGAGCCATTGCGATGATAAAAATCGAGTTGACGGACTGAAACCACGCGGCGGGAATTTCAAAACTTCCAACCGTTCTTTGCGTTAACTGTTCGGCAAAGAGGCTGAAACTCGAACCTGCCTGCTCAAACCCCGCCCAGAAAAGCGAGGCAAATATGAATAACAGGATAATAATTCCGATGCGTTTCCATTCGTCAAGTGAAAGTTTATCCTGCATTCCCGTAAAAATTACGACGATTAAACCGGCGACGACCAAAATTGGAATCAGCGCGGTTTTGAGAGCGAAATCGAAGCCGTAAGCCGAATAACAATAAAGCAAAGCGGCGACGGCGAGGGCGACAACCACGCCGACCTCGACCAGATAAACCGGCGTAACGGCGCTCGTGCTGGCTGCGGTTTTAACGGGCGGCTCGCCGACTCCTTCGAGCTTTTTCCTGCCGATGACGTATTGAATCAATCCGAGAACCATTCCGACGCCGGCGGCGGCAAATCCCCAATGCCAGTTATACGCGGCTAAAGCTCCGGTAATCAGCGGCGCGGCAAATGCGCCGAGATTGATTCCCATATAGAAGATGGCAAATCCGCCGTCGCGCCGCTCATCGCTCTCTTCGTAAAGGTCGCCGACCATCGCGCTGATATTCGATTTCAAAAATCCCGTTCCGAGAGCGACTAAAACCAAGCCTAAATAGAAAAAGCTAAGCGACGGTACAGCCAGCGAAAAGTGTCCGAGCGAGATAATCACGCCGCCGATTAAAGTCGCACGTTTCGCGCCGATAAACCTGTCGGCAATCCATCCGCCGATTAGCGGCAGAAAATAAACCGAAGCCGTATAAAGCCCGTAAATAGCCGTCGCCTGCGCGGTTTCAAAGCCTAATCCGCCGTCTTTAACAGCGGCGACCATATATAGAACGAGAAGCGCGCGCATTCCGTAATAGCTGAAGCGTTCCCACATTTCGGTGAAAAACAAGGTGGACAATCCGCCCGGATGTCCGAAAAAACTCCGGTCGTAATCTTTTTGATTATCGTTTATTGCATCGTTCATTAATTTCCCCTTTGTATTGTTTGAATTTTTTAAAGAATTGGGCAAAATATAACAGATTACCGCTACAAAACAAAGGTTTTAGGTATATTATTTTGTGCAGAGACTCGAAAAATGAGAAAATCGGTGATGTTTTTCGGGCGCTTTTGCAGGTTATTGTGAGAAAATCAGACAGCTCTAAACATTCAAAAAAACAAATTCGGAGATAATAAATCAGATGACAAATTCTTTCAGCAGTGAGACTTATCGTTCACCAAAAACCTTGTCATATATAACAATCGCGCTTTTCGGAGGCTTAGCGTTATGCGCGCTCTTTTATATCACAATGAGCATTGTGATGCTTTTCTTTCCCGATTCTCAGTTAGATTTGGGGCATGGCGGGTCTCTGAATGTCGGGGTCGGGCTAATCGGTTTAGTCGCGATTCTGGAAATTCCTCTGCGGCTTGGCACCATCGTTTTCTTTTTGATTTGGGAATATCGCGCGTTTAACAATTTGTCGGCGTTAAAGGCGCAAAACCTCGAATTTTCGCCCGGTTGGGCGGTCGGCTGGTGGTTTATTCCGTTTGCAAATCTGGTCAAGCCGTTTCAGGCGGTTCGCGAGCTTTATAACGAAAGCGACCCGAATTTTGACGCGGAAACGGGTTTTCTCCAAACCAGCCCGGACACGCCCGCGCTTATCACCTTCTGGTGGGCGACTTATTTAATTTCCAATGTCGCCTTTCGTGTCGGCGACGCGCTGATTGATAAGCGGAGCGGGCAGCCTTCGGAATATTTTCCGGCGGCTTTTCTGATGGCGGGCGTTTTTTCGCTGACGGCGGCTTTGCTGGCAATTTTTATCGTCAGGAAAGTAACCGAAAATCAGGAGCTTCGTTTCGGCAAAGTCTTAGCCGCGGGACAATTTTCGCCGCCGCCGCCGCCGACTTTTAATCAAAACCAATAAATTTTATGGAATTATTCCAAACGCTCGGCGCGGAAATCGAAAACCTCTGGCGCGATAAAAATTACGACGAGACGCTTTTTCCCGAAATTGCCGCCGACAGGCTGAAAGCGGCGCGTCTTCCCGAAAAAATGTCGGCGTGGGACGTGATTGAATGGACTTTGAATGAAACGATTCTGCCCGTTCAGCAGGATGTTTACGCCAAATTCGCTGACCCGCCGATTACGATTTACAATTCTCCGCGTTTTCACATCGACGTTTATTTCTGGCTCGAAGGCACGACCGCCATTCACCAGCACGCTTTCTGCGGCGCGTTTCAGGTTCTGCACGGTTCGAGCCTGCATAGCTGGTACGATTTTGAGCGAAGCGAGAGCGTCAACACTTTTACGGAAATCGGCGAGATAAATCTGAAGCTGTGCGAGCTTTTACAGGTCGGCGACGTTCAGCCGATTTGGGCAGGAAAGCCTTATATTCACGGGCTTTTTCATCTCGAACAGCCTTCGGCGACGATTGTTGTCCGCACGCACAAAAGCCCGATGTTTCTGCCGCAGTATTCGTATCACAAACCGTTTCTGGCGATTGACCCGTTTTTTGAAGAGCCGAACACGCTCAAGAAAATACAGAGCATCACGGCGCTGATTCGCTCGAAACATCCCGACACCGATAAATTTATCAAGGGCTTGCTGGAGAAATCCGATTTTCAGACTTCTTTCGTGATTCTCTCGACCGTCAGGCACTATTTTCAGTCAAACGAAGTTGACCGCGTTTTTAATCTCGACGCGCCGCAAAATCGTTTTGAAGCGCTTCTCGAAACGGTCAGAAACCGGCACGGCGAGCGGGCGAATATCTTTCCGAAAGTCTTCGCGCACCAGCAAAAAGTCGATGAAATCGTCCGCCGCCGGAGCTTTATCACCGAGCCGGAACATCGCTTTTTTCTCGCGCTTTTGATGAATGTCGAAGGCAAAGAACGAATTTTCTCCTTGATAAAACAGCGTTTTCCCGACAGCGAGCCGCTCGACAAAGTTCTCGACTGGACATTTGATTTGGCGCAGACGCGCGTTCTCGGCTTAAATATTCCAAACGCGCTCGGCATTAATGATTTCGGCGACCTCGATTCGTTCATTCTCGAAAGCCTTCTAAAAAATATGACGGACGAAGAGGCGGAAAAAACTCTCGAAAGCGAATACGGAATGGAAATGACGGACGACGCGCGGCAGAATCTCGGCAGCAAACGAAAGCGGATTCTTGAGTCAGTAATTTTCGAATCGCTTCTGCAATAAAAATGTATTTGCGGAAAAAGAAAGTTTCTACTAAACTATAAAACTTGCGCCCCTGTAGCTCAACGGTTAGAGCAGCAGACTTAAGCGCGTGAAACCTAAATGAAATTTTCACAAGGTTTTACGCAAAACGGGTTGCTAAATTGCCGATAAAAGCATTTTAGTAGAATCTGTCAAATTCGGGGAAACCTAAGCGCCTAAAAAACGAACGGCAATCCCGAGCCAAGCCTCAGTTTTGAGGAAGGTGTAGAGACTTGACGGCAGACTCTTTCAAAAGAGAAGAGAAAGTCCAGACCACAAACCGGAAACGGGCGGCGAAAGCCGTAGCGGGTAAGCATAATCTGTTGGCTGTAGGTTCGAATCCTACCGGGGGCA
>JBARIW010000085.1:0-2294 GCA_049799955.1 Pyrinomonadaceae bacterium
GTTTATGGGGGCGTAGCTTCAACCCCAGAAAACAAAGCCATAAAAAAAGACCGATATTTAGAAGTGGTCGAATCTCAAAATCGCTCCTCTCAAACTAATGACGGTATCAATACTGCGAAGTTCCAGCAGCATGATGCTGATAATTGGTCTACTTCTTTGCACTCGGTACTCGACCAGCCTGCAGTATCTTTTCCCCAGCGGTTGATACTAGGAGGAATGGTTTTTTCTGTAGCTTTTGGAGCGTGGGCAACTTTGGGGAAAATTGACCAAGTTGGTCATGCTCAGGGCAAATTAGTTCCCAAAGGTGCTGTTTACAAAATTCATCCGACGGAGACGGGAAAAATTATTAACCTCGCTATCAAAGAAGGTCAAAAAATCAAAGCAGGACAATTATTGGCGGAATTAGACCCGTCCACTGCTTCGAGCGAGGTGGAGCGTCTTGAGAAAATTCTGGGCGCCGATCGGATTCAATTGGTGCAGCAGATTAGTTTGATCGAGAGAACTCGACTGGAAGCTGAAGCGAGCCAAGCTATTGCTGCTGCAGAGCAGCAAGGGGCCCAAGCTGCGATCGATGGGGCTCGCGCTTCAGTGGCTACCACGCAGTCTCAAATCGAGCAGTTGCAAGCAGATGTAGTCTCTCAGCAAGCGCGCAAGCAACAGCTCAAACCTCTGGAAAAACAGGCAGAAAATCTGTTATCGCAACTGAAAACCGATGTCACTTCTCAACAGGCTAGGCGCGAGCAGGTGAAACCGCTGCAAAATAAGAGCCAAGATTTGTTGGCCGGGTTGCAAGCAAAAGCGGCGGCTCACAAAGAGCGGATAGCGCGGCTCAAACCTTTGGTAGAGGAGGGAGCGCTGTCAAAAGATGTTTTGTTTCAAGCTGAGGAAGCTATGCGAGAAAGCGAAAATGCCGTTATTAGAAGCCAGTTGGGGGAGGCAACTCAGGCTGACGAGCGAGTATTTGAGGTCGAGCAAACCGTGCGCGACAGGCAAAGTGCTGCCCTCAGGAGTCAACTGTCGGATACAACTCAGGTTAAGGAAAAGCTGTTTGAAGTCGAGCAAGGTTTGCGCGATCGAATTAATTCGATCGGCAAAATGCAAGGCCAATTAACAGAACAAATGGCAGAAGTCGATCGGCTGCAAGCCGAAGCCTCCAGCAAACAAGCCGCAGCGCGCCAAACGCAGTTAGAAAAAGAGCAAAAAATTCAGCAGTTAGAAATGGAATTAAATCAAGCCAAATCCAAAATTGCCGAAACCAAAACCCTGCTCGATCAAGCTAAAAATAAGCTCAAACAAAGATTTATCTACGCACCCGTCACCGGAGTAATTTCCGCGCTCAACATTCACAACACCGGCGAAGTCGTGCAACCGGGCGAAACTATTGCAGAAGTGACTCCGAATCACGCTCCGCTAGTGCTGGAAGTGAGTTTGCCGAACCGAGAAGCGGGTTTTGTCAAAACCGGAATGCCAGTACAAGTCAAATTCGATGCTTTTCCCTATCAAAATTACGGCGTGATTCCGGGAAAAGTTGTATCGATTTCGCCGGATGCCAAAACAGACGAGCGATTGGGTGTTTTTTACCGGGTGGAAGTGAGTATCGATCGAGACTCAGTCAAAGCCAACAATCAAACCTGGAAACTCAAAGCTGGCCAGACAGCTACTGCGGAAATTGTTATCCGCCAGCGTTCCATAGCCGACATTTTGCTCGATCCCCTCAAGCAACTACAAAAGGGCGGCATGAGTTTGTAGAAATTAGTCATTAGTCAGCAGTCAACAGTCAGCAGTCAGCAGTCAGCAGTCAACAGTCAACAGTCAACCAATTTACACAAAACAGGATAAAGTTAATGAACTCGCAATTTCACCATTCTGCCAATCATTCCCAAGTTGGAATCAAACCAGAACAATTGGATGAGATAATTGCAGCGATTCTGGGAGGAAAGTATTCTTGGGCTTGTTTTTTACTTTTGCGGTGCACGGGTTACAACCCTCTGGACTATATCCCTTACCGTACTTCCAACCGCTTGCTCAAGGAAAACAGTCAAATCAGGAAGTCGAGTAAATCGGGAACTAAGTCTGCATTGGGCAAAATTGACGATTTAGATCATCTGGAAGTGGTGAGGGAAAAACTAGCCGGAGTTCGAGGGGGTGATGCAATTCAGGTTTTTAGCGAGTTGCACTCAGATACCAGAGGTTTTGTCGCTCAAGAATTTTTTGCTGGATTTAAGACGGGCTGGTTGAGTTTTGCGGGCAAGTAATTTAGTCGATCGACTGACAACCCGGTTGCTAGGGTTGAG
>JBARIW010000086.1:0-8065 GCA_049799955.1 Pyrinomonadaceae bacterium
CAATAACCGTCGGCAGGACGAAATTCAAAGTCAGGAACAAAAACAGGAACAGCAAAATCAGCAGAGAGAGGCGCAGCAGCAACAGCAGCGGAAAGAACGCGAGGCTCAGCGTCAAACTCAGCTTCAAAGCGAGCAGAGACAACGTCAGGAACAACAGCAGCAGGCACAGAATCAGCGTCGCCAACAGCAGTTGGAAGAACAGCAAATCAGAAATCAGCGGCAACAGCAGGAAGTTCAGAATCAACGTCGCCAGCGCCAGCTCGAAGAACAGCAGATTCGGAATCAACAGCAACAACAGCAACAACAGCAGGAGACTCAAAATCGGAAGCGTCAACAACAGATTCAGGAGCAGCAGATTCAACAGCAGCGTCAGCGAACAACTCGAAATGACGGGCAGCTTCGACAGCAGCAACAGAATCAGCAGCAGAATCAGCAACAGGATTGGCAGCGTCAGCAGCGCGAGCGTCAGGAACAGCTTTCACGCCAGCAAAGACAGTTTGAACAGCGTCGCTTGATTGATTCGCGTCAGCAATGGCAACAGGTGCAGCGGCTTGAACAGCAGCGTCAGCGCCAACTCGAACAGCAGCGCCGGCGCGCGCAGATTCGTTACCAGCAGAGATATTACGAACGCCTGCGTCAAGACCAGCTTCGCCTCCAGCAGTGGAGCGCGTATAACAATCTGAGTTACAACTACCGCTACAATCGCGGCGGAAGTTCTTATTACACCAGCCAGTATGGCGCGGAAATGCTCCGGCAGGCTGTAAATTACGGTTACGAAGAAGGCTTTCGCGCCGGACAGGCTGACCGCGAGGATAGTTGGGGATACAGCTATAACGGCAGTTACGCCTATGAAGACGCGACTTACGGATATAACGGCTATTACGTCGATTTAGACGATTATCGCTATTATTTCCGTGAAGGTTTCCGTCGCGGTTACGAGGACGGTTACTACAGCCGCAATCGTTACGGCAATTACAACAACGGCAGCTACAATATCTTAGGCAATATCTTACAGGCGATTTTGAGCTTTACGCTTAACGACTAGAAAGATAAATAAACAAATAAAAAAATCGGAGAGGCTTGATGCTTCTCCGATTTTTTTTGTTTTACTGCGGCATAAGGTTTTGCAGGCGTTTAGGTTCTTTGCCAATCCAATCGGGATTTTCCGCCGTTCCGTCAAAAATCGAAGAAGTCTTAAACGGCTCAAATTCGCCGCGCTTTGCCGCGTCTTTGGTTTTAGAAAGAATCGCGTCGATGTCTTTTTTCTTTACGTCCTGAAATGTTCTGACCGCTTCAAACGCCTGGTCGAGAATTTTCGGCGAATCGATTCCGGTAATCACAACCGATGTCGGCATATTCATCGCGTAATGCAGGCAATCGATTGCCGAAACGGTTTTCGATTTCAAGATAATTCCGTTCGCCATCGTTTTCATCGCCAGAACGCCCATTTTCCGTTTGACGAGTTCGGGAACGACAAGTTTTGAAAAGCTTCTGTAATGCGCGTCCATCACATTTACCGGCATCTGCGCCGTGTCGAGCTTGTAGCCGAAACTTTCGGCAACTTCGAGAAAATGCAGGTGAATATGCGGGTCTTTGTGTCCGGTAAAACCGATGAAGCGTAATTTTCCGGCTTTTTGTGCCTCAAGCATCGCCAGATGCGCGCCTTCTTTTTCGTCAAATATTCGATGCGGGTCTTCGTAGCGCAGAATTTCGTGATGCTGGATTAAATCAATCCAATCGGTTTTCAGGCGTTTGAGAGATTCGTCAATCTGCTTTGCGGCAAGCTTTTTCGTTCGCCCGTCGATTTTCGTCATCAGAAAAATCTTTTCGCGCTTGCCGTTTTGCAGGGCTTTTCCCATACGTATTTCGCTTTTGCCTTCGTTGTAATCCCAGCAGTTATCAAAAAAAGTGATGCCGCGCGCAATCGCTTCATCAATTATGCGAAGCGCCGTTTTTTCCGTTACGGACTTCAAGCCGAGATGCCAGCCGCCGACGCCAACGAGCGAAACTTTTTCGCCCGTCGAGCCTAATTCGCGGTAAATCATTACGTCTTCCTTTCCCTTGTTCGTCATTTTGTTTCCCCTTGTAAATAACCTTTTTATTGACGATAAAAATCTCTGAAAGGAAAGTCAACAATTTGCGGGAAAATGTTTTCGGATTACTTTAAAATCGAAAGATATTCGCGCCAGACGCCGACGTTTTCGGTGTATTTTTTCGCCAGAACGGTAACGATTTGCCTGATATGCGTCAAATCGTGAACAACCCATGTCGAGAGAAGCTGTTCGAGGTTGACTTCGCCGAGTTCGGGATGGATTCCTTTTAGCTTTAATTGCTCGTCGGAAATGTTCATCTGCCGGAGCTTTTCAAGATTTTCTTTTCTTAATCCGGCAAAAGTTTCGAGCAATTCGCGCAAAGTTTTTCCTTTCGACTGTTCAAGCTGCGCGAAACGGTCAAACGGCACGAACGTCGGACTTTCGCCCTGCGCGAGAATGATTTCGGCGCGCGGAATCCAGTCGGTTTCCTCGCCGTGTATAAAATGCCCGACGATGTCAAACGGATTCCAGTTTTCCGCGTCTTCCGTTTCTATCCAATCGTCGGAAAGATTTCCGAGCATAGAAGTTATTACATCCGGTGTTTTGCTCAAAATTTCGACGGCTTGTTCTATTCTGAAATTCATAGATTTTTTATTATTCAAATCGTTTTTCTTCAAGCAATTTTAAAGGTGCGGGCATGTATCCGCTTTTCATGACGAGAGCCAAATCTTCTGCCTGCTGCCGTGTAAAACGCCCGTCGATTACGCCGCTGTCAGAAATCCGCGACTTGATAAATGCGGTTGATTTTACTTCGTCATTTAAGACGATTGCCAGATAATTACTGATATTTGCGCCTGTCCATTCGCCGAATTTCTGCGCTCCGGCTGGCTTAAACGAAAAGAAGATGCTGTAGTCTATATCGCTTCCGCTGCGTGAACGCGCCTTCGCGTCGCGTATCTCGTTGCCGTCAACTATCGGCGGATTTTCCGCAATAATCCATTTTTTCGAATCGTTCGTTTCACGGTCGGCGAATACTAAAATCTTCCGCTCTGCCGGAATTTTTCCGCCGAGCGATTCGAGCGCGGCTTCTTTTGTCGGAAAGGTTTGAACCGGCGCGGGATAAGGCGGACAAACGATTTTTCGTATCTCGAATCTGCTTTCAGCCAGAAGAATTTGTTTCGTTCTTTCCAGATTGTCCGTGTCGTAAATTTTGACTTCCAGACGATTCGGCAGAGTTTTGGAAATTGCGCCGTTGACGCCGAGAGCATCGAGCCGGTTTTTTAAGATAATCGCCGTTTGCCCGGTTGTCTGCTCGGGATTTGCTTCGATGGATTCGACTTCTATCACCAGCAAAACTCCGTTTTTATCAAACGCTTTCGAAAAAGCGCGGCAACCCAGAGTCATGCCGATTAACAACGCTATGAACAGGATTTTTTTGGAATTCATTCGGGAATTATTACGCATTTTAAATCTCAAATCAAAATTATTTCACCGCTTTCGTCTTGATTAAAAGCCTTGCAGAAAGTTTAATAAGAGTTTTAAGTATTATGAATTTACCTTTAGTAGCAATCATCGGTCGCCCGAACGTCGGGAAATCCACGCTTTTCAATCGCCTGACGGGAAGCCGCAAATCAATCGTCGGCGACGAGCCGGGAATTACGCGCGACAGAATTTACGGCGAGGTCGAGTGGAAGGCGAAAACCTTCGAGCTTGTCGATACGGGCGGAATCGTGCCGGATGACGAAGCGATTATTCCCGCAAATATTTTCAAACAGGCAGGTTTCGCCATCGCAAAAGCGCAGGCGATAATCTGGGTCGTCGATGCGCGCTCCGGGGCGATTCCGCTCGATGAAGAAATCGGCGTTTATCTCAGAAATATCGGAAAGCCGGTTTTTATCGCGGCGAATAAATCCGAAACGCGCAAGGTCGAAGAAGAAGCCGCCGAGTTTTATCAATTCGGCTTTGATATGACGCCGATTTCCGCCGAACACGGAACTTCGGTCGGCGATTTGCTCGACCAGGTTTTTGATGTTCTCGATTTTGAAGAAGTAGTCGAAGAAGAAAAACAGGAAGATATAAAGCTCGCGATAATCGGTCGCCCGAACGTCGGCAAATCTTCTTTGCTCAATAAAATTCTCGGCGAAGAACGCGTTATCGTTTCGCCGATTGCCGGAACGACGCGCGACGCGATTGACACGCATTTGACGGTTGACGGGCAGGATTTTACTTTAATCGATACAGCTGGAATCCGCCGCAAAGGCAAAACGACCGAGATGGCGGAAAAGCTTTCCGTGATTATGGCTCGAAAATCTCTGGAACGCGCTGATGTTGCGATTATGATTATCGACGCCGTCGAAGGCATCACGAGTCTGGACGCGAATATCGCCGGTTACGCCGTCGAATCGGGCTGTTCGGTGATTCTCGCCGTCAACAAATGGGATGCGCTCGAAGAAAAAGAGACGAACACGATTTACAGGTTTGAAGACGAATTGCGCCAGAAGATGAAATTTCTCGATTGGGCGCCGATGATTACGATTTCGGCTCTGACGGGTCAGCGCGTTACAAACATTCTGCCGCTCGTCGTCAAAGCGAACGAAGCGAGAAATCTGCGCGTTCCGACATCGAAACTGAACAAATTTTTCGAAGAGAATATATCTCAGCCGAGAGGCGGCGCGACGGCTTCGGGCAAAGGCGGATTATCGCATATCAAAGTTCAGTACATCACGCAGGGCGGACTTCGCCCGCCGCTTTTTGTCGTGTTTACATCGGGCGGAGCCAAAGCCGGTTTGCATTTTTCCTACACAAGATATATCGAAAACCGCCTACGCGACGAGTTTGAATTCTTCGCCACGCCGATTCGTTTGAAGGAAAGGCATAAGACGAAGAAGAAAAGCTAGTCACAGAGTTCACAGAGAACACTGAGAAAAAGTAAAATATCCCTCAGTGAACTCTGTCTTCTCTGTGGCTAAAATAAAATGGAAATACTTTTATTATTAATTAGATTATTTCTCTTTGCCGTTTTCGCCGTTGCGGGCGTCGGCAAATTGCTTGATTTGGAAGGCTCGAAAAAATCGGTCATCGCCTTTGGAACGCCCGAAGATTTGGCGAAAACTTTTGCCGTCGCCATTCCGTTTGCCGAAATCGTTTTTGCCGTTTGTCTTTTGTTCGTCTCGACTTCGTGGCTCGGCGCAATCGGCGTTTTTCTTTTTCTTTTGATTTTTATCGGCGGAATGATTTCGCAGCTTTCGCAGGGAAAAGCGCCCGAATGTCATTGTTTCGGCGCGATTCACAGCGAGCCGGTGAGCCGCAAAAGCATTGTCAGAAACGTGATTTTCGCATTTCTTTCATTGATTTTAGTCGTTCAGGGAAGAAATCAGGGCGCGGCGTTAGCGGATTTGTCGAACGAAATCGCTTTGCAGTTGATTTTCGGCTTGGCGACTGTCGGAATTCTCGGCGCGGTCGTCTTTTATTTAAAGCGGATTTCCGAACAGCAGACGCAGATAATGCGCCGCATCGAGATTCTCGAAATTACGACTCACGACGGCGCTCCGGTCGAGCACGAGCATAATACAAATCCGTATGAGAGTTTGCCAATCGGCTCGCCCGCGCCGGATTTTGCTCTGCCGGATTTAAGCGGAAATACAGTTTCGCTTGAAAATCTTTTAGCTGAAAAAAAACCGCTGCTTTTCTTTTACGTCAGCCCGACATGCACGCCGTGCGAGGCGCTTTTGCCGGAAATCGAAGCGTGGCAAGCTGAATTAAAAGATAAAGTAAGATTCGTTTTTTTAAGTCTCGGCGCGGCACAGGAAAACAGGGAAAAATTCGGCGACGCGCACGCGGTTCTCCTGCAAAAAAATAAGGAAGTTACCGACGCGCTCAACGCGCGCTGGACGCCGACCGCCGTTTTAATTAACGCGGAAGGCGCGATTGCGAGCCATCTGGCAGTCGGCGACGCGGCAATCCGCGAGCTTGTCGAAAAAATCAAAGCTGAACGCGCCGGGTGCGATTTACTTTATATTACAAACGGAAATCAGACGATGCTCGGCGAAAGCGTTCCCGAATTTTCGCTCGCGGATTTGCACGGAAAACAAATCGGCGCGAATGATTTCAGAGGCAAAAAAACGCTCGTTACATTTTGGAGCACGACCTGCCCGCATTGTTCGAATATGATGGACGAGTTAAAGAATTGGGAACGCGAAAAAGGCGCGGACGAGCCTGATTTGCTTGTTTTCTCGGACGGCGACGCCGAAACGCACAAGGCTTTGCAGCTAAACTCGCCGATTATTCTCGACAAAAATTATAAAACAGCGGAAAGACTCGGAATGTCGGGAACGCCTTCGGCAGTTTTGGTCGATGAAAACGGCAAAATCGTCTCGGAAACGGCAATCGGCGCGGGAAATATCTGGGCTTTGGTTGGTAAGAGAAAGTAAGACATTGAACATTTACCATTAAACATTTAACGAAAATGGTGAATGATAAATGATAAATGATGAATGTTGAATGGAAAGTAATCGCGCAGGAAGGCGAGGCGCGGGCGGGAATTTTGCGAACGAGGCGTTCCGTTATCGAAACGCCTGTTTTTATGCCCGTCGGAACGCAGGGCACGGTCAAAGGCGTGCGTTTCGAATGGCTCGAATCGGAGCTTGACGCGCGAATTATTCTCGGCAACACGTATCATCTATTCCTGCGTCCGGGCGCGGAAGTTATCCGCGAGCTTGGCGGTCTGCACAAATTTTCAACGTGGAATCGCTCGCTTCTGACCGATTCGGGCGGATTTCAGGTTTTTTCCCTGACCGATTTAAGAAAGCTTTCGGAAGAAGGCGTCGAATTTCGCTCGCACATCGACGGAAGCAAAAGATTTCTCTCGCCCGAAATTTCGATGGAAGTGCAGGCGGCTTTAGGTTCGGAAATCGTTATGGTTTTCGACGAATGCCCGCCGGGCGACGCGGGAATTGACGTAACTAGAAAAAGTCTGGAAATGACGGCGCGATGGGCGAAGCGTTCGAAAAATCGCTTCATCGAACTGCAAAATCAAGGCGCGGACACCGGATTTTTGTCCCAAGTCCCAAGTCCCAAGCCCCAAGTTTTAAGTCAATCGCCAAATGAACTCGGGACTGAGCTAAGCGGGCAGCAGGCATTATTCGGAATAATTCAAGGTGCGGGTCATTTACCTTTAAGACGCGAAAGTCTGGAAAAAACCGTTGAAATCGGTTTTGACGGCTACGCCATCGGCGGTTTGAGCGTCGGCGAAGAAAAATCGGTGATGTATGAAGTTCTGGAATTTCTCGCGCCGCAAATGCCGAAGGACGCGCCGCGTTATCTGATGGGCGTCGGAACGCCGGAAGATTTGGTCGAAGCGGTTTATCGCGGCGTCGATATGTTCGACTGCGTGATGCCGACGCGCAACGGGCGAACGGGCGGCGCGTTTACGTCGCGCGGAAAATTGAACATCAGGAACGCTAAATTTACGAGAGATTCAGCGCCGCTCGACGCGGAATGTCCGTGTTCGGTTTGCCAAAGATATTCAAGGGCGTATCTGCGGCATCTCTATCAAACGGGCGAAATGCTCGCGGCAACCTTAATTTCTCATCATAATCTCGCGTTCTTCCTTGACACTATGCGCAAGGTAAGAGATTCTATCAAACTTGGCGATTTCAACCGATTTCGTGAGAAATTTATCAACGGGATTCGTGACGGCTCGAAAGAAGATTAACCGCAGAGACACGGAGACACAGAGAAAGATTCACATAAAAAAAAACTCTGTGTCTCCGTGTCTCTGCGGTGAAATCCCCTCTTGTCGCTTCGCAAATTCGGTTTGAATAACTTATAATTACAGTTTTTCGGTCTGTATTAAAAAATGAATATATTTGCTTTACTTTTCCAGGACAGCGGCGGCGGTTTGTTTTCGGTTCTTCCGATGATAGCGATTATGATTGGAATTTTTTACTTTCTGGTCATTCGTCCGAATCAAAAACAGCAGCAAACATTAAAAGAAATGGTCGCCAGCCTGAAAGCGGGCGATGAAGTTGTTA
>JBARIW010000087.1:0-3085 GCA_049799955.1 Pyrinomonadaceae bacterium
GTTTATGAAACCTTAATGCTCGTCTATAGCGGTTCTCAAGCGTGGTGAGGTATGCCCACGGAGGCCTATGACCTATGCCATTAGCCCTATGCCCGTCAGCACGTCGGGTACCTCATGTTACTGAGAAAGGCTATATTCAAATCACTGAAAAATATTGAACAATCGAAATATTCCTAACAGGGGGCTTAAAGGAGCGAGTGTCCCGCCTACATTATCCGAGAACGTAGCGCGGCCCGATCGCCTTACCATAATTACATCATTATTTTGCAGTTTGGGATTAGTTTCTTGATTTGCTGTTGCGGAAAAATTCACCTTAACAGTTAGCTGCGAAACAGTGCCGTTAGGATTGAGGCGAATTAAATCCACGGAATCCATTTGGGCCCGCGCTTTATTAAAACCTCCCGCTGCTACCAGCGCTTGATTTAAAGTAGTGTTGGGCACCATAGCAATCGATCCGGGTTTCACGACTTCTCCCACAATGTTCACCTTAATCGTATCCGGTGAAAAATTAGAATTAGCAACTTGTTCGTCTGGGGCTGCATCGAGATTTTCGGCTTTGGGAACGATTACCGTATCTCCCTGTTGCAGCGCTAAATCTTGGGATACATCTCCCCCTTCCAAAAGTTCCCACAAATTCACATTAATAATTTGTTCTGTACCCGCCCGCGTCAGGCGGCGAACTTGTATTTGTCTGATATCAGCTACCGGCGTAATGCCGCCCGCCATTTTAATTGCCCTCGTTACAGTTTGCTGCAAAACACTTTCCCCGCCGTTGTTTTCGCTGGCAGCAAACAAACCAGAATTTTCACCCATTTGATTCTCTTGTACCCTACTTTGAGCCTCTTTTGCCAAAGTATAAGTACCGGGGCGAGTTACTTCGCCCACCACAGCAATATTAATTGGTTGAGTGCTTTGTCCGGTAATATTAGCTACTGCTAAAGTTGGTGCTTCTTGGCGGTTGAGGCTAGTTACAGTGGGAATAAATATAGTATCGCCGTCGCGCAAAGTCATATCGGCCCGCAAATCGCCGTTTTGCAATAATTCCCACAAATCCACACTAATAATTTGTTCCGCTGCGTTGCGCTGGGGGCGGCGGATTTTGATTTGCCGCACGTCTGCTGACTGCGTAATTCCGCCGGCCATTCGCAGAGCCCGCGATATTGTCGGCATTTGAGTTCCCATTTGCTCTGCTGTGCCTCCGGGACCTGCTGCTGAGGATATTGTATAAGCTCCGGGGCGGTTGATTTCGCCCGCGATCGCAATTTGCAAAGGACGCGGGGCTAGCAGTTTGAGGGTAATCCAAGGACGTTTGAGGTATTTGCCGTATCGGTCTTTAACAGCATTAGAAGCTTGTTCTAAGGTCATCCCGTACACCGAAACGCTGCCAATTAACGGCAAACTCAGGGAACCGTCTGCCTGTACTTGGTGTTGACCGTTGGGGCCGCTGTATTCCGGGACGTTGAAGATGTCCATTTGAATACGATCGCCCGCTCCCAAAGTGTAAACTTCCGATCGTACACTTGAAGGTGCACTTGCCGGAAATCCCTGAAATCCCGGTGCTATAGGTACCGGTACAGGAACAGGAGAACCCGAAGCAGGAGGAGGAGGAGGAGGCAAAAACTGCGCCGCTGCAGGAGATGAACCCACCGCCGCCGCCAGCACTGACACTGTTAAACTTTGAATCATTAAACTTTTGACAGCATTGCTTGCCCAATAACCCAGCTTGCAGCTTTTGCTGGAAACGTCTCCCTCACATCCTCTCCTTGCAGGAAACGGGAGAAATTCTTCCCTTGGACTCTCCGCGAAGGGGACACAAGGGTGAGATTTTTTCTCAAGTTGCACGCCCGACCAATAACTTTTCACCACCATCGCTTTTTGCCTTTATCCTCATCCAACCCCGTCAACCTCAAATGTAACCCAACTGCTCTAACTTGGTCAGAACTTTTTTAACACTCTCTTCCACACTTTCTCGCTCTGTGTAACAAATAATCTCAGGATTGACCGGTTCTTCATAAGGATCGTCAATTCCGGTAAAACCCTTAATTTCTCCTGCTCTGGCCTTAGCGTATAGCCCCTTGACATCGCGACCCTCGCACACTTCTAACGGCGCTGTGACATATACTTCAACAAAATTTGGCTCCATTGCTCTAATTTCGTCGCGAATTGCTCTGTAGGGGCTAATAGCTGCGGTCATTGCGGCTACTCCATTGCGGCTCAGCAGGTGAGCTACAAATCCAATCCGCCGAATATTAGTATCTCGGTCTTCTTGGCTAAATCCCAAACCTTTTGACAAGTTGGTGCGAACGACATCTCCATCCAATATTTCAACTTTGCAACCTCTTGCCTTCAATTCGGGTTCGAGAGCTTTAGTGAGAGTTGTCTTGCCGGAACCGCTCAGCCCGGTGAACCACAAAATAAAACCTTTTTCCATTTTCAATTGCTTGGTTAGTAGTGAATAGTGGGGAAATTACGCGACGTATTATTTTACTGTCTCGGTTCCCCATTTTCTGATTCTTTTTGATTTGAGATGCCAGTTGACTCTCACAATAAATAATTTTTTTTATTAACCGCAGAGGACGCAGAGGACACAGAGGAAGAGGGAAGAGGAGAAAGAGGTAATTTTAAAATCCGTAGGGTGCGCCGCCTGTGTACCCTTACATTCAATGGGCGATAACAAACGCCGAACATCTATCCGTAGCGCACCCATCACCTTACCGATCCCTTCGCAATCTAAAATCTAAAATCTAAAATCTAAAATGGTTTTGCCTATGTCTTCGGTTTTGAAAGCAGATGTTTTGGTAGTCGGTGGCGGCACCGGCGGCACCGCTGCAGCCGTGCAAGCAGCCCGCCGAGGTGCCAAAACTATTTTAGTAAGCGAATTCCCCTGGCTGGGAGGAATGCTGACTTCCGCTGGCGTTTCGGCCCCCGATGGTAATGAATTAGCAGCTTTTCAAACCGGTTTGTGGGGCGCGTTTCTCCGGGAACTCGAGCAGCGACAGCCGGGAGGTTTGGATTGGGGCTGGGTCAGTTTTTTTACTTACGATCCCCGTATCGGTGCTGAAATTTTCGCTGATTGGGTTAAATG
>JBARIW010000088.1:0-83003 GCA_049799955.1 Pyrinomonadaceae bacterium
TTCTAGGGAAGTTCCTGAGTTCATTCTAGGGAAGTTCCTGAGTTCATTCTAGGGAAGTTCCTGAGTTCATTCTAGGGAAGTTCCTGAGTTCATTCTAGGGAAGTTCCTGAGTTCATTCAGCGGAGACGAAAAAACATTAATCATATGGGCAAAAGAATAAACGGAATAGAAGAAGATAAAGCGCCGCTTTTGATGAAGCCGCTTTATATGGCTTCCAAAAAGATGGTCGGCAAGGTCGTCGAGCCTTTAAATGTTCAGGCGCATCGTCCTTCGATTGCGTGGTTCGGCAATCTGCTCGGGCTTGTGATTGATAAATCCGGCAAAGTCGAAGCGCGGATTCACATAATGGTTCAGCTGCGCGCGGCGCAAATCGTCGAATGTCCTTTCTGAATGGACATCGGCTCTGCGGTCGGCAGGAACAAAAAACTGGTTTCGGACGAGGAATTAAACGAAGTTGCGAATTGGGAACATACAAAAATTTTGAGCGAGCGCGAGCGCGCGGCGATTGAATATTCGGAAGAAATGTCGAAAACGCCGGTTCACGTGTCGGACGAGCTTTTTGAAAGATTGAAAAAACATTTCAGCGATGAGCAAATCGTCGAGCTTTCGGCGAGCATTGCTTATGAAAATTACCGGGCGCGGTTTAATCACGCACTGAATATAGAAAGCGAAAATTTATACGAATAATTTAGGAGAAAACTATGGATGCAGCAGCAGCAGAAAAAGATTTTATAAAAGGCGGCGCGTTTTTGATTGAAGACCGCGCGACAGGCGATATTTTTACGCCGGAAGATTTTACCGACGAGCATAAAATGATTGGCGACACGATGCGCGAGTTTGTCGATAACGAAGTTCGCCCGGCGATTCCGGCGATGGAACAGCACGACTGGGAAACTGCCAGACGCCTTGTTCACGAAGCGGGCGAGCTTGGACTTTTGGGCGCGAGCGTGCCGGAAGAATACGGCGGCGCGGCGCTCGACCAGACGGCGGGCGTGATTATCGCCGAAATGGTCGGACGCGGCGGCGGTTTCGGCACGACTCTCGGCGCGCAGACTTCAATCGGTCTGCTCCCGATTCTCTATTTCGGCTCGGAAGAATTGAAGAAAAAATGGATTCCGCCGATTATCGCGGGCGAAAAAATTACGGCTTACTGTTTATCGGAAGCAGGAAGCGGTTCGGACGCTCTCGGCGCGAAATGTAGCGCGAGACTTTCCGAAGACGGCACGGAATACATCTTAAACGGCGAGAAAATGTGGATTTCCAACGGCGGTTTTGCCGATGTCTACATTGTTTTCGCAAAGGTTGACGGCGAAAAGCAAAAGTTTTCGGCATTTGTCGTCGAACGAAGCGAAAATTGCCGCCCGGGAAATGAAGAGCACAAAATGGGCATCAAATCGTCTTCGACGACGCCTTTGATTTTGTCGGACGCGAGAGTTCCCGCAAGCAACTTAATCGGAAACGTCGGCGACGGCGCGAAAATCGCTTTCAACATTTTGAACGTCGGACGATTCAAGCTCGGCGCAAGCGTTACGGGCGGCGCGAAGCTCGCAATGCACGAATCGATTCGCTATGCGAACGAGCGTCATCAGTTCGGCAAACCGATTTCCAGTTTCGGCGCAATCAAGCATAAATTAGCTGAAATGGCTATCAGAACTTGGGTTGCCGAATCAATCACATATCGAACGGTCGGAATGATTGACGCGCTCATCGGCGACGGCGCGGACAATGAGAAAAAACTGCGCTCGATTGAAGAATACGCGGTCGAAAGCTCGATTAACAAAGTCGCCTGCTCCGAGGCGCTCGATTATGTCGTTGACGAAATGGTTCAAATCTACGGCGGTTACGGCTATTCGGCGGATTATCCGGCGGAAAAAGCGTATCGCGATTCGCGCATCAACCGCATTTTTGAAGGCACGAACGAAATCAACCGGATGCTTATTCCGGGACAACTTATGAAACGCGCGATGAAAGGTCAGCTCGGTCTTCTCCAAGCCGGAAAAGCTTTGCAGGACGAGATTCTTAATCCGCAGATGCCTTCGTTTGACGAGGAAGAAGGCGTTTTGCAGACCGAAATGAAGCTGGCGCAAAACGCGAAGAAAATCGCCCTGATGATTCTCGGAACGGCGGCGCAGAAATATATGACGGCGCTTTCGGAACAGCAGGAAATTCTGCTCAACTGCGCCGACATCATCATCGAAGCCTATTCGATGGAAACGGCGATTCTTCGCGCGCAAAAGCTTGCCGAAAAAGGCGACGCTCCGAATCACGTCGATATGGCTGCGGTTTACTGCAACGACGCGATTCAAAAAGTCGAAGCCAAGGCGAAAAACACGCTCGCCGCGATGAGCGAAGGCGACGAAATGCGTACGCTTTTGACCGCCTTAAGACGTTTTACGAAAAACAATTCGCCAATTAATACGATTGCGGCAAGACAGCGCATTGCCGATACTTTGATTGCGGCGAACAAATACGTTTTTTAGTTTACGGACAGGGAAATTAGCCACGAATTATACGAATAACACGAATAGAAGAAATAAAAATAATTTGTGTTATATGTGTAATTCGTGGCTAATTTTCTTCTTTGTGGCAAAATAACATTATGGAAATTATAACAAGAATCTTAGAGCCTGTTGCCGGTTTTTCGAGAGAAATCGGCTTTTATTTGAGCGCCTGGGAGAAAGCTCGCGCCGGGTTGCGTGAAGTTGTTTCGGATTTGTCGGGCACAGAATTAGCAAGCAGAATTTTGCCCGAATCTCATCAAATCGGCGGCTTGATTCTGCATCTGGGCGAAGCTGAGACGTGGTGGATTCATTCGGTCGTCGCCGAAAGGGAACTAAGCGAGGAAGCTAAAAAGTTTGCTCATTTGTATGACACGACCGAAACGGAATTTGCAGAAAAGGGCTACAGCGCGAAAGGTTGTATCGAAAGAATTGATAAAATCAATCAGATGTCGCGCGAGATTCTGGCAAAACGAACTGATGAAGACCTTGAAAAATTATTCGGCTACGATAGAGAAGGCAAAAGAGTCGAAGCCAGTCTGCGCTGGATTTTGTGTCAATTGATTGAACACGAGGCTACGCATAAAGGACAAATTTCGATGATGAAACGTCTTTTGCGCGAAAACTAATGAGTAAATACAAAATCGAACGCTGGACGCAGGTTTACGCGCCGAATGGCGCGATGCTGCGGTTTTGGATGGAGCGCGAAGGCTATCGCGTCTTTCAATGGGGCGATAGACCGGAAATGACTTACGCGCTGCACAAGCACGACGAAGACCAGTCTCACTGGATAATTTCCGGCGCGCTGGAACTGACGATTGAAAGAGTCGGAACATTCACGCTCGAAGCGGGCGACCGCGATTTTATGCCCGTCGGAATTTGGCATTCGGCGCGCGTCGCCAGCGAGGAAGGCGTTGTTTACCTTGTCGGTGAGAAGGTTTAGCAATTTGAAATTTGAGATTTCAAATTTCAAATCTCAAATCAAATTTCCTGCGAAAATTTATGAAATACACGCGCTTTGAAGAGTTACCCGTTTGGCAGGCGGCGATTGAGTTTGCGATTAAAGTTTTTGAATTAACAAACAAAGTCGATTTTCGCGGTGTCGGCGATGTTAAAAATCAACTCGAACGTGCTGCCGTTTCCGTTTCAAACAATATTGCCGAAGGTTTCGAGCGTGGAACAACTACCGAATTGATAAATTTTCTGTACATCGCTCGCGGTTCGGCAGGCGAATGCCGTTCGATGCTTTATTTATGCGAGAAACTGGCGCAGTTTAATAATTTCAAATCTGAAATTTCAAATCTCAAATCGCGCGGCGAGAGTATTTCCAAACAACTTCACGGTTGGATTGAGTCTCTAAAAAATACTGAAATCAAAGGCGTGAAATTTTTAACCGAAAAGGAACGGACGAAAATCAGGCAAATCAGTGAAGATAAAGAATTTCGCGAAGCCCTACAGAAAATTACGCGCGGCGAAAAGATTGATTGGGATAAAATTTGATAATCTGAAATTTCAGATTTCAAATTACAGATTTATATATGAACAAAGCAGTAACATTGGGCGAACTCAAACAAAGCGATTATGCCGCGCGTTCGGTAAAGGACGAAATGCGGGCGAACCTTATTAAAAAACTCAGGTCGGGCGAAAAATTATTTCAGGGAATTTTGGGTTACGAAGAAACCGTCATTCCGCAGCTTGTAAACGCGGTTCTTGCAAAACACAACCTCATTCTTTTAGGTTTGCGCGGGCAGGCGAAAAGCAGGATTATCAGGCAATTGACCGAGCTTTTGGACGAAGAAATTCCGATTATCAAAGGCTCGGAAATCAACGATAATCCGTTTCAGCCTTTGAGCGCTTACGGGCGACAGCAAATTCAGGAATACGGCGACGAAACGAAAATCGATTGGGTAAAACGTGATTCGCGCTTTGTCGAAAAGCTCGCGACGCCCGACGTTACAATCGCCGACATTATCGGCGACGTTGACCCGATAAAAGCGGCGAAAGGCGGGCATCTTCTCTCGGACGAACTGACGATTCATTTCGGATTACTTCCGCGCGCGAATCGCGGGATTTTTGCGATAAACGAGCTGCCGGATTTGGCGGGAAAAATTCAGGTCGGACTTTTTAATATTATGCAGGAAGGCGACGTTCAGATAAAAGGTTATCCGGTTCGCCTTCCGCTCGACGTGATGCTCGTTTTTTCGGCAAACCCCGAGGATTACACGGCTCGCGGCAAAATTATCACGCCGCTCAAAGACCGAATCGGCGCGGAAATTGCGACGCATTACCCGAACAATATCGGTCTGGGAACTGCAATTACAAAACAGGAAGCGTGGACGATTCGGGAAGGTTTTGAAGATTTCACGGTCGAAATTCCCGATTTTATCAGCGAGACAATCGAGCAAATCGCCTTTGAAGCGCGCGACGACCAGCGAATCGACAAGCGTTCGGGCGTTTCGCAGAGATTTCCGATAACGGCTCTTGAAGCGGCGGTTTCAAACGCCGAACGTCGCGCTCTTGTAACTGATGAAGCGGAAATCGTGCCGCGAATTTCCGACATTTACGCCGCATTGCCCGCGATGACGGGCAAAATGGAGCTTGAATACGAAGGCGAGCAAATCGGCGCGGCGCGGCTGGCGAAAGATTTAATCAAACGAGCCTGCGGCGTGATTTTTGAAGGCTTTTTTCTCGGAATCGATTTTACGCCGACGATAAACTGGTTTGACGAAGGCAACAAATTACTGCTTTCCGAAACCGCTTCGGCGGAAGAATGCGCGATGCTTCTTGAATCCGTTCCCGATTTAATTGAATCGACGCTCGTTCCGCTCGAATTTGACAGAAATGAACAGGCAAAACTCGTTTCGGCGTGCGAATTCGTTCTCGAAGGTCTCTACGCGCAAAACAAAATCTCGCGCAACGAAGAAGGCGGATTCGAAGCCGTTACGAAAGCCAAGCGCGACCGTCGCGGGATGATTTACGAAGACTTCACCGATATTGAAGGCTATAACTAAAACCACAAAATGAGCGCAACTTTGAAAGCAGAATGCGAGAAGTTTATTCCCGGGCACATCCCGCAAAAAGCGGGTGAAGAATTTGCGCTGATTGCCGATTGGTGCCGGGCAAACGATTATGCCGCAGACCATTACGGCAAAGGCGATTTGATTTCGTCGTTCGAGAAAAAGGTTGCCGGTTTACTCGGTTTTGAAGCGGCGTGTTTTATGCCGAGCGGCACGATGGCGCAGCAAATCGCGCTGAAAATTTACGCGGAAGAGACTAAAAATCAAAGCTTCGCCATTCATCCGACTAGCCATCTCGAACTTCACGAACATCACGCTTATTCGCATCTTTGCAATCTAAAATCAGTCATCGCGGGCGATAAAAACCGGCAGTTAAACGCGCAGGATATTGAAAATTTAGCCGTTCCGGTTTCAACCGTGATTATCGAGCTGCCCGCCCGCGAAATCGGCGGGCAATTACCGGATTGGGAAGAGCTTGAAGCTATTAAGGAAACGACGAAGAAACGCGGCTTTTTTCTGCACATGGACGGCGCGCGGCTTTGGGAAACAAAATCTTTTTTCCGGAAAGATTACCGTGAGATTTGCCAAAACTTCGATTCGGTCTATGTCTCATTTTATAAAGGCATCGGCGCGTTAACCGGCGCGATGTTGCTCGGTAAAGCCGGATTTATCGAAGAATCGCGCATTTGGCTGCGGCGTTTCGGCGGCAATCTTTTTCAAATGCATCCTTTCGCAGCTTCGGCGGCGATGCACTTTGACCGCGCTTTAGAGCAGATGCCGAAATACATGAAGCGAACGAACGAGGTTTACGAACTTTTCAAAAAATTTCCGAATATATCATTTTGTCCGAATCCGCCGCAGGTCAATATGTTTCATCTTTATTTTAATATTTCCGCAGAAAAATTGAGTCGTGCGCGAGATAAAATCGCCGAAGAAGATAAAATCTGGGCGGCAAATCATTTTAATGCGACCGCGCTGGAAAATACGGCTTATACGGAAATTTACGTCGGCGAGGCTTTGCTGCAAGTCGATGATGATGACTTGCTGAATAGTTTTTCAAAGCTCGTTAATTATGCAATATAAAAAGCCGCGACGAATTCTAAAACTCGTCGCGGCTTTTTTTTATAATTTCTGACCGACTATTAGCGGTAATATCTGCGCTGTTTCGGCTTAATTTTGTAAGTGTAAAGAGCCGAACCGCCCGCACCGGCTAAAGCGCCGATTGCCGCGCCTTTTTTACCGCCGATGATTGCGCCGAGAATTGCGCCCGCGCCGGTTCCAATTCCCATATTAATCACGTTGCGGTGACGACGATAGAAACTCGGTCTGTTTACGACGCGTGTGGTAGTTGTGCGTCTCGTATAGCGTCTGGTCTGCGCGTCTGCCGTCGTCGGCATCGCAATCCACATCATCGCCATCATCGCCATCATTAAAAATGTTGCTGTAAATTTTTTCATTGCTTTTCTTCTCCCTTATGTAATTTGAAGACTAAAGCCTTCATCTGCACTTGTATATCGCAAGAGCCGTGCCAAAAGACAGCAAGCTTATACTTTTCAGTAGTTTATAAGATTGGAGCAGATTTTTTAGTATCCTTCTAAGACACTATATCGGTTACGATTGTACAATTTCGTGTGAAGATTTATTACAGAAATTTTAGAAAATTAAAGACGCATTCCGCCCATTGTCCGCTGCCACGCGAGCGTCTGTTTTAGAACGCCGAGTCTTTGTTTATCGGCTTCGGAGCAATCCAAACTGAGCTGTTCGATAATCGCTTCGAGAAGCGGAACGGCGAAAAGTCCGGCGTGCGCGACGATTTGCGAATAGTAATGTATTTGCAGACAATCGCTCTCGTCCGTGTGAAATTTTTTTACCTGATTCGCATCGATTTTATAAACGTCCTGCCCGGCGGGAACGACGCGGCGCGGGACTCCGTGCAGAATCTTTTCGGTTTTATCTTTTGTTCCGAGCAGCAGAATTCCGATTAAAAAGCCCTGTTCGTTGAGATAATCGGGACTGAAATTTCCGAGCTCCGGCTTTGGCGAAAGTCTCGGACCATAGCTCGCGTACTCGGGATTAACAAGCATCGAATTATAAATCACGCCGACAATCTCCGTATCCTCAAGCGGCAGGCTGACGAATTGGGCAAACCCGAAATCTTCGGCTGTCGGCGGCGCTTCCGCGTCGAGTTCGTCGATTACGCGCCCGACGTAATCGATATGAGAATTTGAGCTGACGATTTTTGCGATTTTCATAAGAATTTAGCCACAGAGAGCACAGAGATTAATGAGAAATGCGTTTTATACCATCGACCAGCCTTTTTTCTCCGAAGTTTATTATTAATCCACGTTTTAAGCCGGTCGCCATCAGGTATGATAAAAGTTGCGCCATGGCATACTCCGGCAGCTTTATCAAAGATTTTATTTCAATTATAACTTGCCCTTCAACCAACAAATCAATTCTTTGTCCTTTAATAATTTTACCTTTGTAAATTACGTCTGTTTCGACCTGTCTTTCACATTTAATTCCGCGAAGTTCGAACTCATAACATAAAGCTTCTTCATAAATTGATTCAAGTAAGCCGGAGCCTAAACTTTTATGAACTTCTATTGCCGCGCCGATTATCTTTTGCGTAAGAAAATCGCTCATATTTTTATTAGCCACAGAGAGCACAGAGAAAAATGAGAAAAATCTTTATAACTTTAAATCTTAAAAACTATTTAGAAATTTTACCAAATCAATTTTCTCAAAAAACTCTGTGTTCTCTGTGGCTAAAATCCCTTTCCTAGTTCAGGAATAATGTATAGAAGCCACCACAGAAGGATTTGAATTATCAGAACGACAAAGCTCAAGCCGACGCAGATTAGCGCAAGCTTTCTGCCGCCGGGATTTGGCTGGCGGTATGAGACGAAGTAGCCGAAGCCGCCGACCAGAAATGCCAGAGGAACAAACAGAATTCCGAGGTAAGGCACAAATGAATAAACGACACACGCCCAGGCTGTGTGCGCTACAGAGTTTTCGTTTCGTTCGAACAAGTTGGTGATTTCCTCCGTTTTTGAGCTTTCAATCAGAAAAGTTTTCCCTTGCAGCCGGTAAGAAGAACGCAAAGTGTCGAGCGGCTGATAATCTTCTCCAAGCAATTTTCCGCACGTTAAGCAGAATTTAGCATTTCCGCGCCGCGCCTCAGCGCCGCAGGCTGAACAAGTGGAAAACGGAAAATGGAAAGTGGAAAATTCTTCGTGCTTTATCTTTTGCACATCATTTTCCATTTTCCGTTTTCCATTATCCATTATCTTCTGCGCCCTTTGCTCGCGTTTTTCCGCGAGACTTTAAAGTTTAGATTATTCTCTTTGGCAAATCCTTGTAAAGCCTGAAGAAAAATTTCGCGGTCGCGCATCGTGATTACCGCCGTCGCGTCCGCCGTCTCCAACGCGTACGGATAACCCAAACCGATGACGCATTCGGCGCGAACAACGTCTAAAACTTCATTCAATAAGCCTTGCTCGTAAACCCACGACGGAATATCGAGTCTTGCGGGCGCGCTGTCGCCCGTCGTTTGCAGATATGTAAATCCGACCAGAGATTTTCCGCTTTCCGGTTCGATAAACGCGCTCAAGCCGCGCCGTTTCGAATAACAGAAACAGGTTCGGTCGCCCCAATTTTTCAAGACCTGACGAAAGTTTGAGGTTCCGTGATGCAAAATCGTTGTATCGTAGAGCGTTTTTCTTTCCGAAGATTTTTCACCTTCAAAAGCGTCGAGTAAGTGAAGCAAATCACGCGAAAAACTGCGGTCGATATAGCCGACGAGCGGAACGCCCGTTTCGCGCGAAAGCCTGACGAGATGAACCGCCGCCTGCAAAAAGCTTTCCTGCAAAGCGGTTTGCGGAAGCGAAAAGGAAACGAGCAGAGTATTATCGAAAAAAGCCAAAGGCATTCGCTCGCCGCGCGCGCGCCAGCCGCTTTTTTTATTCAGAAATTCTTCGATTTTCGCAATCTCGGCGTGGAAACGTTTTTCGCCGACGCGCGTTTCCGGGTTCATCGGTTCTTCCTGATTTTCGAGCAAATCTTTCGGCGTGAGAATTTCAAAATGCGCGTTTTTCTCGTAGCCGAGCGATGCGTCGTGCGGGTTTTCAAACCAGCCGATTTGAATCGCGCCGACGGGAAGCGATATATCCTTTTCCGCGTAAATCTGGCTGCCGTCCGCCGCAAAAGTCGTTCGATTTTGCAAAATGGTAGTCGCCCACGCGCGCGCCTGTTCGTGATTCTGCCACTTTTCGGTGAAATCGAACGAGAAAGATTTATTCAAATCCAGCTCGTTGGAAGGAATCGCGCCCGCGTCTTCATTAAATTCAAGTTTCGAGCGAATTTCCGCGCCCGGCGCAACACTCAATTTTTGCAGTTTATCGAGATATTTAGTTAAATCTACGGCTTGATTTTCCGAGAAACGCTGAAAATCCTCTTTCTGCTTATGTAATTCTGCGGTTAAAAGCTCACGAAAAAGCATAATTTATTATACAGGCAAAACTTTGCGGTCAAAACAAAACGCTTTGACCGTTAAAGCCAAAGCGTTTTGCAATCTAAATAAAGGAGGATAAGACATATGCCTAAGATGCCGAATCCAATTTATTTTATACAACTTTTTCCCCGTAAATTCAACAATTATTTTACGCGGCTCGTTCGGCGTTTCAGAAAATCCATTAAAACGAACTGCGTCAGGTTGTTCGGATTGGCGAAATACGCTTTGCCGCGCGTCATCGCGGACATTTGTTTGACGAATTCGACGAGGTAATAATCGCTCGCGAGCATAAACGTATTTATCATAATTCCCGCCTTTCGGCAGGCTTGAACTTCCTTGAAAGTTTCCGCCATGACGAACGGGTCGTTGCCCATCGAATTTTTATACAAAAGACGGTTTTCGCCTCTCTGTTTCTCCGAATATCTTCGATAATTGAAAAACGCGGCATTCGTTGGCTCGACAAAGGCGGCAGTCGGTTTGCCGTCCGTAACCATCACGATTTGCTTCATTTCCTTGCGCTGCGCGGCTAGAATCCGGCGCGAGAGTTTTAAGCCTTCCGCCGTGTTCGTGTGATATGGTCCGACTTGCGTTGTCGCCAGTTTCGCCAGCGGCAATTCTTCCGCGCCGTCGTGAAAAAGGACGATTTTTAAAGAATCTCCGGCGTATTGCGTGCGAATCAAATGCGCGAGAGCGAGAGCGACTTTTTTGGCGGGCGTGAAGCGGTCTTCGCCGTAAAGAATCATCGAATGCGAGCAGTCGAGCATAACGACCGTCGCGCACGACGATTGATAATCCTGCTGGTGAACGTATAAATCCTTGTATTCGAGATTGAGCGGGACGCCCAAGCCTTCGCGCTGAATCGCCGACATCAAGGTAGCGTTTACGTCCAGATTTATCGTGTCGCCGAATTCATAAGGCTTTGCCGCCTGGCTCGCTTCGATTCCGGTGTCGAGATGCGGCGTGTCGTGCCTGCCGATTGAAGATTTGCCCATCGAGCCGAGCAGCTTTTGCAGGGTTTTATAACCGAGAAAATCCAAGCCCTTTTCCGTTACCTGAAAACGCACGTCGCGCGGCATCGCTTGACCGATTTCGCCCTGACCTTCGCCGTTTTGTGCTTGCTGCGCCTGCGGCTGTTCGATTTCTTTTAGATTCAAATAACCTTCTTCGACCAGACGCTCAATCAGTTGATTTATCAATTCTTCGAGCAGAGAGCCTTTAAATTTGCGGTCGTTGTCGGCAAGCATCTGCTCGACATCTTCGGGCGTGAGAATTTCCTGTTCGAGCAAAGCCTCTAAAATTGCCTGCCGCAGAGCGTCGAGCGAATCGTCCGTTTCATTTTGCCGGCGCGTCCAGTAATAATTTTCGTTATAGCCCGAATCGAGCAGGGAATCCGACAAAGACTGCATCAAATCGCCGAGACTGACGCCGTTCACGTCGAAACCCTTGAATTTTGAATAGCGGATAAACTTCATAAAACCTCTTTCAGCTTGCCATTCACGCGCCGGATTGTGTAAATTGAAATTACAAAAAACTCTCGCCGCGCGATTTTTGCTTTCCCCCAAAATTTAACATATTCGCTCGTCGAAGCGAAGGATTTTCACGGCAGATTTTTATGTAAGCCGGATGCGGCAAATTTTTTTGGTTAAAACCTAACCAAAATCTTATTTTAAGCATCTAAAATCTCGGGAGAAATTAAAATGAAAAAACTTATCTTACTATTCGGCGCGATTCTGTGTTTTTCGGCAGTCGCTTTCGCACAGCCGCGCCCGGTTGAAAAATCGCAAAACACAGCGAAAAAGACAGCGCCAGCCTCATTTGAAGCAAAATATGAAGGCGGAATTTTCGGTTATTCGAAAAAGGAAAAAGGCACTTTGAAATTTGACGACGAAAACTCAAGATTCGTTTTTTACGGAATAGACCAAAAGGAAAAATTCATGATTCCGTATAAATCGATGCTCGTCATTTATCCGAGCGAGAGAAAAGTCCAGTCAGGCACGGGCAGAGCCATCAGCGCCGTTCCGCTAATGGGCGCAGGTCTCGGCGGAAGTCTTTTGACCAAGAAAAAACATTATCTCGTCATACAGTTCGACGACCCTGACGTTGACGCGAAAGGCATTACGAATTTTTTGATTGATACGGACGAACTGCTCCAATCGGTTATTTACACACTCGGCGAAAAAGCGCAGCTCGCACAGCGCGGCGACGCTTTCTATCGCCCGCGCAATTAATTAAAATCGCCAAAGCAATGCTGAAGAACGGCGGCGACTGAAATCGCCGCCGTTTCCGCGCGCAAAATTCTGCCTTTTAGAGTTATGATTTGAAAGCCTTTTCCGCGCGCCGCTTCAATTTCCGAATCTTCCCAACCGCCTTCCGAGCCGATGACCGCAGTTATTTTCTCGCCGGATTTTATATTCGAGAAACTTTCGCCGCTTCTTTCCGCGAATAAAAGCAGATTTTCAACGCCGGGACGCCGGAACGCCGGGTTTTCTATAAATTTTATGAAATCCCGCGTCGCTTCGATTTTCATCAAATCGGCGCGTCCCGATTGTTTCGCGGCTTCGAGCGCGATTTTCTGCCAGCGGATTAATTTTTTATCCGCATCTTTAGTCTTTACGTCGGTACGCTTCGTCGTTATCGGAATAAGTTTTGTAACGCCTAATTCACACGCTTTCTGCACGACCAAATCAAACTTTTCGCCTTTCAAAAGCGCGACTGCGAGCGTCAAATCCAGATTTGACGCCGGCGCGGAAGGCGAAACTTCTTCGAGAATTTTCAAAGCGGTTTCTCGTCTTTCGATTTTCTCGATTTCCGCCGAGAATTCGCGTCCTTCGCCGTCAAAAACCTGCACGATTTCGCCAGCCCGAAGACGCAGAACATCGCGCAAGTGTCTGGTTTCTTCGAGACTCAGGACGATTTTTTTATCACGGAAATTTTCCTTCGGGGCGTAAAATCTTCGCATTTTTCAAAACATCGGGAAACGAGAATCTAATATTTAAAAAGCGCTTTTCTCATCCGGCAAATCCTGTCCGTCGGGTTCGAATTTTTTCTTGAAATCTTTCGAGTTTTGCCGCATTTCAACCCAATGTTCAAAAATTTTGGGATTTTGCAGCCAGATTGTAAACCATTCGACAATTTCGGCTTTCTCGGCGCGTTTTTTTTGTTCGACTTTTTCGTTTTTCGCAATCATCTGCGCGCGGCTTTTTCCGCGCAGAGCGGTTTCACTTACGAGCCGCAAGCCTTCTTTGTCGCCTTCGCGAAGGAATTTTTTTCTCAGGTTTTCGAGATTTCTGATTGAGATGACGGCTTGCTTGAAATCGGAAAATTTCAAAATATTGCGAAACATCGCGTCATACGGCGATTCCGTCCGGCGTTCGACATCGAGCGCCATAATTTCCGAGTGTCGAAGCTCCGCGCCTTCGTCCGCCAGGAGACGCGCCAGAATCATCGGCGATTCGACCGCGCCGTTGCCGAACTGCGCGCGCACGGCTTCTTCAATCGCAATAATTTCCTTCGCGCCGACCGATTCGCAGTCCAAAAATTCCCAAACTTCGATGATTAAATCAGTTTTTGTGCGCGACTTCCACATAAAAGGGAAATTTTACCACAGAGACACAAAGACAGAGAGAAAAGCAAGTAAAAAGGCAAAAGTAAAAAGATAAAATTATTTTTACTTTTGCCTTATCTTACTGTGTGTCTCCGTGTCTCTGTGGTGAGTTCTTCCGTGAAACAACTTCAATTAGTTTTGTCGAGGAATGGTCTTTCGGGTCGCCGACGATTGCAACGCGCCCGCCATATTCGCGGACTATTTCTCTTTCGGGAACGGTTTCGGTCGTGTAATCCGTGCCTTTGGCGTGAAAATCGGGACGAATGGCGCGGATTAATTCTTCGACCGTCGGCTCGTCAAAAACGGTTACAAAATCGACGCATCGAATGGAAGAAACGATTTCGGCGCGTTCGTTTTCGGGCATATACGGGCGATTTTCGCCTTTTAAAAGTCTGACCTGCCGGTCGGAGTTGATGCCGACGATTAAAATATCGCCGAGCGCTTTTGCGCCCGCGAGATAGCGAATGTGCCCGACGTGAAAAAGGTCGAAGCAGCCGTTTGCCAAAACGATTCTTTTCCGGCTGCGGCGCTCGACGGCGACGCGCGCCGTCAGGCGGTTTCTGTCTAAAATCGGGGCGAAAATTTGATTCATTAAAGTTAAGAAATAGCCCGCAGATGAATGCGGATTTTACGAATTACCGCAGACTTGTTTAAAAATTATCAGCGTAAATCCGCCGAATCCGCGTTCATCTGCGAGCTATTGTATTTTTCAATCGAAGCCAGCAATTCACTCAAATCAACCGAAGCCGTACCTTTTTTCATGACGACGATTCCGCCTGCGTGATTTGCCAGTTTCGCGCTTTCGGCAAAGCTTAAGCCTGAAGCCAGACCGAGCGCGTAAGCGGCGATAACCGTATCGCCCGCGCCCGTAACGTCAACCGGTTCTTTTGCGCCGACAGCATCGAAATGAACCGGATTTTTGCCGTTTTCAACCAATAGCATTCCATTATTTCCGCGCGTTACGAGCAAAGCTTCGTAACCTAATTTGGCGCACAATTCGGCGCATCCGGTTTCGGTAAAATTTTTGCCTAAAATTTGTTCGACTTCTTCCTGATTCGGCGTCGCGGTCGTCGCGTTTGAAAAATCGCGCAGACGGAAACGCGAATCAATCAAAAGCGGAATGTTTTTGTCGCGGGCGATTTTTGCGGCGAGAGAGAAAATTTCGAGATTTGCCACGCCGTAATTGTAATCGGAAATTATAATCGCGTCGGCATTTTCGGCGGCGGAAAGAAAATTGTCTTTCAGAGCGTTTTTCAGTTCAACCGGGATTTCCGCTTTGTTTTCGTAATCGATGCGAATGACCTGCTGGCGCGGCGCATAGTGCTGACCGGCGAGGACGCGAATCTTTGTCGTGGTCTGAATTTTGTCGGAAGCGATGACGAAATCACAGTTTACTTTTGAAGATTGCAGCTTTTCCAGAAGAGCGCTGCCGTTGGTGTCCTGCCCGACCGCGCCGACTAAAACCGCCCGCCCGCCGAGCGACGCGACATTGACCGCCGCATTTGCCGCCGCGCCGGCGAGAGTTTCGGTTTCGTCGTGGCGCAAAATGAAAACGGGCGCTTCGCGCGAAACACGCGCAATCGTCCCGCGCAAAAATTGGTCGGCAACCAAATCGCCGACAATCACGATTTTTTTATTCGGAAATTTTTCGCCGATTTCGGCAGAAAGATTCGTCATCGCCTGTAAATAAAAAGGTTGAAGACCGTTAGAAGCCTTCAACCTTTTTTGTTAGACCATTTCACAAAAATTAGTGTGTATCGAAGCCTGCGACCGGAATATCGCTCGGAACGCCCCACGGCGTTACAATCGAACCTGTGTAATTTCCCGCGCTGCTGAGCACATAAAATGTTCCGGTTGAATTGCGCCACACTGCCGGGTCGCATTTGCCGTCGCCGTCATAATCGTTCTGGGCGTTTAAGTCATCGCCGGTGATTCCATACGGGAAAGCAAACGCGCTGCCGTCAGTGCTTCTGCGAATCCACCACGTCAGGTTGGAATTCGGTGTCGTGCCTTCACGAAGAATCGCAATATCGGTTTTATTGTCGCCGTCATAGTCGCCCGGAACGACCAAATCGCCGCCTAAACCCCAGGGAATAACATCGAGCGCGCCGTTGCCGCTTCTTTCGATATAGAAAGTTGACTGTGACGCGGGAGTCGCGCCGGGACGCTGAATGGCGACATCGGATTTGCCGTCGCCGTCATAATCGCCCGGTGCTGCGTAGTCGGTATTAAATCCGAATTGTTTGGCAATGAAAGCGTTGTTCGAACTTTGATAAATATACCAAATCATTGCGTTGCCGGTGCGCCGAACGACCGCTAAATCAGTTTTGCCGTCGTTGTCATAATCACGCGCAACGGGTTCGTCGCCGGTAATTCCCCAGCCTTGAGCAAAAACGGTGTTGTCCGAGCTTTTCAGGTAATACCAGATGCCGTCCGAATCGCGCCAGACGCCAATATCGGCTTTGCTGTCGCCGTCATAATCGCCGGGCGACGGAAAATCAACATTGGAAAGTCCGAATTGCTGAAATATAACTCCACCGTTACTTTTATTTATATACCACGTATTATTGCTCGGACGAACTACCGAATAATCGGCTTTATTATCGTTGTCAAAATCCATCTGCTCGCGCAGTTTGAGTTGTGCGGTTGCCGCAAGCGCTAAAAGCAAAACACAGGCAAAAGCCGCGCTGAATTTGCCGATATTGGTCAAAATATTATTCATTTTCTATATCCTTCTTTTATGATAATTCTCTAACAAGATATTCAGGCACAGATTGCGCCCATTGGATGAGAATATCAAATATACTACTTAAACACTGTTAAATGCAAGAAATTCTACACGAATTTTCATTCCGGGGCAAATTCCTTTTTAAGCAGATTCAGTTGAATTCTCAAGTCTTAGACGCTTTAGCGTCAATAAAAGTTTGATTCAAATTCAAACTTCAGAAAAAAAATTACTGGCTCTGCATCGAGTTTCCGGGAATCTTCATCGTCGAAAGTCCCCAACCCGCCGCCGCAAAGCCCGCCGCGCTTTTCTGCACGTAATAAATAGATTGCAAATTCGGATTCGGATTCGGACGCCAGACCGCGTAATCCGTTTTTCCGTCGCCGTCAAAATCGCCTGGAGTCGGCAAATCGCCGGTTAAACCGAACGGGTAAGTCGTATAAGCTCCGTTCGAGCTTTTCAGATAATGCCAGTAACCATCGGTCGTGCGCCAGACGGCAATATCCGTTTTGCCGTCGCCGTCATAATCGCCGGGAACGACTTTGTCGGTCGTTGAGATGCCGAAGGTTTGAATTAAAGTCGTGCCCGTCAGGCTTCTCTGAACAAAAAACGTGTTGGCGGGCGTTTCGCTCGAAATGCGATAAACGGCTAAATCCGCTTTGCCGTCGCCATCATAGTCGCCGCGAATCGGTCTGTCGCTGGCAATTCCGAACTGGACGGCGCGAAAACCGCTCGTCGAACCCATAATGTACCAGACGAGAAATCCGTTTTGCACGCGCGTTACGGCATAATCGGCTTTTCCGTCGGCGTCGAAATCCTGCGAGACGTTCGGATTGTCGCCCGGCAAACCGAATTGGAATTCCTGAGCCGTGTTGTCCGAGCTTCTGTAAACATAAAATATTCCGGTCGAATTGCGCCAGATGGCAACATCGGTTTTGCCGTCGCCGTCGAAATCGTTCGGCACGGCAACATCGTCGTTGAAAATACCGAAATACAGCGACGTATAACCGTCTGTGCTCTGTTGATTGTGCCAGACCATATTGCCCGACACGTCCTGAATCGCCGAAAAATCCGTCCGCCCGTCGCCGTCAAAGTCGAGCGGCGAGCGCGTTCTGATAGCGCGCGAAACGTTTAATCTTCCGCCCGTTCCGACCAGACTCGTCCAGTTCGGAAGCTTATCGACCGAATCGAGTATGCGCGTTTTGATTGCCTGCGCCGAAATATTCGGATATTTTGAAGCGATGAGCGCCGCCGCGCCGGTAACGTGCGGTGTTGCCATCGAAGTTCCGCTCAGAGACGTATAGCTCGAATCCGAGCTGGCAAACGTGCTCAAAACGCCCGAGCCGGGCGCGGCAAGGTCAACAGCGTTGACGCCGTAGCTGGAAAAGCTCGCTTTCGCGTCAGTCGATGTCGAAGCCGCAACGCCGATGATGCTCGGCGACGTGTAGCTGACCGGATAGGTCGGAGCGGTGTCGTTATTAATATTATCGTTTCCGGCGGCAAAAACATTGACGATTCCGGCATTTCCCATCGCGTCGAGCGCGTCTTTCGTCGCCTGGTCGTAGCCGCAAGCCTCGCCGCAGCCGCCGTAAGAATTGTTGGTCGCTTTGATATTTACGCCGCGATTTTTCATCATTCGGATGTAATTGTAAGCGTTGACGAGCATCGCCGAAGTCGAATCCGCTCCGTTCGGGCTGTAGATTTTTATCGGCATAATCTTGACATTCCAGTTGACGCCGACCACGCCGACAGAGTTGTTTCCAACCGCGCCGATTGTTCCCGCCGTGTGCGTTCCGTGCCCGCCCGCGTCGTCTATCGGATTCGAATCGTTATAAAAGAAATCCCAGCCGCGAACGTCGTCGATAAAACCGTTAGCGTCGTCGTCAATATTATTTCCGGCAATCTCGCCCGTATTTATCCACGCATTGGCGGCTAAATCCTGATGCGTATATCGGAGTCCGGTATCAATATCTGCGACGACAATATTCGAGCTTCCCGTCGTTATGTCCCAAGCCGACGGCGCGGAAATCTTCGACAGACCATACATTCCGGTGCTCGTAAACTGCGTGTCGTTCGGCGTAACGAGCAGGTGATAATAAAAATTCGGCTGCGCGCATTCGACATCCGGCAAAGCGGCGTAACGCGCCATCGCCTCGTCGAGCGATAAACCGGCGGGAAGACTGACTCTCTGCCATTTCAAATCGGAAAACCGTTCCAAAACCTGCGCGCCGATTACGCTGTTCGCCCGCGCGGCTGACTTTGAAGCCGTTCCGTTTTTAAATTTTACGAGCAATTCGCCGTCAACATATGCTTTCCCGGAGAACTGGGCAAAAACGGAAATCGACGCCAGCAAAACGAAGGTCAGACAGCCGAAAACGGATAAGAATTTATAAACGGATTTCATAGATTGATTCTACAATACACAGTACGGATTTTTAACTGAAAAATACTAAAAAAATGTTAAATTTCGGGCTTTGATGCCGAAAAAATAAAAAAAGTTCGGAAAATTTTTCTGGAAGGATAAAAAATGGGGCGGCTAGAGGGAATCGAACCCTCGTTTCTAGAACCACAATCTAGCGCTCTAACCGCTGAACTATAGCCGCCATAAATTACACATTGACAAAGATATGCCGTTTATAACCAAACTGCGCAGCAGATTTGCGACGATGACAATTAGCGCAAAGCACGTCGCATTTTTCGATTTCCAATTCAATTCGCTTCCATGACGAATTGAGAATCAGATTCGATATGTTTTCGGCTTTTTCCGTACCTTCACGATGGTCAAATTCCAAAACAATCGGGTCAGTTTCGCCGCATTGAACGCAGGAATGTCGTTTCAGATATTCAAAAACTTTCCTCGCGTTCTGTTCTCGGATTTTATTGCGGCTCGCGTTATGGCTGTTTCGATAATGCCGATGGTTTTCATAATATCGCCTGTCCCAGTTTGCTTTGTAACAAGCGCGGCACCACGAAGCACGCCCGTCTTTCGACACTTTTCTCGCAGGAAACGAATCCAAATTCTTTTGAATTCCGCATTTCGTGCAAGCCTTTTCCATGTCAAACATATTAGCACCAATTCGATTTTTCAATCAAAATTATCGCCGCAAATTCAAAAATCAAAAATTAAAATACCCCCGGCACGACTTGAACGTGCGACCCACAGCTTAGAAGGCTGTTGCTCTATCCAACTGAGCTACGGGAGCATAAAAAGAACGAATAGAAATCTTAACTATTGAAATTGCTCAAGTCAAACCTTGTGCGGCATTCGCTTGTGTTTCCTCAATAATTTTGAGCATTTGTTCAAAAACTTCGGTCAAATCAAGCTCGCTCGTATCGATGACGACCGCGTCTTCGGCAATCATCAGCGGCGAATCTTCGCGCGAAACGTCGCGTTCGTCGCGCAGATTTATTTCCGCCAGAGTGTTTTCATAAGTCGTCGCGCGTCCTTTTTCCAAATCTTCCGTGTAGCGGCGTCGCGCGCGGGCTTCGGGCTTTGCGGTCAGGAAAAATTTGACCGTCGCGTTCGGAAAAACTACGGTTCCGATGTCGCGCCCGTCGAGAACACAGCCGTTCGGCGCGTTTTTGCCGAGACTTCTTTGATGTTCGACCAGAATTCTGCGAACTTCCGAAACGCTCGAAACAATCGAAGCCGCCTGCCCGACCTGATTGGTGCGAATCGCAATCGAGACATCTCGCCCGTCCAGAAAAATCTGTAAATTTTCCGGCTCGCCGACAAGCTCGATGCGCGCGCGCGCGGCAATTTCCGCGACTTTCGCTTTATCTTCAAAACGCACGCCGCGTTCGACGACAGCCAGACCGACGCCGCGATACATCGCGCCCGTGTCGAGATAAAGCAGGTTCAAATGTTTGGCTAACATCTTGCCGAGCGTCGATTTTCCCGCGCCCGAAGGTCCGTCGATGGCGATAATCATTTTCTATAATTGATAATTGATAATTGATAATTGATAATTCGTTTCTTTTCATTATCAATTATCAATTATCAATTATTCATTGGTTAGATTCTATGAAAAATTTTCCAAATCAACCAGAAGCTCAAGTTGTTTTCGCTCCGCCCACGTTTCGCGTTTGAAGTTTTGATGATAGGCGTCGATTTCGTGAACGGATTTCTGCACCGCTTCGCGCGCTTTTTCAAAGCTTTCCGCCTTCATGATATAAATTAAAAAATCGCCTTCGCCCGTTCGGTCGAGAAAAACCATTTCCAAAATCACGCTTTCATCGCGCAGAGTCGCTATTGCTTCCGTTTTTCTTTCGTTCAGCATTTTCGCCCATTCGCGTACCTTTTCGATTGAATCGGGCTTCAGCTTGATTTTGACACATCCGGTCTGGTAATTCATTAGGCGGCTCCTGAAAAATGTTGTTTTTATAAGCAACGACAAATATTAAAAATTCAATTTTATATAGAAAGAATCAGACTGTCGATGGATATGTGAATATTGATTAATTAATTTTATCGATTCCTCCAAAGCGCCGGGCGAAACTCTGCTTGCCCTGAGTATTTTCGAACAAGATAGTGCGGCGAACAATTATTATTCTTACACAGGCTAAACGCTAAAGCATCAAAGTTTTTGCTGCCTGAAAAAATAACCCGTAAAAAAAAATATTGCAAAAAAATGTAAAAAGTTGTAACGTTTACACGAAAAAAACATTTATAGGTAAAGGCAGTTTCTGCAAGGCTTCTGGGCAATTAAAAAGAGCTTTAATCCCGGAGGTGAACAGGATTCAGCTTTTATTTCGTTCACATTGAAAAGCAGCTATCGCAGAGAGCAGCCCGTGTAATTTATAAATTACACGGAATGTTTCCCCATGGAGATAAATTATGGCTTCGATACCATCGAGACGCACTCAGACATTGACTATCATTGCGCAGGACCCTACCGTAAAGGTCAAACGGAAAAAGCAGGGAACGGGCGAAGAAGAAGAAGTAATTCTAACCGCGCGGGTTGATTTGCCGGCGGAGGAGCTGGCTTCCGGTCCGCGCGGTTACAGGGTTCAGGTTATCGATTACGATTCGACATCGGGCGTTCTTTATCCGCCGCTTGAGTATCGAGTGCTCGAAAGCGGACTCTATAACGATCCTTTTATCGATGAACCGGACTCGACGCTCTTAAACGACCCGCTTTTTCACGCGCAGAATGTTTATGCCATCGTCATGCGCACCCTTGCTCGTTTTGAATACGCGTTGGGAAGGCGCGTTAGCTGGAGCTTTGACGGTCATCAGCTTCAAATCGCGCCACACGCCTTTACTAATGCCAACGCTTTTTATTCAAAAAGAGACAGGGCGCTGCTTTTTGGTTATTTTCCAAAATCAAACGGTAATGCCGGCGACCCGCTGACAACCGTTTTCACGTGTCTTTCGCACGATATAGTCGTTCACGAAACTACACACGCGCTGGTGGACGGTTTGCGCGAGCGTTACACAGACCCGTCATCGCCGGAGCAAGCCGGTTTTCACGAAGGCTTTGCAGACATCGTCGCGCTGCTTTCCATTTTTTCTCTGCCGAAGGTTGTCGCTTCGATTATTGATAAAAAATTTCAAAGCAATCAACCGTCTGCGACGAATGACCCGGAGAGTATCGAGATTAGAAGTCTCACAAGAGAGGCGCTGCGCGAATCGCTGCTTTTGGGTTTGGCTGAAGAATTCGGAGAGGAAATATACGATATGCGGGGCAAAGCGCTGCGGCGCTCGGTTAAATTGACGCCGAACCCCGAGCATATTAAAAGCCCTGAGTTCGAGGAGCCGCACAAGCGCGGCGAATTACTCTCCGCCGCCGTGATGAACACTTTCATTGAAGTATGGGTCAGGCGTTTGGAAGGACTCGGAAACCGACCGCCGCAGATTCGGACCAGTGAGACGCAGGAAACTCCGGGCGGCGATTCTCCGGCTGCTTTAATTGAAGCGACGGCACAGGATATAGCGACTTACGAACGCATCAACCGTCAGGAGCTGATGAAAAAAAGCGGAGAAGAGCTCGACTATACATACAGTTTGCTTGACCGTCGCCGCGTCGTTGAGGAGGGCGCGAACATTGCCGATTACTTGCTGACGATGGTTATCCGTTCGCTCGATTACAGCCCGCCGTCCGATGTTGAATTTTGCGATTTTCTCAGCGCGGTTCTGACGGGCGACCGTGAAGTCAGACCCGACGATTCGAAATACCAATTTCGCAAAAATCTTCTGGAAAGCTTCAAATCCTACGGAATAGAACCGACTTCGAAGGGCGACGGAACTGAGACGGGCGTTTGGGAACCGCTGGATTGCGAACTCAGTTACAATCGCATCCATCTCGAATCGCTGGTTCGCGACAAAGATGAAATGTTTCGTTTTATCTGGGAAAATCGAAAAGAGCTCGGTCTGGAAGAGCAGGCTTATACGCGCGTTCTCTCGGTACGCCCGTGCGTGCGCGTAAATCCTGAAGATGGTTTCACGCTCAGAGAAACCGTGGCTGAATATCACCAGATTATCAACCTGCAAGCTTCGGAGATGAAACACCTCGGCATCAAAAAGCCGGCGCCGATGTCCGACTCGCAGGAAGTAACGCTTTACGGCGGCGGAGCGTTGATTTTTGACGAATTCGGACAAGTCAAATTCCATGTTCGCAATCGTCTCCTAAATCCGGAGCGACAGACACGGCGTCTCGAATATCTCTGGAGATACGGGGAATTTCGTCAGGACGGGCAGAAAAAGGGCGCTTCAAGACGCTTCGCCCAGATGCACCGCGCGCGATTCAATCACATAGAAGAAGAAGGAGTGGCAGATGACAACTATCTCGAAAAACACTAGTAGCGCAAAACAAAAGAGCAATTCAGGCTCGATTAATAAAAGCTCAAAACCGGACAGATTGACCTTGTGCAGTTACCAAATGGGCTTCGGCGATTGTTACCTTTTAACTTTTCATTACGGGGCTGAGGGGCGACATATTCTCATAGATTTCGGCAGCACTGAAAAACCCTCCGGCGCGCCGAAGGATTTGATGTTGCAGGTGGCGAAGGATATTAAGCAAAGATGCAGCGGAAAGTTGCATATCGTCGTCGCCACCCATCGCCACAAAGACCACATCAGCGGCTTTGCCACTAATCAGGACGGCAACGCATCGGGCGATATTATTCGCGAGTGCAATCCCGATTTGGTTATCCAGCCGTGGACGGAAGACCCTAACGCGGCGGTTGACGCGACTAACTCCGTAACTACGTCCAAAAACAAAACGATTGCCTTTTCACAAACATTGTTCGATATGCAGACGGTCGCCGAAACAATCAAAAATGAATCGCGTTCTCTCAGCGGAAGCGACGAGATGACGGCTCTCGCCGACCAGCTCGGTTTTCTCGGCGAAGATAACATCAGCAATCTTTCGGCGGTCGAAAATTTAATAAAAATGTCAGGCGAAGGGCGCGGGCGATATGTCAGCGCTGATTTGGTCAAGCCGCTAAATGTCAATGATTTGCTGCCGGGCGTTACGGTTCGAGTGCTGGGACCGCCTAATCTTGAGCAATCTAAAAAAATTACTAAAATGCGTGATGAGGATGCGGCTGAATTCTGGCAGTTAAGCGCCAATGCCGGAAAAACTCTCAACAATTCAGCGAAACCGCTCTTCCAGTATTACGTTGCCGACGCTCATTCGAAATCGCAGCTAATGCCGGCGCATACGCGCTGGTTTATCCGTCGTATGGATGCAGTTCGCGGCAATCAGATGCTTGAAATCGTTCGCATTCTCGATAGCGTGATGAATAATACCAGCGTCATTCTCCATTTTGAAGTCGGCGGTAAAAAATTACTCTTTCCCGGCGACGCGCAAATAGAAAACTGGTCTTATGCTCTGGAGGAAGCGCAACGCAACCCGGCATTCAGAAAGCTTCTGGAGGATGTGGACGTGTTTAAGGTCGGTCATCACGGCAGCCGGAATGCCAATCCGAAATCGCTTTGGGAAATGTTTAAAAAGAAGAGTGCCGCGCCTTCTGAAAAACGTCTCCAAACATTCGTCTCAACGATGGAGGGCAAACACGGAAACGCTGAGAAGAAAACCGAGGTGCCGCGCTTATCGCTGGTCGAGGCGCTGCAATCTCAGAGCACCTATTTTTCTACTCAGAAACTAAAAGAAAATGAATTGAGCCGGGAGTTTACTATCAACTTCCAGTAACGGCGAAAAATTGCGGCTGGTCGGGTTTACCCGTCCTGACAGGAAGGTCGGAGACTTGTCGGATTTGCACAAAAATAGAGAAATAAGCAGAGGGAATTATTAATTCTCCGTGAAACTCTGTGAAACCTCCGTGTTCTCTGTGTTGAAATCAATTTTTAACACAGAGAACACGGAGGTTTCACAGAGAACGCAAAGTTTTTCTATTTTGTGCAAAGCCGGTAAACTCATTACCGGAGATACTTATATAATCGGGACAAATAATTTAAGGAATTATTTACGACATTTTGTTCTTAAGATTTTTCGGCAGTTTTTCCCAAACCAGTTTATACGAATTTTTAATTAAATCTCTTAATTCTTTAGTCTCAAGCGCGTCGAGCTTTTCCAAAGTAACCCAGTGATAACGCGCAACGTAATGAGCCGGAATAATGCCGTCTTTTTCGACGAGCTCGGCAGATTTTTCGGGCGTGCATTTGAACGAAATGCTCTGCACAGCCGTTTCCAAACCCGTTACCGCAAACATTTTTTTGCCGACGCAGAATGTCAAATCGTTTCCCCATTTCACATCTTCGGTCGCGCCGGGAAATGATAAGCAAAATTTGCGAATTTCTTCGATGTCCATTTTATTCCCCGAGAATTTTTTCCATAACGCTGACGGTTTTTTCCATGTCCGCGCGCGAAACGTCCGAATGCGTAACCATCCGAATCGTGTCGCCGAATCCGATTGCCAGAATTCCGTTATCTTTTAACTTTGTAACGATTTCGGTAGAATGTTTGCCCGTTTTCGAGATGTCGAAAATCACGATGTTGGTAACGACTCTTGCCAAATCTACTAAAACGCCTTTCAGATTTGCCAAGCCTTCCGCCAGAAATCGCGCGTTTTCGTGGTCTGTGCGCAGAAGCTTTGGCGATTCTTCGAGCGCAATCAAGCCGGCAGCCGCCAAGATTCCGACCTGACGCATTCCGCCGCCGAGCCGTTTGCGCCAGACGCGCGCTTCTTCGATAAAATCTTTTTTGCCGAGAATCATCGAGCCGACCGGAGCGCCGAGCGCTTTCGACAGGCAAAACTGCACCGAGTCGCAATCTTTGGTAAGCTCCGCGACCGATTCGTTTAAGGCTGTCGAAGCGTTAAAAATTCTCGCGCCGTCCATATGAACGGGTAAATTTAATTCATGCGCTTTCTCGCAGATTTCCGCGCAGTGGGCGGCGGTCATTACATTTCCGCCCGCAAAATTATGCGTGTTTTCCAGACAAATCAAACCCGTCGGGCAGGCGTAATAAGGCTGGTTGATGTGCAAGACGGAAGCGATTTCGTTCCACGTCAGCATTCCGCTGCCGTCCTGACTTTTCACAGGGCGAACCAGAACGCCGGAGACGACCGAAGGCGTCGCCATCTCGTAATTGTAGATGTGCCCGCGCTCTTCGATAATTATTTCATTGCCCGGTTTGGTGTGCAGCTTGACGGCAATTTGATTGCCCATCGAGCCGGTCGGGACAAACAGCGCGGCTTCCTTTTCGAAAATCCCGGCGGCGCGTTCCTGCAAGAGATTAACCGTCGGGTCTTCGGCGTAAACGTCGTCGCCGACTTCCGCTTCAGCCATCGCTTTTCGCATCTGCGCGGTCGGCTTTGTTACAGTGTCGCTTCTTAAATCAACCATCCTTGTATTTTGCACAAATATTTTTGTTTTGAAAAACCCGGGTGATAAAATATTGCTTGTTAAAGTGCGAGAGGCGGGCGAAGTAAGCGCGTATTGATTGAATGTAAATACGCGCTTAGTTCGCCCGCGCCTTTCGCAAAAAGCAAAAAGGCAGAAAACCCACCATAACGGTCGATTTTCTGCCTTTGGTTTTTTGCCGGTTCAGTTAAAAGCGCGAACCGGTTTCAAAATGATGTCTAGAAGAGCAGATTTGCAGTAAACATCACATTGGTCAAATTGCCATTCAAAGTAAACGTTTGCGGATTATTTGCAAACGATTTTCCTTTGCGTTTGACAGTCAAAGTATAGGAATCGCCTATCGGCAGTTCGGCAAAGGCAAAGTATCCAAAAGGATTCGTAACAGCCGTTCGAAATTGATTGGTAGTGTTATCCTTAATGGTCAAAACCGCGCGGCTCATTCCATTTCCGCCTGCATCAACCACACGTCCGGCAACCGATGCCAGCGTTGACGGGTCGGGGGAAATCGTGAAATTGACATCGGATATGTCAAAGTAAATATTGCCGACCGCTTCGACCTTGAGTCTTGCCGTCGTCGTCTGTGAATTCGGAACGACAATCTGCTGGCTGCCGTCATTCGGCGTGTTTGCCACCAGAACGGTTGGGAAAGTTTGTCCGCCGTCAGTTGAAAGCAGAATATTAACATTAGCCGTGCTAATCGGCGCCAGATTTGTATTAGCTACGTCCCAGGTTACGGTTTGCGTGCTTCCGACCGCCCAATTTGCCGCTTCCGGCGCAAGTGAATTTTGAGCGGTAACCTTAAACGGTCCGGCAGTGCCCGCGACTGTCACGGTCATATCGGTAAACTGGGTTTGTCCGATTGTCGAACTCGCAACGTAAGGGCGATTATCCCTGACGGTTAACCTGAAGTTTAAGGTTCTTGAAACTGAACTTAACGCTTCGATATTGGCAACCGCATCGCCGCCCGGTAACGCCGGAGTAACGGCTAAACCGGCAAGAATCGTCGATAATTTCGGGAAAGTTCTGGTCGGAGAAGTTGTCGGAACAAATGACAACCAGTTCGGACCGGTCAATTTCGTCGGCGATGCAACGCTGGCGTTGCCCGTTGTGGTTGAATTGTCGTTTTGCTCCCACTGATAAGTCAGCGCGTCACCCTGAGGATCAGTCGCCGAACCGGTAAGCGCAAACGGAGTAGTGATAGGAATCGTGTAATTGCTGACCGGCGCTACAACCGGAGGGGCGTTAGCCGTCATGTTGGTGGTTATCGGGCAGGTTTTATTTGCCAGATTAGCCTGTATCTGAGCGATTGAAGTTTCATGGAAAGTATCAATCGAGTGCGGCGCTACGTCCTGCGAAGTAATTCCGGCGTAACCCATGATGGTGATTCCCGAACCGACTTCTTTATTTTGTCCTGTACCTTCACTGGACATCGAAAACGTATGATTTGCGCCCATCTGGTGTCCGACTTCGTGGACAACATAATCGATGTCGAAGTTATCGCCCATCGGTATTCCATCGGCAGGCGAAGTAATTCCGCTTCCTTTTTGCCCATCAACACAAACGCAGCCGATACAGCCAGCGTTTCCGCCGCCGCCCGAAGCGCCGAACATATGACCGATATCATAATTCGCTTCGCCGATAACGCTCGTCAACGTAGATTGGAGCTGTCCGTTCCACGAACCGAGTGTCGTATAAGGGTCAGTTGCCGGGTCATAGTAAATAACTGCGGTCGTATTCGCAATCAGGTTAAGATGAACGGCAAGGTCTTTTTCGTAAACGCCGTTCGAGCGGGTCAGAGTCGCGTTAAAAGCGGCTAAAACCAAAGCCACCTGACCAGCGCCTGTCGCTCCGAAGAAGTTCGAATATTCGCCGTTGCAGGACTGCGCCAGACGCATTGTCTTTATTTGACCGGCATTGCTTAAAGGCGAGTCGGCGTTGGGCGATTTTGTGTAAATGTCTGTAATCCAATCGGCAAAGAAACTTTTATCCGCCGTCGAACATGCCCACGGCATTCCGCCCGCGTCTCTATGAGTTTTGAATACGGCATAAACTTTGTGGTCTTTCGAATAGGGTTCAATGAATTCATTGTCCGTGTCCGTTCTGAAAACCATCGTCTGAATTCCCTGCGGAGAAATACTTAACTTCAAGGTTGCATATCTGTCCGTAATACCTCTTCCGGAAAAGGCGCGAATCTCAGGAAACTGCATTTGTAAATCGGGTTCGAAGTTGGACGCTTCGAATACCTCGAACAATTCGAGACCGCCGTTGGCATTGGGCAGCGAAATAACCGTTGACGCTTGCCGGGAAGTATCGTCCACGATAGAAAATAATTGTTGCCGTAACGGCTCAATATTCAAGTTAAAAAGTTTGAACTCTTTGGGAAACGAGTCCCTAGCGACAGATTTGTCGGTTGCGATATAGGATTTGACTTGACTATTCTCAGACCAAACCCTTCGTTGGGCTGTAACTGCAAGGGCAGAAACTGCAATAAGTGCGACAAGCAACAAAACTACTTTGTAGTTCCGGTTGGTATACATAACAATAGGCTCCTTTAAGATATTTTGGATTGAAAATCTAGTTTCATTCTGTCAACTCCAGTCGGTAGAACAAGCAGCGAAAGATGCCCGGTAAACCCCCAATTTTTTGAAATGAATAAAATTAGATAAGGATTTGTTTGACATAATAAACCAAAATTTGCATGTTGTCTAGCCATTTCGGTTAGACTTCCAGCAGGACATTATCTGTACGGTTACAAAAACTGCGGCTAAAAAATTGCGAAAAAACGTTTTAATTGATTTCTAAAGCATTATTTTTTTACTTTAAAGGCTTGAGCGCAAATTTCTCCGTATCCCAATCAGCGCGTTTCGCGCCCGCCTGATACGCGCTTTCTAAAAATTTCAAAACAGTTTCGCGCGGGTGTTCGGATGTTCGCGCATCGTCATACATCAAAAGCGCCATCGCGCCTTTAGTATTATCCCAAAATGCTTTTTCGGGTTGTAAAGTTTCATCCATCAAGCCTTCCGGTTCGGGCGCGGTGTAGGAATAAAAAGCGGGCGCGGGAACATTGTCGTCGCCCGTCCAGAAGCCGAAGCTGATAACTTCGTGCGAATATGCCTCGCGCTCGACCGTTCCGGCTTCTTCGCGAACGGGCGCGGGTTTTCCAGAAAATCTCGTTAAAGCCAAATCGAAGCTGTGCCAGAAAAGATGAACGGGCGTAGATTTTCCCGTAAACGAGGCGCGAAATTCTTCGAGAATGTCGTTTACGCTGACCAGAATCTGCCGGAAACGCCCGACATATTCTTTGTCGTAAGATTTATTTTCCGTATTTTCGGCAAACGGAGTTTTGCTCGGCGCTTCGTAAGGAACAGCCCAAATTTTCGCTTCGATGCCGAGCGCGGATAAATTTTCAAAAACTTTTTTGTAAAATTCGGCGACGCTCAAACCGTCCTGCAAGTCGAATTCGCGCCGCTCGCCCGCGCTCGTCATTATTTTGAGCTTATGCTCGATAAAGTCGAATTCAATCTCGAAATTGCCGGATTTATACGGAATCGGTCGCGTCGTCAAACCGCGCGTCGAGACGTAAAACGGAACGTGCCACCAGTGATTGAGACGCGGAAAAAGCGCGAGCCGGATTTTGCCGACAATTTGCAAATAAAGATGAATCGTGTCTTTCGTCGGTCGCCACGCGTCGAGCGGAAGCGGCGGAAATGTTTTTTCTTTTTCAAAAACCGTCTGACTCATACATTTTTCTCCGGCAGAGTTTCGTAAAACATCTCGTCAACGTAGCAGAAGCCCCAATCTTCGCCCGGCTCGAACGATTTGATAATCGGATGACCGCTCGCGTGAAAATGCCCGGTCGCGTGTTTGTTCGGGCTGGAATCGCAGCAGCCGACGTGCCCGCAGATTTTGCACAAACGCAGGTGAACCCAGCGCGCGCCGATTTTCAGACAGTCTTCGCAGCCGTCCGCGCTTGGCGAGACGGTTTTAATTTCGCTCAAATGTTTGCATTGCGTCATAAATTAATCGTTTGCCGCCGCTTCGCCATGCGTCTTTTTGAGCATTTCGGCAAGCTGCGCGCCTAAATCTTCCAGAATCTTTTTCGTTTTTTCGTCCGTCATTTGCGCATCGTCGCCTTCAAATTTACCGGCGACAAACGTAACGGCGATTTCAGTCGGCAAAACATTGACGAACATAATCGATAAAACGCCGCGCAGGTGCGCGAGACAGCGCAATCCGCCGAAAGAACCGGGCGAAGCCGTTATAATCGCCGCCCATTTTCCTTTGAAAACTTCGACCGTCCCGAACCGCTCACTCTTGCGCGAAGCCCAGTCAATCGCGTTTTTCAAGCCGCCCGGAATCGAGCCGTTGTATTCGGGCGAACAAATCAAAAGCCCGTCGTGCTCGCTCAAAATCTGCTGAAAACGCGCGGCATTTTCGTCAAATCCGTTTTGCCCGTGCTCGTCGGCGTTATAAACCGGCATCGGAAAATCGCGCAAATCGATGTATGTTACATCCGCTCCCGAGTTTTCCGCGCCTTTTATCGCCGTTCGCAAAACTCTTTTAGAGTAGGAATGCTCGCGCAGGCTGCCCGCTAAAGCCAGAATTTTCGGTTTTTTTGCCATAAAGAAAAGTTTGCCACGAGATTTAACCAAATCAAAATCCCGGAATGAATTATTGTTAATGCTATTGACGCGGGATTTATTTTTTCAAATCGCCTTTGTAATGAAGCGAACATAATTTGCAGGGAATTAAACGCTATTCTGCAAGCTGTAAATGACGTTTGCGCGTTTTGCCGCAATATTGTAACTTGATAAAAATTGACGATTTATATGATTAAGTCATTTCAAAACGCGTCTCCGAAAATTCATGAAACGGCATTCGTCGCCGAGGGCGCGGTCATTATCGGCGACGTTGAAATCGGCGAGCAGGCGAGCGTCTGGTACGGCTCGATTTTGCGCGGCGATGTCAATTATATACGCATCGGCGCGCGGACAAACATTCAGGACGCGAGCGTGATTCACGTATCTTCGAAAACGCATCCGACCGTTTTGGAAGACGAAATAACCGTCGGGCATCGCGTTACGCTGCACGGCTGTCATATCGAAAAGGGAAGTTTAATCGGCATCGGCTCGATTCTTCTGGACGGCGTTCGCGTCGGGAGAAATTCGCTAATCGCGGCGGGAAGTCTTTTGACGCCGAACACGGAAATTCCGCCCGAATCGCTGGTGATGGGCGCTCCGGCGCGAGTCAGGCGAAAGCTTTCGGACGAAGAAATTGAAAATTTGAAAAAATTCTGGCAAAACTATGTTTCGCTGAGCCAGATTTATCAAAAATGATTTAAATACTTTCAGGAACAAGGGAAAATAAGGGTAATGTTTGATATTTTAAAGTTTGCAGGAGCTTTGTTTTTTACTTTATTTGTTTTTATTTATTCAAATTCCGCGCAAGAGGTTTTGGAAAAAAACAATTCGCGGGAAGAAACGCAAAAGCGCAAAACGGGTGTTTTCGGTAAAGAGCAGAATCCGTTTGCGCCAAAGCTCTTTGAAAAGGAAAAAAAGTCTTCGGAAAAGGATTTGCTAAGCAAAAAAATTTCGAAAGACGAAAAAGACGCGGCTGAGCAAACGGATTATAAATTTCGGCGCGGCGAAAAAGAATGGAATATTGATTTCGGCTATTCGCCGATTCCGCCGACGAATTTCGACGGTACGAGCGAATACAATATTACCGGCAGAAAATTAGGCTTAGCCGCCGTTCGCTGGGGACGCATTATCGGGACGGCAAAGGGAATATCGTGGCAGTATTTAATCGAAGCCGTGCCGCTTACTGTTTCGCTCAAGAACGAAGTTGCCAATCCTTACTATATTTCGCCTTCGGCGACGCCGAACGAGCCTGCCACCAAACGCGAGACGAGTTATGGCGTCGGCATCTCGCCGCTCGCTTTTCGTTTTTATTTTCTGCCGAAAAATCGCATCAAGCCGTTCGTGCAGTTCGGCGCGGGAATTTTATATATGAACAAGCCGACGCCTCTGCCGGAAACTTCGAAATTTAATTTCACAGGCTATTTCGGCGGCGGTTTTCTGATTCACACGTCGCGGAATCGGGCGATTTCGCTCAGTTATCGTTATTTTCACATTTCCAACGCCAATACGCAGCATCTAAATCCGGGCTACAACGCCAATGTTTTTTCGATTGGCTACTCATTTTTTTATAAGTAGGTGAAAAGTAATTGGTAATTGGTAATAAGTAATTGGTCAAAAACCTATTACCAATAACTAATTACCAATTACTTTTCACCTTTCCTTCCAATTCATAAATAAGTTAAAATCTTTTTCGCTCTACTCTATTTAATTTTTCGAGAAATAATTTATGAAAACTTTTATTCTTTCGGTCTTTTTGCTTCTTTCGCTGGCGGCAGCCGTTTTCGCTCAGAACGAATATGAAACCGGAAAAAACGAATTTACCGTCTGGGGCGGATTTTCGCCCGATTCTTCGACGCTTATCAAAGGAACGGGACGCGTTGAGGACGCGCGTTTCGGCGTGGTCGCTTTTCGATATGCGCGGCGATTTAACAACAGCGACAAGGTAAATCTGAAATACACGGCGGATGTTATCCCGATTGCGTTTCTTAATTACCCTGACTTCGTCATATTGCCGACCAACCCGCTGACGATTGGCACCGAGCGCCCGACGCGTTACGGTTTCGGCGCTTCGCCGCTCGGCATTCAGGCGAATTTTCGCCCGCGAAAAAAGGTTCAGCCGTTTATCGAAGCGACCGGCGGGCTTTTATATCTGAACAAGCGCACGCCGAATTATGTCGGAACACGGTTTCAATTTACGGCTGATGTCGGCGGCGGCGTAGAATTTAAGCTAAAGGAAAAACGCGCCTTTATCATCGGCTACAAATATTTTCATATCTCGAACGGCAATCGCGGAATACAAAATCCGGGCTTTGACAATAATCTGATTTACGTCGGCTACACATTTTTCTCAAAATAGTTTTTTTCACCACAGAGACACAGAGACACAGAGATTTTTAATATTTCCTCTGTGTCTCTGTGTCTCTGTGGTAAATTTTATATTATGAGCAAGACACAACCCGCGCGCGGAATGCGCGATTTTCTGCCCGCAGATGTCAGAAAACGCGAATACGTCATCAAAATTATCAAGGAAGTTTACGAAAGCTACGGTTTTGAGCCGCTGGAAACGCCTTCGGTCGAAAATCTCGAAACTTTGACGGGCAAATACGGCGAGGAAGGCAGCCAACTGATATTCAAAATCCTCAAGCGCGGCGAAAAGCTCGACCTGTCGCAAGGCGAAAAAGGTTTGTCAGACCTCGCGCTGCGCTACGATTTGACCGTTCCGCTCGCCCGCGTCGTGGCAAATTACAAAAACGATTTGCCGAAATTCTTCAAACGCTATCAAATCCAACCCGTCTGGCGCGCCGACCGCCCGGCAAAAGGACGTTACCGCGAGTTTTACCAATGCGACGTTGACGCCATCGGCTCAAAATCAATGCTCGTCGAAGCCGAACTGATTTCCGCCGTCAGCGAGATTTTGCGGAGATTAGGTTTTGAAGACTTTGAGATTCAAATAAACCACAGGAAAGTTTTAACAGGTATTCTCAATGCTGCAAATGTGCCAATTGAAAAGCATGTAGAAACACTTATAACTCTTGATAAATTAGATAAAATTGGAATGAAAGCAATTATTTCAGAACTAATTCAAAAGGGTATTAGTCCTGATTCTGCTGATAAACTCGCTTTTGTTACTAAATTAGATAAAGTTACTCAACCGGATAATGAGAGTATTTTTTTAGATTGGGAAAATGATATAGAGCAACTTCTAAAAAATAAGCCAGAGCAGTTACAGGAATTTAGAGAAGGTAAAGATGAGCTTCGCTCAATTTTAAATCTTGAGGCAACGAATCAGGAGTTATCGAACGTTAAATTAAATCCTTATTTAGCGCGAGGACTTTCATACTACACGGGCGCGATTATGGAAGTTGTTTTAACTAAAGGTGATTTTTCTGGAAGCATCGCAGGTGGCGGACGTTATGACGGTTTAATCGGGATGTTTGGGAAGGAACAAATTCCGGCGTGCGGCGTTTCAATCGGTTTGGAACGTATTATTGTCGTGATGGAAGAGCGCGGGATGTTTCCCGAAGATTTGTTGGATGCGGCGGCGGATGTGATGGTGACGATTTGGGATGAAGATTCGGCGGGCGAGAGTTTGAAACTGGCGGGTGAATTACGGCAGCAGGGCTTGCGCGTTCTCGTTTATCCCGAAGCCGATAAGCTTGGGAAGCAGTTCAAATACGCTTCGCAGATAAACGTTTCGTTTGTCTGCGTTCTCGGTGACGAGGAACTGAAGGAAAACAAAGTTACGCTCAAAAATATGCGTTCGGGTGAGCAGGAAACGGTTTCGCGCGAGGGAATAAAGGAGAAAATTAAAACATGAAATATTCAGTTAGATATTTTTCGCTTTTATTAATCATCACGTTTTCGTTCGGCGGTTTTGCTCAGGCACAAAAGGCTGTTAAAGATAAGGATTTGCCGAATTTCGGTCGAATTAATGCAAATCTTTTTCGCGGCGGGCAGCCGACCGGGGCGGGCTTGGAAAAACTTAAAGACGTTTACAACGTAAAATCGATTGTTTACCTGCGCGGCGCAGACGAAAAGGCGGAAATCGAGAAAAATCGGGCGAAAGCGGTCGGCATCGAGTTGCAGTCTTTTTCTTTGAACAACTGGCTTAGACCAAAAGACGCGCAGATAAAGGACATTCTGGCGTTTATCGACAATCCGGCAAATCAGCCCGTGTTCGTGCATTGCAAACGCGGCGCAGACCGGACGGGAACAATCGTCGCCGTTTATCGCATCGCGCGCGAAGGCAAAACGGCGAAAGAAGCTTTCGACGAGGCAAAAGATTTCCATTTCGGCTGGTGGCAGATTTGGATGAAAGATTATATCAACGATTATTACAGAGACTTTAGGAAAGTGAACAGTGAACAGTGAATAGTAAATAGTTTAGGATTTTTTTCTTTCACTATTCATTGTTCACTGTTCACTAAATTGACCTATGACCGAGCAAATTATCAAAAACTATCTTTCGGACGCGATTGCGTCTTTTCGTAATTATAAAAATCTGGCGGAAAAGGCGTTGGCGCAAATTTCGGATGAGGAGTTTCTCGTCTCGATTGACGCGGAAGCCAATTCGATTGCGGTGATTGTCAAACATATCGCGGGAAATCTGCGCTCGCGGTGGACTGATTTTTTGACTTCGGATGGCGAGAAGGCGGACAGAAATCGTGATACGGAATTTGAGTTGATGGACGAGACGCGCGAAGGTTTGATGCAGTTTTGGGAATCGGGCTGGCAGACTTTATTCAGCGCGATTGAGCCTTTAACGGTTGAAGATTTCGGTCGTTTTATCACGATTCGCGGCGAGCCGCATACGATTTGCGAGGCTTTGAACCGGCAGATGACGCATTATGCTTATCACGTCGGGCAGATTGTTCTGCTGGCAAAACATTTTCGCTCGGCGGGTTGGAAAACTTTGAGCGTGCCGCGCGGGCATTCGGCGGAGTTTAATAAATTTTTAGCGGAAAGAGAGGAAAAGGGAAATCGTTTCGAATCAATCCGCGAATTTGCCGAAAAGGAAAACGAAGAATAAGTGGAAAAACTTTACGAATACAAGTCAGATTTTTATTCGGATGGACGTTCGGAAAAACTTATCTGTCAGGGAAGAAAATCCTTCATAGATGATTTTATTTCTCAAGAAGGATTTCATAACCTCTTTGGTGGTCTTATATTATCTGAAAATATTGAAACCGGAGAAGAAGTCATCGGAGTTTGGGGAAGTCGAAAGTGTCAAAGACTTCGACGAATTTTGCGGGAACGTGGCGCTGAATTCATTCTGCTAAAAGAAACGCCTGCGTTTAGAAGAATATATACAAGCACAGGCAGTTTAAAATAAAAATTGGGCGAGAGAGGAGAGCAGAATCTCGCCCGACTTTTTTTAGCGACTAATGCGAACGCGGTTGACGAGCGTGGTCGTCGTTCTGCCGTTGCGGTTCGTTACAACGCGATAAGTTTCGCGGTAAAGCCAACGACCGCGACGAACTGTTCGCACAACAATACGAACGGTGCGCTGGTTGCCGCGACGATTTCTCTGCCACTGAATTGTCGAAGCATTGATTTCGCTGTTCGCGGTTTTTGCCTCGGCTGACGGCACGAATATGATTGCCGAACCGATGAGTAACGATAAAGTTAAGAATTTTTTCAACATAATTTCTCCCTCTTGAAATTTATTCGGACAACATTTGCTGTCCGCAATATAAGACGAATTAAAAAATCCGCGGGTTGGAAAAAATCTGTGTAAATTTATGTAAATAAGTGAGAAGTGATAGGTGAGAGGTGAGAAGTAAAACCAATTACCTTTCACTTCTCACTTCTCACTTCTCACTTATTTCGTGCTAATCTGTTATTCGTATTTATGAAATCAATCTCCATTTTAGGTTCGACCGGCTCAATCGGATGCAATACGCTAAAAGTGGTCGAGCACCTCAAGGATTTTCGCGTCGTCGCGCTCGGCGCGGGCGGAAATGTTGACGAGTTAGCCACGCAAATCGGAAAATTTCAACCCGAATTAGTTGCCGTAAAAGATGAAGCTTGCGCTGAGGAACTGCTCAGGCAAATTCAAAATTCAAAATTCAAAATTCAAAATTCGGCGTTTAAGATTCCGAAAATTCTAATTGGCGAAGAAGGTTTAGTCGCCGTTGCGACGCACGACGAGGCGGAAACGGTTGTTTCGGCAACGGTCGGCGCAATCGGTTTTGTGCCGACTTTGCGGGCGATTGAAGCCGGAAAACGAATCGCGCTGGCTAATAAGGAAACGCTCGTGATGGCGGGCGAGCTGATGACGAAAGCGGCGCGGGCGAGCGGCGCGGAGATTTTGCCGGTCGATTCGGAACATAACGCGCTGCATCAATGTCTGCGCGGCGAATCGCCAAAAGAAGTCAAACGCTTGATTTTAACCGCTTCGGGCGGACCTTTTCGCGAGAAATCGAAAAAGGAAATCGCAAACGCGACGCGCGAGCAGGCTCTGAATCATCCGAACTGGAAAATGGGCGACAAAATCACGATTGACTGCGCGACCCTGATGAACAAAGGCTTGGAAGTCATCGAGGCGAAATGGCTTTTCGATTTTGAAGCCGACGAAATCGCAGTCGTCGTCCACCCGCAGTCAATCGTTCATTCGATGGTCGAAATGGTTGACGGCTCGATTATCGCGCAGCTCGGCGTAACCGACATGCGCCACGCGATTCAATACGCGCTTACTTTCCCGACACGAAAGCCGACCGAGCTCGCGCCGCTCGATTTTGCGCGTCTTTCAAATCTGACATTTGAAACGCCCGATTTGGAACGCTTTCCGTGTCTTGATTTGGCTTACAAAGCTCTGAAAAAAGGCGGAACGATGCCTGCGGTTTTAAACGCGGCAAACGAAATTGCCGTTCAGGCGTTTCTCGACGGCAAAATCGGTCTTTCAGAGATTCCGCGCATCATCGAAGGCGTGATGAGCGAGCATGAAACGCGCGACGTAACGAGTCTTGAAGTCGTTCTGGAAATCGATGCGTGGGCGCGAAATCGCGCTATAATGAAACTGGAAAAAACGGCTTCGGCAAATTAAGGTGAAAGTTATGCAGCAAACAGTTACCGAAACAAATATTCAAAATTCAACAATCTTTGAAATGCAGGATACTGTAAAAATCATTGAACAGCCGAAAGCCAAGAAATGGACAAAAGATGAATATTATCGCCTCGCTGATTTAGGCTTTTTTGACGGCAAGAGAGTTGAATTAATCGAAGGAGACATTATCGAAATGGCAGCGATGAAAAGTCCTCATATTACGAGCGTAATGATTCTCGGCGAAATTTTACGGGATTTTTTCGGTGAAAAATATCACATTCGCACACAAGGCGCGTTGGATTTCGGAAAAAATTCACAGCCTGAACCTGACGTTGCGGTTGTTAAAGGGAAAATACGCGATTATGCCGACGCGCATCCGAAAGAATCGGTTCTGATTGTCGAAGTTGCCGACACGACGCTAAATAAAGACCGAAATTTCAAAGCCAGACTGTATGCAAAAAATGGTATTGAGGATTATTGGATTCTGAATCTAAAAAGTCGCTGTCTGGAAGTTTACCGTCGTCCGATTAAAGATAAAAACCTTGGATTTGTTTATACGGAAATTAAAATTTTAACTGAAAATGATGATATTGCTCCTCTGGCAAAGCCTGCCGCAAAAATCAAAATCGCCGATATTTTGCCGTAGTTGATAATATGCAAAGAGAGATTTACACTTTTGTTTGCAACTTTGCTTGAGGAATTTGTTTCTAAAAGCAATCTATATAAAAAAGGTTTAAGAAAAAATGCCCGATATTTTAATAGTTATTCTAGCAGTCATATTCGTTCTCGGCATCGCCATCAATATCCATGAATTTGGACATTTTATGGTTGCCAAGCTTCTCGGAATGCGCGTCGAAGCGTATTCGTTTTTCGGTCTTGGTCCGCGCATCTGGGGCTTTAAGATCGGTCATACCGATTATCGCGTCAGCGCGATTCCGCTCGGCGCGTATGTCAAGCTTTACGGCGACGAAGCGACCGCGCCGCTCGAAGGCGGCGATTCGAAGGACGAAGAAAAAGTTCCCGATTCCGAGCTTTACGAGCTGCGACCGCGCTGGCAGAAATTTCTCGTGATGCTCGGCGGACCGTTTATGAATATTATGCTCGCGCTGGCTATCCCGTTTTTCGGCGCGGTGCTCTACGGCGTTCCGTCGATGCCTGCGCCGGTTGTCGGCGTCGTCAAAGCAGGCGGCGCGGGCGAGCAAGCCGGCGTCAAACCGGGCGACAGAATCGTCAATTTCGGCGGCGCTGAAAATCCGACGTGGGAAAGAATCCAGCACGATTCGCTGATTTCGCCGGGACAGGAAGTGGCGGTTACGGTTGACCGCGCCGGACAGAAAATTCCTTTGACGATAAAACCGGCGCGAGTCGAAGAAAAGGGAAACGTCATCGGCGATGTCGAATTTCAGCCCGATATGGGCGTCGAGCCGATTGTCGTCGGAATGGTTGTGCCTGACGCGCCCGCCGCGCAAGCGGGACTGCAAGTCGGCGACAAAGTTCTGGCGTTTAACGGAACGACGGTTCGCAATGCCGACGAATTGACCTCGCAGATTCGCGCCAATAAAGATACTCCGGCGAAAATGGTCGTCGAAAGAAACGGCGAGCGCAAGGACATTCCAATCAGCGCGAGGCTCGACGACGGCGTTTACCGCGTCGGCATTCAATTTAAAAGAGACGAGATTACAACGCGCGAAAAAGTCGGCATCGGACAGGCGGCGAGCTTTGCCGTCAATGCAAACTTTGAAATTATCCGCCTGACCGGGAAAGTTTTCGGGCAATTATTTTCAGGTCAGCGCTCGGTCAAAGATGCCGGTCTGGCAGGTCCGGTCGGCATCGTGCAGATTATCTCGCAGGTGGTGAAAATAGCCGGATTTGCAGGACTCATTCAAATTCTGGCGGTCATCAGTCTTAATCTCGGCGTTTTCAATTTGCTGCCGATTCCGCTTCTCGACGGCGGGCAGATAATGGTTTTGGGAATCGAAAAAGTTATGTCGTGGTTCGGCAGAACGCTCTCGATGGCGGTTAAGGAAAAGATTCAGCTTGCGGGTTTGGCAATTATTTTGCTTTTGATGGTCTTTACATTGTTTTTAGACGTTTCGCGGTTTTTCTAAAATTGGAATAGAATTAACAGGGATGAAGGAGATGAACAGGGATAAAGAATTATTAAAAATCCCTTTTATCCTCTTCATCCCTGTTAATTTTTGTTTGAGTAAATAAAATGAGAAGAAATTCAAAAGCGGTAATGGTGCGCAATATACAAATCGGCGGCGGCGCGCCGGTCGTCGTGCAGTCGATGACGAAAACCGATACGACCGACGTTGACGGAACGATTCGTCAAATCGAGGAAATGACCGAAGCCGGATGCGAAATCGTCCGCATCGCCGTTCCCGACAACGACGCGGCGAAGGCGATGTACGAGATTCGCAAGCGAACGGACGTTCCGATTGTCGCCGACATACATTTTCATTATAAATTAGCCTTAATCGCGCTCGACGCGGGCATCGACAAGCTCAGAATTAATCCCGGAAATATCGGCTCGATAGATAGAGTCAGGGAAGTCGTACGCGCCGCCGAAGCACAGAAAGTTCCAATCAGAATCGGCGTCAACGGCGGCTCTTTAGAAAAAGATTTACTCAAAAAATACGGAACGGCAACGCCCGAAGCGATGGTCGAATCGGGAATGCGGCATATTCAAATTCTCGAAGATTTAGGTTTCGGCGACATCGTAATCAGCCTGAAAGCGTCGGACGTAAATCGTATGGTCGAAGCTTATCGGCTGATGGCTGAAAAGGTCGATTATCCGCTTCATCTCGGCGTTACGGAAGCCGGAACACCTTTCGGAGGCACGATAAAATCCGCGATGGGTTTGGGAATTCTCCTGCACGAAGGCATCGGCGACACGATTCGCGTATCCTTAGCCGCCGAACCGCACGAAGAAGTTCGCGTCGCCTGGGAAATTTTGAAATCTCTCGAACTCAGAAAACGCGGCGTTACGGTTATCGCCTGTCCGACCTGCGGAAGGCTCGATATCGACAATTTCGTCGAAATTGTCACGGAAGTCGAACGCCGTCTCGCGCACGTCGAAGAACCGCTGCATCTTTCGATTATGGGCTGCGCCGTCAACGGTCCGGGCGAAGCGCACGATTCGCAGCTTGGCATCACGTTCGGCAGAAATGTCGGGATGATTTTCAAAAACGGCGTGCCGATGCGCAAAGTTTCCGGCGTCGATATTGTCGAGGAATTCGTCAAAGAAGTCGAGATTCTGCGAAAAGAAGGCGACGGCGCGAAATCGCTTGTGGAAGACAAACCGCTCGTTCAGATTACTTAAGAAATTAGCCACGAACAAACACGAAAGAACACGAAATAAGAAGAAAATTTATATTCAGTTTTTCCTTTTTCGTGTCTTTTTGTGTTTGTTCGTGGCTAATTCTTCTTCTCCAGTCTCTTCAAAAGCTCGCGCAATTTCGACGCTCGTTTGGCGATTGTGAATCTGACGGTTTCGTTTCCCAAATCCAGAACGCTGATTGTTACGCCGAGAACTTCGCCCGTTTCCAAATCGCAGACGGGCGCGCCGCTGTTGCCGGGCATTATCGTCAAATCCGACAGAATATCTTCGTTTTTATCAATCATCGCAACGGTTCCGATGGAATTAAACGGAAATTCATAATCGCCGTAATAGCCGATTGAAACGACTTCTTCGCCAATCGGCGGCAGATTTTCGGCGAGCGGCATCGGTTTTATGACGGAATATTTCGGATTTTCCTTTAGAATCTTTGCGTCAAAACGAAAAAGCGCCAAATCCGTGTTTTTATCCTCAACGAAAAGCTCGATTGGAAACTGGATGTAATCGCCGTTCTGAAACGTTTTCCAGGCGATTAGTTCATAATTTTTGTTTCTAAATTCCTGCGCGAGCTGTCCGGCTTTTATCGAGACGTGGAAAGCGGAAGCGAGCAAATTGCCTTCGACCAGAAAAGCCGTTCCGACCGAATATTTTCCGCGCTCCGTTCCTTTAAAGACGATTGAAATGCAAAAGACGGAGTTATTCAGCCCGGCAATGCGCTCTTTTTTGTCCGGTTTGGAAACGAAATCGTTCGCGGCGAAAGGCTCTTCCGCTTTCGGCGCGGCGCAGGAAAACAAAAAACAAAGGCAAAGCGCGCACAGGAAAATTTTGCCGTAGATGCTCATTGCGGCGCTAAAAAGGTAAAAGGATAATAGGGCAGATTTCGGACGACGCCGAAAACGAGCAAAAGTGCCAGAAAGCCGTAAGCCAAGCTTGGACGCGTAATTTTCAGCGGAAGTCCGCGACCTCGCGCCGCTATCAGAAACAGCGAAATTCCGAGATACGCAAACAGCAGAAAATAGACGGGCACAAACGCGTTGAAATGAAGCGCGCTTAAAATATCGCCGTGAAACAGCGCGTGAAAGCCGCGTGTCAGACCGCAGCCCGGGCAATGCAGTCCGGTCATCGAATAAAGCGGGCAGACGGGAAAAAATCCAGCCGTTACGGGATTAAAATAAGCGACGAGAAAGACCGCCGCCGAACCGGCAAAAACTGCCGCCGCCGCTAAAATTCGCCCTATGTTTGAGGCTTTCTTCATTTGATTTTCTGCAAAACGGCGATGGTTCTTCCAATCGCATCTCTAACATCGGTCTCGTCATTGGACTTAGTTTCAAATGTTTCAATCAAATTTTTTAGCTGTTCGGAATACGCTGCCGGAACGTTTGCCGGAGCGTTTTGACTATAAGGCTTGAGAATTTCGACCGCAATTTTCCGTGTTACCGGATTGCGGTAAAGCTCCTGAACTTTTATAAAAGCGATTCCGAGATTTAACTGCCAGAGGCTCAGTTCATCGCCCGCAAGACGCGCCTGCAAAGCCGTCAGCAGATTTTGCGCGGCGGAAATTTTCTGCGGATTTTGCGGCGGAATGTTAATGCGCATTGACATCGTTTGACTCGCGCTATTCGGGGTTCGGTTATTCATAAGTACAGGTCTTTCGACGGGCATACTGTCGAAAGCTTTTTTCTCTTCGTTTCTTATGACGCGCAGCTGCTCAAGCAAATCAGTCTCGGTTTGCCAATCCGTCTGAATCACTTTTTTGATGACCGGAATCTGAAAAAATCCGAGTGTCGGCAGCTTCTCGATGACGGCAATATCGTAGCCGACCTTAAACCAGTTCGGCGTTTCGATAAGAAAATCGTAAGTGATAAAACCCGAAACTTTCGTGCCTTCGCCGCCGACTTTCGGGACGCTGAATTTAGATTTCAGCGCGGCATTCTGCGCAGCTTCATAAAGCGCCGGATGACCGGAAACGGCTTTTGCCGACGCGACGCTGCCGCTTTCGTCAATCGTAATCTCGACTTTTACTTTTCCTTCCGCGCCCGCTTCTCTGGCTTCAACCGGATAGACGGGCTTCGGCAGCAAAATCGCTTTCGCCCCGCCGATATTTCCCGTCGTCTCGCCGACTTTATAAAATTCGGAAGCCCTCACGTCGCTGCGTTCGGTTCTGAGTACGGGAAACGGCGTGGGCAAAACAGGTCTTTGCGAAAATAAATTCTGTGAAGACAAAATCAAGACGCAAATCGAGATGAAAACTGCTTTAACTCTCATAATTTTTATCTTTTCACTTTTTTGAAGCGGAAACAAGCCGAAATGTTGCTCGCGCGGAAAAATTTTATCGCGCCGCCATCTGCATAAAAAGCGCGTCGGTGGCGATTTTTTTATTCAGATTAACGGCAAAGCCTTCGCGCATCGTCTCGATTTCCGAAAGCCATTTTGCGAGACGTTTCGAATCCGATTTGTCGGCAAATCTTTGCAGAGCGTTTCGAATATCGGCGTTGACAATCTCGCCCGCGCCGAATCTGAGAACCCAGATGTCATGAATGAGAGATTGCAGAATATCGAGAAAGGCTTCGTATCTTTCCTTGTGTTTCGCGTCGTTCATCTCTTCGGAAGTTTTCAGCAGATACGAGCTGTTTTCTTTGACAATCAGGCTTTCCAAAACTTTCAGCATCACTTCGCGCTGCTCGCGGAATTTTTCCAGATTCGTTTCCAGCGCGCGCCCGACGCTTCCCGAAGCGAGCCGCGCCAGAACGGCGGCGTCATCAGGCGAGAATTTTTTTGTGTCGAGCAGGTGGTTTTCAATATCTTTCGCCTCGACGGGCGCGAAACGAAGCGTCTGACAGCGCGAAAGAATCGTCGGAAGAAGCGAATCCGCGTGAGACGAGATTAGAAAAATATACGTCGTGGCGACAGGTTCTTCCAGCGTTTTCAAAAGCGCATTGGCGGCATTGTCTTTCGCCGCGTTGAGCTTTTCGGCGTCGTCGATTATAAAAATTCTCGCCTTCGCTTCATAGGGACGAAAATTCGCTTCTTTTTCAAGCTCGCGGACGGCGTTGACGAGAATGCCGTTTTTATACGGAATGACAATTCCGATGTCGCTGTGCTCGCTGAAAAAGACTTTTTCAAATTCATCTTTTTTGTCGTCGGCGCGCGGAAAAACAAATTTATCGGCGCGTTTGCACGCGACACATTTATCGCACGCTTCGAAATCTTTCGGCGTTTGACAGACAAAAGATTTCGCCAGTTCGAGCGCGAACCGACGCTTCCCGATGCCTTCTTCGCCCGCAAAAAGAAGCGAATGCGGCACGCGGTCGGCTTTCAGCATTCGCCGCAAAATTTCTTTAATGTGATTGTTGCCGATGAGCTTGTCGAACATAATTTGAAAAATGATGAAGTAGGAATGATGAACGATGAACAGAAGAATTTGTCTTACATTCATCGTTCATCATTCATCATTCATCATTTCTTTCCTAAAAATTGAGTAACAATCTCCAGAACCTGCGCCTTAATTTCCTCGACCGAGCCGTTGGCGTTGACGACGCGGAAGCGCTTTTTTTCCGCTTCGGCGATTTTCAGATAAGCCGCGCGGACGCGCTCGTAAAATTCGGTCGTCTCAGTGTCCATACGGTTTCTTACCGTTTCGTCGTTCGTGCGCGAATTCGTCCGCAAAATCGCTTTATCGACCGAAATGTCGAAAAATAAAGTCAAATCCGGCTTGATTCCATCGGTGGCGAGCTTGATTATTTGGCTGACGGTTTTTTCGGGAAATCCGCGACCTGCGCCCTGATAAGCGGCGGTTGCGTCGGCGAAGCGGTCTGAGATGACGATTTTTCCTTCGGCGAGCGCGGGTTTGACGAGAAAATTGACGTGCTGCGCGCGGTCAGCGGCAAAAAGCAAAAGCTCCGCCAAAGGCGCGACATTTTCTTCGGTTTCGAGAAACGCTTCACGCAGGCGGCGACCGAGCGGCGTTCCGCCCGGCTCGCAGGTCGTCAGAACATTTAACCCTCGAACGCGCAGCTCGCTGGCAAGCATTCTGAGCTGCGTCGATTTGCCGCTTCCGTCGATTCCTTCAAAAGTTATAAATTTTCCGCGCAAAGCCTGTTTATTCCGAATCGGACTTTCTTCTCTCCTGTCTTTCTTGTGAAATTGTCGAAATCGCGTGCTTAAAAATCAAAAAATCCTGCCCGCCGACATCAAGCAAAACCGAAAATTTATCGAAACTCCTGATTCTGCCCGAAAGCGTCGCGCCGTGTAATAAATGTATGATTACGTAGTATCTTTCCCGCCGCGCGGTATTCAGAAACGCATCTTGTATGTTTTGGGCAGTTGGTTTTTCCATCACATTTTCTCGTTTATTTACAAAGATTTGGGATTGCACATTGATTATAGCAGATTTGTTTTTACTGACAAGAAAATTTTCACAAAGTGTCAGGAAGAATTAGCCGCGGATGAACGTTGATTTAGCAGATTAACGCAGATTTTTTATAAATTATCTGCGAAAATCCGCCTTATCCGCGTTCATCCGTGACTAATTCTTCTAAAATCGTCCAAAGACTTTCCTGAACTTCCTTATCATCGCCGAAGCCTTCGAGCCAAATTACTTCTTTCTCGCGCCGAAACCATGTCATTTGCCGTTTGGCGTAATTGCGAACGTCCTGTTTTGACTGCTCAATCGCGCTTTCCAAACTGCGTTCGCCGCGCAGATATTCGCAGACTCTTCGATAGCCGTGAGCGCCGAGCGCGGCGCGGTCGTCGCGCAAGCCTTTTTCGCGCAAAATTTTGACTTCTTCGACCAGACCTTTTTCAAAATGCTTTTCGGCGCGCGTGTTTATTCTCTCGTAAAGCAAATCACGCGGCGGCGCGAGCGCGAAAATTTTTATTCTTTCGGCAAATTCGGGCGGCTTTTCACGATTCGGCTGAACTTCGGATAGACGCTTTCCGGTTTGAAAATAAACTTCCAGAGCGCGCATCGTCCGCACGTAATCGCGCGGAAACAGCTTTTCGGCAGACGCTTTATCGACCTTTCGCAAAATTCTGTGCAGCTGCTCCGCGCCTTTTTTTTCTTTGATTTTCCTTAACCTTTCTCGTAATTTCTCATCGGTTTTCGGGCTTTCAAAAAACGGCTGGCGCAGAGCGTTCAGATAAAAACCCGTTCCGCCGACGAGAATCGGAACTTTTTCGCGCGCTTCGATTTCGTAAATCTTTTTTGCGGCATCACGCGCCCAATCAGCCGCCGTGTAATTGATTTCGGGCGCGACGTAATTAATTAAATGATGCGGAACGCCGCGTTTTTCGTCTTCGGAAGGCTTGGCGGTGGCAATCTCGATTTCTTTGTAAATCTGCACCGAATCGCAGTTGATAATCTCGCCGCCGACGCGTAGGGCAAGCTCGACGCCGAGCGCGGTTTTGCCCGAAGCCGTCGAGCCGGCGATTGCGTAAATATTTTTTTTTGATTTATTTTCCAATCTTCAACAGTTTAAGAAAAATTTCCGTATAAGCAAAAATTACTACCCAAACAGGCGGTGTAAAAATATGTATATAGAATTGCTGCGGCTGTGTTTTGTGAGAGTAAAAGGGGAAATCGTACTCAAATTTTCAAATTAACCCGCCATTGAGTTTCGGACAAAATTGTTAATTTTCGGCAGAAAGAATATAGTAATTTAAAACTAATCTTCAAGTTGCTAAATTCAAAAACCGAATATGAAAAGAATCTTTGTCTGCTTCGTCCTGCTCGTTTTGCAATCTAATTTACCGGCGCAAAATTTTATTCAATACGTCAATCCTTTGATTGGAACACAAAAAATGGGACACACATATCCGGGCGCGACCGTGCCGTTCGGCTCCGTCCAGCTTTCGCCCGATACGGACAACCAGCCTTATGCAATCGGCGGCAAATATAACCGCGAAGTTTACAAATATTGTTCGGGCTATCAATACGACGATAAAACGATTGTCGGCTTTGCGCACACGCATTTTTCGGGGACGGGACATTCGGATTTGGGCGATTTTCTGATTATGCCGACGGTCGGCGAGCTTCAGCTTGAGCCGGGCGATAAAAATAATCCGAAAAGCGGTTTTCGCTCCGCTTTTTCGCACGAAACAGAAATTACCGAGCCGAATTATTACAAAGTTCGGCTCGAGGACGATGGAATTTTAGCCGAAATGACGACGACAACGCGCGTCGGTTTTCATCAATACACTTTTCCGAAATCCGACAATGCGCACATAATTCTCGATTTAATGCACGGCATTTACAATTACGACGACAAAAACGTCTGGACTTTTCTAAGAGTCGAAAACGACCACACAATCGTCGGTTATCGCCAGACAAACGGCTGGGCGCGAACCAGAACCGTCTATTTTGCGATGGAATTTTCAAAGCCTTTTACGAATTACGGCTTCAAAAATTTCGAAACTCAAACGTATCGTGGCTTCTGGCGCAAATTCGACCAGACGAAAAATTTCCCCGAAGCGGCGGGCAAACAGATTCGCGCATATTTCGATTTCAAAACCGCAAAAGACGAAAAAATTAAAGTGAAATTCGCGCTTTCGCCCGTTTCGACCGACGGCGCGATGAAAAATCTGAAGACGGAAACTCCGAACTGGGATTTTGAAAAAGTAAAAAAAGACGGGCAAGCCGCGTGGAACAAGGAACTCGGAAAAATTGCCGTTACGGCTGATACAAAGGACGATTTGACCAATTTTTACACCGCGCTTTATCACACGTTTCTCTCGCCGACGGTTTATATGGACGCCGACGGAAATTATAAAGGTCTTGACCAGAATGTTCACAATGCGAAAGGTTTTACGAATTACACGACCTTTTCGCTCTGGGACACATATCGCGCTTTGCACCCGTTTTTCAACATTGTTCAGCCGGCGCGCAACCGCGAGATGATTCAGTCGATGATGGCGCATTACGACCAGAGCGTTCATAAAATGCTGCCCGTCTGGTCGCATTACGCCAACGAAAACTGGTGTATGATTGGCTATCATTCGGTTTCGGTCTTGTCGGACGCGATAGTAAAAGGCAATCTCAAAGGCGCTGACGCGCAGAAAGCTTTGGACGCTTCCGTTCAGACGGCGCGGACGAAATATTACGACGGTCTGGAATTTTATATGAAGCTCGGCTACGTTCCCGAAGACAAAAATTCCTCGTCGGTTTCAAAGACGCTCGAATACGCGTATGACGATTGGGCAATCGCGCAAGCTGCGAAAAAGCTTAATCGAACCGATATTTACGACGAGTTTATCAAGCGTTCGGAGAACTGGAAAAACGTTTATGACGAATCGGTCGGATTTACACGCCCGAAGATGTCGAACGGCAAATTCGGTGAAAAATTCGACCCTTTGAAAACCGAAGGTCAGGGATTTATCGAAGGAAACGCGTGGAATTACAGCCTTTACATTCCGCATAATCCGGCGGGAATGATTGAAATAATGGGCGGCAAAAAGAAATTTGCGGCTCACTTGGACGAGCTTTTTACGATGCATCTGCCGGACGAATTTTTCGCCGAAACCGAAGACATCACGCGCGAGGGAATTATCGGAAATTACATTCACGGCAACGAGCCTTCGCATCACGTCGCGTATCTTTATAATTGGACTCTTGAGCCGTGGAAAACGCAGGAACGCGTGAGAATGATTCTGAAAAATCAATACAAAGCCGCGCCTGACGGTTTAGGCGGAAACGATGATTGCGGTCAGATGTCGGCGTGGTATCTTTTCAGCGCGCTCGGATTTTATCCGGTCGCGCCCGCGTCAGACCAATACCAAATCGGAAGCCCTGCGATAAAAACCGCAGTTTTGAAACTCGAAAACGGCAAAACTCTGACAATCGAAGCGCGAAATCAAAGCGATAAAAACGTTTATGTCGAAAAGGTAGTCGTCAACGGGCAAACGCTCAACCGAAATTATCTGACACACGCGGAAATTATGAACGGCGGACGAATTACGTTTTATATGAGCGACAAGCCGAAAGCGTAAGAATATTTCACCACAGAGAACACAGAGAGCACAGAGATTTTTAAAAGAAATTAACAGGGATGAAGAGGATGAGCAGGGATATTTAAATAATTCTTTTATCCCTGTCTATCTCTTTCATCCCTGTTAATTCCTGTCTCTGTGTCTCTGTGTCTCTGTGGTGAAATTATCCTCAATAAAGCACAAGTCTAGCCAGCGCAAAAAGCAAAATCACGCCGAGAATGATGAGCGAGCCGGTAATTTGTCTGCGCGAAAATCTCATTTTATTGATTGGTTATTTTAACCTGATTCGAGCCGTCGGCGTTAGCGACAAAAATGTTCGTGTTCGGAAATTTGCCTGAAACAAAAACGATTTTCTTACCGTCCGGCGAAAAACGCGCGTAATAACTATCGACGCCCGAAAGACGTTTGACGTTTGAGCCGTCCGCGTTCATCGTGTAGATTGCCGCCGCGCCGTCGCGGTTTGAGCAGAAGATAATCTGTTTTCCGCCCGCCGAGAACGAAGGATAAAAATTGTGTCCGATGTTATCTGTCAGCAAAGCTGCGTTCGAACCGTCGGCGTTCATCGTCCAGATTTGGTCTTTGTTGTCGCCTTTTTCCGTGTAATATGTAATCTTTTTGCCGTCGGGCGACCAGACCGGATTGTAAAACGCGATGGTGTTGTCATTTGTTAAAGCCTTGAGATTCGAGCCGTCCGCGTTCATCACGTAAATCTGCGGTTTTCTTTCGACAACTTCCGAATTGAAAACGATTCGCTTTCCGTCGGGCGAAACGGCGGGCGATGAATTGCGACCGGAGTTTTTGGTTAACTGCATCAAATTCGTTCCATCTCGATTGATTGAAAAAATGTCGGATTTCTTCATGTCGGCGGTTGGCGCAGCGCCGAAAACGAGACGTTTTCCGTCTTTTGTCCACGACGCGCCGAAATCGTTGGTTTCTTCGCCGGTGATTTTTTTAATCTCCGTGCCGTCTGCTTTCATCACGTAAACATCGGCTTTCATCACGGGCGGCTTCGAGCCTGTCATTTGCAGCTCGGTAAAGCTCAGATATTTGCCGTCGCGCGACCATTCGACCGCCATAAAAGATTTTGAAACGGTTTCCTGCGCGAAACCGGCGAGCGCGCTGAGCAGAATTATTAAGAGTGCGAAATTTGTTTTTTTCATAATTTTATTCCTTATAATTTTACAAAATAGTATCCGTGTTACGAGTTTTATAATAAAATGGTTTGCGCGTCTTGAAAGATTAAAAGGTCTTTTGAAACTTTCAAAGGTTTGGCGCGTATTTCACGCTGAAATTTATGTCCGCCGAAAAATCAGATTCGCAGAAATTAAAAGCCGGAGAACATTACGGGAACGTTTCCGGTAAAACGAATATTCCGTCGGCGATTCTTTCCGAATCTGTTTATCAAAAAAGCGTCGCTTTGCCCGAACACTCGCACGAGCTGGCGTTTTTTACGCTGATTCTCAACGGGCATTATTCCGAGCATTACGCCGGAAAAAATCTCGTCTATTCGCCGATGACCGTTTTGTGGCGGCATTCCAATCTTTCGCACAGAGACAAAATCGAGCAAAACGGCTCGCGTTTCTTTTTCGTCGAGATAAAAAAAACGTATCTTGAACGGCTGCTCGAATACGAAAAAGTTCCCGAACATCTTTTCGAGCAAAACGGTCAGCTAACGTGGCTTGCCGCGCGGCTTCGCGGCGAAGTCAGGGACGAAGAAACCTGCTCGCAGCTCGTCGCCGAAGGAATCACGCTGGAAATGCTCGGAAATCTGGCACGGAAAAGCTCGAATGCCGAAAAACGCGCGCCGAAATGGCTTTTTCGGGTCGTCGAGAAACTAAACGAGGAATTTGCCGAAAATCTTTCGACCGAAGAACTCGCCCTCGAAGCAGACGTTCATCCCGTTCATCTCGCTTCGGTTTTCCGACGCTTTTATCACGAAACAATCGGCGAATACGTCCGGAAACTTCGCGTCGCTCACGCTTCGCGCCTTCTTCTTGATAAAGAAATTCCGCTTTGCGAAATCGCTTACTCAGCCGGATTTTCCGACCAGAGCCATTTCACCAGAACCTTCAAACGCTTTGCCGGCACGACGCCTGGCGCGTTTCGCAGCTCGATTGAATAAAGTTATTGCCCGTCGAACGAAGCGCGAAACACAAAAAGAAAATCCCCATCTTATTTCCGTTCGCTTCGCGCGCTTTCGCGGGCAAATTTTAAGAAAGAACAATTTTTTAACGCCGGTTCGGCACAAAAGCGAACGAATCATTTTGTGCTGACGGCGACTTCACCAAGCAGCAGTTTCTGATTTTTGCCGTCCGCAGACATAATATAAACTTCACGATGCCCGTCTCTGTCAGACTCAAAAGCGATTTGCTTTCCGTTCGGCGACCAGACCGGATAAACGTCCAATGCTTCGTTAAAAGTCAGCCGCGCCGGACTTGAGCCGTCGGCGTTCATCACATAAATTTCGTGTTTTCCGCCGTCGCGGTTTGAAAAGAAAACGATTCGCCTTCCGTCGGGCGACCATTCGGGCGCGCCGTCAAATCCTTTCGCATCTGTAATTTTAACCTGATTGCTTCCGTCCGTATTCATCGTGTAAATATCCGTTTCATCCATCGCGCCGGCTTTCTTTTCGCTTTCGCGCTCCGAGCAGAAAAGGATTTTCTTGCCGTCGGGCGACCACGCTGGAGAATAATCTCTGAAATTATTTTCGGTCAGGCGAGCTTGATTCGAGCCGTCGGCGTTCATCGTGTAAATTTCCCAGTTTCCGTCCTTGTCCGACATAAAAACAATCTTTTTCCCGTCCGGCGACCAGCTCGGGTCCCAGTCGTTGCCTTTGTTAAAGGTCAGCCGCTTCTCGTTTTTTCCGTCCGCGTCAATCGAATAAATTTCATAATCGCCGCCGTCGCGCGTGGTCATAAAAACTCCGTGCCTGCCGTCCGCCGACCAGCGCGGCGTAGCGTCTTCGCCCGGACTGCTGACGAGCCGCTTTAAATCCTTTCCGTTGGTTTTTACCGAATAAACATCGCCTTTGTCGGCTTCGCGGTTCGACGAAAAATATATCCGCCCGTTGGAATGCCACGAAGGCTGGCGATTATTTACAGCTTTGTTTTGAGCCGGTACGAATGCCGCGAGCGTCAGAAATAAAACGACGATTGAGTTTATTTGTTTGAGATTCATTTTTAATTTTTCCTTTACACTATCCAGCTTTTGCTTTGATATTCCATATAAAAAGCGGTTTTTTCCGCCGTCTCTCTGCCGAAATATCGTTCGACGACGCGCAGAGCCAAATCGATGCCGGCAGTCAGCCCGCCCGCGCTCGAAAATTTCTTTTCCTCGACAAAGCGCGTTCCGCGTTTTAGTTCGACTTTCGGGAAATCTTTAGCAAAGGCGTCGTAAAAACCGTGATGCGTCGTCGCCTGTTTGCCGTCAATCAAGCCGCTCGATGCGAGAATAAACGCGCCCGTGCAGACCGACGCAATCACATCAGCCGTTTCGCTCGTCTTTTTCAGCCATTCATACATCGCGGGCGAATCAGCGCTCTGCGCGCCGATGACGACGACTTTCGGCTGCGGCGCGTTGGCGAAGGTGTAATTCGGAATAACCTTCAAACCGCCCGTCGCCGTTACGGGTTCGAGCGATTCGGCGACCGTGAAAAGCTCGAAAACGCCGAAACTGCGCCCTTCGACCGAAACGTCCTGAAAAACTTCCCAGGGTCCGAGCGCGTCAATCACCGTGAAACGCGGCGAAACCAGGAAAGCGACCGGAATCGCGCCCGTTTTCGGCGGCGTCAGCTTCATTGAATCATCCTTTTTGTCGGCAGTCTGCCCGCGGGTTTTTTTACTTAAAGACAATACCGCCGCGCCGCCGGCAACCGTTGCTCCGCCCATTATTAAAAAATTTCTCCTTTTCATAATGGATTAATTTATAATTTTATCCCGGCGGCGTCTTGAACAAACTCAAGAATCGTTGAACAAACGAAAGGAAAATGTTTCGCAATCGGAAATATTTTTGTATCATTTTATAAAACCAATGCCGACGGAAAATAAAAAAGCCGAAGTCGAAGAGCTAAAAAAGGACGAAGACGTTAAACGCGCGCTCGAACAAGCCGCCGGAAACAAAAAGCTGACCGCGCCGAAGGTCGAGATAAAACACAAATTCTGGCTCGGAACATATCTTTTGCTGCTTATCGGTTTCGGCGCGGTTTATTATCTTTTGCGTCTGGATTATTTCAATTTCCAGCAGTTTGCAAGATACGCCGAATACGCCGCGCCGCTTCAACGCCTGACGCTCGGCGCGATGACGGTCGTGCTGGTTTTAATGCTCGCCGGCGCGGTAAAGGCTTACGCAATCGAGCCTTTGAAGGATAACGTCGCCCGTTTTAATCTTCGCCGCGTCGTCAATCTTCTGGTCGGCGTCGCCATTTTCTTTATTATTCTCTCGCTTCTTTTTGCCAACTGGTACACGGCGGTCGTCTCGTTCGGCTTGATTTCGCTGATTTTAGGCTTCGCTCTGCAAACGCCGATTACGAGCTTTATCGGCTGGATTTATATTCTCGTGAAAGTTCCGTATCGCGTCGGCGACCGCATCAAAATAAATGACGCGGCGGGCGACGTAATCGATGTCGGTTATCTCGACACGACGCTGTGGGAATTCGGCGGGCAATATCTCTCGACCGACCATCCGAGCGGCAGAATCATCAAATTTCCGAACTCAAGCGTTCTCGCATCGAGCGTCTATAATTATTCGTGGGCGCTTTTCCCGTATATCTGGAACGAGGTGAAATTCCAAATCGCCTATCAAAGCGATTTGCAGTTCGTCGCCGACGTGATGCAGCGCGCGGCGGAAGAAGAAGTCGGCGAAGCGATGATGGAACGCGTCCGAACCTTTCGTGAGCTTCTCGCGCAAACGCCCGTCGACCAGCTCGAAGTCAAAGAACGCCCGTCCGTCGTCTTCCGCGTCGCCGACAACACATGGATTGAAGTCATCGTCCGCTACCTCGTCGAACCGAAACACGCCGGACAAGTCAAAACGCGCCTGATTAAAAAAATGCTCGACGAGCTGAACGCCGAACCCGAAAAAGTAATGTTCCCGAAAGGCGACGCGCGATAACGCGGGCTTTAGCCGTATGCGCAAACGAATTTCCCTCACGCGCAAGTCGTTTCACCTTATGCGCAAGCGATTTTACCCTTTGCGCAAATTGTTTCACCCGATGCGCAAGCCATTTACCCTAATGCGCAAGTCATCTACCCCGACGCGCAAGTCATTTCCCTTCACGCGCAAATGAATCCCCCAGACGCACGAGCCGTTTTACTCTTTGCACAAGTTATTTGCCCTCATGCACAAGCCGAATTACAGTCTGCGCTTTTGTCTCCGAAAATATTTTCAATAATGCCGCGTTACGTTTTGTTTCAAAAAAGCACTTCTCAACGAAGCACAAAAAACGTTCGGACGCCTTTTGCGGAAAACTAAAAAAATTAAGGAGAAAACAAAATGAAAAACAAATTAACTTTAATCGCGGCGGTTTTCATATTGCTGCTTTTCAGCAATCTCGCCAACGCGACAGTTACCGTTCCGCTCAACACGGGTTATGACCATTGGCTGAACGCCGCGTATCCGATAACGACGGCGGCGACGCCGCAGCAATTCCTGCAAGACGATTATTGGATGCACCTGTCCAATCCCGTCGCCAACACATGGTCTGCATCTTACGCTATAACCAGACATTTCGGCTGGTGGACGCCAATGATATCGCCGGTCTTCAGGTCAAACTGGATTAATTCCAGAACGACCTGGGCTAGCGCGATGCCAACCAGCCCGACCAATCCCGGATATACTATTTACAGGAAGTGTTTCTGCCTGCAAAACGGATACATCGAACCGCGAATCAGCTTCAATATTCGGGCGGACGACGGTGTAACGGTCTGGCTCAACACTATTTTGAATACCGTTTTGGCTCCTTCCCCGTCAAATTATACCTATACCGCAGCTACGAGCAGCGGCTTTAGAGTCGGCTCGAATTGTCTTTACGTTTTGGTTGAAGATACCGGCGGAGCTACGGGATTTGACCTGAACGGAACCGTGAGCGCATACGCGGGGCTACTTTCCACGCCGTCGAAAGGACCTAACCAGTCATACGCGCCGTGTTCCTGTGGCGGCGGAGTTAACGGGCAGGGAATTTCGACGGAGAATGAGACGAAAACATCGACTTTAACGACTGATGATACGGAAATTATCAAGGGAATTGTAAAATATGCCGAACAACGCCGCGTCGAAAGAACAAGAGACGCCGAAAGCAGGGGCGAATAATGAAAATCGGGAAATACGATTAACAATTCTGAGTTTTTATCCGGAATTCAGGATTGTTAATTGTATTTCAAACAATTTATAACGACGCGTCAATAAGCCTTCGTCAAGTCGATTCCCGTGTAATAATGCTTCAAAATCGCGTCGTATTTTACGCCCATTTTGCCGAGTCCGTATGCGCCGTACTGGCACATTCCGACGCCGTGTCCCCAGCCTTTGCCGGTGAATGAATATGATGTTGCGCGCCCGTTTGAGTCGTAGCGTTTGTTGATGACGAAAAGCTGTTCTTTTAATCTTAAAGCCGAACGGATTTTGCCGCCTTTGAGGTGAAACGTGCCGCTTGTCGTTACGATTTCCAAATCGATTGCGCGGCGCGAAAAGCCTTGTTTGGCGACTTTTACGTCAATCAAAGAGCCAAGCCCGCGCACGTAGCGCGAGAGGCGCGATTGGACTGCCGAGGGCGAAAGGTTTGTGTTCCAGAGCGTGAACGGCGACGTTTTTTCGGCGGTAACGGTCGTGTCAGCGGGCTTGATTTCGAGATAGATTACTGCTCCGCTCGCGTCGGTTTGATAATTTACGTTTTCGCCGCCGACGAGCGCGGTTTCCCGAATCGGATAGAATTGCTCGCCGAATTGACGGAATAAAAATACGTCGGGGCGAATCGGCATCGTCTTTTTGCTTTTGCCGATTTTCAGATTCAGCATTCCGTTTTCAGTCGCGTCCGTCGTGCCGCTTTGCAGGCTCGGCATCCATTTCTTTTTCTCGTAAATCTGGCGAATAAGCAGCAGCATTTTAGCGCGCGAAAACGGCTTTTGCGGCTTGATGGTCAAATCGGGATAAATCGAAAACCATCCGTCGCGCAAAAGGATTGCGACATCGGCGCGGCGTTCTTTGGGAATGTCGGCGGCGTCATCGAAAGTTAGTTGATAATTGATGTCGGCTTCGGGCAAAAGCGTGTTCGCGTAGCCTTCGCCGTAAATCATCGTCGATAAAATCCGCGCAAGCTCAAGCGGTTTTGCAGAATCTTTTGTTACATTCGGGAAAGTTTTGCCGAAACGAATCGCCAGTTGATTCATCCAGTTCGAAAGCTCGCTCTGCGTCGGCGCGTCTTCAAACCATTCGTCGGTTATCTGAGCCGTGTTTAGCTGAAAACCGTTGACGGCGAAAAGCGACATCAAACGCGCTAATTCCAAATTTTGCTCGTCGCGCAGCCGGGCGGGATTTCGAACGGTTTTTATCATAAAAGGCTCGAAATGTTTATGACCTTCGAGCGAACATTCGACGCCGCGCAAATAAGGCTCGGCGTATTCGAATATGTTTTCCGAATTTTCCGTTCTGCCGCCGCAGGTCGATGTGTAAAGCGCGTTAATCGCTTTGCCGTTGTAGGTTGCGACGATGCCGCGCGTCTGCAAAACCGCCTGCGTTCCCATCGAGCTTTCCGCCGAAACGCCGCCGTAAACTTGCGACCAAACGGTCGGAAGAAGGTCGAAGCCCTGCGAGCCGAAGCCGTTCGCGTTGGCAATCGCGTATGTCCGCGCCGCGACCGCCTGCGCCTTTTGCGCTTCGAGCGACGGCAAGCCGAGTTCGCGCGGCACGACGCCGAGCAGATAATCTTCAATCGGCACGACGTTGACGACCGTTAAACTGCCGCGCGAGTTGACGAAAACTTCGATTTTTCCGCGATAAGCCTTGCCGTTTAGTTTGACCGGAACGGCGCGCTCGTTCATCGAGCCGAAAGAAACGGGTTTCAGGGAAGAGAATTTTGCCGCGTCGCTTTTGCCGTTGATGATGACTTCGCGCAGGTTTGCATTTATTGCCGGATTCGCGTTGTTTGTCGATTGGCTTGAGCCGGTCGGTTTGATAAGACTTCGAACTTCGGTTTTCCCGCCCGATTTTAGCTGTTCGGAAAGCGCGACCGCGTCGTCCGAAGGCTGTAATTTCTTTTCCGTAACGATAACGACATCTTCAAAACCCTTTTCGGCTAGACCGTTTTTGAATTGATTGGCTTCTTCGATAATTTCCTTCGCATCGCCCACGCGAACGCGCCATTTTCCCGTCGCCGCGTCAAAGCTCGCCAGCGCCTTTTCTTCGGTCGCTTCGCGTATGTCTTTCGCCAGACTTTCGGCTTCCGCCTGCGTTTCGATATTTGGAATCTCGAAATTATAAATATCGATTTCCGGCGGGCGATAAGCTCTAGCCGTAACGGAAACGCTCGTCGCCGAAAGATATTTATTCGGCTCGTCGGGACTCGCCGCGACAAGCTGCGCGTCGGTCGTCGTTATCGAAACCGAACGCGCGTTGGTCGATAAACCGATACGCACAAGCGGCTCGCCCGACAGGTAAAAATATTCCGTCTCGTAGGCTGAAATTGTCTGAATAAATGAAGCGAAAAGTATAAAGGCGAAGATTAGACGTGCAAACATAATGGTAAATTTTAACACATAAAATTAATTGATAATTGATAATTGATAATTGATAATGAAAAAAAACTATCAATTATCAATTATCAATTATCAATTTATATCCATTCGTTTTGCAGCTTCGCAATCGCGATTTCCTTGTGTTTTGCCTCGACTTCAATCCACGGCGCGAAGCGAAACACTTCGGGCATCGTTTTAATCAAATCGCTGTGCGCGCGGTCGCCGAATTGTGTCCGACCGTTCGAGATGTGAACCATTTGATTTTCGGGATTCGCCCACGTTTCACGCGCCGCCCAGAATGTTTCGGCGACCGATGGATGATTGTAATCGTCCAGATTTTCGCGGCAAATATGATGATGCGCGTCGAAAAGCATCGGAACGCGGGCGCGGCGGCAGACTTCGAGAATTTCTTTCGAGCTGTAAGCGTATTCGTCATTCTCAAACGTGATGCGCGAGCGGATTTCTTCGGGCAGATTTTCGATTGAAGCGACCAGTTTATCGATGCGATTAGATTTTCCGCCGTGAATGTTTATCGCCGCCCATTCGCTTCGCGGCTGACCGAGCAAATCCATCGTTTTCGCGTGCATTTTCAGGATTTTGACGCTGTTTTTGATGACTTCGTCCGAATCGGAGCTAAGAACGACGAATTGGTCGGGATGAAGAACGAGACGCAAGCCTTTTTCGACTGCGTCTTTGCCGGTTTCTTCGAGCACGGACGCGAATTCTTCCAAAATTTCTGCGCCCGACGCTTCATCCGAAAAGGGAAAAAGTCCCGAAGTCATACGATAAAGCCGGATGCCGTTTGCCGCGCAGAACTGAATCGCTTTTTTTAGAATTTCGATATTTTCGCCGTAAAGCGAGCGTAGTTTTTCGGCTTGCGCCGCCGCGTCGAACGACAAAAGCCGTTTGCGCGTAACGGTTTTATAGCGCACCGCATCGGTGGTGGTGATGCAGACCAAGCCCAGATTGTTTTTGACGCATTTCGTTTCCGCCTTCATAAAATAATTTTAGCAAAAACAGAGCGCGGACGGGCGCATTAATCTGAGATGTTATTATTAGTTTGAAAGATAAGATTTTGTGGGATGTTTGAGGATATAATGATTTCGGTCTGCGATAAAACTAATAACCAGTATTGAAAAAAATCTGAAAAAAGTTTATGAATAGCATTGTTTGTTTTTACAACAAACTGTAACTTTTTAATACAACCGATGAAGAGAATCTACCTGCACAAGGCAAAATCGCAGATTGCCCGCCCAAACACAATCCGCGACATAAACAAACAAATCGTTTTGACCTATATCCGCGATTTAGCGCCAATCTCGCGCGCCGATATTGCCCGCGAGACTGCTTTGCAGAGGTCAACCGTTTCGGCAATCGTTGACGATTTACTGTTTGACGGTTTGATTGAAGAAATCGGAACGGGCGATTCGACCGGCGGCAGAAAGCCGACTTTGCTTAAAATAAGAACCGGAATTCCGGTCGCCGTCGGCGTCGATATAACGCCGAGCCACACGACCATCGCGCTGGCTGATTTAGCCGGTCGGGTTTTGCAGAAAGAAATTTTTCCGACATCGCCTGACATTGAATTTATGACCGCGCAAATTATCGAAAAGGTCGAAAAATATGCGCTCGAAAATAAAAAACATCATCTGGAAGTCGGCATCAGTGTTCCCGGCATTGCCGACCTGACGACCGGAAAAGTCCGTTATATTCCGTATTTTCAGTGGAGCAACTGGGACATTGCCGCGCAAATTACAGAGAAAACCAATCTTCACGTTACGGTCGATAACGACGCCAACGCGATAGCGCTCGCAGAGCTTTGGTTCGGCGGCGAAAAAACAAAAAAAGTCCGAAACTTCATTACCGTCTGGGTCGGCGAGGGAATCGGTACGGGCATAATTTTCGAGGGACAGATTTATCGTGGCGAAAAGGGCGCTGCCGGTGAATTCGGGCATATGATTATCGGCGAAGACGCGCCGGTGGCATGTTCCTGCGGAAGCCGCAACTGCTGGGAAGCGCACGCCTCCGAAAAAGCCGCAATGTTTCGCTACCGGGCGCAAATTGAAAATCTTTCGTCAAAAAACGGTGATATTAATATGGAACAACTGGTTAAGAAGGCGAACGATGGCGAAAAAGAGGCAATTCGAGCCCTGAAAGAAACTGCAAAATATCTCGGTATCGGCATCTCGAACTTGATTATCGGATTTAGCCCGCAGGCGGTTGTCATCAGCGGCAGCATCGCCAAAGCCTGGGATTTGATTAAAGATGAAATCGAGGATTTGGCGGAAAGAAGTGTCCGGCAGGGACTTCCGCACACGGTTATAAGAGCTTCTTCGCTCGGAGATTCCCCGACATTAATGGGTTCTCTGAGCCTCGTTCTCGCAAGAAAATTCGCTTCGGCTAATTAAATTTTTATCAAAATGCGGAATTGATGTAAGCAAAGCTTGACTTTAATATTAAAATGTATTAGAACTTTGTTTGTTGCCACAACAAACTAAAATAAATTTTCTTTTTTGAGAAGTTCATTATCAGAAGTTTAGCAGTTAAACCTTTTGAATAGTTTTCAAATTGTGTCCGGTCTATTTTAAGTAAGCTAAAAGTTCAGAAAGAGAGAGGTAATTAATCAATGCGTAAGATGAAAAGTTCGATGAGCCGTAGATTTTTATGGATAGCGATGTCTGTTTTGTGTTTTGTCATTTCGGCGGCGGCGCAAACCGAGACGGCAAGAATTCAGGGAAACATCACCGACCAGGCGGGAGCGGCAGTTCCCGGAGCGACCGTTACGGTAACCGATTTAGGCACTAACCGGGAAGTTTCCGCCGTAACCAATGAAGAAGGCGCTTTTACACTTTTGGCATTGCAGCCGGGAAGATACCGCGTTTCAGTTGCTCAAAGTAATTTCAAAACGACAAAACAGGAAGTAACGCTGGAAGTTGCTCAAAATGCGACTTTAGATTTCTCGCTTGAACCGGGCGCAGTTACGGAAACCGTTACGGTTACATCCGATGCGCCGCTTGTAGAAACTTCTACGTCAGCTATCGGCGGAGTTATACAGGGACGACAGATTGTCGAATTACCGCTCAACGGGCGCAACGTTCTGGAGCTTGCGCGCTTGACGCCGGGCGTAACGCAGGGCGTTACGGGCGGATTTGCTACCGGCGCAGGCGGCGATGCGGAAACTTATCGCGGCGGCAACACGGGCGGCGCGGCTCTTTCCGTCAACGGTCAGAGAACGCAGGCAAACAACTTTTTGCTGGATGGCGTAGATAATAACGAATCGCTGGTCAATACCATCAACATCTTTCCGGCAGCGGACGCGACGCAGGAATTTCGCGTTCAGACGAGCGTTGCGACAGCCGAATTCGGACGCGGCGGCGGCGCGATTATCAACAGCGTCGTCAAGTCGGGAACGAACGATTTTCACGGCAGCTCGTATCTTTTTATTCGCAACAGCGCGTTTGACGCGCGACCGGCTTTTTTCAACTCGCTCGGGGCTGAGCGCCGAACGCCTTTGTTCCGGCGCAGCCAGTTTGGCGCAACCGTCGGCGGACCGGTCATCATTCCCGGATTTGGCGAAGGCACGCCGATTTATCATAATCTGAAGGATAAAGTGTTCTTTTTCTTCAGCTATGACGGCTTGCGACAGTTTTTGCCGCGCGCGACCGAAATGGCGACGGTTCCTACCGCGGCGTTTCGCAACGGTGATTTTTCGCAATTATTAAATCCGGCTTCGTCGGGTTTGGGCGCTCCTATATTATTGCGCGACCCGGCAACAGGCGCGATTATTCCGGGCAATCGCATCGATTTGAATTTGCCGGGACGTATCAATCAGGCGGCTTTGAATTATCTGAGAGCTTTCCCGCTGCCGAATAACGGCTCGCAGGTTCTGAACAACTTTATCAACACGCGCAACGAAATAGACAAACAGGACGTTTTTGACTGGCGCGTCGATGCAAACATCAATGATTCAAATCAGATGTTTGTTCGTATGAACTACGGACGTTACAGCCAGACGGTTACTTCGCGCCTTCCGACGCTTCCTTCGGGATTCGGCTCAGGCTCGAATCCAACGCGCACCAAAGCCGCTGTTCTCGGTTTGAATACTTCGATAACCCCAACGCTTTTCAACGAATTTCGTATTCAGGCAAACCGTCTCCGCTACGGCTATGAACCGCCGTTCGGCGACCAGGCAATATCGGCTAATCTCGGAATCGTTAATGCCAACCGCGATTCGAGCTTAGGCGGCGGCGCTTTAATCGGCGGTTACAACGGTCAGCTCGAATACACGGGCGATTACGGTCCGTATCGCGTTCCGCAAAACACGTATCAACTGGTTGACAGTCTCAGTTGGGTTAAAGGTGACCACACGGTTAAATTCGGCGGCACGCTTCTCAGAAGAAACGTTCAGCTATTTCGCCCGATTGCCGGTAAAGGATATTTCTTTTTATACGGAAACGGCGACGCGACGCAGTGCGGCGGCGGACCGGGAAATGAAGGCGGAACGACCAGATTTGAGCAAGCCGATTTGCTTGTCGGTTTCGTCTGCCGCTACGACATCGGATTTCAAAACGGTCTGGTCGGCACGACCAACTGGGAAAACGGCGTTTTCGCTCAGGACGATTGGAAAATTTCGCGCAAATTGACCTTAAATCTTGGTATGCGTTACGAATATTTTACCAATCCGGCTGAAGAATACGCGCGGCAGGCTAATTTCGATTTGACGACCGGGCATCTTGTTCTGGCATCGGACAGCAGCGACACTTTGACCAATACCGACAAAAACAATTTCAGCCCGCGCTTCGGTTTCGCTTACGACATTTTTGGCGATAGTCGTTCGGTTATTCGCGGCGGTTACGGAATTTTCTATTTCCTCGACCGCGGCGGCATCAACAATCAGTTGGCGCAGAATCCGCCGTTTTCGGGCAATCTGAGCTTTAGCTACGGGAACGGTTATCGCATAACTCTTTCGGGACAGGGACCGCTGAACAGCACGAACAATACGCTGGCGACGCAGCCGCTTCCGCTTCCGGCGGTAAATTTAAGCCCCGCATTTTTGAACAATCCGCTGAATGCGAGCGTCTTAGCCGTTTTACCGGACAACAAAACATCGAATGTTCAGCAATTTAACATTCAGTTTCAGCAGGCATTGACCAATGACACCGTAATCAGCGCCGCATACGTCGGAACACGCGGGCGCAACCTGATTGTTTACTACAATCTGAACGGAACCGCTCTGACGGCTGATACTTCGACACCGTGTCCGATTGCGGGCAGAACTTTAGGAAGCTGCTACCCGGGATTGGGTTCGGTCAACGTCCGCGACGACGCCGGAAGGTCGCAGTACGATTCGCTGCAAATTCAACTGGAACGCCGTTTTTCAAAAGGCTGGCAGTATATCGCTTCCTACACGTTTTCGACAACACAGGACAACGGCGAAGGAGCGTTTGATAAAACTGCCAACGGCGGGCTGAACTACATCGAGCGATACAGCACTTCCAAACTCGATTACCCGCACGTATTCACGTTCGCAACCGTTTATGAAATTCCGTTCGGTCGCGGCAGGTCGTATGGCTCGGACATTCCGAAAGCATTAGATTTGCTTGTCGGCGGATGGCAAATCAACAGCATCGTCCGCGCCCAGAGCGGTAATCCTTTTGACGTTCGCGTCAACGACAGGTTGGTAAACGTTACCGGCGACCCTTATACGGGCAGCGGCGGCGCGTATCTGAACCGGAGCGCTTTCACGCCTGTAGCGACGGGACTCGGCAATCTTGCGCGCAACTCTCTGCGCTCGCCTTCAAATTATCAGGTAAATTTGGGCATCCTGAAGAACTTTAGCTTTAACGAACGCGCCCGGCTGCAATTCCGTGCCGAAGCCTTTAACCTTACGAACCGGACTCAGCTTGGAACGCCGAACACGGATTACAACAATGTCGGCGGCTTCGGCGTTATCAACACAATCGCGCCGTACAGCAATCGTCAGCTTCAATTCGGACTTCGTTTAGAATTCTAAATTGAATAAAAAAGATGCCGTTTTCAGCAACCGGCATCTTGTTCTTTTTCAGGGCGTGGAAGAAAATATCTCTCACGCCCTTTTATTTTCCTTTTCGGGCGAGATGTGCAAAATGACGAGAATTATATTCAATTTTATATTTCTTTTCGCGCTGATAAATCTCGCTGTTTCAGATTCTTACGCGCAAAACGAGTTCATCGAAAATCAAGCTCTCGCGCCGCGCGTCGAAAAAGTAGAGCCGCCGAACTGGTGGGCAAATCAGACGATAAATCCGGTGCGCGTTCTCGTTCGCGGCGCTGGATTCCAAAACGCAAAAATCGCTTCAAAGACAAATCTTCTCAAAGTTTCTAACATCAAAATTAACGCGCGCGGCGATTATATTTTCTTTGACGTAACCATTCCGAAAAACACGAAAATCGGCAAATACGATTTTGAAATCTCGACGCCGAACGGCAAAACGACAGTTCCGTTTGAAATTTCCGCGCCGCTCGACACGAAAACGAATTTTCAGGGCATAACGAACGACGACATCATCTATTTGATAATGCCCGACCGTTTTGCCGACGGCGATACGTCGAACGACGCGGACACCGACCGCAAAAATCCGCGCGCGTGGCACGGCGGCGATTTTCGCGGCATCGCGCAGAAAATTCCGTATTTGAAAGAACTCGGCGTAACGGCAATCTGGCTGACGCCGTGGTATGACAACCCGGACGAAGCAAATCAATGCGGCAATCCGTGGTGTCCTTACACGAATTATCACGGCTATCACGCAATCGACTACTACGGCGTCGAAAATCGTTTCGGAACAATGGAAGATTTGCGCGAGATGATAAAAATCGCGCATCAAAACGGCATCAAAGTGATTCAAGACCAAGTCGCAAATCATGTCGGCGTTCAGCACGTCTGGTCGAAAAATCCGCCTTTAGAAAATTGGTTCAGCCCGTTTTCGCAAAATTCCTTCAACAATTCGGTTCTGCTCTCGCCGAACGCGTCGCAAGCCGAAAGAGATAATTTATTAAAAGGCTGGTTTAACGAGCTTTTGCCGGATTTGAATCAAACCGAGCCGGAAGTGTCGAAATACGAAATTCAAAACGCTCTCTGGTGGATTGCCGCGACCGGAATCGACGGCATCCGGCAGGACACGATTCAATATATGCCGCGCGAATTTATCCGCGACTGGTCGGCGGCGATTCTCAAACAATATCCGAAATTCTACATGGTCGGCGAAGTCTTCGAGCGAGACTCAATACAAACCGCATTTTTTCAGGGCGGAAAAACGGGTTGGGACAAAATCGACACGAATTTGCCGTCAGTTTTCGATTTCAAGCTCTGGGAAACTTCGCAGGAAGTTTTCACTGGCAAAAAGCCGGTGCGCGCGCTCAGAGACGTTTTAAAATACGACGGGCTTTATCCGAACATCAACAACGTTACGGTTTTGCAGAATAACCACGACACGAAGCGTTTTATGTCTCTGGACGGCGCAACGCTCGAAGGCGCGATGCTGCATACGGCGTTTGTGCTTTCGACGCGCGGCATTCCGCAGCTTTATTACGGCGAAGAACTGGCGATGAAAGGCGGCGAAGACCCGTTTAACCGGGCGGATTTTATCGGCGGTTGGACGGAAGACAGGCAAAGCAAATTTACAAAGCGCGGCAGAACTTCGGACGAGCAGAAAATGTTTGAATGGACGCAGGAATGGATTAATTTGCGGCAAAATCAAATTGCAATGCAAAAAGGGAAAACCGTAGATTTGTATTACGATGATGACACATACATTTTTGCGCGCGTTTTGAATATAAATGAAGCCGTAATTGTTGCGTTAAGCAAAACTCAAAAGTTGAAAATGGTAAACATCAATCTGGATGATATAGGCATTGGAAAAGTGAAAAAACTTCAAGTATTAAAGGGAATCATATTGGATGGCAAAGATACTTCGGATGTTAAAACTAGCGTGAAACAGTTTGTTTTATTACGTAATTCACCAGTTGTTTACAAAGCATTAATCAAATAATTTATGGCATTTCCAAGAGCAAGCGGTGTTCTCCTTCATCCGACCAGTTTGGCGGGCAAATACGGCATCGGCGATTTGGGCGCGGAAGCTTATAAATTCGTCGATTTTCTCGAAAAAGCCAAACAAACTTACTGGCAGGTTTTGCCGCTCGGTCCGACGGGTTACGGCGATTCGCCTTACCAGTGTTTTTCGGCGTTCGCGGGAAATACGAATCTGATTTCGCCGGAAAAATTGGTCGAAGACGGTTTTTTAACTGAAGATGAAACGAATCAAAAACCGGATTTTCCCGAAGGCAGAGTCGATTTCGGGAAATTATATGATTGGAAAAACTGGATTTTGCCGAAGGCTTACGAGCGTTTTCGCCTGACGACGAGCGTTGATTTGCGCGGAAAATTCGAGACTTTTTCTCAGGAACAAGCCGCGTGGCTCGACGATTACACATTGTTTCGCGCCATCAAAAAATCGCAGAATCAGGCTTCGTGGCAGAATTGGGATAAACCTTTGAAACTGCGCGACGAAGCGGCGTTGGCGAAGGCGCGTGAAGATTTGCGCGAGGAGATTCAGGCGCAGAAATTTCAGCAATGGCTTTTTTTCAGGCAGTGGAACGAGCTGAAAAATTACTGTCATTCGAAAAACATCAAAATCGTCGGCGATGTGCCGATTTTTGTCGCGCTCGATTCAGCCGACGTTTGGTGCAATCCGTCGCAGTTTAAGCTCGCCGAAGACGGCTCGCCGAAGACGGTCGCAGGCGTTCCGCCCGATTATTTCTCGGAAACCGGGCAGCTTTGGGGCAATCCGATTTATAACTGGGAGCAGATGCAAAAAGACGATTTTCGCTGGTGGATTCGGCGCGTAAAAGCGACTTTGAACACGGTTGACATCGTTCGCGTTGACCATTTTCGCGGCTTTGCGGCGAGCTGGGAAGTTCCGGGCGGCGACACGACGGCGCAAAACGGGCGCTGGGTAAACGTGCCGGGCAAAGAACTGTTCGAGACGCTGAAAACCGAACTGGACGATTTGCCTTTCTGGGCGGAAGATTTGGGCGTCATCACGCCGGATGTCGAAGAATTGCGCGATTCGTTTGGGTTTCCCGGAATGCGAATTTTGCAGTTTGCCTTCGGCGGCGACGCGGATAATCACGATTTGCCGCACAATTATATAAAAAACTGCGTCGCCTACACCGGAACGCACGACAATGACACGACCGTCGGCTGGTTTAATTCAAAAGCCGGAAGCGGTTCGACGCGCGACGACAGGCAGATAAGGCGCGAGCGCGAATTTTGTCTGGATTATCTAAAATCTGACGGGCGCGAGATTCACTGGGATTTTATCCGCGCCGTCTGGGAATCGGTCGCGGACACGGCGATTGCGCCGATGCAGGATTTGTTAGGCTCGGGCAACGAAGCCAGAATGAATCTGCCCGCGTCGAGTTCGGGAAACTGGTTCTGGCAATGCAAAGAAGGCGATATTTCGGACGAGATTGCGGATAGATTGCGCGGATTGACAGAGATTTACGGAAGAGCAAATTGATATGAACGAGAAAAATTTAACGCAGAGACGCAGAGACGCAGAGAAAAATTTAAACAGGGATAGACACGATGAACAGGATAAAAAAGAACAAAATAATCCTGTATATCCTGCCTATCCCTGTAAATTTTCTTGCTCCGCGTCTCTGCGTCTCTGCGTTTTAATTTTACTTTTCGCGGCGGCGGCTTTCGCGCAATCGCCGACGGTTGAGAAAGTCGAGCCGCCGAATTGGTGGGCGAATATGTCGGTTAATCCGGTTCGCGTTCTGGTTCGCGGGACAAATCTCGGCGGCGCGAGCGTGATTGCGCCGAAAGGAAGCAATTTGAAGGCGTATAACTTTCGTTCGAGCGAAAACGGGCATTATCTTTTTTTCGATGTCGAGATTGCGCCGGACGCGAAAGCCGGAAAATACAATTTCACGGCGAAAATCGCAAGCGGAACGATTAATATTCCTTTCGAAATTCTGCCGAAAATTGACCGCAAAGGACGTTTTCAGGGTTACACGCCCGACGATGTGATTTATTTTCTGATGCCCGACCGTTTCTCGGACGGCGACCAATCGAACAACGACCCGCAAAAATCGAAAGGACTTTACGACCGCTCAAAGCCGCGTCATTATCACGGCGGCGATTTTCAGGGCGTGATTGATAAACTGCCTTACCTGAAATCTCTCGGCGTAACGGCGATTTGGACGACGCCGGTTTACGACAACAACGACCAATTAGATACAAAGGAAGTTTACGAAAATGTTCCGGCGACGACGGGCTATCACGGCTACGGCGCAACGGATATGTATGGGACGGACGAGCATCTCGGCGATATGGCGAAGCTGCGCGAGCTGATTGATAAAGCGCACGCGATTGGAATAAAAGTGATTCAAGACCAGGTGGCGAATCACACCGGACCGTATCACATCTGGGCAAACGACCCGCCGACGCCGACGTGGTGGAACGGAACGCTCGAAAATCATCTTTCGAACAACTGGCAAAAATGGACGACGATGAACCCGCGCGCGACCGCTCAAACGCAGCGGCGAAACATCGACGGCTGGTTTATCGACATTCTGCCGGATTTTAATCAGGACGACCCGGAAGTCGAAAAATATCTGATTCAAAATTCGCTCTGGTGGCTCGAATCAAACGGGTTCGACGCGGTTCGAATGGACACTTTGCCGCACGTTCCGCGCTCTTTCTGGCAAAAATGGGGCGGCGCGATTCACAAGGAATATCCGAACGTAAACATTTTAGGCGAGCTTTACGACGGCGACCCGGCGCTTCTCGCGTATTTTCAAACCGGACGGCGCGGGCACGACCAGATTGACACGCAGATTGACACGCTTTACGATTACGCGCTTTTTTACCCGATTAGAAACGCTTTCGCCAAAGGCGAGCAGATTCGCTCGATTTCGCAAATGTTCGCGCACGACTGGCTTTATCCGAACCCGTCGGTGCTGACGACGTTTATCGGGCTTCACGATATGGAACGCTTTATGAACGAAAAAGGCGCGACCACGGAAGGCTTGAAATTGGCGCAGACATTGATAATGACTTCGCGCGGCACGCCGCTTCTTTATTACGGCGACGAGCTGGCGATGCGCGGCGGCGGCGACCCCGACAATCGACGCGATTTTCCCGGAGGTTTTCCCGGCGACACTCGAAACGCTTTTACAAATTCGGGCAGAACGGCTGAAGAACGCGACGTTTGGAATCATCTTGCGCTTTTAGGGAAATTGCGGCAACAGCTTGAGCCTTTGCGCGACGGCAAAACGCTCGATTTACTCGACGAAGAACAGCAGATGGCTTACGCGCGCGTAACCGAAAATCAAGCCGTTCTGATGATTTTCAACAACGATGCGAAAGCGGCGAATGTCGAATTTGACGTTTCGATGATAAAGCAATTTTCCAATAATGCCGTTCTAATCGACAAGCTCGGCAAAATCAATGAGATAAAAATTCAAAACGGCAAAATTACTTTATCGATGCCTGCGCGAACGGCGGGAATATTTACGATGAAATAAAAATAGAGGATAAAACTATGCAGAACAAACCGAATTTAAGTTTTTGGCAAATCTGGAATATGAGTTTCGGCTTTCTCGGAATTCAATTCGGCTGGGGCTTGCAGCTTGCCAATATGAGCGCGATTTATACGAAGCTCGGCGCAAATCCCGACGAAATTCCGATTCTCTGGCTTGCCGGTCCCGTTACGGGTTTGCTCGTCCAGCCGATTATCGGTTCGCTTTCCGACAGAACCTGGAACTGGCTCGGGCGAAGACGACCTTATTTTACCGTCGGCGCGGTTTTGTCTTCCGTTGCGCTGTTTTTTATGCCCGATTCGCCCGCGCTCTGGGCGGCGGCTACTTTGCTGTGGGTTTTGGACGCCTCGATAAACGTTTCGATGGAGCCGTTTCGCGCATTTGTCGCCGATAAATTAAACGAGAATCAGCGCACGACCGGATTTATTATGCAGTCGTTTTTTATCGGCATCGGCGCAACTCTGGCAAACGCTCTGCCGATTATTCTCAGCAAATTGGGCGTAGTCGGAAACGCCCCGAACGGCATTCCGCTGACGGTTTATTACTCGTTCAAAGCCGGCGCGCTGATGTTTCTGCTCTGCGTTCTTTACACCGTTTTCACGTCGAAGGAATATCCGCCCGAAGATATGGAAGAATTTGAGCGCCAGCGAAACGAAAAACGCAGTCTGGGCGCGTTTTTCGGCGAGATTATTTCCGCTCTGAAGGAAATGCCGACGACGATGAAACAGCTTGCGGTCGTCCAGTTTTTTACGTGGCTCGCGCTTTTTTGTATGTGGATGTTTTACGGTTTGACGACCGCTTACAAAGTTTTCGACGCGCCGAACAGCAAATCTCCGCAGTTTGATAAAGGAACCGAATGGGGCGGCTGGATGTTTGCGGTTTACTCGATTGTCTGTTTCGCCGTCGCCTTTCTTTTGCCGGTTGCGGCGAAAAATCTCGGGCGCAAAACGACGCACGCGATTGCGCTTGTGTGCGGCGGTCTGGGACTTCTTTCGATGTATTTTATCGAGACGCCGAGCGAGCAATATCTCACGATGGTCGGCGTCGGCATTGCGTGGGCTTCGATTCTGGCGATGCCTTACGCGATTCTCGCAGGCTCGATTCCGGCGGCGAGAATGGGCGTTTATATGGGAATTTTCAATTTCTTTATCGTCATTCCCGAAATCATCGCGTCGTTTACGTTCGGTCCGATTATAAAGGCGGTTTTCGGCGAAAATTCGACCGTCGCGCCGCTCTACGTCGTGATGACCGGCGGATTTTTTATGCTCGTTGCCGCCGCCTGCGTTTTGCTCGTCAAGGACGCGGGCGATACGACCGTTCCGGTTCGCGCCGACGAAAAAGAGCCTTTGACGACACAGCAAAACGCGCAGCCTGTTCCCGATAGCGGATTGATTGAATAATTTTATGAAACGACAATTACATAAATCTTTACTACTGAGCTTTCTCGTTTCGCTCGCGCTCGCAAATTTTTCCTTCGCGCAGCAAACCAGAGATTTTTCGAAGGAAAACGCGCGCGCGTCCGCCGAATGGGTAAAAGACGCGGTGATTTACGAAATTTACCCGCGCCAGTATTCAAGCAAAGGAGATTTTAATTCGATAACGAGCGACCTCGACCGCCTGAAAGAGTTGGGCGTAACGGTTCTCTGGCTGATGCCGATTCACCCGATTGGCAGGGAAAAATCGAAAGGCACAATCGGCTCGCCCTATGCCGTGAAGGATTATTACGCGATAAATCCCGATTACGGAACCGCGGCAGATTTGAAACGCTTAATTGCGGAATCGCACAAGCGCGGGATGAAAGTCATCATCGATATTGTCGCCAATCACACTGCCTGGGACAACGTTTTGATGAAGGACAAATCCTTTTATACGCAAAATGCGAAAGGCGAAATTATTCCGCCCGTGCCCGATTGGGCTGACGTTGCCGATTTGAATTACGACAATCCGAATCTTCGAAAATACATTATCGAAATGCTGAAAATGTGGACGCGCGATTACGATTTGGACGGTTTTCGCTGCGACGTTGCCGGATTTGTTCCGACCGATTTCTGGGAAACGGCGCGCGCCGAGGTCGATAAAATCAAGCCGAACACGATTTGGCTTGCCGAATGGGAATCGCCCGATTTGCTCGTCAAAGCGTTTGACATCGATTATTCGTGGAACATTCATTCGGCGATGACCGAGGTTTTGCAGGGCACGAAAAACGCGTCTGACATTCGCAAAATTTGGGAAGAACAAAAGGCGAAGTTTCCGCGAAACGCTTTGCGGATGCGCTTTTCCGACAATCACGACGAACGCCGCGCGATTGCGCGTTTCGGCGAAAAAGGCGCGCTCGCCGCGCAGGCTTTAGTCTTTACGCTCGACGGCGTGCCGATGTTTTATAACGGGATGGAAGCGGGCGACACAACCGAATCGGGCGCGCCCGCGCTTTTCGAGAAACTGCCGATTTTCTGGCAGTTTAAGGAACGCCGACCGGAATTTCCGAAGTTTTATAAAGCGATGATTGCGCTCCGCAGAAGCTCGCTTGCGCTTCGTCGCGGCGATGTAAACTGGCTGAAAAATTCGGACGAAAATCACGTTTTGACGTTTTCGCGCCGCGCCGGAAACGAGGAAATTATCGTCGCGATTAATTTATCGAACCAGCCGTTTTTCGGTTCGGTCGAAGCGAGCGGAAACTTTGAAGAAATCACGCCCGACATCGGCGCGCCTTTGCCGCCCGACGACGATAAAGCGAAAATCAAATCGAAAACAAATGTCGGTTTGCCATCGTTAAGCCTTGATGCGTTTGGATTTAGAATTTTCAGAAGAAAATAATTTGTCCACAGATTCACACAGATAAACACGGATAAGAAAAATGATAAAACAATTAAATTCAGCCGATGATAATAAATTTGCGAAAAAAATATCTGTGTCCATCTGTGTTTATCTGTGGACAATTTTTCTTTGCTTTCCCGTCAACGCGCAAACGCTTGCGCCGAACGCGCCCGGTAAAGATGCGCAATGGGCGAGCGCGGGCAAACAGGGCGTCGGAACTTCCGCAACACTGGAAAGCAAAGTCTGGTTTACGCTGCAAGGCGGCGCGATGACGGAAGTTTATTATCCCGATGTTACGACGGCGAATGTTCATCTTTTGCAGTTTGTCGCGGTTAATTCGAAGACGGGAAAAATTGAAACGGAAAGAGACGATGCAATCCATAAAATTGATTCTAAATACGGATTAAATTTAAATTTTGTCCAAATAAATGAAGCTAAAAGCGGAGAATGGAGAATAAATAAAAGTTATGTAACCGATTCTGACAGAAACAGCGTCCAGATTTCTGTAACTATCATAGCGAAAAATAAAGATTTGAAATTTTATCTTTATTACGATCCTTCGCTTGCAAACAGCGGAATGCACGATACCGCCTGGACGGACGGCGGAAATCTGCTTGCCTGTGATGGAGACAAATGTTCGGCTCTGGTTACATATTCGGGCTTCAAAAACACGACAAACGGCTTTTTAGGAACGAGCGACGGTCTTACCCAACTGCGACAAAAAGGAAGTTTCATCAATTATCAAAAAGCTGAAAACGGTAATATCGTTCAGTTTGCCGAACTTGAAACGGGAAAGTACAGCCTTAAATCCTTAACCTGGAATTTGAATAAAACTTTCGTCCTGGGTTTCGGGAAAACTTCAAACGAAGCATTGCAAACAGCACAGGCGACTTTGAAAGAAGGAAATACAAATATTGGGGCTAAATATAAAGAAGGCTGGAAAAATTACGTTGAAACGCTCCCGAAAGTTGACGAAAAATATCAGGCGCAGTTTAATATGGCGGCGATGATTTTGAAGGCGCACGAGGACAAAACCAATCGCGGCGCGAACATCGCTTCTTTAAGCGTTCCGTGGGGCGGCGGCGAAAACGCCAACGAGAACAATGTCGGCGGTTATCATCTCGTCTGGTCGCGCGATTTGTATCAGGTGGCGACGGCTTATATGGCTCTCGGCGACAAAGCGGCGGCGACTCGCGCGCTCGATTTTGTGTTCAATGTCCAGCAAAAGCCGGACGGAAGCTTTCCGCAAAATTCTTTTCTCGACGGCAAACCTTTCTGGGGTTCGCTTCAGTTGGATGAAGTCGCTTACCCGTTAATTCTGGCTTATCAGCTCGGCAAAAACGATAAAACGACTTATGAAAAACACATCAGGAGCGCGGCGGATTTTATCGTCAAAAACGGTCCGAAAACGCCGCAGGAGCGTTGGGAAGAAGAAGGCGGATTTTCGCCTTCGACGATTGCGGCGGAAATTGCGGGTTTAATCTGCGCGGCTGATATTGCAAAGAAAAACGGCGACGAAGCGAGCGCGTTGATTTACACGGCAACGGCTGACGATTGGGCGCGAAACGTCGAACGCTGGACGGCGACGACGACCGGAAAATACGGCGACGGAAATTATTACGTGCGCATTACGCAAAACGGCAAGCCGGACGCCGGAGAAAAAATCGAGCTAAATAACGGCGCGGGATTTTTTGACGAAAGAGAAGTTGTTGACGCGGGATTTCTTGAGCTCGTGCGGCTCGGAATCAAATCGCCGGACGATAAGCTCATCGCAAAATCGGTGAAAGTGATTGACAGTCAAATAAAAGTTCTTACGCCGAACGGCTATGGATTTTATCGCTATAATCATGACGGCTATGGCGAAATGGACGACGGCAGACGTTGGAATTGGGACGGGAAATATACTGGAAAAGGAAGACTCTGGGCGTTGCTTTCAGGTGAACGCGGGCAATACGAGTTAGCGAAAGCAGCATTTTACAATAATAAAAATCTTTCCTTTAAAGAGAATCTTGCGCTATCTTTGCCGCATCTTGTCGATGCCGGAGTAGCTCTTAGCGCGATGCTCGGCTTTGCCAACGAAGGCTTGATGATTCCCGAACAAATCTGGGACAAAAAAGAAGCGCCGCAAGCCGATTCGCAGTTTTCGCCGAACCTGAAATTCGGCGAAGGCACAGGCTCGGCGACGCCGCTCGCCTGGTCGTCGGCGCAGTTTATACGGCTCGCCGTCAATCTTCAGGCGGGAAAAAATCTGGACACGCCCGACGTTGTTTACAATCGTTACGTGCGAAACGGCATTCCGGGGCGGGTAAACAATTTTGGCGGAATGGACGAAGAAGTAGTTTTGCCGTCTTTGAAAACGGGCGAAATCATAAAATTCCCGCGCGCGGCACAGCCGAAAACAAAAGTTGCATATCAAATTAACGGCGAAACCCGCGTTGCCGAAGCGGACGAAAAAGGGCAGGTGCTGCTGGAATTTAAAATGCCTGCGGAAGATTTCGTCGGCGTTTTCGGAATTGAATCGCCGGACGGCGCGACGGCTTTTGAGCGCGTGAAATTTCTTCTCAAACCGAAGCAGCAGGAATTTTCACCGGCGCTGGTCGAAAAAATAAAAAACGCGAAAACGAGTCCGCTCGTCGAAAACGGCAAGGCGATTTTGTTTTATCGCGGCGCGGCGAAAAGCGTTTCGGTCGCCGGCGATATGACCGGCTGGAATCCGGGACGAATTTTTATGCAGGACATCGGCGAAAATCTAAAAGCCGTCCAGCTCGATTTTGCACCGACGGCGCGCGTCGAATACAAGCTGATTGCCGACGGAAACTGGATTCTTGACGAGGCGAATCCGAACAAAATGGACAACGGCGTCGGCGGCGAAAACTCGCTGTTCACGATGCCCGAATACAAGCCGACAGATTGGACGAATTCCGTCGGGATGACCACAGCCGCTATCAGCATCGAGCGCGTCAGTTCCAAAATCTACGGCGAGCGCGAGCTGCGAGTTTATGTTCCCGAAGGCTTTTCCAATCAAGCTTTGCCCGTGATGTATTTTCAGGACGGAGGCGAATATCTGAAACGAGCCGAAGCCGTAACGGTTCAGCGAAACCTCGTCAAAGCAGGAAAAATCAAGCCTTTCATAATGGTTTTTCTCGACCCGAAAGACCGCAACAAGGAATATTGGGCGAGCGACGATTACGCGAAATTTCTCGCAACGGAAGTTGTGCCAATGATTGATGCAAAATACAGCACCGTCAAAAATCGGGAAGGTCGCGCGATTTTGGGCGCATCTTTAGGCGGAATCACGAGCGTTTGGACTGGTTTGAAATATCCCGAAACTTTCGCGCGCATCGGCGGGCAATCGTCTTCGTTCTGGGTTGATAACGAGCGTGTTGTTAAAGAATTAGCCAAACTCGACGCGCAGGAAACAAAATTTCGCTTTTACTTTGACGACGGAACGCTCGAAGGCGTCGAAGACACGCGCCGCGTTAACGTGATGCTGCGCGGAAAAGGCTTTCCGGTTCGTTACGTGGAAGGCGAAACCGGGCATAACTGGACAAGCTGGCGCGACCGTCTGGCTGACGCTTTCGTCGCGCTCTGGCAGAATTAGCCGCAAAATTATTTATGGATAAAGAAATTGTCCTTGCCGCCGATTTGGGCGGAACGAATCTGCGAATGGCGGCAATCGATTCGCAGGGAAATATTTTGTATCGCACAAAGCGCGAAACGCCTCGCGGCGAACACGCCGACGAAATTGTGCGGGCGATTGTCGAATCCGCCAATGAATGCCGGGAAAACTGCCCTGATTCTCAAATTAATGTAATCTGCGTGGCTGTTCCCGGAACGGTCGATGTTGAGGAAGGCATAGTTATAAAAGCTCCGAATCTCGCGGCTTTGAAAAATTTCAGAATGGTTGACGCGCTCGAATACGAGCTCGGCGTTAAAGCGCTTCTCGAAAACGACGCGACCGCCGCCGCCGCCGGCGAACACTGGCTCGGCGCATCGAAATGCTTTTCCAATTCGATTTTCGTTACGCTCGGAACGGGCGTCGGCGGCGGCATTATTATCGACGGAAAGATATTGCGCGGAGAAGGCGGAACTGCCGGAGAAATCGGGCATATCTGCGTCGAAGCGCGCGGCGAGCCTTGCCGCTGCGGTTCGCACGGCTGCGTCGAGCAGTATTCGTCGGCTTCGGCAATCGTTCGGATTGCGGGAGAATTAGCGGCGCAATATCCGCAGTCAGTTTTACAAAATAACGGGCGATTAAAGGCGTTTGAAGTCTTTCAAGCCGGAACCGGCGGCGACGCGCTGGCGCTCGAAGTTTTCCGGCAGATGGGTTTTTATCTCGGCGTCGCGCTGACCACGCTTTTGAATGTTATAAGCCCTGAAATCATCGTCATCGGCGGCGGCGCGAGCGCGGGCTGGGATTTATTTATGCCGCAAATGCTCGAAACAATTCGCCGGCGTGCTTACGGAGGCGAATCGGAAGCGGCAAAAATAATGCGCGGCACGCTTGGCGACGACGCCGGAATTTTGGGCGCGGCGCGGCTCGCTTTCGATTCTCCGGCGTAATTGAAACTGAAGTGAAGATTAACCCGACAATCCAGGACGCCTTCGCGCATGAAAGTCCTGCCCGGACGACGCGTTTAATATTGAGATTAATTCGTTCGATGCAGCCCGTTTCACGCGTCGATTTGGCGCGGCGGATTGGCGTTAATCGAAGCACTGTTACGGACATTTCCAAGCTTTTGTTAAAAGCGGGTTTGGTGCGCGAAGAAGCATTTCCGTCCGTAAATGAAATTCATTCGCAGGGACGCCCGCCGATTGGCTTGTCGTTTAACGACGATTCCGATTTTTTCGTCGGGCTGAATCTCGGAGTTCGCCATTCGCAGGTCGGTTTGACGACTTTAAGCGGCGAGATTTTATCTGAAATAGAATTCGAAACGCCGCCGGAATCTTCCGACGCTCTAAAGCTTGCCCGCAAAAAAATCGAGCAGCTTTGCGCGCAGGTTTCTAAAAGAAAATTAAGAACAATCGGCGTCAGCGTTCCGGGTCCGACAAACGCCGAACGCAGTAAATTGCTTTACGCGCCGCATCTCGGCTGGCATGACGTGGCGGTCGCGGACGCGCTGCGGCTCGATTCCGGCAAAGGTAGGAATATTCCCGTAATCGTCGAAAATGATGCGGCGGCGGCGGCGATGTTCGAAGCCAGATTAAAACTGCGCGAGTCAGCCGATGGTTTGCTTTCAAATTTTATTCTCGTTCGTTCGGGAACGGGAATCGGCGTCGGTCTGGTTCTCGACAACGAAGTTTATCGCGGAGCGGGACGCGCGCGCGGGTTAGCCGGGGAATTCGGGCATATGACGATTGCGGCGGGCGGAAAACCGTGTGTCTGCGGCAATCGCGGTTGCTGGGAAAAATATGCTTCGGCGAGCGCCGCTTCCGTTTTATACACGGGCGACCGTCTGAGGCTCGGAAATTTGAAGCCGCCGCGTTTTATCGAAATCGTCGAGCGCGCCGAAGCCGGTGAAATCAGGGCGCAGCGCACTCTCCAGCATCTCGGCGAATATCTCGGCATCGGCATTGCAAACGTAATTATGGGCATCGGCGTTCCGCACGTCATCGTCAGCGGGCGGCTTGTTTATGGCTGGAAATACATCGAAAAATCTCTGAATGAAGCGGTCGGAAAAAGCATGGTCGGGCATCTTCCCGATTGGCTGGTCGAATGCGGCGAACCGAAAGGCTCGGCAATCGGCGGCGCGCTCGAAGTCGCCGTCGAAGAATTTTTAATGAAGCGTTTTACGGCTTAATTTTTGTAATTCAAAACCCATTCGAGCGCCGTGTCGCGCCCTTCCCGAAACGATTTCCAGTCGGGGTCGATTCTTTTATCCGGCAAAATTCCGGGCGTGTCCGAAGCGGCGAATTTATAAAGCTCAATCGAATAACTGAGCCACAAATGCGAATTCGGCAGCCCGACGCCTCTGTTTTCCTGATAACCGTTTGGACGCGCGCCGGTCGGCTCGCCGACTAAAAACGCGCCTAAATCGTTCTTAAAATCAGCGGTGTTTGCCATTCCGGCGGAATATGTAACGCGCCCTGCAATGACAAATAAATGCCCGCGTTCGAGAAATCTTTTACGCTCTTTAATCTGCCTGACGAAATAATCGCGCCCGCGCGTAAAATCGCCGCCGCCGTTGTGGCGCATATCGATGACGAGCTTTTCGACCGGATTTTTGTCGATAAAATCGAATAATTCTTTGGAAAATTTGGAAAATTCCGGTCGTCGCGGATACCAACGGAAATTTACATAAACCGTTTGCGCGTCTTTCAAATAGCTGAACGAAAGCGGTTTATCTTCGTTTTGCAAATAAAGCGGCGCGGCTTTGTATGGATTAAGCCATTCGATTTTCGCGTCCTGCGCAACGCCTTTTAATTCCTGTTTGAACTTTTTGCCGCCGGCGTCAATAAATTCATAAACGGCTTTGTCCGCGTCTTTCGAAACGCCGATTATTTTCAGAAAAACCGGGTAAGTGTACAAATACGAAGACGAGTTCAAAACAAACTGCTCGCTTTCGCCCTGCGAAATATATTCGCGCATCTGCTCGTAAATTTTCTCGACCGCGACGCCGTTAATTTTTACGAGACGAGCGCCGTTTGCGCGCGGAAAATCTTTGGAAACGCGCACGACGCGCAGTTCTTTTCCGAACCAATAGAGCCACATCGGAACTTTTGTATAAGACCAGCCCGCGCCTAATCCGGTGTGCCCGTCGCCGATTTTTGAAACGATTCGAACCATCGCCCAGACGATTTCGTCGTCCGTGAGCGTCGGGATTTTCGCGTCCAAATCGGCAACCATTTTTTCAAACTGCTCGCGCGAGATTCGGTGAAACGCGTTTTTGTGTCGTTTGGGCAATTCTTCGCTTAAAAACTTCAAATCCTCGCGCCATTTTTCCTTGCTTTGCCGCAAAACGATTGAATAGTCCTTTTCCGCTTCTACATTGCCGACGCGCTTTAATTCAAACATTCCGTTGACCGTCGTGCTTACAATCGTTCCGTTTAACCTGCTGTCTGAGACGCGTTTTCCGTTGAGAATTAAATCGTCGCCGCCCGCATCGAGTAAGATTGAAAATTTGTCGGAGGCGAATCTGCCTTCGATGATTTCGGGGTCGCCGAGCGGCGTGTGAAATACGCCCGAAAGCTTGCCGTTTTTATCGCGGATTTCGGCTGATATTTTCAATTTTCCGTATGGCTGCGCTTCCGCCGTCCCCTCATATTTGCCGGAAATATTGCTTTCCTGCGCGAAAATCGACACGACGAAAATAAAATATAAAACCAAAAAAAGACGTTTGGAAAACATAACGATAAATCCTCAAAAAGCGCAGCTATATTATAGCAAAACAAAGTTTTGAGGATGAAGAATTTTAAATTGGGCTTTTCTATTTTTCCAGCGCGTTGAAAATAAACGGGAATGTTCCGAAAGTCTGTCCGCGATGCTGCGGGCGAAAGGCGAAAAGAATGATTTTGCCTTTGCCGTAAACGGTTTCCGCCAGCGCCGATTTGCCGTTTAAGCTTTTTTCGCCGAGCATCCAGCCCGAAAGCAGCGCGTCCGTTTCGGCGTAATTTGCGATTGATTTAACTTTAGCTTTATCTTCAATCTCAAACGCCGAGCTGTCGATAAAATAAGCGGCGATTTCGCGTCTTAAACCTTTGGCAAGCGGATTTGCCGTATCGACGTTTAGTTTTACAATCGAGCCGGGATTGTAAAATTCGTTGCGCTTTAAGCCTTTCAGGACATTTTTCACCGGCAGATTAAATTGCTTGATAACCAGTTCGCACGAATCGTCAAAACAAATTAGTTTTCCGCCCGCTTCGACAAATTTTTTCAGATTCCCGACGCCCTGCTCGCCGATTCCGCCCGCGAATTCGTCGGCGTATTTTTCCGCGCTCAAGCCTTTAACAATCGAATTTTCACTGTCGGCTGGCAAAATTATCGCGTCGAAATTCAGACGATTTTCCCGAAAATCGCGGTCGGAAACGGACTCGAAAGGAACGGAAAAAGTGTCGAGAACAAAGCGCGTCCAACCTTCGTCCATCGAGCCTGTAAAACCTTTGTAAAGTCCGATTTTCGGCTGTGTTTTAAGCGGATTAGGAAGTTTGGCAAAAGGTTCGCCGGCAGGATTCAGGTTCAAAACCTGCCGCGCCTGATTGATGTTTTCAACGCGTTTTAAAGTGTTTCGATGCTGCGCTAAATCCTTGATTTGCCACGCCGCCGCGTATTCAACGCCCATCTGCAAAGGCAGCGTCCAGCCCGCGACATCATAAGGCGTTTCGCCTTCGCCTTTTTCGTTGACGCGATGCGGGTAAATTTGTTTTTCAAACAGGCTCAGAACATTATTTTTCTGCGGCTGATTAACGAAAACGAGAAAGCTGCCGAGCGGGATTTCGTGAAAGTCAGCCTGCGTTTGCGTGTGTTTGATTTCCAGCTCGCGCGTCATCTGAAAAACTTCGACGCCCTGCCACGTTAAAATTTCCAAAAGGCGCGAAACATTTTCCTCCGCGGGCTGTCCCGCCGTGATGATAAACGCCTGCGGTTCGTCCGCTTTCGTTTCGAGATTCGATTTTCCAAGCTCGTAGAAATTCTTGAGATAACGCGGGCGAAATTTTGAAGCCATTTCGAGCAGCGCGCGCGAAGCAATCATTTCGATTTCGGCGATATCGCGTGGTCGCCAAACGCCGCCGCGCCACGCGTCAGGATAATTCGTCGCGGTTTCAAGCACGGAACTCAAGCCCCGAACGCCGCGATTTTTTCTCAAATCGTCTTCGGTAATCGTAATCGGCGACATCAGATTCGCGCTTGCCGCCTCCGACAAAATTCCGATTGAGTTGTGATAATACGGCGCGGAGCGAAAACCGCCGTGCCACCACGTGTCGTAAGTCGAATTCGTCGCTACGCCCGCAATGTTTTTCGCCTGCAAATCAGCCGCCATCTTGTAGCCGATTAGCCCGACTTCGCGCAAAATCGACGGCGCGACACGCGGATTCGGCGGGTCGAAAAACGGCGGAATGATAAAGCGCGAAGCGTTTTGTCCCTGCTGGTGAACGTCGTAAACAATTTGCGGAAACCATTCCTGCCAGAAAAGCTTCGTTACGTTTTGCGTCTCCTTCAGATTCATCATAAACCAGTCGCGGTTGTCGTCGTGTCCGGCGTAATGATGATAAAGCTCCGGCGGCGAAGTTCCTTCGGATTTTGTGCCGAGCGTTTTGCGATACCAGTTTGCGACGATGTCGATTCCGTCGGGATTTGTCGAAGGAATCAGCAGCAAAATCGTGTTTTGCAGAATCGCTTTCGTCTCGTCGTCTTTCGCCGATGCAAGCTCAAAGGCAAGATTCATCGACATCTGCGAGGCGACGATTTCGGTCGAGTGAATCGAGCAGGCAATCGAGACAATCGTTTTGCCGTTTTTGATTAGATTTTCAAGCTCCGATTGGTCTTTAACGGAGCGCGGGTCGGCGAGCTTTGCGCTGATTTGCCGGTATTTTTCGAGGTTTTTAATGTTGTCCGACGCCGAAATGAAAGCGACGATAAAAGGCTTTCCGAGCGTCGTTTTGCCGATTTCTCTGACCGCAACTCTATCGCTCGCCGCGTCGAGTTTCTTAAAATAATCGCTTATTTGCGTCCAGTCGGCGATGGTTTTATCATCGGTCGGCTGAAATCCGAGAACGGATTTCGGCGACGGAACATTTTGCGCGAAAACTGCAAAAACGGAAAGCAAAATTAAACCGCAGATATACGCGGATGAACGCAGATAAGAAATAAAAAAACTGACATCTGACATCTGATATCTGACATCTGACTTTGAACTTTGAACTTTCATCATTAAACTATTCACGATGCAAAACCTTTCCTTAGAAGCAATTCGGGAAAATAAGAAGTTAATCTTTCCTGTAAAGAAGTCTAACAAATCGCGCTTCATCGGCAAACTTCGATACTGGTGGTGCTGGTTTGCCGCGGCGATGCTGCTTTTGATTGTCGGCGCGCCTTCGCTGATTTTTTTGTGGGCAATCAACCGGAAATTGTGGCTTTACCCGATTGCAAACTGGGGCGCGGAAATGTGGCTAAAGGCGTGCGGCGCGCGCGTTGAGGTTAAAGGCTTGGAAAATCTCGAAGCGGATAAATCGTATGTTTTTATCTCAAATCACCGCTCGTATCTCGACACTGCCGCGATTTTTCGCTATGCGGGGAAAAACATCGGGCTTGTGGCAAAAAAAGAGCTTTTGAAAGTCCCGGTGATGGGACAGGGAATGGGTTTTGTCAACGTGATTGCGATTGACCGCACGAATCCCGAACGCGCAAGACAATCGATGAAAAAGGCGCGTGAAGTGATGGAAGCAGGCTATTCGTTCGGAGTTTTTGTCGAAGGCACGCGCGCGATGCCGGGCGAGCTTTTGCCGTTTAAAAAAGGCGCGTTTCATCTCGCATTGCAAACTGATGCGCCGATTATTCCGGTCGCTTTCAAAAACACTGATTGGATGATGGGCAAAAAAACGGGCGTTCTGTTTCCGGGAACAATCGAGCTGGTTTTGCTTCCGCCGATTGAAACGAAAAATTGTTCCGAAAAAGATTTGGCAAATTTATTGAAAAAGACGCGCGAAGCAATAGCCGGAGAACTGAGAAGTGAGAAGTGAGATGTGAGA
>JBARIW010000089.1:0-14915 GCA_049799955.1 Pyrinomonadaceae bacterium
ATGAACTCAGGAACTTCCCTAGAATGAACTCAGGAACTTCCCTAGAATGAACTCAGGAACTTCCCTAGAATGAACTCAGGAACTTCCCTAGAATGAACTCAGGAACTTCCCTAGAATGAACTCAAAAACATGTCGGTTTTTGAGTTCATTCTAAAAACCGCCCAATCGAATTAACTTTTCAAACTAAAGCAGCTCGAAAATGCCCGCCGCGCCCATTCCGCCGCCGACGCACATTGTAACCATCCCGTAACGAGCGTTTCTGCGGCGCATTTCCTGCAAAATCGAAGCGGTCAGCTTCGCGCCTGTACATCCGAGCGGATGTCCGAGCGCGACCGCGCCGCCGTTGACGTTAACTTTTTCGGGATTCATTTCCAGAAGCTTCATCACTGCCAAACCCTGCGCCGCAAATGCTTCGTTAAGCTCGATAACGTCGATGTCTTCGAGCGTCAAGCCAGCCATTTTCAGCGCCTTCGGAATCGCATAAACCGGACCGATGCCCATTTCTTCGGGCAGACAGCCCGCCGTCGCAAACGAAACGAAACGCGCCAGAGGTTTCAAACCCAACTCATTCGCTTTTTCAGCCGACATTACGACCGCCGCCGCCGCGCCGTCCGACATCTGCGAAGCATTTCCGGCTGTAACCGTCCCTTTGACGTGAAAAACGGGCTTTAATTTGGCAAAGCCTTCAATCGAAGCATCGTAGCGAACGCCTTCGTCCGTGTCGAAAACGACTTCCTTGCGGCGAACGCGACCTTTTTCGTCGAGCTCGTCAACAAAGATGTTGACGGGAACGATTTCGTCCTTAAATCTGCCTTCACGAATTGCCGCCGCCGCTTTCTGGTGCGATTTCAGAGAAAATTCATCCGCCTGCTCGCGCGTGATGTCGTATTTTCGCGCCAGATTTTCGGCGGTCAAGCCCATATTCAAATAATAATCGGGATATGTTTCGACGAGTGCGGGATTCGGGCGCACGACGTTTCCGCCCATCGGAATCATCGACATCGTTTCCAAACCGCCCGCGACGATAATCTCCGCGCCGCCCGTTTTAATCCTGTCGGCGGCAAGCGCAATCGTCTGCAAGCCCGACGAGCAGTAACGATTGACCGTCATCGCCGAAGTTTCGACCGGCAGACCGGCAAGAATCATCGCCGTTCGCGCCACGTTCATTCCCTGCTCCGCTTCGGGAAACGCGCAGCCCATAATCACATCTTCAATCTGCGATTTGTCCAAGCCTTCGACCCTTTCAACCGCTTCCCTAATCGCCGCCGCGCCCAGTTCATCGGGACGCGTGTTTTTCAAAGTTCCCTTCGGCGCTTTTCCAACAGCCGTCCGCACGGCTGATACAATAACTGCTTCTTTCATAATTTTTATTTTTTGAGCCACGAACAAACACGAACGAGCACGAAAATTATTTAATTCTTTTTCGTGTCTTTTCGTGTTTGTTCGTGGCTAATTTTCCTTCTTCTTTTCCAACTCAATTCTCTCAATTACATCCGCCACGCGCGGATTTTTCGCCTGCAAAATTCGGTTTTGAATAAACACTTTGGCGTCTTTCGTGTTGAATTTGTAGCCGTAATCCGCCAGAACTTTCATCACTTCCCAACGCTTTTTATTCAGCTTTCGCGGCGGCTCGAAATACGCGCCCATATCAATCATCGCTTTCGCGCATTCGGGACATTTGCGCGGCGTCGCGCTCTCGTCTTTTGCAAAACTTTTCCGGCAGTCGAAACAAGCCCAGTGTGTAAACATTTAGATGCAAAACTCAATCTTCGCGCGTCAGCTTCATATCGTTCGGCTTGCAGACGACAATCGGCTCGTATTCTATCTCGACGTTGCTCGCGTCCAAGCCGTAAGCTTCGTCTTCGCGGATGCTCAGCCAGCGGCGCAGAAAATAATATGCGCGCATCACGACGTTTTGCCTGAACGACAGTTCGTTTTCGTAGCTGATAAACGAGCTGTGCAGGACAAACCGGATGTCGCCGCGAATGTTATATTTTTCAAGCGCCGGATGACGGCTGACGGTCGTAACTTCTTTATTTTCCTCCAAATCCTTAAGCGCAAGCTCAAAGAAATAATTGACGCGCGGCTCGATTCTAAAACCGAGCGTGAACGTGATGAAATAAACGTCTTCTTTATAAAGCGTGTCAACCTTGTATTTCATCGTAAACGGCTCGTTGTCCGTCTTAACGTGCGCAAACCAGTAAACGTCGGCGCGTTTCGGCGTTTTTTCCAGAACGGAGCGCATCGTTTCCTGTTCGAGCTCTCCGAACGTGTTTGAGCTAGTCAGATAAACCAGATGCGTCGCGTATTGCGGCAGGGTTTTGTCCTGGCTGATTTCCGTCAGCGTCTGGAAAAACGGCTCGGTTTTTTCCATTATCGTTAAACTTCGGCGCAGAGTTCTGCCCTGATACCAGAGCCACATAATCGAAATCAAAATCACGCCGCCGAGCACCGTAATCCAGCCGCCTTCGGGAAATTTGATAAGATTTGCGACCAGAAACGCGCTTTCAATCACAAAGAAAAACGCCGGAATTGCAAACGTCCAAATTGTCGCAAAGCCTTTCATTCGCAGATAAACCGAAAGCAAAACGGTCGTCATCATCATCGTCAGCGTTACGGACAAACCGTATGCGGCTTCCATATATTTCGACTCGTGAAAATAAAGCACGACGCCGATGCAGCCCGCCAGAAGCAGCCAGTTGACCTGCGGAATATAAAGCTGACCTTTGAAATCGGTCGGGTAAACGATTTTCTGTCGATACCAGAAATGCAGCCGAATCGCTTCGCCGACGAGCGTAAACGCGCCCGAAATCAAAGCCTGACTCGCAATAATCGCCGCCAGAGTAGCAATAGCGATTCCGAGCGGCAAAACCGCGCGCGGCACAATCGAATAAAACGGCGTCGTGCCTTCAAGCTGCCTGCCGATGTGATGCGTCAAAAACGCGGTTTGACCGGCATAACACAAAATCAGACACGCTTTTACGTAAATCCAGCTCCAGCGAATATTGCTGCGCCCGACGTGTCCCATGTCCGAATAGAGAGCTTCCGCGCCCGTCGTGCATAGAAAAACCGCGCCGAGAAGCCAGAAACCGTTTGGATATTCCGCCAGAAAACGATAAACCCAAACCGGATTAAGCGCGCGCAAAACCGACAAATCCGCGCTCAGCGCAATCACGCCGATTGCGCCGATAAACGTAAACCAGACGAACATCACCGGACCGAAAAGCTTCCCGATTTTCTGCGTCCCGAACTGCTGAGCGACGAAAATTAAAATCAAAATCCCGATGACAATCGGAACCGTCGGAAGATGCGGCGAATAAATCCGCAAGCCTTCAATCGCCGAAGACACGGAAATCGGCGGCGTGATAATTCCTTCGGCGAGGATAAAGCTTCCGCCGATAATCGTCGGGTAAACAATCCAGCGTCCGGCGCTTTTGTGAATCAGCGCGTAGAGCGAAAAAACGCCGCCTTCGCCGTTGTTGTCGGCGCTGAGAACGATGATTATGTATTTAATCGTCGTTTGCAGCGTCAGCGTCCAGAAAACCGCCGAAAAGCCGCCGAGAATGAGAGTTTCCGAAATTGTACGCTCGCCGACAATCGCCGAAAACGTGTAAAGCGGCGATGTTCCGATGTCGCCGAAAACGATGCCGAGCGCGACCAGAAGGCTCGCAAACGTAACTTTATTTATATGTCCCGAATGAGTGTTTTCGTGTTCCATAAACAAAAGATTACTCTTCTCTCATCGTCGCTTCAATCTTTTTAATTGCCTTCCGCTTTTCGCTTAACCAGCCTTAACGCTTCCTTTCTAATCAGCCCGCTGAAAGGCTGTATAAAAGTCCAGTAAAACCCGAAGCTTCGGCGGCTTTCCGCGTCCATGCATTTGATTCTGGTTTCGGTCGTCAGGCGAGTTTCGCCGTCAATTTCGTCGAGCCGGAAATTACAAGCCGCTTTGGCGAAACCTTTTTCGTTAAATTCCCGGAAATTGCTCGAATCTATTTTTTGCAGGTTTCCCATCGGCGTCCAGAATTTCCCCGCCAAACCGAGCAAAATCTCCCGGTTTTCGCTCTCGCCCAATTTTTCAAAAATAGTTTTCCGAAGCTCGCGCAGAGTCGTTTTCTCCGCGGACATTCCGCGCAGGCGAAGCAGCCAGCGCACTAACCACGATTCGCAGAAATCGACTTCCATAAGCGCGCGAAAAACATTTTCCGCCGTCGCTCGAATTTTAATGTCGTGCGTTTCGCTGAAATCGAAACGCGGCATAAAATCGTCAATCAGCATTTTGTTTGACCTCTACCTCTTTTGCTTCCAAAACTTCCTTCAAAACTTTCGGCTCAATCGACACCAAAAATCCGCGCTTGCCGCCGTTTATGTAAATTTTTTCCAAATCGAAAATCGTCTTTTCGGCATAAACCGGCATTTTCGTTTTCACGCCAAACGGCGAAGTTCCGCCGACCATATAACCCGTTAATTTATTCGCTTTTTCCGGCGCAACGGGCGCAACCGACTTTACATTCAAAATTCTTGCCAGATTTTTTGTCGAAACCTGAAAATCGCCGTGTTGCAAAACAATTAAAGGCTTTTTCTCGCTCGTCTCAAATATCAAAGTCTTGACGACCGCGTGTTCGTCCACGCCCAGAACCTCCGCCGAATGCCGCGTTCCGCCTTTTTCGACGTATTCGAAAACGTGCGGCTCGAAATCAACTTTTTTCCCGCGCAAAACGCGAATCGCGGGCGTTACCGGATAATTCATTTCATACTACTTTTTCATTGGCGGCTTGCCTAGTGATTTTAATTTCGCATTAAGATTTTTCTTTCTTTCAGCTAATCTTTCCGGTTGAACGAAAACAAAATCAAACAATGCTTCATTAACTTCTAAAAGCCACTCGGCTTCACCTGCTTCAACTTCAACGATTTCACCTGTATTTGTATCTTTAAGCGGATGTGCTGCAAAGTTCCCGATATTTCTTACGGCATCAACAGCCTCAGTTAGATAAGTCGGAACATCTTTTTTCTTAACAAACTCGTCAATTTCTTGTGCCAAACTAGGTTTATTAATTCCCAATTCCTCTCTAAAAACATCTTGTAAGATTCTTCTACTCAATGCCGCACTTGCTTTTGGACTTATTGATAAAACAGCGCAGGCTTCAAGGAAGTCTTGCTTATATCTATCAGGAACCTCTGATTCAACTATTCTAGCGGTGTGCTTTGGGTAAATTATTTCATTAGAGATTTCTTCAAAAAATAGACTTGCTCCAGTTAAGTGATGCTTTCCTTCTCTAAATATAACTATAAATTTTCCGCAAGCAGGACAATGTCCGTAAGAAATTCCATATCCTTCTCCAACAGGAGAATCATCATCATAGCTCCAACTACCTTTGTCATCTACTTCTAGCCCTATTTTGCTATTGCAATGTGGACATTTCATTTTTCTTATTGCCATATCATATCTGCTGTTCTTATCTCACAATTTATAACGAAAACACGAAACCAGATGGTCGTTCGCAAGCCCGCAAGCCTGCATAAACGCATACATTATCGTCGAGCCGACAAAATTAAAGCCGCGCTTTTTCAAATCTTTGCTCATCGCGTCGGAAATTTCGGTTCGCGCCGGAACTTCCGAGGCAACTTTCCAATTATTTTTAATCGGTTTTCCGTCAACAAAACTCCAGATATACGAATCGAAAGAGCCGAATTCGTCCTTGATTTTCAAATAACTGTTTGCGTTTTGAATCGCCGAAGCAATTTTCAGACGGTTGCGAATAATGCCTTCATTCCGCAAAAGACTTTCTACTTTTTTCGCGTCGTAACGCGCAATTTTTTCAGCGTCAAAATTATCAAAAGCGAGCCGGTAATTTTCGCGCTTTTTTAAAACCGTGTCCCAACTGAGCCCGGCTTGCGCGCCTTCGAGAATCAGAAATTCAAACAACTTTCCGTCGTCGCGCAGCGGCACGCCCCATTCCGCGTCGTGATATAAAATCGACAAATCATTTTTCGCCCAGTCGCACCGTTTCATTTTTTTTCGCAATGTATAAAGTTTTCTCGATTATCGCGTGAACTTTGCCGTTTTTGTCGGCGAGCTCGACCGTGTAAATTCGGTCAACCGACCGCTCGGTTTCGAGAATCGCTTTTATCTCGCCGAGCTCTTCTCCGGTCAAAAGAAAATCGGCAAATAAAGCTTCTCTGCCCGGACGTTTGAACCGGATTTTCGCCGCCTTGTCCCAGACCGTATAATCGCGCCCGAGATTTTTTATCAGCATCAGCATATAAATCGGGTCGATTCCCGCATACATGCTGCCGCCGTAAATCGTCCCGACATAATTTTTCGTTCGCCACGAAAGCGGAATTTTAACGCGAATTTCGCGGTAATCGTCCGAAATATAAACGACTCTCGCTCCGCTGCCGCGATACGCGGGAAAGAAATTGAATTTCAAACGGTCAATCTTCGTGGCAAAGCTTTCGGGCATAAATTTTTCTAGCCACGAACAAACACGAATGAACACGAAAAGAAAATTAGAAAAAATCTCAAATACGAAACCATGCGATAATTTATAAAACACATTTCGTGCAATTTCGTGTTTGTTCGTGGCTAATCATTTTGGAAATCCTACGGCTCGCGTAACTCTTTCGGCTTGGCGAAAATGCCGCTTTTCGTGTTCGACGCCAATTTCAAGCGCCGTGTTAAGCCTGTATGTCATCAATTTCAAAAACGGCGAAGTAACCACTATTTTGTGCCAGTCTGTCCGGTCAAGCGATTTGACGCTTTCGACGATTTCCGATTGCTGCCTGACGAATTGCCCGATAATATCCGGCGCAATATCGCTCGGCGGAATAATCGATTTGCTCGGCGCTTTAAATTTTCTCGCGTCGTTTTTTAACGATTTCAAAAGAAAATTGCCGAAAAATCCGGTCAAAGGCGAATACTTTTCCCAGAGCGAAGGCTTCTTTTCACCCGATTTGATTTGTTCAAACTGCGGCTTAAAAGCATCATTCGATTTAATCAAATGGTCAAAACACTGCCCGACGCTCCAGCCTTCAGCCGATGGCTTCCAGTTGATTTGTTCAGCCGAGAGACCGCCGAAAGTTTTTCGCGTGTCCTCGGAAACCTTTTTAAACTCGGAAGTTAGATTTTTTAAGTCATCGTCCATAATTTATTTTCAGCTACGAACAAACACGAAATTTCACAAACAAGAAATCAAATTTACTTTGTATTTTTTCGTGTTCTTTCGTGTTTGTTCGTGGCTAATTCTCCTAATTTCTCAAAGGCTTGCCCGTTTTGAGCATTCCCGCGATGCGTTCCTGCGTTTTGCGCTCGCCGCAAAGCGACAAAAATGCTTCGCGCTCCAAATCGAGCAAATATTGTTCGCTGATAAAACTCGTGTGATTCAAATCGCCGCCGCTCATCACTTTCGCCAGTTTTTTGCCGATAAGCTCGTCGTGTTCGGAGATAAAACCGCCTTTTTTCATCATATAAAGCGCGAGCTTCATCGCCGCTTGTCCCTGCTCGCCGAGCGCGAGAATGTCGGTTCGCTCGACCGGCTGAACGTATCCGGCGGCGTCCAGATTCAAAACTTCCTGTTTCGCGTCGGCGATTAAACGGTTTCCGTTCATCGAAATCGAATCCGAAGGACGCAGAATTCCCCAACTGCGCGCTTCCTGCGCCGAAGTCGCGACTTTGCCCATTCCGATTAGCTCGAAAGTCTTTTTCAAAAACGCGAGCGGGTCGGCGTCCGGCGTTTTCTTCGCCAAATCCATCGCGCGCATCGTCAATTCCTTCGTGCCGCCGCCCGCCGGAATCAAGCCGACGCCGACTTCGACCAGACCGATATAAGTTTCGCCAGCCGCGCGAACTTTGTCGCCGTGCATCGCAATCTCGCAGCCGCCGCCGAGCGTCAAACCGTATGGCGCGGTTACAACCGGCTTTGCCGAATATCTGAGACGCATCACCGCATTTTGCAGCGCGCGAATCATCAAATTAATGTCGTCCCATTCTTCTTCCTGCGCCGCGAGCAGTAAAAGCATAATGTTCGCGCCCGCCGAAAAATTTCCGCCCTGATTGCCGACGACCAAGCCTTTGAAATTCTTTTCGACCTCGGAAATAGCGAAATTCATCATCTGCACCGTGTCGCCGCCGATTGAATTCATCTTCGAGTGAAATTCGAGACACGCCACGCCGTCGCCCAAATCAATCAGCGATGCGCCCGCATTTTTCTTGATAACTCCGGTTCGGTCTTTGACCGATTTCAACACAATTACGCCGGCTTTAGCAGGAATTTCCTTGTAATCATTCGTCGCAAAATCAAAAAAGTATCGCTGACCGTTTTCTTCTTTATAAAAACTCTCCGCGCCCGACTCCAACATTTTTTCGACATTCGCAGGGACTTTCTGCCCTTCGGATTTCATTCGTTCGACCGATTCGGCGACGCCGATTGCGTCCCACGTTTCGAAAACGCCGATTTCCCAACCGAAGCCCCACATTATCGCTTCGTCGATTTCGACAATCGTATCCGCGATTTCGGGAATGCGATTCGCCGCGTAGATAAACGTGCGAGTCATCGTTTTCCACAAAAAATCGCCGACCTTATCTTTGCCCCAGGTTAAAGTTTTGACGCGCTTCGGCAATTCTTCAATCTGTTTTGCCGCGTCGAGACTCGGAAATTTCGTCTTCGCCTGCGGCTTGTATTCGCCCGTTGCAAAATCGAGTTCGAGAATCTGCCGCTTGCCTTCGGCGTCCTTCGATTTTTTATAAAAACCGCCGCCGGTTTTGTCGCCGAGAAGATTTTTGTCGAGCATTTCGGTCAAAAATTCGGGCATTTGAAAAACGTCGCGGTCTTCGTCGTCGGGAATCGCCGGATAAAGATTTTTGTTGACGTGAGCGAGAACGTCCAAGCCGACCAAATCAGCCGTACGAAACGTCGCGCTCGATGCGTGCCCGATTGCTTTTCCGGTTATCTGGTCAACTTCGGTCGGCGTCAAACCCATTTCGTTCATCGCGTGAACCGTCGCCATCATTCCGAATGTGCCGACGCGATTGGCGATAAAATTCGGTCGGTCTTTCGCTGCAACGACGCCTTTTCCGAGTCTTTCGTCAAGAAATCCAAAAACCGAACACGAAACTTCCGGCTTCGTCCACTCGGTCGGAATCACTTCGACGAGCTTCATATAACGCGGCGGATTGAAAAAGTGTACGCCGAGAAAATGCGCTTTGAAATCGTCGGAAAATGGCTCGGCGATTGACTGAATCGGGATGCCGCTCGTGTTTGAAGCGATGACCGAACCGGGTTTTCGATGCTTTTCAACTTCGGCAAAAATCTTGTGTTTGATTTCCAGATTTTCGACGACGGCTTCGATGACAAAATCGCAGTCTTTCAGTTTGGCAATATCGTCTTCAAAATTTCCGGTCGTAATTAAACTAGCGTTTTCGCCGAGCATAAACGGCGCGGGCTTTAATTTTTTCGCGGCTTCAAACAAAGAATTGACGATGCGGTAACGAACCTTCGGCGAGTCGAGCGGCAAGCCTTTCGCCTGCTCGTCCGCAGTTAATTCCTTCGGCGCGATGTCCAAAAGCAAAGTTGGTATTCCGGCATTCGCCAGATGCGCCGCTATCCCTGCGCCCATTGTTCCCGCGCCTAAAACGGCGGCTTTTCCGATTCTTAACATATTTATATTTTAACTGATGACCTAGTCTTTTTATTGAAATTTTTGTTGGGTGAATTATAACTGAATGAGCATTCATTCAGCAAGAACGATTTGAGAAAAATTGCTGATTATTTCCCGAAAAAATTGAAAGAAGGTGATTTGATTAGCTTATTTCTTATGCGCGACGGCGGGCAAAAAGCGAAAGAAGCCAGCCCATCAGAGCGGCTTCTTTCGTAAATGATTTTGAAAAATAGATTTTACAAGTGTGCTTTAAATTAATCCTGTCTTATTGCATCCGCATCGTTTTGGGAGACATCGGCATCGGAAGCATTCCGTCCGCATCGCGTGTGAGCGCGAGAAAATCCGCATCTTTACGCAGAGAATCAAACACGGCGTCAACGCGGGCTTCCATCATTTCTTTAGTACGCACCGCCTGATAACGCTCGTATTCGTAAAAGTGTCGTTTGAGCAGTGAAAGCGCTTTTTCGCGCTGTCCATTCTGAGCGTAAATTGCGGCGAGATTGTAGGAAGCAGGCAGAAGTTTTTCATTCTCGCGGGCGATTTTTAAGGCTTCATCGCCGCGTCCCGCAGCTGCCATAAAAACGGCGGCAAAAATCAGATTGTAAGCGTCTTTCGGGTCAACGGCGAGCGCTTTTTGGACGTATTGCCCGGTCTTTGCCATATCTCCTTCGGAATTCCAGTAGACGGCAAGGTTGCGAAAGGTAAGCGCCAGCGGATACGCTTCGGCGGCGTCTTCCATCAGCGCCAGCCCCTTTTTGAATTCGCCTTCGTGAATAGTCATTTTTCCGAGTCCGTGCAGCGCGACGGCGCGGGAAAGCGAATCGGACGGCATACTGAGAATCGTTTCAAAAGTCGTGCGGGCTTTGTCCCATTCGCCCGTGTGATGCCGGTAAAGCTCGCCGAGATAGCGCAAAGGAGTCGGGTCGGCAGTGTCCATCAGATGCGCCTGATTGTATAATTTTTCCGCTTCGACATATTTGCCTTTGATTTCAAACTTCAGACCGCTGCGCATTGTCCGCTCGATTCGCGCGCTTAAACGCGCGTCGAAATTCGGAGAATCCGACACGTCGGCAACATCGCCGACGCCGATTTTTTTCAGTTCATTCGCCGCTTCTTTCGCTTTTTTGGGAAACATACATTTTTGGTCGTAAACCGAGCGAAAGAGCTTTGCGGCGGCTTCTTTGTCTCCGGCTTTCGCCTTGTCTTTGCCGTCTTTTAAACTTGTATCCAATGCACTTTCGCGTTTTTTCACTTCGCTCTCGACCATTTTTTCCACGTCCGCAACTTTGAGCTTGCCGTCTTTATTCTCGACCTTGCCGACAGCCGTGCCGTCCGGGTTGACGAGCATCGCCAGCGGCGGCTTGGATTCTCCGATAAGTTTTGCGGCGACAGGCACGCGATAATCCGCCAACTCCATCGAGACACACTGCGAGGCGTAAAGCGAAAGCGAGCGCGACTGGAGCATACTGGAAGTTTTCAATTCTTCTTTAGCAAGCGGAAACCAGTATAAAATCAATCCCATCGGCGCAGGGTCTTTTTCCGTCCGCGCTTTCCACGGAACATAATAAACCTGCGGATTCGAGCCGCCGCCCGAAGACATTCCGCCAACGCCGCCGCCTCCTCCTCCTCCGCAAGTTGCTAGTGCCGGAGAAATCGAAAAAACTATGATTAGAATAAAAGCCAGCGTGTATGCGATTGATGTTTTCATGCCCGCGATTGTAGCAGAGTATTTATTAAAATTCCAATGATTTGAACGCTAAAATCTGTCGATTACGGTTACGCCGGTTCCGGTAAAATTATTCATATCGACGAGTTCCTGCAAAGCGTCTTCGAGCGAGATTGTTTTTCCAATCAGCTTTTGCGGCTGGAGCTTTCCCTGCCGAATCATTTCGAGCATTTCCGCGTATTTGTGCGCCTGCATCCCGTGACTTCCGAGAATTTCGAGTTCGTTGGCGACAACCAGATTTATCGGAATTAAAGTTTGACGATATTCTGCTTCCATCAAACCGACCTGAACGTGTTTGCCCCGTTTTCTGAGGCTCGAAATCGAGTTGAAACAAATTTCGGGATTTCCGAGAGCGTCAATCGACGCGTGCGCGCCGCCGTTTGTGATTTCTTTAATCGCTTCGATTGTATTTTCAGTTTTTGCGTTAACCGTCGCCGCCGCGCCGATTAATTTGGCAAATTCCAGTTTTTCGTCCGAAATATCAATCGCCACGACGTTTGCGCCCAAAGCATTGCCAATCATAATCGCCGACAAACCGACTCCGCCGCAACCGTGAACGGCGAGCCATTCGCCGCCCGAAATTTTGCCCTGCGCGACGACGGCGCGAAACGACGTGATAAACCGGCAGCCTAAGCTTGAAGCTGTTACGAAATCGATTTCTTCGGGCAGACGGACGAGATTCGTGTCGGCATATTCAATCGCTGCGAACTCGGCAAACGCGCCCCAATGCGTGAATCCGGGCTGAAACTGCGCGTCGCAAACCTGCTGATTTCCCGAAACGCACTGCGGGCAAACGCCGCATCCGCAGACGAATGGAAGCGTTACTCTATCGTCTTTTTTCCAGTTTTTAACGTCGCTTCCCGCTTCTTCGACGACGCCCGAAAGCTCGTGTCCGGGAACGTGCGGCAGATTTATGTCGGCGTCGTTTCCCATCCAGCCGTGCCAATCGCTACGGCAGATTCCGCACGCTTCGACTTTTAAGACGACTCCGTTTTTGGTCGGTTTCGGCGTCGGGACGTTTTGAATCGATAAAGGCTTTTGAAATTGTTCGTAAATTGCGGCTCTCATTATTTAATATATTTTACTGATTATTTTCGATTAAATCTTCTTTAAAATTTCTCAACGGCGAGAAAAGAAGACGCAGAAACGGCAGAAGCATTCCGATTGCGCCAATTATTAATGTTGCGCGCAAGCCAATCCATTCGCCGAGCGCGCCCGCAATGAGCGCGCCGAACATCATCATTCCGACGTTGACGAAACGAAAGCTCGCGTTCATTCGTCCCTGAAGATGATTCGGCGTAACCGATTGGCGCAGGCTCATCAGATTTATCCCGTTGATTTGAACTCCGAAAGCGTGCAGAAAGTGAGAAATTGCGAGAAGCGTAATGACAAACGCGGTCGAACCGCTCGCGATTGGAACGAGCGCCATTGCAAAAATATTGATAAAATTCGCGCCGAGCATTGTTCGCCCAATCCCGAAACGATTTGTGATGCGTTTGACCAAAAGCGCGCCGGCGAGAAATCCGAAGCCCAGACCGGAAAAAATCACGCCGAGCCAGAAAGGTTCGAGATTCAGCACGCGAATCGCGTAGAGCGTAAACAGAGCCAGAACGATTTGCCTGAACAGAAAATAGAGCGCAATCGATTCGGCAAGCGGGCGCAGAATCGGATGCCCGTAAACGAAGCGCAAGCCTTCAATGATTTGCGCCCGGACGCTTTTTTCCTGTTTTTCGATTATCGCTTCGGGAGCGCGAATCTGCGAGACGAAAACGGCTGACGCGACAAATGAAAACGCGTCAATTAAAATCGCCACCGGCGCGGTTAAAATTTGCAGCAGCGCCCCGGACAAACCCGGTCCGACGATTAAACCGGCTGATTCGGTCGTGCCGAATTTGCTGTTGCCTTCGACGAGCTGTTCTTTTTCCAGAATCGACGGCAGAAAAGCCATTTCCGAGACGTTGGCGATAATGGCGAGCGCGCCGGACAAAAAATAAACTATATATAATTGTTCGATTGAGAGAAAGCCGAAAACAGCCGCAAGCGGAATTGAAAAAGCGAGCGCGGCGCGTCCCAAATCGGTCGCGATTAAAAGCGGTTTTCGCGCTAGACGGTCGGCAATTACGCCCGCAAAAAGTCCGACGATAAAGCCCGCCGCTCCGCCGGCGGCTTGCAGCAAGCCCATCTGAAAAGTCGTCGCCTGAAGAACCAGAATCGCCGTCAAAGGATAAGCCAGCGACGCGAGCTGCGAGCCGAAAACGGAAATTGCCTGCGCGCTCCACAATTTCATAAAATCGCGGTGCTGCCAAAGCCCGCCAAGCTCAGGGCGCATAAAATTTACCTTTTTCTTTTATTTCTTTCCAGAATAATCGTCAAAGCCAGCGATTTTTCATTAAGTTTTTTGGTTAGAATTTGTTTCTCCGATTCATCAGCGCAGTTTTTTAATTTTTCGCGCAGAACGCCGATTTCTTTTAATAATTCAACTTCTTCGGGCACGAAATCGTTGTTTTTCAAAAGCGTGTAGCCGAGGCGTATGTCTTCGGGCGTGTTGAAATACGTGTCGAGATTGAGCGGTTTGCCCGCGCCTTTGAGGTTATCGAATTCGCCGTTAGCCATCGCCTGTGTGATTCTTTCTTCGATAAATTTTTCGATTGACATTTTTCTCCCCTAAAAAGTTTACGAAAAAAACTATTGACAGTTCAGGAAAATAGGCAGATACTGCTGATTAATCAGGAATAAAATCAGATGTCCCCGAAAAAGTTTATCTTTTTTGTCCTCTCTATTCCCATTTTATTTTCTGATTGAAAAAAACAAAAACTTAACAGGAGAATAAGAATGAAAAAACTAATTTTCATCGTTTTGGCGATTTTATCATTAAGCGTTTTTGTAAACGCGCAGGCGACACCGACGCCTACGCCGACGGCAACTCCGCAAAAAGTTAAAAAACCGATATTTCGCTCCACTAAAGACCAAATTATGCAGGTGCAGAAAATGCTCAAGGAAAAAGGGCTTTACAAGGGCGAAGCAACCGGGAAAATGGAAGACGATTTTCGCGTTTCCATTAAAAGCTATCAGAAAGACAACGGTTTAAAGCAAACCGGGACGTTGAACCGCGCGACGCTCGAAAAAATGGGCGTTGTCTTAACCGATAAGCAAATGGAAATTCCCGTTGACCCGAATTCTTTCGACACGGGCGACGCGAGCAAGACAAGCTCTACGACCAAGAAAGCGCCCGTTTTCCGCGCCACTAAGGAACAAATTATGGAGGCGCAGAAAATATTGAAAGATAAAGCAATGTACGGCGGCGAGCAAACCGGAAAGCTCGACGACGCGACCCGCGACGGCTTGAAAAAATATCAGGAAGCAAACGGCTTGAAGGTTACGGGAACGCTTAATCAGGTAACATTGGAAAAAATGGGAGTTGTGTTGACCGATAAACAAAAGGAAAACGCAGCTAAGAATCCCAAATAAAAAGTTTTCCAATTCGGTTTTTTATAAATTGCCGAAAATTTAATTGTTTCGGCAGGAAATTAGC
>JBARIW010000090.1:0-2588 GCA_049799955.1 Pyrinomonadaceae bacterium
CTCAAAAGACTTCCCTATGACTAATGACTAATGACTAATAGACATCTCCAGAAAAGCCAGTCTTGAACAGGCAAGATGCCTGTTCCACAATAATTATTGGAGAGGTCTAATGACTAATGACTAATGACTAATGACTAATAACTAATGACTTCTTCGCGGATTTTATGGGCGCCGAAAGTACAATCAACCAGACCGAACAGCTACCGCTGGTAGTAAATCCCGACATCCTCCAGCAAGCTATCCTCTACAAAATTAATACTCGCATAATCGCTCGCGGAGAATTAGTTTTCCCCTGCGTCCCGGGAATGCTAAGCCACTATCTCAAGTCGATCGAACAGCTATTTCGCACTCTCGACAGACCCCTGCCAGAAGACCGCAGAGAGGAACTCAGCAAGCTTTTAGTCAACAAGTTAGAACAAGGCTACCGCACCTCCACAGCATCGATGCTGATCCTGCAATACGAATCAGTACAGCCGCCGCAAACCGGTTTAGCTTGCAAAGTGATTGTTACTAGCTCAACAGTTGGAGAACAGTACAAAAGCTGGGTAGACACTAGGGAACCTCCGCTTTTCGGCTCTCATCCAGATGCAAAATTGATGGCAACGGCTGCTAAATTGGGTATGCCCGATCGAGTGCGGATTTTGGACGTGGGGGCTGGTACCGGCCGCAATACCTTGCCGCTGGCGAGATTGGGCTATTCTGTAGATGCGATCGAACTCGCTCCAGCTTTTGCAGAACAATTGAAAGCAGCAGTAACAGCCGAAAACCTTCCCGTGACAGTGACTGAAGGCGATGTGCTCGACCCCTTAATGCGGATGAAACCGGCCCGCTACCAGTTGGCAGTGGCCGCCGAAGTCATTTCACATTTTCGAGACAGCGATCAAGTACGGCTTTTCCTGGCTAAAATGTGCGATTCCCTGTGTCCCGGAGGTCTGTTGCTGTTCAGCACGTTTTTAACTGTCGGCGACTACCAGCCTGATGCCCTGGTGCGACAAGTTGCCCAACTCTCTTGGTCTACTTTATTTACGCCCCAAGAACTCGCCACCGCAATGGAAGGGTTGCCCTTAGTCCAAATATCCGACGAATTGGTGTTTGAGTACGAACGCCACCACCTGCCGGAAGGAGCCTGGCCGCCGACGCCCTGGTTTCCCAGTTGGGCCACCGGTCGAGATGTATTCCCTATGGCAAACGCACGCCCGCCAATGGAACTGCGCTGGATTTTGTGTCGCCGAAGTTAAAAAAAAATCAATCATTTATAGACGGACACAGCAATCACACCAGTTGACAGGCGGTAACTGTTTCCTCATATCTTTTTCTTTCAACAGCTTAAAGCCGGCTCGTTGTTAATATTGTCCTGCCGGCACAGAAAAATTTACAAAAATATATATTAAAATGTAAAGACAGCGAAGTTCGATCGCTCCTGGGTGAAAAACCCAGTGCCTGATTAGATCCTTCGCTTGCCAACCTTTTATTTCTTGCGAAAAATTGGGTTGCTAAGGGCAATCGGGCTTAAATAAAAAAATTCGATCGCCATCTCAATCGGTGCAACTAGAGTTAAGATAAATTAAACAAACCTATTCCTTCTGATAGATGACATTTTAGGGAATAGGACACACCAATAGATTAGCTCGCTAGTCAGCGATGCTCCTGAGAAACCAATATGCTTTTAACACGTCCACTACAAACGTTTGGAGCAATCTTCAGGCACCAGCCTTCTACAAATAGATCGTCGATCGAACAAAAAAGCAGTAATATTTTTTGGGAGGCAAATATTGCTCCTGCTGCAAACGACCAAATTGACTGGTATATCCAAATGGAAAGGCTCATGAGTGACGCTAAATCTTCCTGCACCAATGACGAGATTACTGCTTGGCTGCGCGGATTGCTGACTATTGCTTGGGCAGACGGCAACTTTGACGAATACGAGCAAAAAATGATTGCGAATCTAACGGAGGATGAACTACATCCAATATCTTTTGAGGCGGCTTTTGAACCGATTACCGGAGAGGAACTAGCCGCTGCGTTAGGGGAAGACACCGCCAAAGGCGAGGATTTTTTGAGGACAGCAGTAATGGTAGCCTTGGCAGACGGTACATACTCGAGCAGCGAAGACGAGGTAATCTCCAATTTTTGCACAGCTTTGGGTCAGAACGTGGAGGCGATCGAAGCTCTGCGACAGACAATCGAAGACAGCAAGTGCGATCCGCAGGGGCCGACCAGCCAAATAGTCTTTGATGCGAATGTCCTCCCCGCCGTCGGAACACCGCTTTCATCTCGGCTACCTCAACCTCACCAAAAAAATGTCCTGCAACCGGTAAAAGACTGGCTCGACGGCTGGGAAATTCACGACCCGAGAGTGGCACACTTTGTCTGTAAAATTATTCCGCCGCAGTGTCCGTTTGAGCGAGATATCGTATTATTTGGTCGCAAGATTGTCCACATTCCGGCGATGTGCCAGATTAACCCGCTTTACGAACAGTTAGTGGGGATGCGCTTTCGAGCTCTCTGCTATTTGGCAGATGAATGTAAGGAAGATGTATCGTCATATTGTTAGTAGGAGAGGGTAATTGCGAGTTGCTACTTTATTC
>JBARIW010000091.1:0-2593 GCA_049799955.1 Pyrinomonadaceae bacterium
AGTTTGAAACGTTCTACACTAAGAACATTCTGCTTAACGAAGGCATTCGTGCTTGGATGGCTCCTACGGACCAACCCCACGAAAACTTCATCTTCCCTGAAGAAGTTCTGCCTCGCGGTAACGCACTTTAAAAAAATCTGGATTTGGATTTGAGATTAATTTAATTTTTTTAAATTAATCTCAAATCCAAATCCCTATTCCCCGGCGCAGGCGCGGTGATCCCGCGTCCTACTAGGGAACAAAAAAACCCAAAATCCAAAATCTAAAATCGTTGGAGGTTCTACCGGGTGGTAACGCTCTCTAATTCCTACGCAAGCGGTCGCGACCAAGAATCCTCCGGGTTCGCTTGGTGGTCGGGCAACGCTCGTTTAATCAATCTCTCCGGCAAACTGCTGGGCGCACACGTCGCTCACTCTGGTTTGATCGTTTTCTGGGCTGGTGCAATGACTTTATTTGAAGTCGCTCACTTTATCCCAGAAAAGCCCATGTACGAACAGGGCTTAATTTTGATGCCCCACGTCGCTACTTTGGGTTGGGGCGTCGGCCCCGGCGGTGAAGTTACGGATATCTTCCCGTTCTTCGTAGTCGGCGTTCTTCACTTGATTTCATCTGCTGTTCTCGGTTTGGGCGGCATTTATCACGCCGTTCGCGGCCCAGAAGTTCTCGAAGAATACTCTTCTTTCTTCGGCTACGACTGGAAAGACAAGAACCAGATGACCAACATCATCGGCTATCACCTAATTTTGTTGGGTGGCGGTTGCTTGCTGCTGGTGGCTAAGGCCATGTTCTTCGGCGGTGTCTATGACACCTGGGCTCCCGGCGGCGGCGACGTGCGTATTATCACGAACCCCACTCTGAACCCGGCTGTGATTTTTGGCTACTTGGTTCGCTCTCCTTTTGGTGGCGAAGGCTGGATTGTCAGCGTCAACAACATGGAAGACATCATCGGCGGTCACATCTGGCTCGGCCTGATTTGTATCGCTGGCGGTGTTTGGCACATTTTGACCAAGCCTTTCGGCTGGGCTCGCCGCGCCTTAATCTGGTCTGGCGAAGCTTACCTGTCTTACAGCTTGGGCGCTTTGTCCCTGATGGGATTCATCGCTTGCTGCTTTGTCTGGTTCAACAACACTGCTTACCCCAGCGAATTCTACGGCCCGACGGGCCCGGAAGCTTCTCAAGCGCAAGCTTTGACCTTCCTGATCCGCGACCAACGCTTGGGTGCTAACGTCGGTTCTGCACAAGGCCCCACCGGTCTGGGTAAATACCTGATGCGCTCTCCTACTGGCGAAATCATTTTCGGCGGTGAAACGATGCGTTTCTGGGATTTCCAAGGCCCTTGGTTGGAACCCTTGCGCGGTACTAATGGTTTGGACTTGAACAAAATCAAGAATGACATTCAGCCTTGGCAAGCTCGCCGCGCGGCTGAGTACATGACTCACGCTCCTTTGGGTTCTTTGAACTCTGTGGGCGGTGTGGCGACTGAAGTTAACTCGTTTAACTTCACTTCTCCTCGTTCTTGGCTGTCCTGTTTCCACTTTGTGATGGGTTTCTTCTTCTTGGTCGGCCACTTGTGGCACGCTGGTCGCGCTCGCGCGGCTGTCGCTGGCTTTGAGAAGGGTATCGATCGCGAAAATGAACCAGTGCTGGGTATGCCTAATTTGGACTAATCGATCGAATTTATTTCTGATTTGATTGTCTAATCGAAAAAGGCTCCTGCTTAACGGCAGGAGCTTTTTTGTTAGCAGATTAACTCAGATTATGACTATTAAAAATAGCAGCTATAATAGAATCATTTGGACAGAGTAAATTAAGTTGATGAAGGTCACTTACTATGGAAGTAGCACTGCCTGATGTTTCTAAAAGCTTTCAAAAAACGAAAGGATTTTGGACGGAAAAAGTCGGAAAAGCCGTTAATTCTGTTTCAGAAACAACAGCACAAGCTACATCTTCTCTTTCCGAATCTGCGTCCAAGGCAAAAGAAGCTCTCACTCAAACTACGAATTCTGCCGTGAATGCTGTTAATCAAGCTACCAATAATGCTTTAGGTACTGTAGCGGAGAAAACAGAAAAAGCGAAGATTTCTATATCTGAAGTCGCAAATCAAGCAGTTAGTCGGGTTAGTGAAACTACCAACACAGCTGTTGATGCTGTTTCTCACTCGGCGGCAACTGCTAAATAAACTATTAATCAAACTACTAACTCTGCGGTCAATACTCTGAATCAAACAACTAGCCAAGCTGTAGAGAGTGTAAATCAAGCAACAGAAAAGGCTAAGATATCGCTGGAAGATAGCATTCACAAGGCGGGAAATATGAGCGATGTCGCTTCAAATGCCATTCAAAGTGCTATCAATGGTACTGTTAGAGATTGGATTGATTCTCACCCGGTAGTCTTCTGGTTGGTGAGTCATCCGCTGATATCTTTAGCAATTTTGCTGCTATTTATATTCATTATCTTGGGTTTATTACAGGCTTTAGCTAGCTTTTTTGCAGAAGGATGGTTATTTATCCTGCAAAGCCCTGGAAAATTTATGCAAGGGGTTTTGAGTGTCGGCTCTAAATCTCTAAGTAATGTCGGTGGATTAGCTATAAAC
>JBARIW010000092.1:0-53752 GCA_049799955.1 Pyrinomonadaceae bacterium
AAATGAGAAGTGAGAAATGATAAAAAACACACTTCTCATTTCTCACTTCTCATTTCTCACGTAAATAAAAATGCAAAAGAATACTTTTTTTGGTTTATTAATTGGTTTAGTCGTCGGGTCGATTGCCGGTTTTTTTACGGCTAATACAATTAACCGCAACGCGTTAAATCAACCGGTAATTGCGCAAAACGTCCCGCAGATAAACGCGCCTTCGTCCAATGTCCAACAAAGCGTGGCTGTTCAGACGACACAAAACGCGCCGATGCCGCAAATCGCGGAAACGCTCGAAAAAGCGAAGAATGAGCCGAACGATTTTGAAGCGCAAATGAAAGCGGGCGATATGCACGCGCAGATTCAAAGATTTGACAAAGCGGTCGAATATTACGAGCAGGCTCACAAAATCAAACCCGACGATTATCAAACAATCGTCAAAACCGGCAACGCTTATTTTGATTTGAAAGAATTTGAAAGCGCGGAAAAATGGTATTCGCAGGCGCTTGAAAAAAATCCCGACGATATAAATGTCCGAACGGATTTGGGCGTTACGTTTGTCGAGCGCGCAAATCCCGATTTAGAACGCGCCGCGAAGGAATTTCAGACTTCCCTGCAAAAAAACCCGAAACACGAGCCGTCGATTTACAATCTCGGAATCGCTTACTTTAAAAAAGGAAATGCCGAAGAAGCGCAGAAGGCTTTGCAGAAACTCGAAGAAATTAATCCGCAAAGCCAGTTGGCGGCGCGTCTGCGGCAGATAATCGGACAAAATTAAAATTATTTAATAGTCATCTCGGCAACGTCGAGAATCGAATATCGCCCGATTGTTCCGTCTTTGGCGACAATCGTAAGGATTCCTTTATCGACATTGACGCGCAAAACTTCGCTCATCGGGCGCTCGATTTTTGTTCCGTCTTTGAATAAAACGACCAGCAAAATATTTTCGAGCGGATTCGGTTCAACGGGTTTTACTTTTTTGGTCGAGTTTTTCTTCGTCTTCGATTCGTTTTTAACGACAGTTTCGTCCGCTTTTTTTTCTCCGGTTTTTTCAGTCTTCTTCTCGTCCGTTTTCGGAAGATTATCGGTGATTACAACAACCGGCGCTGTTTTTTCTTTGGGCTTATCGACTTCTTTTTCGGATTGCTCCGCTTCTTTCTTTTCTGCTGCCTCGTCGGTTTCAGCTTTCTTTTCTTCCGCTTTCTCTTTTTCGACAGGCTTTTCCTTCTTCTTAACTTCCTTTTTGCTTTCGGCAATAATTTCGCTCTTTTCGGCTTCTTTCACCTTCGGAGTCGGTTTCGGTTTTACTTCGATAATCGTTCCGACCGAATTGACGCGCACTTCGCCCTGATTTTCGGCTTTTACTTCGGGCGGATTTTGTTCTTCGGTTTCAGCAATCGCCTTTAAAGGCTCAAAGCTTCCGGCAAACTTGATTCGGAAAGTCGCCGGCTCGTCATTCGGCGTGCGTCCCTCGATTCTTAAAATCAATTTTTCAGACTGGCGAAGATAGACGATGCGCCCTGTTTCGTTTTCAGGATTGTCGGAATAAACGGTAATTTTTGTTAAAGGTCTTAAATTATTAGCCGTAAAAACATCTATGTCGCCGTCAAGATTTTTCGTAACTACATTGATAAAAACATCTCCCTGATTGCCCGTAAACGTGTAGAAATAACTTGTCAGCCGCGCATCGCCGAGGTCGCGCGCATTAATTTTGCCGCTTATTTCACTGGTCGTAACAGGCGTCGGGAAACTTTGATTAGTCGATTGAGCAAAAAGCGTTGAAATGCAAAATGTAAAATGCAAAATGTAAAATATTAATCGAAAATTTTGAATTTTGAATTTTGAATTTTTCATTTCAAACCAAATCCTTTCTCAGATGCACAAGGCGCGATGTTTCGTCGTATCCGAGATTTAGATGCGCTTTCAGGCTCAAATCATTGCCTATTTCCGAATCCGAAGCCATTTCCGTGCAGCCTTTGCTCCGCGCCCAGCTTTCCGCGCTTCTTACGAGCCTTCGCCCGACGCCGTAACGCCTGTATTCTTCTTCGACAAACCAGCCTTCGAGATAGCCGACGTGGTCGGTATGACAATCTTCGACAAACGGGCGAATGCTCGCTTCGAGAAATCCGATGAGATTTCCGTTCTCCGTTTCGGCAACCAGCACGAGCTGCGAATCGTTGTGCTCGTAAATGTCGAGCATCTCGGTTTTATGCTCGTCGTCGCTCGATTCATCCCACAAAAGCTTTCTGAGCCGAAACCATTCGTTGATGTCTCGCTCCTTTACCGGACGCACGTTGTAGTTTTGTTGTGTCATCGATGCGAAAAGTGAAAACAATCCTATTAACTTACAATCGAAAACTTTTGTCAATAAAAATGCCGGACAAAACGCCCGGCATTATAAATTGAGATTTAACTAAAAACTATTTTCCGGCAGCGTTTGCCGCGTTGCCCTGCAAGATTTCGAGAGCTTTTTTGAGCTGCAAATCTTCCTGCGTTTTCGGCGCTTCCGGTTTCGGCGTAGCTTGCGGCGTCGCCTGCGGATTCGGCTGCTGCTCTTCCTGCTGCTGCTGGTCGATTAAATCTTCGACTTCGAGCGGTTCGGGCGTTTCGGGACGTTTGACTTCAACCGAAGGCTTCACGCCCGAGCTTGCGCGGTCGTCGGCTAAAAACGGGTTTCCGTTTGCCGAAGCCCATTTGGCGACCGTCAGAATAAATCCGTCGCCGCCTCGCAGAGTCAATAATTTCTGCTCGGTTCCCGCGCCGAAGCTGCGTTCGCCGATGACCTCGCCGCGCTTGCGGTCGAGCATCGCCGATGCGACGACTTCGCCCGCGCCAGCCGTTCCCAAATCAATCAGGGTTGCAACCTGACCGGCGAATAAATGCTTGTTCGGGTCGGCTGTAAATGTCTGTTGGACTTTATTTTCGCGCCCGATGACCTGCGCCAGAGTTCCGTCTTTTATGAAAAGATTGGCGACTTCGACCGCTTCGTTCAAATCTCCGGCGGCAACTCCGCGCAAATCAAGGACGATTTTCTGAACGCCTTGTTTCGTGAGTTCCTGAACGCGGGTTTTAATATCGGCGGCTTCGCCTTTTTCGAGACTGTAAACTTTAATTACGCCGATTTTTCCGGCTTCGACTCTGGACGTAGATTCGGGAATTTTATACGCGCCGCGAGTAATTGCGAGAGTCTGCGGTTTTTCGCCCGCTCTTAATACGCGCAGATTAACTTTCGAACCTGACGCGCCGAGAAGCATCTGTTTTGCATCATAAAGCGAAATATCGCGTGTCGCTTTGGTTTCGATATATTCGATAACGTCGCCCGATTTCAGCCCGGCAGTATCGGCGGGCGAGCCTTTAATTACTGCAATCACATACAAATACGAGGAAACCTGCGAAAATTCCGCGCCGATTCCGGCTAATGTGTTTTGTTTTTTCGCCTGAAAATCTTTGACCTGTTCAGCCGTCAGATACGACGAATACGGGTCAAGCCCGCCTGCCAGACCGCGAAGCGCGCCGTCGCGCACCTTCTGCATATTCGGCTCGTCGACATAATCATTTTGAATATGCTGCAACACGCTTTCAAAAATTCGAATCTGCGCGCCCGCATCGTTTATCGGCTGCTGTGCAGATGAGAAATTTTTCAAAAATCCGCCGAAAACCGCGTAAACCGCAATCAACGCCGATAATAAAATCACTAAAAACTTTCCGCGATATGACATTAATTAAACCTCAAAAATTTATTTGCTATGATTAACAGATAATTTGCTGTCTCGATTATCTATTATCGTAATATATTCGTGCAAGAAAAAGAAACAATTAATCCGAACGATTTTACAGATGTTTTTCACGCGCCCGAAATTGGCAGAATAGTCGCGCTCGACATCGGTATGAAACGCTTCGGCGTCGCCGTCTGCGACGAGCTCCAGTTTATCGCTCGTCCCGTCGGTGCTATTAAACGCACAAGCTGGAAAAAAGTTCTCAAAGAAATCATCTCTATTCTGGAAAACTTTGATGCCGTCGCGCTGGTCTTAGGTTTGCCGTATAACTTCGACGGCTCGGAAAGCGAAATGTCTGCGGAAGTAAGGCGTCTGGCAAAGAATTTTTCGCTTTCACTGAAAATTCCCGTTTTTCTGCAAGACGAGCGCGTAACTTCAATCGAAGCCAAGAATTTGCTCTATGAACAAGGCTTCAACGAGAGAGAAATTTTAAAGCGAATCGACAGCGAAGCGGCGGCGATTATTTTGAACGACTTTCTGGCGAGAAGAGCGGAAGAGGAGAAGAGGAGAAAAGGAGAAAAGGAGAAAAGGAATTTGTCTTGAAAAAATCACTTTCTGCGAACGGGTATTATCCATTTGTCTGGATTACTTATTATTCCGACCATCATTGAAATTATTTCATCGTAAGCTCTATATAAATCTCTGCCGATTTGTTTTTCCGCTGCTTCACCTTCGGCGTCGCTTAATTTACTGATAAAAGCCGCTAAATATCGACGCTTGCGCCAAGCTTCTGCCAGATTCGCACATGCTGAACGAGACGAGCGACGAATTTGGTCTGTCAAAGAATAAGTCTCTTCTTTCGGAAAGCCTTTACTTATTTCAAAAATCTGCATCGCCGCTTCAAAAGCTTTTTTATAAACATCCAAATCCTGATGCCTGACAATTTTCTCGCTCATAAGAAAATTCTCCTTTTCTCCTTTTCTCCTCTTCTACTTCGGTGTCATCACAACAACTTCCGTCGCCGCTTTCTCGACCGCTTCTTTGCTGAACGGGAAAACCGGCGTATTGACTGATTTCCACGAATCAAACTGGTCTTTCCAATGCGGAGAACTTGGGTTTCCGCTTTCGCCGAGCGGAATTCCCTGTCTGGTTAAATCCCAATTTCCCGGAACCGTGATGTGGCGCATCGAGACGCTTGAGCCGACGTTCGGCGTTTGTCCCGAACCGTAACGCGGAAACGGCTCAATCTGAAACTGCTGGCTGATAAAAGGAACGTTTGCCTGTCCAATCGGGTGCGGAAACGTAAATTTCGAAGAGTTTCCCCAAGTCCATTTGGCTGTATCCGCCCCGTATCTGTTTGCCAGATTTTTCCGCGCTTCCGTGTCGGATGCGATTAATAAGCTCTTGTAATCGGCAAATTCCTTCGGCAGCCAATTTGCGGGCTTGTCCTTTGCCAGCCAATCGACGAAAGCCGAGCTTAAATCCCATCGATATTTCGCAACTCTTTCCGCGCCGATGTTTGCGCTTAAAACGTTTCTGAGAAAAATGCTTCTGATTTCAGAGACGAGCAGCGCGGCTTGCGAATCGGATTTCATCTGACCGTCCCATCCGCGAAGTATTTGCAGGCTTTCGGCGCTTGCGGCTTCGGAATTGACGATTTCACGCGCAAAGTTTGAAAATGAAATGTTAAAAACGTCGCGTTGAATGTCCATCACATCATTGACGGTCAATTTTTTGTTCGCTTCCAGACGTTGGTAAATTCTGCGCGCGCGATAAGGCGCAAGCCATAGACGCGTCAGAAAATGTTTGTAGCTGTCGCCGACGACGCGCTGATTTGCCGTAACAATAATGCCTTCGGGCGGATTAAAACTGTTCGGCAATTCTTCAAACGGAATGTTTTTTATCCAGTCGCCGTCATTTGTCGCGCCGTCATACGGCACACTTCCGTCGCCTTTGCGACGAATCGGAATCGCGCCCGCGCCGTAGTAGCCAATATTTCCCTTTACGTCGGCATAAATAAAATTCTGCGTCGCGCCGCCGTATGATTTCAGCGCCGCTTTAAAATCTTCCCAGTTTTTTGCGCGATTAAGTTTTAGAAACGCGCCGAAAATATCGTTTTTCGGCTCGCGCACAGTCCATTTCAGAGCGTAGCTTTTGTTATTTTCTTCAAAAATAACCACGCCGTTGCGCGTTTCTTTGACATCGAGCGTGGTTATTTCAGTATCCGGCGAAACGGGATTTTTTCTGACCTTGATTTCTTCCTTACGAATCTTTATGTTTTCCCAACCGTTCGGCGTTTTATATTGATTTTTGTCGTTGAAAGTCTCCGCAAATAAATCCTGAACGTCCGGATTTAAGTTCGTCGCGCCCCAAGCGATATTCGCGTTATGACCGAGAACGACGCCCGGAACGCCGGGAAATGTTACGCCCGAAACCTGTATATCGGGCGCGCTCAAATGCGTCAGATACCAGATTCCCGGCGCGGTCGGCGGAAGATGCGGGTCGTTTGCGAGAATCGGTTTGCCGTCGAGCGTTCGCTTGCCCGAAACAACCCAATTATTGCTCATCGCGTTAAATTCCTGATAAAAACCGACTCTTTCGAGCGACGATTTCCTGACTTCCTCATCCTTCAAAGCAAACGCCGCCAACGCTTCATCAATCGGCTTTGAATCTTGAATCTTGAATCTTGAATCTTGAATTTTGAATCTTGAATCTTGAACTTCGAACTTCGAACTTTGAACTTTTTCGTCTTTCCCGACGACTAAAACATCAATCGGCGTGCGCTCCATAAATAATTGCTCGTACTTTTCCTTCGGCAAATCGGAAAAAGCGGCGCGCATCACGTCCGCCTGCCAAGTCGTGCTTAAACCGTCATTCAGAATCGCTCCAATCAGCATCGAATCGGTCGGTTTCCAATCCCTCGGGCGATACTGCAAAATCTGAAATTCGGTCGGCAAGGTCTTTGCGTCGAGCGTTGCAATATATGCATTAACGCCCTTCGCGTAGCTTTCCAGAATCGCTCGATGCTCCGGCGTGTAATTTTTAAACGTTTCCTCGACAATCGAGGCAAAACCCATTTTCCGCCACCGTTTATCTTCTTCGAGCGTCTGTTTGCCAAAAAGCTCCGCCGTTTCGCCGCGCGCCAGACGCCGCAGAAGATCCATCTGCCAGAGCCTGTCCTGCGCCGTTGCATAACCCTGCGCGAAAAACAGGTCGGCATCGGATTTTGCTTCAATATACGGAATTCCGCGCCCATCGCGCCGGACGGTTACAATTTCTTTCAAACCCGCAACCGGCAGATTCTGCGCGAAATTAAAACTTGAAACCAAAAGTAAAATGGCAAAGATAGACGCTCGATAAAGTTTATTTTTCATTGAATTGAAAATACAAGATTTTCCGAATTTGATAAAGCCGTAAACTATTTATTTAATTGAAATTCACGGGCATATAATTTGGGTTTTATACAATTTAAGAAAAATTTAGATTTTTGCCGATGAATGTGTAGTATATTTTAGGATGAAATTTCGTGAATCTCAAGAAGTCCAGCAATCAGAAAGGCGTTTTTACGGAGTGATTTCTATGAAACACCGGCTTTTAATCCATTCAATTTACATTTTACTTATCTCATTAACCGTTTTTTTGCCGGCGGCTAATGCCGCGCCGGGCGATTTGGATTCGTCTTTTTCGCTCGATGGTTTTTCAATCGAGGCAATCGGTAAAGGCGGCGATGACTATGCATACGCAACAGTTATCCAATCGGACGGAAAGATTATCGTTGCCGGAGGCGCTAAATACGGCTATCGACCGAACTGCAATATTTCGAGATTTAATCCGAACGGCTCGCCCGATACGAGCTTTGGCAGCAACGGCAAAGCGTGGATTCGAATGTACGATTCGTTTGTCTGCCGCTCCGTCGCGCTGCAAGCTGACGGCAAGATTGTCGCAACCGGTATCAACACTACTTTTACAGGCATCCAAACCGGCGCGGTCGTTCGCTTCAACGCTAACGGCTCGCCCGACGCGTCGTTTGACGGCGATGGACTCGTGATTGTTCCGGGCGGATTATATTACGGCATCGCTGTTCAAACGGACGGAAAAATCGTTGTCGCCGGTAACAACATCGTCAGCAACACGGGTACATTTGCTCTGCTTCGTTACAACACGAACGGCTCGCTCGATACTTCGTTTGACGACGACGGAATGGTATTGACGGACATAGCTTCCGGCGGCGCTGCCAATGCCGTTACGATTCAACCCGACGGAAAGATTGTTGCGGCAGGCTCCGCGCAAAATTCGAATCAGGATTTTGCGGTCGTTCGCTACAACGCTGACGGCTCGCTCGACACCTCTTTTGACGGCGATGGAAAAGTTACCACGCCGGTCGGAGCAAATTCGGATGTTGCCAGTTCCGTCGCCGTTCAAACGGACGGAAAGATTGTCGCATCGGGCTACAGCGGATTCTCCGGTGGAACTTTTTCTGTTGTGAGATACAATCAGGACGGCTCGCTCGACACGACATTCGACGGCGATGGTAAAGTTACGACAGCGGTTTCGAAAGTTGGTGGTTCATCATCTTCAATGGCAATCCAGTCGGACGGCAAAATTGTCGCGGCAGGTTACGCCGGAACCGGCTCAGGCACGGTTATTGTAATTATTCGCTACAATACGGACGGCTCGCTCGACACAAGCTTTGACGAAGACGGAAAAGTAATAACCGCTTTTTTTGCATTCAACGATTATGCATACGGCGTTGCCATCCAAACGGACGGAAAGATTGTCGCAACAGGCTTTAGCCGAACCGGCAGCATTGCCCAATTCGATTCGATAATTGTTCGCTACAACTCTGACGGCTCGCTTGACGCAAATTTTGACGGCGACGGAAAGCTGCTCGTTGACATCGGCGTCGATATATCAAGCGCCGTGGCTGTCGCAGTTCAGGCGGACGGAAAGATTATCGCAGCCGGTAACAGCTACAACGATTCACAGAGCAATTTTACGCTTGCTCGTTATAATTCGGACGGCTCACTCGACGCGACGTTTGACGGCGATGGAATAGTTATCACATCGTTCGACAATTCTTTTTCCTACGCCGCTTCCGTGGCGATACAGGCGGACGGAAAAATCGTCGCGGCAGGTTACAGCGCAAACGGAAGTCCCGATTTTGCGGTTGCCCGTTACAATCAGGACGGCTCGCTCGATACCACATTCGACGGTGACGGCAAGGTTACGACTCCGGTTTTGAATTCGAACGATTATGGAAACGCCGTGAAAATTCAATCTGACGGAAAGATTATCGTCGGAGGCTACAGCGATTCTTCGATGGGTTATGATGTCGGCTCGATGGTGCGTTATAACACGGACGGCTCGCTCGATACTTCGTTTGACGGCGATGGAAAATTAACGACGATTTCGCCGTTTGCTTACACGGTAAATGCGTTAGAGATTCAAGCTGACGGCAAAATTATCGCCGCCGGAAGCGCCAACGTAACCGGCTCAAATAAAGATTTTGCGGTTCTCCGGTTCAACACAAACGGTTCGCCCGATACTTCATTTGACGGCGACGGCAAAGCAACGGCAGCCTTTTTTAATTCGAACGATATTGCATACGCCGTCGCAATTCAGCCGGACGGGCGAATTGTCGCGGCTGGCTACACTGCCGACACGAACTTCAGCTATTATGCGCTTGCCCGCTTCAATTCAAACGGCTCGACAGATACATCGTTTGACGGCGATGGAAAAGTTATCACATTCATCGGTCCGCAGATATTAGGCTCAGGCGGAAGCGCATCTGCTCTCGCAATTCAACCGGACGGCAGAATTGTCGCGGCTGGCGGCAGTTACATTAGCAATTCGAGCAGATTTACACTTGTTCGCTACAACGCCGATGGTTCTCTCAATGCTCCATACGGCACGGGCGGCATAACCCGGTTAGGCGAAAATGAGGGGTCTATTTACGGAATAGCGCTCGATTCAAACGGCAAAGCGATAGTTGCCGGTTCTGTGAGCGGACTTTTTGCCGTCGCCAGAGTTCATAATAATGCCGCTCCGCACGCCGCTCCGTTTGATTTCGACGGCGACAGTAAATCGGACATCTCAATCTTTCGACCGAGCGCGGGCGAATGGTGGTATCTGAAGAGCAGCAACGGCGGAAATGCCGCTTTCCAGTTCGGAAATTCTACAGACAGGCTTGTTCCCGGTGATTTTACCGGCGACGGTAAAACGGATGTTGCCGTTTGGCGACCTTCAACTGGCGAGTGGTTTATCCTCAGAAGCGAGGATAACAGCTATTATTCATACCCGTTTGGAACTAACGGCGATATTCCTTCGGTCGGAGATTTTGAGGGCGACGGAATATACGACACAGCCGTTTTTCGCCCGTCAACAAGGGTCTGGTATATCAGGCGCTCTTCCGACGGAGGCTTCACGATTCGGCAGTTTGGAACAATCGGAGACGCTCCGGCGGTTGCCGATTACGACGGCGACGGTATATCGGATATTGCCATCTGGCGCGCATCCGCCGGAGAATGGTGGATATACAGAAGCTCGGATTCATCGATTATCGCTTTTCAATTCGGAAACAGTTCTGATAAACCCGTTCAAGGAGATTATACCGGCGACGCCAAAGCAGATATTGCCGTATTCAGACCGTCAACGGGAGAATGGTTTATCTTGAGAAGTGAAGATTACAGCTATTATTCATTCCCGTTCGGAACAAACGGAGATATTCCTGCGCCTGCCGATTACGACGGCGACAGCAGATTTGAAGCAGCGGTTTTCCGTCCTTCGGATTCGACATGGTATGCGCAGAGGTCAACGGCTGGAACTTTGATTCAAGGCTTCGGAATTAATGGCGACAAACCAGTTCCGAATGCTTTTGTTCCATAATAAATCAATAAAAAAGAATTTTTCTGAAAGGAAATTCCGATTGAAATTTGACTGATTCGGCACACTTGGCATACAAAAGTTTAGGGTAATCAAATTGATTACCCTGAACTTTTGAAAATTGTGGTACACCCGGCAGAATTCCTTCCCTACTCAAAAAGGCAGAATTGCCGACAATCCGGCTCTACGACCTCGGACATACAACGGCAACTCTTCTACTTTCGGCAGGCGAGAATCCGAAAGTAGTTTCGGAAAAACTCGGACACGCAAGCATAGTTTTAACGCTTGATAGATACTCTCACGTATTGCCAACGATACAGCAAAGCGCAACTGATAAGCTCGAAAAAATGATGTCTGGAACTTGAGATTTTAGACTTTAGACAATAAAGGGCAATTCCAGTAGTTGCCCTAAACTTTTAATCTTTTATCTTCTATTCTGCTTCTTCATTTCAAAATACGGAAAATTGTATTTTAAGATTTTATTCATAAAATGATTTTGTCCGCACAATGACAACAATTTTAGTGGAAATAAATTGAAATTTATTGTATTTTTACGTATGACTATTGTAAACACAATGGTTACTAAAGATGACCGAATTTATATTCGGATAACGACGCAGATTAAAGAAGAGTTTGAAAGAGTCGCCGAGTATCGTGGTTTGAAGCCGGCTACATTGCTTCATTCTTTGATTGTGAAAGCAATTCACGAAACGAGAAAAGAAAATCCCGAAGTTTTTAACAACTCGACTGAAAAGATAATGACGCTTGCAGAAGCCAAAGCCGATGATAAGAAGAAACAGAGAAAAGATAAAAAAATGCCTCCGAAATAATCCGAAGGCATTTTCTAAGTTTCAGTTTTTTAGATTATCCGAAGATTGATTTCAGAAAATCGTAAATATCTTTGATAATCGGACTTTCAGTTATACCTCCTGTATGTATAGTGCCATCATCGGCAAAACAGGTTTGTCCTTGTGGACAGGTTTTTCCACCTGTATGTATAGTGCCATCGTCGGCAAAAGCTGAAACGGATAGAACGAATAACAAAACTAGAATTGTCGCAAATTTTTTCATTGATTTTTAGCTCCTTTTTGATTTATTTTGTTTGAACGTAGTTTTAAACAAACGTTCAGAAAATAATATTAGCAAGAAATCTTGCTAACAAAGATATATGCTTCCAGAAACAACTCCTAAATTGACTACTGCCAAACTCCTTCAATTGATTGAAGAGGCTAAAGATGCGGAACTTTGCAGAGATATAGATTCTTTGCGAAAAATTCTGCAAGCCATTTGGAATGACGACAATCATTTACCGACCTTTGCAGATTATGAGCCAGCAATCCGCGCTGAATTGCTGCGTTTGTGCGGTTTCTTTCTAACCTTCTATGGTCGTTCTCGAAATTTGAGAGATTATCAATTACAAGCAAAAAATGTGCTGACAACCGCAACAGAAATTTTTCAGTCGGAAGGTTTAATTGATAAAGCGGCAGAATCAAAAATAATTCTCGCTTTTTGTTATTGGAATACAGGCGAAGTCTCAGAATGTGAAGCCCTTTTAGGCTTGGTTGAAAACGATTTTAGCGAAAATAAACTACATCCGGTTTATCTGCAAATTCAAATTAACCGTTTACTAATACTTACTTGGGGCTATAAATATAAAGAAGGACAAAAGTTAATAAATGAAATTTCGAGTTCAATGGAATTTTGCAGGGATTTTCGACTTCTGATAATGTTTCATAGCGAATCTGCGGTAATTTATCAACGTATCAAACATTTTACCGACGCAGAGTTTCACTTTCTGGAAGCTATAAGACTTGCTGCTAGAACTGGCAATCAGAGATTTGTTGCATTAAATCTGAATAATTTATCCCTGCTTTATAGGGATATTAAAGACTTCAAAAAGGGTCATTCCTTTGCTGATAAATCGTTCAAAATTTATTCGGACTTAGGTGATAAAGGATGGATTCCGCATGTTCTGGATACTAAAGCACTCATTTATATTGAAGAAAATAAATTTTCAAAGGCTCTGAAAATCATTGAAGAAGCACTTACATATTTTTATGAAGGCGAAGATTACAACGGATTAATTGATGCGCTATGGACAAAAGTTCGCTGTCTTATTCGTCTTGAACGTTCCGAAGATGCTCTTCTTACTTTTGCCGATTTGAAAAACGTAGCTGCCAAGCGTATTGGAGAGATTGCAGTTAGAAAATTTGCTAGAAGTTTTACCGAAGAAATCTACATTTTGCGGCATTTACCATTTACCGATGAAGTTGCCGAGTTCAAGAAAACGCGTGTCAGCGCGGCTTTGATTGAAGCAAATGGAAAAGTATCGGAAGCCGCTAAAATCCTGCGATTAAAAAATCATCAGGCACTTTCGGATATTTTGAATAAACAATTTCCTGAACTTTTAGGCGAGCTTGGGTTTAGACGACGCGCAAAGCGCAATTCAGTTAAATCGGAAAATTCTCAACCAAGAACTATAAACATAAATCCCAACGAAAGTTTGCAAGAGCGCGAAATCTCGCGGATTATTTTGACGGGTAAAAACTTTTCGTTTGATTTTAAGGTTGAATCAGAGCAATTCGAAACTTATTATTTTGATAAATATTTGATGAAAAGTTTCGGGATTGAATCGGGCGCGATTGTTGCGGTCGTTCCCGTTAAAGAGCTTAAAGCAGGAATGCTTATTTTAATTTCTAATGAAGATGGATTTTCTGTCGGTAAAACTGAATATGACGGATGGGCGGGAATTTATTTTATTTTCGATGAAAAAATTAATCCGATTCCAATTGATGAAAAGAACGTGATTGGCGAGCCGATAGGATTTTGTTTATTTTCTCAAGCTGATAAAAAATACATTCAATTTTCGCGTTTAGGTTAGATTACGAGCAAATGCAGCAATGAAAGATTTTGGCACACACTAGGCACACAAACGAAAAAGGGCAATCAATCTGATTGCCCTAAATTATTGAAAATATTGGTACACCCGGCAGGATTCGAACCTGCAACCCTCTGGTTCGAAGCCAGATACTCTATCCGGTTGAGCTACGGGTGCATGTCGGAATTTAGATTTTAGATTTTAGATTTTGGATTTGCAACCTTAAAACCTAAAAACTATTTTCCCTGAAATTCCTTGCGGATAAATTTTACGAGGCTTTTTATCTGTTCGCCGGTCAGCTTTCCTTTAAAGGCGGGCATTCCTTCGTCTTCGACGCCCGTTTCGATTTCGGCGATTAAATCTTCATCGCTTTCCTTTTTCATCCCTTCGCTTTTGAAATTTGCCGCCTTAAATTTTTTGCCGTCAGCTTCGCCGATTCCGCCCGAACCGTCTTCTTTGTGGCATTTAACGCATTTTTCCGTATAAATCGTCCTGGCGGCAGCAAGTTCGTCAACGGGTGTTTTCGGAATATTGGCGGTTGTGTTTATATTTGCGGGTTTGTTTGCGTTATTTGCCGTGTTATTTGTGTTCGCCGCCTGATTACAGGCAAAAATAAAAAGCGCGAAGCTTGATAAAACAAGCGCCGATTTTATGAATTTCATTGCGGATTCTCCCTCGAAAGATAATTTGCTTCAAAATCCTCAAAAGTTTAACTTATAAATAAAGGAAATTGCAAAATACGTGTAATCGGCTATGAGCAAAAAAATATTAATCGGCGGAAAATGGCGCGAGGCGAGCGAAAACTTTACGGTCAATTCACCTTTTACAGGCGAAACGCTCGCAGAAGTGTTTTCGGCAGATGCGGGCGAAGCGGAAGAAGCGATTGCGTTTGCCGAAAGCTCTTCAAAGCAGATGCGAAATCTAGCGCGATTTCAGATTGCCAAAGGCTTGCGAAATATTGCCGAAGGCATCGAAAGACGCAAAAAAGAATTTGCCGAAACAATCGCAAACGAAGCCGCCAAGCCGATTTTGCTGGCTCGCGGCGAAGTCGAGCGCGGAATTGCAACGTTCGCGTGGGCGGCGGGCGAAGCCGAGCGATTTGCCGGAGAAGTCGTTCCGGTTGACACGCAGGCGAGCGGAAAAGGCAAAACGGCTTACACTTTGCGCGTTCCGCGCGGCGTAATTTACGGCATCACGCCGTTTAATTTCCCCTTAAATCTCGTCGCTCACAAAGTTGCGCCCGCGCTCGCGTCGGGCAATTCAATCATCATCAAACCGAGCCAGCGAACGCCCTTAACATCTTTGCTTCTCGGAGAAGTTTTTCTGGAAAGCGGTCTGCCGAAATCGGCTTTGCAAATCGTGCCGATGGATGTGAAATATATCGACACGATTTTAGCGGACGAGAGAATAAATATGATTTCGTTCACCGGAAGCGCGGCGGTCGGTTGGGACTTGAAACAAAAGGTCGGCAAAAAAGCGATTGCGCTCGAACTCGGCGGAAATGCGCCGGTGATTGTAGATGCAACCGCCGACATAAAAAAATCTCTCGAAAAAACGACGATGGGCGCGTTTACATACGCCGGACAAGTCTGTATTTCCGTTCAAAGAGTTTATATTCACGAAAAGATTTTTGACGAGTGGACGGAAAAATTTGTCGAAAACGCGCAAAAATTAAAAAAAGGAAATCCGCTTGCCGAGACGACGCAGCTTTCCGTGATGATTGACGAAAACGCGGCGAAAAAAGCGCAAAATTGGATTGACGAAGCCGTTAAAGGAGACGCGAAGCTGCTTTGCGGCGGAACGCGCGAAGGCGCAATGCTTGACGCATCGGTTCTGACCAACACAAGCCCTGAAATGCGCGTCGTTTCCGAAGAAATATTCGCGCCGGTCGCCGTCGTCGAAAAGTTTTCCGATTTTGAAGAAGCAGTAGATTTATCGAACCAAACAAAATACGGACTTCAGGCAGGCGTTTTCACGCAAAATTTGTCGAATACGAATTATGCCGCGCAAAATCTCGAATTCGGCGGCGTTTTGATAAACGACGTTCCGACTTTTCGCGTGGATAATATGCCTTACGGCGGCTCGAAAGATTCGGGTTTCGGGCGCGAAGGCGTGCGTTATGCGATGGAAGAAATGAGCGAAATTCGTTTGATTGTAATGAATTAAGAAGTTAGCCACGAATTACACGAATTACCCGAATAAAAGAAAAAAGTTATTAGTGTAATTCGTGTAATTCGTGGCTAAAACTCTTATTTATTAGCCAGCAAATGTTCATTCAAATACCGCGTTAAAAGCGAATATAGATGAATAGTTGTGCCTTCGCCTTCAAAAATTCCGTGCGTCCTGTTCGGGTAAGCCATCATCTGGAAAGGTTTATTTAGCCTGATTAATTCGTTAATCAAAGTCTCCGTTCCCTGATAATGAACGTTGTCGTCGCCTGTTCCGTGAACGATTAGCAAATTTCCTTTCAGCCCGTCTGCAAACGTAATCGGCGAGCTTTGTTTATAATCCGCAGCGTTCGCATCGGGAAGTCCCATATAGCGTTCCGTATAAATCGTGTCATAAAAACGCTGGTCGGGAACGGGCGCGACCGCCATTCCGGTTTTATAAAGGTCTGGATAGCGAAACATCGCGTTCAGCGTCGAAACGCCGCCGCCGCTCCAACCCCAGACGGCGACGCGCGAAGCATCGACAAAAGGCATTTTAGCTTCAATCGCTTTAACGGCATTTGCCTGGTCGGCGGAATTTACCTGCCCATTTTTGCGATAAATACTCTTGCGCCATGCGCGACCGCGCGGCGCGGGCGTTCCGCGATTGTCAACGCTTGCAACGATATAGCCCTGCTGCGTGAGCATCGTGTGCCACAGATAATTCGTGTCGTCCCACAAATCCGTTACGGTTTGCCCGGCAGGCTCGCCGTAAACGTAAAATAAAATCGGGTATTTCTTGTTCGGGTCAAAACCGGGTGGCTTCATCATCCAGCCGTCGAGTGTAACGCCTTCGCCGATGTCTATGCGGAAAAATTCCTGCGGTCCTTTTTTTATTTTATCAATCGAAGCCTGAAGCGCAGCGTTGTCTTCCATCACGCGCGCAACGGTTTTGTTCGTTAAATTGACCATTTCAAAACGCGGCGCGGTCGAAAATGCCGAAAAATTGTGAATCGCCCAATGTCCGTTCGGCGAGATATTGTAATTATTCCAGCCTTTCTGCGTGTCGGGCGTAACTTTTTCAGCCGCGCCGCTTCCGTCTATTTTTGTGCGGAAAAGATAGCGCTGACCGGCGTTGTCGGGCGAAGCGATATAATAAAGCCAGCCTGCCGGTTCGTCCATCCCGATGATGTTTTCGACATCAAAATTTCCCTGAGTGATTAATTTAACGTCCGAACCGTCGCGCGAAACCGTATAAACATGCTGCCAGCCGTCGCGCTCGCTCATCCAGAAAAAGCGTTTACCATTATCGAACCAGCGCATTTTCGGCAAAGTAACGTCAACCCAAGCGTCGTCCTTCTCGGTCAGAATCGTTTTCACCGCGCCCGTTTTCGCGTCGGCAATCATCAGTTGGTCGGTGTTCTGCAAACGATTCAGATGCTGCAAAATTATTTCGTTGGAATTGTCCGTCCAATCCATCATGGCGATATAATTCTGCCGCAAATCGCCGGGCGTGTTCATCCATTTCGTCTGCCCGCCGTCTGCGCTGACAACGCCGACGCGAACCGCTGCATTGGTCGTTCCGGCTTTCGGATAAGGAATGTAGGTTAAAACCGGATAGAGGTCAACCGTGTCGTTAATCAATATAAAATCTTTGATTCCTTCGGCGTTAAATTGCCAGTAAGCGACGGATTTGCTGTCAGGACTCCAGCGCCAGCAGTCGCGCAGACTAAATTCTTCCTCGTTCACCCAGTCCGAAGTTCCGTTAATCATCGTCTTCGAACCGTCCGTCGTAAGCTGCGTAATCTTTCCGTCAGAAACATTTTCAACGTAAATATTATTTTCCCTGACGTAGCCGACACGCGTTCCGTCGGGCGAAAATTTGGCGAACATCAGCGTCGAAGGCTTTGCGTCGCCGCCGAGTTTTCGCAAGCTTCCGCTTGCCAAATCCAGAACCCAGTAATCGCCGCGCGTATTCAGACGCCATACTTTTTTCGAATTTGTATAAATCAGCATCTGCCGATTGTCCGCCGACCATTCATAACTGTTTATCGGTAAAGGTTTTGTTTCGCCTTTCGGAATCAGTTTTTCCGCCGCCAGCAATACCGTCCGCGCATTCGTCGCCGCATCGTAACTGACCAAATCCGTTCCGCCCTGCACGGTCGTTGAGCGTTCGATTTTCGAATAAGAATCGCCCGATTTCATCCAGCGAAAACCGCCGATTCCCTGCGCGTTAAAATCGTCCGAATTAAATATTCTCTCAAGCGACAAAAGCGCAGGGTCGTTTGTTTGTGCAAAAACAAACGCCTGAACGCCGAACAATAAAACCCAAAGAAGCAGAATTCTGTATCGTTTCATATAATAACTCCGTTTAATTTTTAGTATTTCTAAGCGCAAGTTAGCAGACTTTCGCGTGATTTTCAAATAATACGGCAATAAAGAAATTATAGTTTCACGCTTCTTAAACGGAGCGCATTTAAAATCACCGAAACGGAACTGAAAGTCATCGCCGCGCTCGCAATCATCGGCGATAAAAGCAAACCGAGAAACGGATATAAAACGCCCGCCGCGATTGGGACGCCGAGAAGATTGTAAACAAAGGCGAAAATCAAATTTTGACGAATATTCTTCATCGTCGCATTGCTGAGATTCATCGCCCGCAGAATGCCGCGCAAATCGCCTTTCAGCAAAGTTATACCGGCGCTTTCCATCGCAATGTCGGTTCCGGTTCCCATCGCGATTCCGACATCTGCCAGAGCCAGCGCGGGCGCATCGTTTACGCCGTCGCCAGCCATTGCAACGATTTTGCCCTGCGCCTGTAATTCTTTAATCTTCTCCGCCTTTTCTTCGGGCAAAACTTCAGCAAATATCTTATCAATACCGAGTTTTGCGGCAACAACTCCGGCAGTTTTTGCATTATCTCCGGTCATCATTACTACTTCGATTTTCTGTTTATGCAGCGAGTCAATCGCTTCTTTCGCCGATTCTTTGATTGCATCGGCAACGCCGAGAATTCCTGCCGGTTTTCCGTCAACGGCAACAAACATAATGGTTTGCCCTTCACCCCGAAGTTCTTCGGATTTTTCGTCCATTGATAACTCAATGCCGTTTTCCGACATTAGCTTCGCATTGCCGAGCAATATTTTTCGACCTTCAATCGTCCCCGAAACTCCTTTGCCCGTAACCGATTCAAAATTTTCAACCTTTGCGAGTTTAATTTTTCTTTCTTCCGCGCCTTTGATAATCGCTTCGGCAAGCGGATGCTCGCTCGATTTTTCAAGGCTCGCGGCAAGTCTTAATAATTCGTTTTCGGCAAGCGGACTTTCTAAATCTTGAATCTTGAATCCTGAATCTTGAATCTTGAATCTTGATTCTTGAATCACGCTTTGCAATCGCGGTTTTCCTTCTGTCAGCGTTCCTGTTTTATCGACGACGACGGTATTTACTTTTTCCAAAATCTCCAGCGCTTCGGCTTTTCTAACCAGAACACCGTGTTTTGCGCCGTGTCCTGTCGCAACCATAATCGACATCGGCGTTGCGAGTCCGAGAGCGCATGGACAGGCAATAATCAAAACCGAAACCGCCGCAACGATTGCGTATGCAAATCCGGCGAAAATCAGCCAGATTATAAACGCGGTAACGGCAGCAATAATCACCGCCGGAACAAAATAAGCTGAAACGACATCCGCCAGCCTTTGAATCGGCGCGCGCGAACGCTGCGCTTCGCCGACCATTCGCACAATTTGCGCCAGAAGCGTATCGCCGCCTACTTTTTCCGCCTGCATTAAAAATGCGCGTCTGCCGTTGATTGTTCCGCCGATAACTTTGTCGCCCGTCGTTTTTTCAACCGGAATCGATTCGCCCGTAACCATCGATTCATCGATTGATGTTTCACCTTCGAAAATAACGCCGTCGGTCGGTATTTTTTCGTTGGCTTTGACCCTCAGTTTCGCGCCGATTTGCACGTCTTTGAGCGCGATTTCTTCTTCCGTTCCGTCGTCGAAAACAACAATCGCCGTTTCCGGCGCGAGTCCCAGAAGCTCTTTAATCGCGCTTGAAGTCTGCGAGCGGGCGCGAAGCTCCAGAATCTGTCCGAGAAGGACGAGCGTTGTAATTACCGATGCCGATTCGAAATATGCGGAAATTAATCCGGTGTGCGCGTCGAGCATCGATGCGGGGAAAAAACCGGGGAAAAAGAGAGCAAAAAGGCTAAACACATACGCTGCGCCCGTTCCGATGGCAATCAGCGTGAACATATTCGGACTGGCGTTTTTTATTGACGCGGCGGCGCGCTGGAAAAAAGGAAATCCGCCCCAGAGAACGACCGGAGTAGAAAGCACGAACTGAATCCAGATTGAAAATTTCGGCGGCACGATTTTGTGAAAATCCGTCAGCATTTCAGCCATTGCCAGTATAAAAACCGGCAAAGTTAAAACGGCTGAAACGAAGAAACGCCGCTTCATATCCGTGTATTCAGGGTCTGATTTATCGTCCAAAGAAATGATTCTCGGCTCAAGCGCCATCCCGCAAACCGGACAGCTTCCCGCGCCGATTTGGACGATTTCCGGATGCATCGGGCAAGTATATTCCACGCCTTTGCTTTCGGCTTCGGGCTTTTCTTCCTTGTTTGTTTCGAGAAAGTTTTGCGGATTTTGGCGAAATTTATTTAAACAGCCGTTTGAACAAAAATAATAAGTCTCGCCTTCAAAATCGTATTTCCCTGCCGCCGTTTCGGGGCTGACAAGCATTTTGCAAACCGGGTCGATATGCGTTCCGTTTTTGTCAATTCGCATCGAATCTTCAGACTTTCGGCTTATCTGTACTAAATTTATCTGGGGCGCAAAATCCAAAATATTATTTTGCTTCTTAAAGGTTTCCAGACAGCTTTTTGAGCAGAAATAATAATGTTCGCCTTCAAACTCGATTTCGCCCCGAGCCGTATCTTTCTGAACGGTCATTCCGCAAATCGGGTCTGTAAAAGTTTGGTTTTCGTTTGTCTTCGTTTCCGTCATAGTTTGCCTTGTTTCAGTCATTAAAATTTAATGACAAAAACATTCTACAACCTGACAGTTAGTATCAGGTCAAGCGCTATTTTTCATTTTCCGCAACCGATTCGATTAAATGGCAAACCGAATCGCCGTTCGGCATCGAATTCTGCATTTTTTCCCAATCTTTAAGAGACGATTCCATCTTTTTTTGCTGGCGCTGAAGCTCTTCGATTTTCTTTCGATTTTCTTCGATTCGTTTTGTTACAATCTCGCGCACCATCGGGCAAGGCGAGTTTCCGTGTTCGGCTTCATCGAGAATTTGATTGATTTCGGTGAGCGTAAAACCCAAATCTTTTGCCGCCAAAATAAATCGCAAACGAACCGTGTCGGAATGTTGATAAATTTTATAGCCGTTTTGCGAGTTACGTGTCGGATGCAGAAGTCCGATGCGCGTGTAGTGGCGCACGGTATAAATCGGAACATCGGTTTTCCTGGCTAAAATACTTGCAGTTATCATATTATTTGAATTCTTTCACCTTGAAGTTTGATAATTTATTAATTCATTATCGAAGGACGAATGCGTAAAAAGACTTGCCAGCCCTGATGATTTGTACCGCCGTAATATGGAACTAATTCCGCCGGATTTTGATAAAACGAAGCCTGCGCTCCAAGCCCGACGTTCCAATTTTTGTTTTTATAAAGCTCGCGCAGATAGCCAATCGAATAACCGCCGACCCAAAAAACTTTATCGTGGTCAATTTCGTCCAAAACAAGCTCGTGTCCCGATTTCTGCACACTTTCAGCGCGTCCGAAAACCGAATTTTTATCAAAAGTATAATCCGATTCAAACAAAAAAGCGTTCGTGCGCTCGCCGTTACCGTAATTTTGTCCCCAGACAAATGAATTTGCCCAGTTTTTAGCGTCGCTGAATCTTTTGTTATAAATTGCCGAAGCCGTCGCTCGTCTTAAAATTTTCAGGCTCGGCTCGCCCGGTTCGGGATTTTTCAGGTAACCGTATGAAACCTGAAACGCCCATTCTCTGGTCGGATTCCACGAAAGTCTGCCGCTGAATGAATTAAGTTTCGGCGCGTCGAAATCCCAACGATTTTCATTCGGTTCCCGTCCTTTAAATGCGCTGGCTTCGATTTTAAATTTCCCGAAATTGTAGCCCGCCGTTAAAACTCCGAATGTAATATGCGTCGAATCCTGCCAGTGGTGCGAAATCGGCGCGTCAGGGTTGTTCATCGCCGAAAGCCTGTGCATAAAAGTCGGCGCGCCGAGCGCAGGCTCGCCCGGATAGCCCGCGTAAAAATATACGGATTGTTTATCGTTTACTTTATAGGAATATGAAAACGACAACTCGCTGAAAAAATCGTGCGGATGCTGCCGGTCGTGAATCGATTCGCCCCGATATGTTTCGCCCGATTGATAAAGCAGCGGATAACCGTAACCGCGCTCGATAATCGGGTCTAAACTGACCATCGCCCGCAAACCGATTTGCGATTTACTGCTAATCGGTTTGCCGTACATAACCATAAACATCGAAGGCGCATCGAAACGCTCGTTATCGCCTTTTCCGCCGACACTGAAATCACGATTTGAGCCGATGTTTGTATAACGTAGAAACATATTTCCGTGAAACATAAGCATTCCGCCATCTTTGAACATTTTCATATATGCAAAAGTCGGGGTTGAATCCGGCGACCACGCTGTGCCGGAACTCTCGCGCGACATCGGAGCGTTTATGTCGGTAATCGCGGGCATTTCCATTTTATGATTCGACATATCGGACATATCGACGGGCTTTTTTTCGTCCATTTTCATGTCCTTCATATTGTCGGTCGGCTTTTTCTCATCGGTCTTTTTTTCGTTCATATCCATATCTTCGTCTTCGGTATGAACGTGCTTGGTTTTCTCAGCCGATTTCAAATTTTCGCCGGGTTTGACGTTAACGAGAATATTTCCCCACATTCCGCCTTTGGCGTGTCCCCGAACGGAACAGAAATATTTATAAGCGCCGTCTTCTTTTGCCTGAATAACGATTTCTTCCGCCTGAAAAATTTCGTCCGCGGATTTTGGCGCTAGTTTCTCGCTTCCCGCAGTTCCGGCAGTATCGACGGCAATGGCAAACTCGCCTTCGATGTGCCCGAAACGAACGTCGTGCCGCATATCGGTGTCGACATTGACGAATAAAATCTTCAGAGTTACGCCCGAAGGCACAATCAAATTCGGATTTCGGATGCCCTGAATCCGGTATGAAAGCATATCTTCTTCCGGTCCGGTCAGAACGACCAGACGAATTTCTTTTTCGGTAAAAGTCAGATTGGTATTATCTTTTTTCCCGAGTGTTCGCTGCGCCTCGATTTTTATCAAATCCGCCAGCTTCAAAGTTTTCTTTTCGCTGCTGACGAGTTTGAACGATTCGTGCGCGAAGATGTTCACGCTGAAAAAGAGCGCGAACATTGCCAATAAAAATATTTTTTTCACTTTAAAATCTCCTGATTTATAAACAGCTTTGCAGGTTTGGCAGCAATAAATATCATTAAACTCTAATGACAAATCCATCATACAACATGGCAGTACGTGTCAGGTCAACTGTTATTTTCGAATTATACTGTTTTAATTTTGCCGCGAGAAAAAAGAGCAACCGAAAGATGCTCTTTTTATTAAGTACAAATTAATTAAAATCTTATTGAAGCGGCAGTTTTTTGAGAATCACAACTGCCTGAGCAAGTTCCATCTGCGTAATTGCGCGATTTGAATTAAAAGCGTATCCGTCCAGATTCATCAAGCCTTTTGAGAGCGCAACCGCGACATATCCGCGCCATTCAACCGGAATCGTGTTTCTGTCGGAAACCGATAATGGAATGGCAGTCGCAGAAGTCAGACTTTCCAGATTCGCCGCTTTGACCAGCGCAATCGCCGTTACAAGCTTCGAAGCAAAAGTGTCGGGACGAAACGCGCCGCCGATTGGAGCGTCGAAGAACAATTTACCGTTCGGAGACGACTGAACGCTTTCGACGATATTACGCGTTGTAACATCCCGAACATCAGTGAACATCGGAGTTCCGGCTAAATATTGCGGAACGCGACCCGTACGAAGAAGCGCCGCCGCAAGCTCTGCGCGCGTAACTCCAAAATTCGGCTGAAATCGTTGTCCTTTAGGCAAAACCAAAAACGAGCGCAAACCTTCTTTGATAATCGCCTGTTGAAAAGGCGCGACGCCCGACAAATTTAATTGCTGAGCATAATCTGCGCGCGTGGTTTCGACGATGCCGGTAAATTTCTGCGCGGTTGTGCCTAAATTTCCGGTGTGGCTGATAACGGCAAGATAATCGCCGCCGCCGGGATAATTTAAGATAACTTTTTCGCGTCTGCCCGAAAGTCCCGGCGCATTCGCGTAATTCGATGTGCCGCTTTCAATTCCATTGGAGTCGTAAAGCTTTAAGGCTAAATCATTTGAGCTAAAATCCCAGCCGATATGAACTCCGGCTTGAATCGTGTCAGCCGGGACTAAGACGCTTTTAGTTACCGATGTGTTCGGGTTGACCGTGCTTTGAAAAATCTGCGAGGCGGAAGTCGTAAAATTAACCGCGCCCTGATTTAAGACGGAGCGAAAAATTCCCATTCTTCTTTCGGGAAAAGCCGCTTCCAGAACCGCCGCGTAAGTGTTAAGCATTCCGGCTCCGGCTTCATGGCGGAAATATTGCGGCGTCGGCGTCGCCGTTCTTTGCAGAATATCTTTTATCTGCGCGGGCTTAAGATTCGGATTCGTTTCGAGCATCAAAGCGATTGCTCCGGCGACCTGCGGCGCGGAAAACGAAGTTCCGCTGGCAGTCGTGTAGTAAGGCAGTTCAGCCGGCGTCAGGCGCGCCGAATCAGCACCGGCAAGCCCATTCGCGCTCGTTTCCGAAACTGCGCCGCGCAGGCTGACGATATTCGTTCCGGGCGCTACGAGCGTCGGATTTTGATTTTTGCTTCCGAAAACTCCGCGCGACGAATAACTTGCCAGATTTCCCTTTTCGTCGGTCGCTCCGACGCTGACAACCCACGGCGCGGCGGCATAAGGATTCAAAGTTCCGTTGCCTGCGCCGGAATTTCCCGCCGAAAAAACAACATTTATACCGCGCCCGGTAATTATTTTTGTTGCTATATTTACCGGGTCGTTATAATCGAAAACCGTATTTGCCGAAAAGCTGCAATTAATGACGCGCACGTTGTAATTTGCGCCTTGCGAAAGCAGATAATCGAATCCGGCAAGGACAAACGATAAATTCAAATCGCCCGCGCTCAAGCCGAGAATATTTGCGCCCGGCGCGACGCCGTTATATTTTCCGTTTGAAGAAGCGCCGCTCGCCGCAATCACGCCCGCCACAAATGTGCCGTGCCCGCCTGCTAAATCCGTGTTTGGTAAATTTTCAACCGGAACGGGTGAAATGAATCCGAGCGGCGTGCTCTGAACGTCGGCGAGCCGCACATTTTGAATCACTTTTCCCGAAAGGTCGCTGTGCAGCGAATTTACGCCCGTATCGAGAACCGCGACGGTTACATTTTTTCCCGTGAGCGAATTTCCGGCGTTTTTGCTCTGTAAATCCCTGTCTATCGAAGCGCGCTGAACCTGTGTTGTTTTAAAAAATGGGTCTGAGTTGAGAGTCAAAGTCCGGTTGCCGTAAATCGAGCGTACCTGCGGAAGTCGGGAAACTTCAATTAGCTGTCTGCGTGTCGCCGTAACGACGACCATCGGCAATGCGTTATATTTTGTTCCGCCCGCAATGCCGATTTGCTGTAATTTCGTTAAATCCGTCTGCGAAGGGTATTGATGAAAAACGATTACCGCATTGATATTACTGTCATCGGTCGCATTATTCATCAGAACGGCGAGCTCCGGGTCAACGCTTTGCAAACCTATATTGACGCTCGAATCATCGTCCGCGCCCGTTAATGTAATTCCGTCCGCGCCGGTCAAAGTTATCCCGTCTGCGCCGGTCAAAGTTATCCCGTCCGCGCCGGTCAGCGTAATTCCGGTTGGATTTACAAGACTGAAAACTACTCCGTTTGAATTAATTCCCGTAATTCCGTCCGCGCCGGTCAGCGTAATTCCGTCCGCGCCGGTCAAAGTAATTCCATCCGCGCCGGTTAATGTAATTCCGTCGTTTGCAGCCCGGTTAATTCCGTCTGCGCCGGTCAAAGTAATTCCGTCCGCACCGGTCAGAGTTATTCCGTTCGGCTGTCTGACTGTTATCGAATCGGCACGATAAGTTACGCCGTCCGCGCCGGTTAAAGTAATTCCGTCCGCGCCTGTCAGAGTGATTCCGTCTGCTCCGGTCAGCGTGATGCCGTCCGCGCCTGTTAAAGTTATTCCGTTTGTTCCCGTATAAGTCGAGCCGTCTGCGCCGGTTAAAGTAATTCCGTCTGCTCCGGTCAGCGTGATTCCGTCAGCGCCCGTTAAAGTTATTCCGTTTGTTTGATATGAGAGAAAATTGTCCGCGCCCGTCAGGGTTATTCCGTCTGTGCCGATATAGTCGATTGTGTCAGCGCCGGTCAGGGTTATTCCGTTTGATTTTACAATGCTGACACCCGCCTGCGCGACATTGATTGTGAAAGCATAAAGTAACAGGAAACAAAATAATTTTTTTATGAACATAAAGTCGATGTTTTAATTCAATACAAAAATAAAATCGGAATTTTTATCTTCGATTTTATTAATTTCTATCAACGTATTAAAATCGGACATTTTATACAGGCAAAGCGCTAATTAATTAACGCTTTACCTGTATTGCAAATGGTATTCCCGATTTTCAAAAAGGAAGTTTTGTTGTTCGTTTAGATTTTTATTCGCCAACATCCTAATCATATTTATTAATACTTGAGAAAAACTTGAGGCTCGGCAAAATTTTCGACGGTAATTTTAATTTTTCTAATTAATTTCAAGTTTTCCTCAAGTCTTTACGAGTATATTTCAAATTGTTATGACGATGACTTTCTCTCTACACGAAAATATCGAGTTTATCGAAACGGCGCGACGATTTGAAAAGAGTTCGCTGAGGCGAGAACCCGGCAAAATAAAAGAAGCGGACATTCATTTGTTCGCCGAAAAGCTGCGCGTTCCCGAATATAAGAAAAATATCTCGCGCCCGCGTCTGAACGAGCTTCTGGCGAAATCTTCCGTCCGGTTCGGCGCGACGCTTATCTGCGGTCGCGCCGGAACCGGGAAAACCGCGCTGGCGGCTGATTTTGCGCGCAGATATAAAAACGTCGCGTGGTTTTCAGTCGAAGCCGCCGAAAGCGATTGGAATATTTTTTCCAAATATTTAACCGCGAGTATTTTCGAAAATAGCAGTCATAAAACTTTTTTCGGCAAGAATTTTGATTCGGATTCAACACAGGAAAAAATTTCGGGATTTCTTGGCAGATTATTTTCGCAAATCGAAAACGCGTATAAAAATGAATCTATTTTAATCGTGCTTGACGACATTCATCATGTCTTCGACGCCGAATGGTTTAATGATTTTTTGCATTTGCTCATACATTCGCTTTTGCCGAATGTAAATCTTTTGCTTTTGTCCAGAAGCAAGCCGCCAGCTCCGCTCTGGCGACTTCGCTCGAAACAGGTTTTAAATGTGATAGACGAAAAGCTTCTGGCATTAAACATCGAGGAAGCCGAGCAGCTTTATAAAAAATACGGGTTGACAGTTGAAACCGCAAAAAAAGCGCATCGGGATTCGTTCGGAAGAATCTCGAAACTGATGCTCTCGATAAAAACGGCTCTGATTAAATAATGCTGTATTTTAGAATTTTAATAGCTACTTATCACATTTTGTAATATAATCACCCGTATATATGAAGTTAGTTTTATTTACTTTTTACTATTGCAAGCTTTTGATAAGCGTCCTTTTCGGAATTAGCCAAACATTCGAGCCTTTGGGTTTAAGATGGCGCTGGAGATACTGGAACGACAGGCAGCTCGGCGCGCGCAACAACTGAACTTTTTTACTTAAATGCTTCTGCCCGTTACTTCGGCATCTGATTTTAAGGCTGCCGGCTCACACTGTCTCTCGAAATAATCGCTTGAATATGCCATAATATCTTCATTCAATAGCGGAAATATTTATAAAAGACCCGAATGCAGCGACCGAATTTCTTTCTGAGAACAAAACTGCTCCCGCCGCGCGCAGTTTCCGACCTGCTTACGCGCCCGCGCCTGACCGAACGCTTACAGGCAAATCTAAACGCTCCGATAACGATGATTGCGGCTGACGCGGGATGCGGCAAAACGACGCTTATCTCCGATTTTATACGCAGCCAGACACGCGAAACCGTCTGGTATCAGCTCGACCACACGGACGCCGACCCGTTTGTTTTTCTCGGCTACATCGCTCAGGGCATAAAAAATTTCGTGCCCGATTTCGGCGAGATGATTTTTCCGTATCTGGCGGAAGCGAACGAAGAGTTTCTCCGTTATCCCGAACGCGCCGTTGACCTTCTGCTTAACGAAATTCTGCAAACAATCGAGCAGCCATTCATCCTCGTCCTCGACGATTATCATCACATCGGGCGCGAAACGATTGTGCATAAACTGGTTGACCGGCTTTTGCAGTATTCGTCGGATATGCTGCATTTGATAATCACGACGCGCGATTTGCCGCCGCTGGCGATTATGCGCCGCCGCTCGCAGTCCGCCGCGCTGGTCATCACGCGCGAAGATTTGCTTTTTACCGACGAAGAAGTACGCGAGCTTTTTCGCCAAACTCTTAATGTTGAACTAAAAGACGAGGAAATCTCCGAATATCGAAGCCGCACGCACGGCTGGATTACGGCTTTACAGCTTGTAAGGCAGGTTGCCGAACAGGAAATTCATTCGCAGACGGAAACTCTGCCGCTCGATTTGAACGAAATTCTCCAGCAATCGGAAAAAGATATTTTCGATTATTTTGCCGAAGAAGTTTTCTCCCGCGAGCCGGAGGAAACGCAAAAGCTCCTGCTTTATTTATCTCTGCTCGAATCTCTGCCGCTCAATGTATGCAGTCGTCTTTTTCCCGATATGCGCTGTTCGGCGACTCTGCCGGAGCTGGCGCAGAAAAATGTTTTTTTAACGGTCGTCGGCGAAGGCGGCGCGAATGAGGAATATCGTCTGCATCCTTTGTTTCGCGATTTTCTCCTGCGTCGCCTGCGCTCGGAAATCGGACGCGGCGGGATGGCGGCGGAGAAAAATCGCATCGCCGATTTTTTTCTTGAAGACAATCGATGGGAAAAGGCGCTTCCATATCTTCTCGAAGCCGAGAATTTTGAGCGGGCGGCGCAGATTATTGCCGAAAAAGGCGGCGAATGGATTGCGAGCGGCGCGTTTACTTCTCTGGGAATTTTCGCCGAAAAAATCCCGCTCGAAATTCTCGAAAAATTTCCGCGCGCGATTCTTCATAAAGCCGAAATCGCGCGACTGCAAGGCGAAACCGAAAAATCTTCAAATCTTCTCCAGCGCGCCGTCAAATTATTAAACAAACAAAAGGACGCGACCGGTGAAGCCGAAGCTCTGCATTCGCTCGCCAGTCTCGCCCGTCGCAAAGGAAACTGCCCGGACTCGTTTGTGTATCTGGAAAAAGCCGAGCGGCTCGTCGGCGAAGACACGGAAACTTTTCTGAAATGCGCCAACACGCGCGGACTTTGCCTGATTCTTAACGGCGAATGGTCAAAAGCCGAACAGCAGTTTCGATATGCGCTCGAACTGGCGGAAAAACAGTCGAACGAGCAATTTATCCGCCTGATTACGCATAATCTGGCATTGCCTTCGGGCTTTCGCGGCGATTTCGGCGAGGCTCTGCGCTGGTTCAAACGAATTTTCCGCCACGACCAGCCGGACAAACAGCTTCCGCAGGAGGCAATCGGGCATTTAAACGTTGCGCGGCTTCACCTGTATCGCGGCGAATTTGACGAAACCGAGCGCCATCTCGAACGCTCGATGGAGCTTTGCCAGCTTTATAATCTTAAATCCCTTCGCGCCGAAATTTTCGAATCATACGCTAATTTCTACCGCGATAAAAACGATTTTCCGCACGCCTCCGAATTTTACGAACGGGCGTTAAAAGCTTACGAAGAAGCGGAAATAAATATACTCGCCCGCGAATTAAACGAAGAACGCGCCAGATTTTATCTGCTTCAGGGCGATTTTGCCAAAGCCGCCGGACTTCTGGAAAATCTTATCGAATCGCGCCGAAAGCAAAATAATGAAATCGGCGTGAGCACCGCGCGTTTATGTCTTTATCAGGTTCGGCTCGCTCAAAAAGCGACGAAAAGTCTGGCTGCCGATGTTTTGGAGATAATCGATTTTTTTCACGCTCAAACGCTTTATTATTATGAAGCGGTCGCTTCTCTTCTTCTTGCCGAAATTTATCTGGCAAACGACAATCGAAAGGAATTGACCGCGCCCTTGCAGCGGGCTTTGGATTTATCCGCCAGATTTGATTACGAGCATTGGCTGCGCGGTGAAATTCGAAAAAATCCGCAGTTATTTAACGAAGAAGAAGTTTTCGAAAAACTCCCGCTCGATTTGCGTCAGGAAGTTCAAGCTCCGAAAATCCTCGCCGCAAGCGCCGGTTCGACGGCTTCTTCACCTATCACCTATCATCTATCGCCTATCACTTCTGCGGTTGTCGATTTGACCGTCAAAGCTCTCGGACACGTCGAAATTTACCGCGATACGACCAAACCTTTCGCGCCTGACGCGTGGACGACCAGACGCGCGCGGGATATTTTCTGTTACATTGCAACCAGCAAACATCGCCGTGTCGATAAGGAAGTTTTAATCGATTCATTCTGGGGCGAAGAAGATTTTGAAGCCGTCGAAAAGAACTTTCACCCGACGATTTCGCATATCAGAAAGGCTCTGAATTCGCGCCAGTCGTTCAAGCAGAATTTTCTGGTTTTCCGCGACGGCGCGTACCAGTTAAATCCCGAATTATCTTATTCAATCGACACCGAAGAATTTGAAAACGCCATCGCCGAAGCAGAAAACGCCAAACGCGAAAAGAACGCGCGCGACTTTCGCAAACATCTGGAAACGGCGCACGCGCTTTATCGCGGCGAATTTATGGCAGGCGTTTACGACGCTTGGGCGGAAGAGCGCAGGCACTATTTCGCCGAACAATTTGCCCGCGTTCTGAGCGCGCTCGCAAAACTTTCATTCTCAGAAAAAAGCTGGTCAAACGCGCTCAAATTTGCCAACGAAATCCTTCACGACGACCCGTACCGCGAAGATATGCACCGTCTGGTAATGAAAGTCTTCGCCGCGCAGGGCAAACCCGCAAAGATAAAAGAACAATTCGAAACCCTTCAGGAATTATTAAAAAAAGAACTCGGCGTAACGCCCGCGCCGGAAACTCAGCGTACTTTTCAGGAATTGTTAAAAGGACGTGATAGGTGATAGGTGATAGGTGATAGGCAGGAAAGATTTTACTTATTACCTATCACCTATCACCTATCACTTATCTCTTCTCATCTATCATCTAATCCTCAAGTTTCCCTCAAGTCTCGCCTCTTGCTCTCAAGCCTTTCTCAAGTCTGAAAAGATAATCTCGCTTACAGATGATATTTCATAATTTTTTTGTAAGGGAGACAAGGTGGTGAAAGTTAATTTTAGTTCTATCGGTCGAGGGTTTTTCAGTCTGCTGTTTGTTTTGGCGATTGTCGGCGTTTTGTTTATCGGCTCGCGGGCGGCGGCGCTCAGCCCGGCTTTGCAAAGCCGGTTAAACGGTCTGGCGAATAGCGCGCCGGTCGGCGTCGTGATTGTCAGCTTTAATACTTCAAATGGTTTGCAGCTCGGTCATTTGAATATTCTGCGCGGCGTCGGGATTATAAAGGGCGTTACTTTTCAAAAGCTCGGAATGGTCGGCGCGGTGATGAATGCCGGTCAGATTCGCGCTCTGGCAAGTAATTCGTCCGTAAAATCGATTTGGTCGAACGACCGCCAGCAATATTATATGAATCAGGCGCGGATGGTTACGGGCGTTGACCGTTTGCGGGCGGACAGCCAGTTTACATTTCGCAACGGCGGATTTCCGGTAACGGGTTCGGGCGATTTTTCGGTTTTTGTTATCGATTCGGGCATCGACGCAACCGGCGCGGATTTGCCGCTCGGCACGAAAATTATTCAGAATACGCAGCGCGTCGTTTCGACCGACGCGGGCAATACAGGAATCACGGTCGGCGGCGTCGCGCTTAACGGTTTTACGCCTTCTCTCTCGATAGAAAATATTCCCGACACTGATTCAGTCGGACACGGAACGCACTGCGCGGGAATCGTCGGCGGTTTGGGAGCGCGTTCGGGCGGAACCTACAACGGTGTTGCGCCAGGCGTGAAAATCGTCGGCTCGGGCGGCGGCGCGGTCATTCTCGTTCTCGACGCGCTCGCCGGTTGGGAATACGGTCTGTCGCATCAAGACCAGTACAAAATTCGTGTCGTTACAAATTCGTACGGACCGCTCGGCGGCGGCGCATACGACCCGAATCACCCGTTTATGATTGCGGCAAAAAACGCGTACGACCACAATATGACGGTTCTTTTCGCGGGCGGAAACGACGGCGCGGCGAAAGATACTTTGAGTCCTTACGCGCAAGCTCCTTGGGTTATCGGCGTCGCGGCGGGAACGAAAGACGGAATGCTCGCCGATTTTTCATCACGCGGGCTTCCGCGCGAAGAGCGTCTCAACGACGATAACCCGACGAACGACAACGAAGCGCCGACGCTGACCGCGCCGGGTCATGGCAGATATTTTGAATCGAGCCTCACGCGCTACGGTTTCACGGCTGCGATGATTTCGGTTCGCGCGGCGGGAAATTTCGGCGTATCGAGCGGTCTAAACAACGATACGGAGATTGCGCCCGGTTTGATTCCCTTCTACACGCAGATTTCCGGCACATCGATGGCGACGCCTTTCACGGCGGGCGTCGTCGCTTTGATGCTCGACGCTGACCCGACGCTCAACCCGGACGAAATCAAACAGATTCTGACCGAAACGACGACAAAAATGCCGGGTTATCAGGATTTCGAAGTCGGCGCGGGCTATATCAACGCATACGCGGCGGTCGATAAAGTGATGAACCGCGCGAAGGCTTATAAAAATATTTCCGAGCCGGTTTTCAACGTTACATTCGGCGAAGAACGTCCGGCGGCGCAAGCCTTTCATATCGATTTCGACCCGTCGGTTTCGGGCGCTGATTCGACCAACGCGACGACTTTTAATGTTGACGCGGATATGAACGTTCTCGACGTTTTCGCAACGGTGGACGACGTTATCGAATCCGGCAACGGAAATTTTGTCGGAATCAGAATAACGAGCCCGGGCGGCGTCAATTATTCGACCGCCATCGAAACTCCGGTTCTCGGAAGCACGGCGCGGCAAGTCGTCGTGCAAAATCCCGAAGCCGGAACGTGGACGCTGGAGGTTCGCGGCGCGAAAGGTCTGGCGGCGGCTCCGCAGGCGTCATCGCCGACGCAGATTGCTTCGCCCGGTCCGGTTAACGGAAATGTCAATCAGGTGAAATATATTCTGCCAGCCATTTCCGATATTGCCGACCATCCGCAGCGGGCGCTAATCGAAGCAGCGCTTAAAAACCGCGTCATCGATACTTATTCAGACGGCAGTTTTCGACCGAATCAGGCGGTAACGCGTGAAGATTTGGCGCGCTCGCTGGCTCTGATTACGCCGCTCAGGCAGACAATCGGAACGACCGCGAAATTCATGGACGTTTCGGGCGATTTGGCGAAAATTGCCGAAGCCGTTACGGCGAATGGCTCGACTCTGCGCGATTACGATTTTGCCCCGAACGGCTTGATGAGCACGATTGGAAATAAATTCAACCCGACAAGTCAGGTCAGTCGTCTCGATTTGGCAGTCGCATTTGTTCGCGGACTCGGACGCGACGCGGAAGCTCGCGGCATGAACGTTGCAACGGTTACATATAACGGAAACCCGCTTTCGGACAATGTCCAGATTCCGGCATCGCTGCGCGCTTATGTTCAGATTGCCCTTAATAACGGCTGGTTCGAAGCATTTCCGGCGGAAACCATTCAAACCGCGCCCGGACAATTTCAGGTTCTGCCCGGACCGCGATTCGAGCCGGACACAACCGTCAATCGCGCCGGATTGGCGATTAAGCTCGACAGCTTCAGCCGTCTATTCCGGTCGGGAGTGTGATTCTGTAGTGAATAGTGAAAAGTGAACAGTGAAGAAAAGATTCTTAAACTATTCACTGTTCACTATTCACTTTCTCCGCTTTCGCTCTAAAGGGGGATTGAGCGGAAACTGCGCGGGGCTTTGAAGAACTTCGGTTATTCGGGCTTCGCGCTTTCTCAAGTTTGACTCAAGTTTTGTTTTTCACCGGCAAATTGAACACGACGACTCCGGCTGATTTGGACTTTGAATTGCGCGACAGCAACGATAATGTTCTCGCCACATCGGGTAATTTTCTTGCCGAAGAAGAAGTCAGCGGCGTTATCGTTCCCGGAAGAACTTATAAATATCGTGTTATCGGCTACGGCGCGGGACCGACGCAGTTTACCATCGAAAGCACGCAGTTTTTCTCGGATTCGATTACGGGCGGCGGCTCGGGCGGTTCTTCGTTCGGTCAGCAAAAACCGCAGGGCGTAACAACTGTCAGATTGGTTCGCTTTACGGTCAATCCTTTGACCAGAGCCGTTTCTGTCAGATTACTTTAATCAAGCATGGGGAAAAGGAAAGGGATGCTGTTGAGCAAAATTCAACGGCATCCCTTTTTTCCGTCCTTGCGTCTAAACTTGCAATAGATTGTCAATTTTGAATAGACTTGAGTGTGATAGTTATCATTGAGTTTTAATATGAATAAATGTCCTCATTGCAGCCGAAAGGTTGCTTTCAAACGTTTTAGATGTCGCGTTTGCCACACTTTTGTATGGCGCGCGCCGCACATACTTTTTCTTATATTGAGCGGGCTGCTTCTGCTCGGCGCTTTCGTCTGGCTTTTCGATTATTTTACAAGAAACAAAACAAACGCGGCGGAATTGTTTTTAAGTACGCTGTAAATTTCCATTCAAAACGATTTTGTAACTGCCTTTTTGCCGGCGCGCGCGAAGCAGGAACATATTATTGAACATCTTTTCGCTCTTATTTCGTCCGCGCATTCTCCATTTACGAAAAGCTCGTCGCTCATTCTCAAGTTTGCCTCAAGTCCCGCCCGACCGCTTTCAAGCCTTTCTCAAGTCTGAAAAGTTAATCTGCTTGCATAAGTTCTAAATACATTTTTTCAGGGGAAATAAATAATGAAACGCAATGCAGGTAATTCAAGGGATAAATTAAAAACACTAACTATAATCGCCGTATTCTGGGCGATTGTCGCAACAGCTTTTTATCTCCCGTTCAGAGCGACGGAAGCCGCGCCGAATCAGGCTCCGAGCGCGCAATCTTCAGGTTTATACAAGCGGCTTGTGCCGAATGCGGATTTTAACAAGACGCGCGCTTTAGCCAATCAGCGGGCGGCTTCGAGCGTACAAATTTCCGCGCTCGACGCTTTGAAGGCAGACACGAACGCTTCGAATATGACTTCGCGCTGGAACGATTTCAGCGGCTCGCCCGATGTGATTTACGATTTTGCGAGCGAAGCTTTTTCCGGCACGCCCGAAGAAGCCGGACGCGCATTTATCGCGCAGAACGCCGCGCTTTTCGGCGTCGCCGACATTAACAACCTGCGGCTGTTGAGCAATAAACAGGCTCTCGGCGGTTATCTTTTGCGTTTCCAGCAGACTTTCGGCGGAATCGACGTAATCGACGGCGGCATCGGCATTGTGATGAACGGCAACCGGCAGGTCGTTATGGCTTCGGGACCGTTTTTCCGCGATGTCGCGGTTAATACTCAGCCGAATATTACAGCGCAGACGGCGCGTCAGGCGGCGACCGCCGATTTGCAGCGTTTCAAAATTAATCTTCCCGCAAATATAAATAATCTGATTCAGCCCGCGCTGAATATGCTCGGCGAAAAAATGTCCGGCGTCGGCAATCTCGAACCGCGTCTCGGCATTTACCCGACCGCCGACGGCTTTAAGCTCGTCTGGAAAGTTGCGACATATTCGACCAATCCATTCGGTTTGTTTCTCACGCAAATCGACGCGCACACGGGCGAAATCGTTTCGCGCAAAGATTTTATCAATTTTCAGGCTCAAAGCGTTCTGCCTTATACGGCTGACGTTTACCCGAAATACCCGCGCATTACGGACGCGCTCAAAGACCAGTCAATCATCGCCGTCTGCGGCAGCGCTCCCTGCGACCAGGAACGCGTTACGCTTCGCTCGTTCGACCAGCAAAATATCGTTTCGGGCTTGAACGGAGTTTTAACCGGAACACACGCGGCGGTTTACAATGCTCTGCCGACCAAACAACCGTTCGTGCAGGCGGCAAAAGGAACGTGGCATTTCCAAAAAGACGACGCGACGAACTTTGAAGCGCGGACAAACGAGATTGACCAGTTTTCCGAGCCAGCCGAACATCAGGACGAAATCAACGCGTTTTTCTTTGTTACATATCTGCTCGAATACGTCGATTATCTGCACGTCGCGGGCGACCGTCAGACGGCGGGCGGCAGCGAAGGCGATTTTCCGAACACGTATCCGAATAAAACGATTCCGCTTCCGGCAATCGTCCATATTCCGAACGCGTATCTCGCTTTGAACGTCGTGCTGAAAAATTCGGTTCCCGACCCGCAAGACCCGAATCTCGTTTATAAAGCTCTCGGAATGGACAACGCTTTCGCGGCGAACGTAACGGGAATCTATCAAAGCCTGCAAGGCGAACCCGCGCCCGACGGCGTTGTCAATCCGACGACCTACGGGCACGGATTTCTTCTAAACGATTTGGCTCTCGAAGGCACGGTTCCCTATCACGAAGGAATGCACGCCATAACTTCGCCGATTGCCGGACTCGAAGGCGGCGACGAAGCCAGCGCCCTGAACGAAGGTCAGGCTGATATGTGGGCGTTTACGATTACGGACAATCCTTCGCTCGGCGATTACGTCGTCAACGCCAAAGGCTATCGCGACCGTTTTCGCAGTCGCGGAATGAATCCCGATTCAATCCAATATATCCGCAGCGCTCGCTCGACCTTGAAATATTCGGACATCGGAACGCTTTATTATGCGGCAGCGCCGGAACTCGTTCCGCTCGTTCTTCCGGCAACACCCGAACGTTATGATTTTGAAGAGCATTACGACGGCGAAATTTATATGTCAACGATGTGGGATGTCCGCGAAATGATGAACCGCGTCTATCCGCAGGCTTCGACCTACAAACGCCCGCGTCCGAAGGACGGTCAGGCGCTGAAGGCAATTTCGAAAGGAACGGAAATCTTTGAGCGCGACTTTTTAGGCGCGATGTATGTTCTCGGCACGACCGCGCCGGACACGATGGTCAAATCGCGCGACGCTCTGCTCGTCGCCGACCAGCTTCTTTACCCGTCGGACGCGACCGACCCGGATTCGCCTGGCAAACACCGCGCGATGATTGAACAAATCTTTGCGGCAAAAGAGCTTGGCGTCAATGCCAGAGAAGTTGACGCGGGCGGACAGGCGACGATTTCAACGCAGGTAACGCCGTTTACGGGCGAGCAAATTGCTCCGGCGGTTCCGCAAAACGTTCAGGTAAATTCCGCCGGTTCGCGCGCGCTTCGCATAAGCTGGGACGGCGTTTCCGGCGCGATTTCATATCAAATTCTGAAACGAAAAATCGGATTTGAAAATGCCCGCCAGCCAAACGGCAAACGCGAATTTATCGACGGAGATTCTTCGACGACGGGCTTTAAGCATGTCGCTTTTATCGACGGAAATCAGGTTTCCTACACGGACGAAGGCGCAGTTCACGAAGTTTTCGCGCCCGAAGGCTTAAATGATTTATTTGACAGCGAATACGTCGTCCGCGCCATCGGCGTCAATTCGACCGGACAGCTCGGCTGGTCGAATTTCAGCGGCGGAAGCCGTGCGGTCAAAGCCGAACAGGATTTGACTCAGCAAATCGATTCGACAATTTCGAACATAACTTTTACGAATGGCGTGATGGCGTTCGACAATAAATTAACCAATGCGCGCGGCGCTTTCAGCGCGGACAGAACCGCTTATGGTCCGGTCAAATTCCAGATTACGAGCATTTCCAGTCCGACCGTTACGGTGAAGAACGCCGACCAGAACGGCAATGCTTTTCTTTATAATCAAACATTGCCTTTCGGTGCTGTCTCAAACGCCAAACGCATTGAATTTAATGACGCGTCGGCGCAGCTTTTCACATTCGATGCGAAGATTACGGCTAGCGCTTTCTTTGGCGCAACTGACGGAGGCGGCAGTCAAAATCCCGACGGCACATCGCTTCCGCCGCAGCCGGTCGTTTATTCGGTTTTCCGCGAAACGAAAACCGGAAATCTTGTCGGCGGCGAGCCTTCGAGCTACATAACGGGCGCGCCCTCGCCGACCTACGGCGACCCGCAGTTCAAAGGCATTACGTGGGACGATATCGAAGTTGTAACCAAATCCGATGCTCAATTTCTCGACGCGACTTTGAGCGCATCGCTTGCCCGCGACCTCGATTTTGAACTCAGAACCGAAGATGGACAGGTGATTGCCGATTCAGCCGGAGAAACCGCCGACGAGCATTTCTTCGTCGCCGTCCAGCCGAACACGCGTTATTTCTTCCGCGTCAAAGGCTTTATCAACGGTCCCGTTCAATATACAATCGTCAGCGACCAGCTTCTCCCGGACGGCTCGCCGAATGAAAACGCCGGAAAACGCACAATCGGCGGAAACGGCGCGGCAAACGGCGGCTCGGGCGGCGGCGTAACAGGCGCAATTACAAGAGCTTTACGCTTTACGGTCAATCCTTTGACCAGAAAAGTAACTGTAAGCTTACTTCGTTAAATTAGCTCGTGATAACGTTTTAAGGTGAAGTCTTTCGAGACTTCACCTTTTTTGTCGCAGAAACACGCGCGAAGTAAGCGTGTTTTTTAGAAATTTTTATTTTACGGAATCAATTTGAAATTCTGCGGCATAAATTCAATCGCCACGATTTGTCCGCCGGATTTTGGGCTTGAATTTTCGTTCGGGCGATATGTTACGACGGCGAAAATTTCATTTTTTATCGTCCCGCAGCCGACTTCCGCGTTTGCCGATTCGGGACTGTAAGACATTAAAAACAATGAATCAAAATCGGGAGTTTGAAATTTCATAAACCGGTTTTCGATTTTTACCGAAAATTCTATCGATTTGCCCGAACATTCAATTTTCGTAATATATCCCAAAGCCCTTTTTTCGCTTCGTACGGGTCGCCTGAGCGCCTGATTCAAAGCTTCGTTCAGCGCCAGCGCGTTTCGTTTCGCCAGTTCTTCTTCGGAAACCGGCTCTTCCGATTCAATTTCGTCGTCTTTTTCACCTTTTTTATAGTTTTTTATATCCAGAAGCTGCGCTTCGGTCGAATTTATTTTCGAAATCGTATTTTGCGCGTAAAGCCGCATCCGGCTGTCCGAAGCCGTTTCATAAACTTTTTGAGCGATTGCGCGCGCGTCCGCAAAATTTTCCCTGCGAAGCGAAAGCTCGGACGAGCGAATCAGGTACATTTCATTTCCGGGCGAAATCTCCAGCGCTTTTTTTATAAACCCGTAAGCTTCGTCAAGGTCTTCGTTTCTGACGGCGCAGACAAAAGCGTATAAAGCGTAAGACTCGGCAAAATCGGGGTTTATCGCGATTGATTTTTTCAATTCCGCCTTTATATCGTCGGCAATCGCTTTATCAAAACCCGAAACAAATCCTTCGTCGGTCATCTTTTCGCGGCTCAAAACATAAGCGTATTGATAATGCGCGAGATAGTTTTTGTCGTCCAGCTCGACCGACTTTTTTAAAAAATTTTTCGCCTCGGCAAAACTATTCTGCCGCATTTTGACCAGACCGAGCGACATATTTGCGCGAGCCGAATCGGGATTCAGCGCTAAAGACTGCTCAAAATGCGCCGCCGCTTCGTCAAAACGTCTCGAATGATAAAGCAAATCGCCGAGAATCGCTTTTGATTCGGACTCCGATACAGGCGAGGTTTCCATTTGAGAATCGAAATTCAGCTTTTCTTTAAAGATTACGGTCGAAACATTGAAATTTTTCTGCGCCGCATATTTTTTAACCCGCTGCATCATTTCCGCATAATTCATCTGAAAGGCTTCGGAAAATGCGTCTTTCGGAGATTTTCCGCCGATAAGCAGCTCGATAAACGTACTCAATTGTTTGCTCCGCACGCCATTTTCTCCCTGAATAAGATAATGCGTGAGCGCCCACGACTGCGCGTAAAAACCGGCGGCGCTAATCTTTCCCTGCCGGTTTAAGGTGTAATAATCGGTGTTGAAAAAAGTTTCGAACGGGATGAAGCCGTTTCGCTCAAGCAATGCGAGGTGATTGTCGTTCAGAGCGCCGAGAGTTATTTTCCGGTCTTCTTCGATTTTAAATCGCTCGTAATATTCGGCTAAACCTTCGTTGAGCCACGGCGGAATCTTCGAGCGCCCGATGTCGTTATCGACCAGAAAATGCGTGAATTCGTGAAAAATCACGCTGTAAGTCTGTTCTTTTTCGCCCTCGGCTGAAAGCGCGATGTAGTTTACGTCTTCGCCTTTGAGAAAATATCCGGCTGACCAATCGGTTACTTGTCCGTCCGCGCTCACCGGCTTGTAAGGCATAAACAATTTATCGTTTTTGAAAACTATAACGTTTGTCGGAACCGGCGAGTTGAATTTTAGCTTCGGAAAAAGCTGGCGGAAAGTTTCGCGGAATTGTTCGAGTTTGGCGGCTGCGCGGCGAATTTCCTTTTCGGAAGCATTGCCGGTGATATTAAAATTTTTAGATTTTACTCTTACCCAATCGTCTTTTGCGAGCGCGGGATTCGGCGAAAACGAGAATACAAAAATCGCCAGGGCTAAAATGTAAAAACCGCCAATCCTTTTCATAACATTTATTTTTTGATTGGATGTTTCAAACCAAAATTTAGATGTTAGGCAGCCAGAAAGTTCTGCCGCCGTCGGTAACTTTTTTTAAGCCGAGATTTTCAAGCTCCGACTCGCGCGCGCCGAGAAACGTAAAATGCGGCAAATCGCTCTGAACCGTCTGATACCAGCCGTGTCGCGCCAGAATATCCCGAACGCGCGCATTTTCAAACTCCGAAACGTCGAGCGCGAGCATCGACAAATGCTGCGATGTTCCCGGCGGCGCGACCGAATAAATAATCGATTTCGACAAATCTTTGCTGAAAAACATTCCCTGCGATTCAAGTTTTAGAATTTCGGGAACCTGCTCGAAAGGCGAAAGATTTTTGATTCGTTCGGCTTCGGATTTTTGCAGTTTTCCTTTTGAAACCCAATGCTCAAGCCCGGGAGCAACGCGGCTTGCCCAGAGCGAAACCGTTTCCGTATAGCTTCGCTTCGCCGAATCAGCGCCGCGCGGCGTGATTGAAAGATTATTTTGCGTTGCTTCTGAAACTGCCTCTTTCAGCGCGTTCAGTGCCGCCGATTGCAGTTCTACATTATATGAGCCGATTTTCCCGTTCGATTTTGAAACGGACGACTGAAAACCGGAAACTTCGGCTTCGTCTTTAAAAATCACCGTCTTCGGAGCGGAAGCGCCGCCGCGAGCAACAAAAACGGAGCCGTATTCCTTTAATAATTTTTTCCCGACATCTTCGGTCGGCTGCTGAAATCCTTCGGGCAAATTCGCCGCAAAACCGCCGCTTTTAATTTCGGTATTCGCGTTGTTCATCGTATTTTCATTATTTGTCGGAGTTTGAGTTTTATTATTTGAGCCCGAATTAGTTGCGCTCGGCGTCGCGCTCGGATATTTTCTGGAGTTCGGGCTGCGATTATCGTCATCGCTTTTCCAGCAAGCCGCACTTAATAAGCAAACGACAATAATTAATAAAAAATGCTTCATCATTCCCCTCCGCTTTCTTTGGTCAAATCTCCTAATCCAGATTCGGAATCCAAAATTCCTGCCCGCCGATTAATTCTTTTTTCAGACCATAATTCGGAAGCTCGTTTTTGTCCGTGATTCCGAGAAACGTAAAATGCGGCAAATCGCTTTTCACCGTTTGAAACCAGCCGTGCCGCGCCAGAATATCCCTGACCTGCCTGTTTGAATATTGCTCGACATCAAGCGCGAGCATAAAAATATGCTGCGAAGCGCCGGGCGCGGCGACCGAATAGAGAATCGATTTCGACAAATCTTTGCTAAACCAGAGCCGTTTGCTTTCCCAAGCCAGAACCTGCGCGACCTGCTCGTTTATCTTCATCGATTTCGCGGCATTGGCGTCGCTGCGCGAGATTTTTCCTTTTCCGACCCAGAATGTAAGCGCCGGATAAAACCTCGAATTCCAAAGCTCAACCGTCGTTTCGTAGGAACGCCGCGCTGCTTCCGAACCTCCGCGCGGCGTGATTTTGAGATTTTTCTTCGCGGCTTCTTTGACCGCTTCAAGAAGCGCATTCATCGCCGGCTCCTGCAATTCAATCATAACGCCGCCGACGGTGGCGGATTTCGGACGCGCATTTGTTTGATAGAATTGAACCTGAGCTTCATCCTTAAAAACGCATTTTGTCGGGAAAAGCACGCCGCCGCCGGCAATAAAAATCGCGCCGTAATCGGCAAAAACACGTTCCGCGACTTTATCGCCATCGACATCGCAGACTTCCGACAATTTTATTCCGGTGATAACTCTCTGCCTGCCGTTTTCAGTAACTTTTCTTTGCGATTTGGCGAGTCGTTCTTCAAGAAATTCTCTGAAATTTACTGAATTCTGCGAAAAAATCGGAAATGAAGAAGCCAAAATTCCGAAGCATAAAAAAACCGGTAAAATTAATTTAATTTTTCTCAAATCTATTTTCTCCAAAGCGAATTTTTTAAGATTTTTTACCCTCGCGCTTATCTTTTAATTTTCTCGCTTTATGGGCAAGCTTTAAATATTCTTCGCGTATTTCGTCCAATTCCTGTTCGTCCAGTTCTTCAAGCTCCAACACTTCATTTCGCGCCCCTTTTATCGAGCGGATAATTTCATCGAGTTTAATCTGCAAAGCTTCGGTATCGCGGTTTTGAGTGTTCTGTATCAGAAAGACCATCAGGAAGGTAATTATTGTCGTACCTGTATTTATGACGAGCTGCCACGTATTGCTGAATTGAAAAAAAGGTCCGGTTACAGCCCAGACCAGGACGATAATAACCGCCGAAATAAAAGTAACCGGCTTGCCTGTAAAATGAGAAGTCCATTTGGAAAAACGATTAAAAGCGTGTTTTCTCGTTTCTGCCATATCTTAAATCTCCAGTTCCCTGACAATTTCAATCATCGCATCGATATGAATTTTCATATATTCGTCCTTTTCGATAAACGGAACGCGCGAACGAATCAGATTATAAATCTTTTGCGTTCCTTTGCCTAGATTTTTCTCCGCGCCAATCGCTTTTTTTCTAAAATCGACGCCCTGCGCCGCGCAAAACAATTCGAGCGCGAGAATTTGTTCGAGATTTTCGACAATCCGGCGAAGTTTGAGAACAGATGTAACGCCCATCGAAACGTGGTCTTCGACGTTTGCCGAGCTTGGAATCGTATCGGTGCTTGCCGGGTGCGACAGAACTTTATTTTCGTTGCAAAGCGCGGCAGCGGTGTATTGAACAATCATAAAACCCGAATTCAAACCGCCGTTTTCGGTTAAAAATGCGGGCAAAACATGCATATTTGCCGATTCGTCCGTCAGCTTCATAATGCGTCTTTCCGAAATATTTCCAAGCTCGGTCAGACTAATAGCCAGAAAATCCGCCGCAAACGCGAGCGATTCGCCGTGAAAGTTTCCGCCTGAAATTATTTCAATCGACTCTTCACTTACAAAAATCAGAGGATTATCGGTTACGGCGTTCAGCTCGGTATTTAGAATTTGTTCGGCGTAATTTATCGAATCGCGGCACGCGCCGTGAACCTGCGGAATACAGCGCAGGGTGTAAGAATCCTGCACATTTGTAGAGTCAAATTCGCGGGTAAACTCGCTATTTTCGAGAAGGTCATTCAGATTTTCCGCGCATTTAATTTGTCCCGGGTGCGGGCGAAGCGCATGAATTCTTTTATCAAATGCCAGCGTCGTTCCATTCAGCGCTTCGAGACTCAAACAGCCGGCAATATCAGCAATTTCCGCAAGTTTTTTCGCCTTTGCCGTTTCGAGCAGCCCAACCGCCGTCATAATGGTCGTGCCGTTTGTCAGCGCGAGTCCTTCTTTGGCGGCGAGCGTTACAGGCTTTAGATTTGCTTTTGCAAGAGCGTCTTTTCCGCTCAGAATTTCGCCTTCAAATTCCGCTTCGCCTTCGCCGATAAGGACGCAAGCCATATGCGCAAGCGGCGCTAAATCTCCGCTTGCGCCGAGACTTCCCTTTTCGGGAATCACCGGATGAACGCCGCGATTGAGACATTCCAGCAAAAGCTCGATTGTTTCGAGCCTGATGCCCGAATATCCGCTCGCCAGCGTATTTGCGCGAATCAGCATAATCGCCCGCGTCGTCGCGGCATCAAACGGATTTCCGACACCGACGGCGTGGCTTAGAACAATATTTCGCTGAAGCTGCCCGACTTGTTCAGGCGAGATAATTTTATCTTTGAAAGCGCCGAAACCGGTCGTGATTCCGTAGGCAATCTCGCCGCGGTTTAAGAGTATCTGAACGGCTTGGGCAGCAATATTTACCCGTTGCTTCGCTTTTTCGGATAAAACGATTCGCGCCGCGCCGGGCTTACCCTTTGCCGCCGCGATTACTTTCTCGAATGTCAGCAATCTGCCGTCTAAAATAATTTCGTTCATCTATTTTTAGATTTATATTGAAAAAAGATTTGGCTTCTTTATAATAACTAATTTTTTGAAACAAGTTTTAAATCTATTCCGTTTACCTGATGAATTCGTTTCTATCTATATCAATAAACCTGGGAGATTAAGTTATGCATTCCGTGTTCAGGATTTTATCGGGTATTTTTTTAATTTCAGCTTTTATTCTACATCCAACCGCTTTCGGTCAAAAATCCGCCGGGCAGCATCCGTATTTTTCTGATAAATCGATGCCGCAGCCGGTGATGTTCGGCGAAGGATTTGTTTCAACCGCCGAAGACGATTTGAACGCGGCGTTTAGCCCGGACGGAAAAACTATTTATTTTACACGCAATTTTCCTCGCAGCCGGCTTGGCGTAATTCTTTTTTCCGAGTACAAAAAAGGAAAATGGACTCAGCCGCAAATCGCTTCCTTTTCGGGATTTGCCACCGACTACGACCCGTTTTTCTCGGCTGACGGCTCGAAGATTTTTTTCTGTTCGAATCGACGCGAAGACGGCAAAGCCGGAACGGATTATAATATCTGGTATGTCGAGAAAACCGCAACCGGCTGGAGCAATCCGATAAACCCCGGCGCGCTCGTCAATTCGACGGTTGACGAATTTTATCCTTCAATCGCATCGGACGGAACACTTTATTTCAGCTCAAATCGTCCGGGCGGAAAAGGTTCGTACGACGTTTATCGCTCGCGCTGGGAAAACGGCAAATTTACCGAACCGGAAAATCTCGGCGACGGCGTCAATACGAATTTGACCGAGCTCGACAATTACATTTCGCCCGACCAGAAATTTATCGTTTTCGCGGCGAACGGGCGCAAAGACGACCTCGGCGGCGGAAGCGGCGATTTATACATCAGCTTCAATAAAAACGGCGTTTTCTCGCCAGCAAGGAATCTCGGCGCGCCAATAAACTCGCCGCAGCGCGAATATTGCCCAATCGGCTCGCCCGACGGCAAATATTTCTTTTTTACGAGCTTTCGCGGAAATCTGGATAAACCGCTCGAAAAACGTCTGAAAAGCTTTCAGGAAATAATAAGTCTTGCCGAAAATCCGTTGAACGGGCGCGGAAACATCTTTCAAATCGACATCGGCGCGCTGAAATTAGATGAGAACTGAAACGTGAGAAGTGAGACGTGAGATGTGAGATGTAAAAATATCTCACATCTCACTTCTCACTTCTCAATGACTTTCCCGTTTTTGATAACGGTTTCAATTAAATTCGAGCCGAATTCGTAAGCTGTTTCGCGATAATCCTTCGTTTCTAAAATCAAAATATCGGCTTGCTTGCCCGTTTCAAGCGAGCCGGTTTTTTCGCCCAAGCCGACGGCAAAAGCGGCATTTATCGTAATCGCGTTAAATGCTTCCGAAGGCAAAAGTTTTTGATAACGACAAGCAATCGCCATCGCGTTCGGCAAGCTCGGACAAGGCGCGGAACCGGGATTGTAATCGGTCGAAACCGCAATCGCGCAGCCTGCGTCAATCATCTTACGCGCATCGGCAAAATGCGTTGAGCCGAAATTGAAATTGACTGTCGGCGTAACGATACCGATTGTATTCGAACCAGCCAGAAGCGCGATTTCTTCATCGGAAATCGCGTCCAAATGGTCAATCGAAGTCGCTCCGAGCTCGATTGCGACGCGCGCGCAGCCGAGATTTGTAAATTCGTCAACGTGCGCTTTTAACTTAAAACCAAAACTTTTCGCCGTTTCCAAAACGCGTCTTGACTGCTCCAAATCAAAAGCATTTTTCTCGCAAAACACATCCGCAAAAAAGGGATTTTTTGAATCTTGAATCTTAAATCTTGAATCTTCAATCTTAAATCTTAAATCTTGAATCTTGAATCTTGAACTTACGAGCGGCAGCATTTCCTCGCAAATCAAATCGACATATTTATCGGGATTTTCCTTAAACTCAGGCGGAACGGCGTGAGCGGCTAAAAATGTCGGGATTAAATCAATTTCGTGTGAATCGTTCAAATCAAAAATCGCATCGAGCATTTTCAATTCGGTTTCGGTATCAAGCCCGTAACCCGTTTTGATTTCGCAGGTAGTAACACCCAAAGCAAGCATCTTATCCAGACGTTTTCGGCTTTGCGCGACGAGTTCCTGCAAACTTGCTTCACGCGTCTGTCGAACAGTCGAGATAATTCCGCCGCCCGAGGCGAGAATTTCCAGATAATCCGCGCCTTTAATTTTCAGCTCAAATTCATCAAAGCGATTTCCGGCAAAGACAACGTGCGTATGACACTCGACAAACGCGGGCGAGACGACTTTTTCGTTCGCGTCGATTATCGTTTCGGATTGAAACCGACTCAAAATCTCGTCCGACTTTCCGACGCCGACAATTAGCCCGTCAGCTATCGCGATTGCGCCGTTTTTAATCAAGCTAACGTCGCGCATACCGGCAAATCGTTTCGGTTTGCCGTTCGCCGCGCAGGTTACCAGATTTGCATTGTGAATGATTAAATCAGATTCCATTTTCCCTGCCGATGCCGAGCGCGTCAGCAACGCGATTGATGTAATTAAACCACGATGCAATCAGCGTAATCTGCAAAATCGCCGTATCGTCAAAATCGACCGAGCGCAGCCGTTCGTGATATGCGGGATGAATTTTCGTCGCATCTTTCGTGAGCTGCACGACGTAATCGCACATCACCATTTCGGCTTCGGTTATCGGCGCGGTTTTGTAATCCGAGCGCAAAGCCTCGATTAAATTTTCATCCAATGTAACGCGACGCAGAAACTCTGCGTGAGATTCCACTCAGTAAAAACAGTCGTTTGTTACAGAAACCATCGTCGCAATCATCTCGTGCTGGCGTCGTTCGAGCGGAAGCTCCGGCGACATCAGAGCGCTGAATGTCGAAAATGCGTGAAAAAGCGCGTCGGGAATGAGCGTGTGCGAATCGACGATTGATTCGTTGATGGTGCTTGCTTTAGGCGCGGGCGCAGCGTATTCCTGAGGATAATTCATCCGCGTTTCCATCAGGATTTTTTGCAGCTTTTCGTCAGCGTCTTCAAATTTTATCGTTTTTATCCAAGCCATAAAGTAATTTTAGATTTTTAGATTTTAGATTTGCGATTTGTATTGAAAATTAAATAATAAACAGGAAGTCCGAGCAAAACAACCGCGACGCCGAGGAATGTTTGAAAAGGATTTCGCATTGCTATCATCAGCAGAACAATCGCGGTTATCGACAGAAAAAAAACGGGCGTAAAAGGGAAAAGAATTGTCTTGTAGCCGTCGAATTTTCTTTTCCTGATTTTGAAAAGCCCGCCGACCGTCAGCGCGATAAAAAACACGACGACAAAGAAAAAATAGGAGATAATCTGCTCAAAACTTCCCGATAAAATAAGGATTGAAGCTAAAACAATTTGAATTATCGTCGCGCGGTGCGGCGTTTCGAAACGCGGGTGAAGCTCGCCGAACGATTTGAAAAATAGACCGTCTTTTGCCATCGCGTAATAAACGCGCGGCGAAACCATCAGGTATGCAACCAGAGTTCCGAGAACGGAAATAATGACAATCGAAGCGAAAATCACGCCGCCGGTCGTGCCGAATAAAGCTTCGCCCGCCTGCGCCGCAAAGGTTTCGTCGTTTGTAACCTTTGAAAGCGGGACAAGATACATGAAAACCGCGCTCGTCAGGATGTAAATTATCGTTATCGCAATCACGCCAATCGCCAAAATCTTCGGTAAATTCTTTTGCGGATTTTCGACTTCGCCCGCGATGCGCGTAACTTCCCACCAGCCGGCGAACGCGAAAAACGCGCCGACCAGTCCGCCCGCCAAAGCGCCGAACATATCGGTCGGCTGCGCGAAAAACGGCTTGAAGTTTGCCCAATCGCCGAATCTGCCGAGAAATCCGTATAAAACAATAAAAAGTAATGTTCCGATTTTAAGAATTGTTAAGACTTTCAAAAATTCCGCGCCGATTCTCGCGCCGAGAATATTTATCAAGCCGATTATGACGACAACCGAAATTGCCAGAATCTGTTTTCCAATGGGCGACAACTCAACCAGATAACCGGCGTAACCCGCCAGACCGACGCCGAAAACAGCGGTCAATCCCGGGTCGAGAACGAGCAAAACCATCCAGCCGTAAAGAAATGCCAGCGGTTTGCCGTAAGCTTCGCGCAGATAAACGTAACTTCCGCCCGCTTCGGGAAAACGCGACGCGAGCTCGCCGTAACAAAGCGCGCCGCTCAAAGTCATCGCGCCCATCACCATCCAAATCAAAAAAAGCCAGAACGGCGAGCCGACCGATTTAGCCATTCCAGCCGGAGTCAGAAAAATTCCGACGGCAATCACCTGCCCGATTATCAGCGCAATCGCCGTCCAAAGCCCGAATTGTCTTTTTAATTGCATAAGATAGAAATGATGAAGTAGGAACGATGAACGATGAAGTAAAGACAATTTCTTCTGTTCATCATTCATCGTTCCTACTTCATCATTTAAAAAGTTAACCGCGCTGCAAATTGAAACGCTCTTGCGCCGCCCGAACCGAAAACTCCGCCAGCCGTCGTTACCGGCTGACCGAAATTCGGCGTTCCGAGCACGTTTCCGAATCCTGAATAGTTCGTGTTTGAAACGCCTAAAATATTCGTCGTGTTAAAGAGATTGAAAACTTCGACAATCGGCTCAAGACGAAATCTTTCTTTGAAAACGAACGTTTTTGAAAGACGCGCATCGAGCGAGCTGAAATTATCGTTAAATCTGGCATTGGCAGGCGCAAGCGGCAATGGATTTCCATTTACGCCGCCATTTGCGTTTAATTGCTGAATAAAAGTATTCAATTCAGCGGCGTTTTTGAAAAGCCTTCCGCCCGCATTTCTTTGAAGCTGTGGAATCCGCGAGGACGCGTCAGGCAGCAAAATATCCATCGGAACGCCCGAAGCAAGCGTCAAAATCGGCGAAAGTCTTATGTCGAAAGGCAAATCGATTGTTCCAGCCATCGTGAAGCGATGCTTCTGGTCATTCGGCGTCGGCGCGAATTCCAGTTGCAGATTGTTCGAATTTATCGGACCGCTGGAGAATGGAATCTGGTCGTCGTTGGCATAATTAAATGCTTTCGAGAGCGTGTACGCGGCGCGAAACCGGAAACGATTCGACAATCTTTTCTCGACGCTGAGAAGCAAGCCGTCATAATAGAAATTGACGCTCGATTCGAGATTTACAACGCGGTCAGGACCGCCGACGACCGGATTGAAAACTACGCCGACGTTTCGCCCGATGATAAAATTCGTGCCGAAATTGTGCAGGTAATCGGCGCGAAAAACGTAATTTCTCGCAAATTCCCACTGGATGCCGAGATTAGACTGCTGAATCATCGGATTCTGCAAATTATTGTCGATAATATTTATCCCCGAAGCGCCCGCGCCCGGAAGAATAAACCCCGAAAAAGGACTGGCGAGCGTCGGCGCGAAAGGCAGAAACGTTCCGTTCGGCGCGAGAAAAACCGGCACGCCCATCGGGTCGCGCAAAGCGTTTCCGGCGCGAACCGCAACCGGCAAAGCGCGCCCGTCAAGCCCGCGTTCGAGCGTGATTAATTCCAGAACGACGCGGTCGTAATAAATCCCGTAGCCGCCGTGAATGCTGAGTTTTCCATCAAGCATCGAATAATTAAACCCGACGCGCGGCGCGAAATTGTTTAAATCGGCTTTACGATTTCCTCTATAAAACGAAGCGACGAGCGGATTGACGCTTGCGAAGCCCGAATTGTTTTTAACGTTCGTATCAACTTCATAACGCAAGCCGAGATTCAGCGTAAAATTTTTCGTAACGCGCCAATCGTCCTGCACGAAAAACGCGAAATGATTGTTGTCAACATCTTCCAGATTAAGCGGGCGGTCGGGAAACTGGCTGCGAAGCGTTACGGCGAAAAGCAAATCGTTGTCGTTTATCGCGCCGTCGCCGTTGCGGTCGGCATCGGCAAAATCCTGCACGAACTCGATTCTTCCCTGCTGAAAAACGCCGAGAAACAGGCTCGAATCGACTCTTTGATATTCCGCGCCGAATTTCAAAGTATGATTACCGGCAATCGTCGTTAAAGCGTCGCTGAACTGCATCCGATTCTGCTTTGTCGCCTGCGGAACGCGAAAGCTCGAACCGTCGAGAATGCTCGGAAAGGTAAATTGAATGCCGTTTGAAACAGGATTTGTCTCGTTTTTGAAATTATTGACGCTGAAGCTGAAATTATTGACTGTTTTCGGCGAGAGAACGCTCGACCAGTTCGCCATAAACGAGTGAAAGCGGTTTTTCAGATTTTGCAGGTAAGAAGCCGAGCCGATTGCGCGGTCGAGCTTGCTCGAATCGGTCGCGTCAACATCTTCGAACGAATAGCGAAAGTCGAATTTGTTCGAATCGTCTGCCTGAAAATCAATCCGGCTGTTGAAAAGCAAATCTCCGAGCGGCGCGGCGGCAAAACCGCGCGTGATGCGTCGATTGGCGACATCGCGGATGCCGACAAGAACCGCGCCGTCCTGGTCGCGATATTCGAGCGCGCCGAAGGCGAAAAGCCTGTCTTTAATAACAGGCGCGCCGAGCGTAAACGAATATTGCTGGCGGTCGAACGGAGGCGTCGGCTGATTGCGGTCAAATGTCGCGGGCAAGCCCTGCAATCTACGGTCGCGTTCAAAAAACGAAAGCGAGCCGCGCACTTCGTTTGTTCCGCTTTTGGTTACGACATTTATTATCGAAGAAGCCGAACGCCCGTATTCCGCTGAAAAGCGATTTGTCGCCACCTGAAATTCCTGCACCGCGTCCTGCGAGATATTTATTAACGCGCCGCCGACAACGTCGTCGTTGTTGTCCGTCCCGTCAATCGTTACGTTGCCGCCGCGCCCAAGCTGTCCGGCGGAAGAGATTATCACCGTATTGGTTTTCGTCGGGTCAAAGTTCGGCGCGATGGAATTTCCCGGCGTTAAAAGCGCGAGTTCGAGAAAGTTTCGCCCGTTGAGCGGAAGATTTTCGATTTCTTTATCATTGATTACCGCATCGACTTTCGAAGTCTGCGTGTCAACAATCGCTGCGATTCCGGAATCGTCGTCAAACACGACCTCGCTGACTTCTCCGACGCTCAACATCACATCCGAGCTTAACGTCTGACCGACATTAAGAACGACTTTATCGTAAATTATTTTCTTGAAACCTATGGCTTCAAACGCTACGGAATATTCCCCGACAGGCAAAGTCGAGATAACATAAACGCCGTCATCATTCGTCGCAGCATTGCGGACAATATTGTTCGAAATGTTTGTCGCCGTAACGGTTGCATTCGAAATAGCCCCGCCGTTCGGGTCTGTAATAACGCCCGTAAGCGTCGCCGTCGGCTGCTGTGCGAAAGCCGCGCCGCATAAAAGAAACAGTAAAAGAGCGTAAAGCTTTATCGTCAGAAACTTTCTCATTAAATACTTTTCCTGTGTAATTATTAAATCAGGCTTGAAAAACCGGATGACCTATTCTAGCAAGGCTTCGGCGGGCAAACAATTATCATTTTATTTATTGCCGGGTTAAAGATATTGATTTTAAGCCGCGAGTTAATTAAAATCGCTGTATGAGACATTTTATCGCGTTTTCGTTGATGCTCGTTCTTTCTACCTTAAATTTCGGTCAGGAAGTTCAGACTAAACCGCAGCAGGTTAAACCAAAAGTCGCGGTTAAAACAAAAAAAATTGCCAAAACCAAACCGAAAATAAAGGTAAAACCGAAAGCAGCCGTTATCGAAGCCTCGACGAAAGACGGAAAAGCCGTTACATTGAAATCAAACGGAACGTGGGAATATGTAAAAACCGAGACGCCTTCCAAAACTTCTCAGACGCCCGTTGCAAAGCCTTCGCCGACACCGGCTGAAAAACCTTCTCCGACGCCGACCGCGACGCCCGCGCCGTCAGCTAATCCGAATCCCGTAACAAAACCTTCGCCGGTAATCGTGGCTGAAAAAAACCCCGTCCCGCAACCGACGCCGAACGAAAAAACAAAAGCTTTTCTGCTGTCGAAAGAATGTGATTTGACGTTAAAGGACGCGCCGGTTATTCGCGGCTTAAAACTCGGAATGTCGCGCGACGAGGCAGACAAAATTATCCCGCCCGACCGCGTTCGTTATCTCGATTCTTCCGCCATCACCGCTTACCCGCAGTACAGTAAATCCGCCGGATTTGAAAATGTGTATCAGGTTTCCGCGCAGTTTTTCGAAGAAAAGCTCAACACGTTGGAAATCGTCTATGACCCGAACACGATAAAATGGAAAGACGCGAAGGAATTTGCCGAAAATCTGGCTCAAAACTTTAATATTCCATACCGTTTCTGGAAATTTAATGCTAGAGAGACATCCGTTTCCGAAATGCGCTGCCGGGACTTCTCGATACAAATTGATTCCGCGCAAAACGAGTTGAGGCTCGAAAAACGAACCGAGATTCAAAGCAGCGTTCAAATAAAAAAAGAAGATACTAAAAAGGTCTTTAAGCCTTAAAAAGAAAGGTAAAAACTTTATTAATTTAAGCCAACTCGACAAACCAATGAATAAAATTTTCGTCTTTATTATTGCCGCATTAGCGTTTGCTTTGGGCGGTATTGCCTGTTCTGTAAATAGAACGACACAAGCGGAACAGCCGAAAGCAAATGACTCGAAAGCTGAAAACAACGCGGTTCAGGCAAAAGCTAACGAACCGGCAAAATCCGAATCGACGGAAGCGACTCCGGCAAAAACCGTCGCGCCAAAAGATAAATCCGCCTGTCTGAAAGCCAGACTCGACCGTAAAAAGCTTATTGCCGACCAGACTTTCGTTTTCGACTACGAACCGTTTCCAAAATCGTGTTTCGTAACCTTCGGCAATCTCGATGAGATGATGGATGACAAAGATTTGCCGCGCGGCTCGACGTTTTATATCTATCGCGACGGCGAGCAGATTTATGAATTTGCGGACGCTTTCGACGGTCAAACCGGCTGCTGGGTGGAAGGCGTCGGGTTTGAAGACCTTAACGACGACGGCAAAACCGAGGTTATCGTCGCCGGAAGATGTCTCGGCGCAAAAGATTCTTACACGTCAAACGCCGTCTATATAAACAGCGGCGACGATTTTCAAACCAGCGCGGAGCAAAACCGCCTGATAGAAAACTTTAAGACCATCAAGGAAATAAGCGCCTTTGTTAAGAAAAATAAAAGTAAATTCTTTTAGATTTCGCGGCAGTTTCGATTGCTTATTTCGCACCGGACGATTAAACTCCCACAAGAGATTCTTAACCGAAGCTCACGTATAAAATCAATAAAAGAAAAAGAG